>NZ_DS981459.1:54310-55654 GCF_000154845.1 Phocaeicola coprocola DSM 17136 | reverse complement strand
CGCCACCGCTGCTGCTCGCTCTATGATGACATCTTCGCGCTCAGAGGGTGGAAGAAGGAAGAGATAAACGGCATCGTGTTTGAGTTGAACTCCATTCTCGTTGAGAAGTGGAAGGGCAAACCGTATCGCCTGGTAATCCAAAGACAGAGACGCATGGGCAGTGGACCGGACCTGTGGGAGGGGGAATATACATACCGCTGCATCCTGACCAACGATTACGAATCATCCATGAGGGACATCGTGGAGTTCTATAACATGCGCGGTGGCAAGGAACGCGTCTTTGATGACATGAACAATGGGTTTGGATGGGACAGACTGCCTAAATCCTTCATGGCGGAAAATACCGTGTTCCTGCTCCTGACGGCACTGATACGCAATTTCTACAAGGCCATCATGCAAAGGATTGAAGTGAAGAAGTTCGGGCTCAAGGAAACCAGCCGTATCAAGACGTTTGTCTTCAAATTCATTTCAGTACCTGCCAAGTGGATTAAGACCGCAAGGCAATGTGTGCTGAATATCTACACCGACAACCATGCATATGCAGAAGCCTTCAAAACTTCTTCCGGATGATTTACATCACTTGATGGCCACTGATTGCGTATTGCCTCAAGTCGCTTTATGGGGTAAGGGGATGGTATGCGCATTGAAACGGACGCGAGGACTTAATGGTTATCTTACGAATCAAAAGTCCATTTCTCTTTATGTAGGTAGCACTTCGGGAATGGAGTTGCGGATTTAAGGATAAATGAACAGTAAGAAACCCCTTGCCTGCCCCAATATCTAAAACCGTATCCTGATTACTTATATTTGCTTGTCTTATTGCATCTTTTATTAGCACTTTATCAATAGTAAAGTGCTGACCCGTAAAACGAACGGGCAATTTCTTTTTTGTCATTAGTAACTTCTTACAGGTGAATACTTGAATTGTTCCTTTCTGAATTTTCCTAAACCTTAATTCCGCAACATAATTGATAATTATTTTTATAAGTTCCTGAGCAACATTTTGTTGCCCAGGTTTTTGCCATGTCAGCGTTTTCACTTACCTTAGTGTTGCGAATCCAAAGACAAAGAAAACCGCAACAGGCATGGCAAAGGTAGCAATAAAATCCGAAAGACTCACTCCTTTTGGAGGCATATTTCCAATCATGGAGCAATTTACCTCCCTTCTCTCCTCTACAATTGACTCAACACTTGGGTTGAGATGCAAACTCTATGGTTATCAATACAGCGAAATCATCCGCTCCCTCCTATGCGTTTACTTCTGCGGCGGTTCTTGCGTTGAGGATGTCACCGCCCACTTAATGAGTCATCTTTCCCTTCACCCCACACTCCGCACCTGTAGCG
>NZ_DS981459.1:0-54210 GCF_000154845.1 Phocaeicola coprocola DSM 17136 | reverse complement strand
TCTTGGTAACAGGTCCGGTTGTGCCCGTTATCGGCGACATGATGTCGGCATAGAGAACAGCGACGCAACACAATGTACGCTTCACCAGAAGGACACGCTAAAGAGATTTTGAGAGACTTGAAGAGAAGAAGCTGACAGTCAAACGCTTCAGGGCCGACTGCGGCTCATGCTCTGAAGACATTGTGGATGAGGTCAGGAAGCATTGCAGGACATTCTACATACGCGCCAACCGCTGCTGCTCGCTCTATGATGACATCTTCGCGCTCAGAGGGTGGAAGAAGGAAGAGATAAACGGCATCGTGTTTGAGTTGAACTCCATTCTCGTTGAGAAGTGGAAGGGCAAACCGTATCGCCTGGTAATCCAGAGACAGAGACGCATGGGCAGTGGACCGGACCTGTGGGAGGGGGAATATACATACCGCTGCATCCTGACCAACGATTACGAATCATCCATGAGGGACATCGTGGAGTTCTATAACATGCGCGGTGGCAAGGAACGCGTCTTTGATGACATGAACAATGGGTTTGGATGGGACAGACTGCCTAAATCCTTCATGGCGGAAAATACCGTGTTCCTGCTCCTGACGGCACTGATACGCAATTTCTACAAGGCCATCATGCAAAGGATTGAAGTGAAGAAGTTCGGGCTCAAGGAAACCAGCCGTATCAAGACGTTTGTCTTCAAATTCATTTCAGTACCTGCCAAGTGGATTAAGACCGCAAGGCAATGTGTGCTGAATATCTACACCGACAACCATGCATATGCAGAAGCCTTCAAAACTTCTTCCGGATGATTTACATCACTTGATGGCCACTGATTGCGTATTGCCTCAAGTCGCTTTATGGGGTAAGGGGATGGTATGCGCATTGAAACGGACGCGAGGACTTAATGGTTATCTTACGAATCAAAAGTCCATTTCTCTTTATGTAGGTAGCACTTCGGGAATGGAGTTGCGGATTTAAGGATAAATACTTTCTCCATAATTTCGCTATACTTTTTATGGTTAATAACTATGTTTTGTATTGCTCTCACAACACTTACAACTTGAAGTGTTATTTGGAAACCGATAGGCAAAAATGGCTCAACGATGTCAATTAACGAGAAAATCCTACGATAATCTATCAAGTGATAGAGCAAAAGACGTGCCAAGTTAAATATGGCACGTCTTTTGCCAGTTTTGTCAGTCCTTTTATGGGATATACAACAGCGCAAACTCCGCCTTTCTCCGTTTGAGCAGCATGGCGTGGCGTTTTCCTTTGTAGTTGCAGAAGGCTATATACTCACGGTAGATGTTCCTGTCACCAGCTTCCAGCTTCTTGATTAAGGTGCTTTTGGGGATTGTTTTGCTGCCTAACAGCTTCGCCGGTCCCACATTGTAAGCTAACGTGCCAAGCAAAATCGAATCAACCCCGAATTTACGGAACATGGCGACAAATTTGCGCAGGTCTTTCCGCAAAAGTTCATCCGCATCCCGTTTTGTCATGGTTCGTGCCGAATACTTCTCGTTTGGCAAAAGTTTGTGACCCCAACCGACGTATGGGTAGTGTTTTTCTGAGTGCCAGCCTTCAAAGTAGCGGCAGCATAAAAAAGCACGTTCCATAAGCGGCAGTCGGTAGATTGCCGCCTGCCCGTCCGTTCCCTCTTGGCGGCTGATCTGCGCGGACACAGAACAGACCGTCAGAAGTGAACAGAGCATTGTCATGAATACACGCATCATTTCAACAAGGGGCTGAAGTTGCCGATGGGAACGATGGTAAGATCGTCGTCCTTTACATTCCTGTTGTTGAAGTCAAATTCCAGTTCGTAGGAGTTGCTAAAGTTATCCTCCACCACCACGATGAAATTATGCGCCTCATCACCCGCCGCCGTGTAGTACAGGCGGAATTTTTCGTTCTCCAGCAGGTAGCGGTCGTTAGGCAGGAAGGTGATGCCGTTATCCATTTTGAGCGAGCCTTCCCCCTCGAACTGGAAATAGCGGATGGTATAGAGCGTACCCGAAAAGTCGCCCTCCTTTTTCAGTTCACAGCGGATTTCCACTGTCTGCCCCTTTACTACCTTGTTCGGCACGGGCATGACCTCCACCGTGAAGGGATAGGACTGCTGGATGTCCATGTCATCGTCACATGACACGAGGGTGAATGACATGGCGGCTATCAGGCATAACGCCACTGCCTTGAATATTGATGTTCTCTTGTTTCTGTTGTTCAGTATGTTCATTGTTCTTCGATTTTTAGATGGTTGTTTTTCTGTTTTTTCGTTGTCAGTTGCAGGTACTCGTTCAAGTCCTTGCAACCGCCATAGAGGGAGGAACGGTCGGTGACACGTTCCCCGTATCGCATGGTAAGTGCGGCAAGCGTCCGCCGTCCGGCTTCGTCACGGTCGAGGAAGCAGCCGATGCGCCCGTATCCGTCCAGCAATCCCGCCGCCTTCTCCACGTTGGCGACTGAGTTCAGCACAAGACAGTCAGCGTTACCGGTTACACCAAGCGTCACGGCAGAGAGAAAGTCCATGAAGCCCTCGAACACGAGGCACTCGTCAGCCGGGATGTCATTCGCCTTTACCAGTGATACAGACTTCGGAGGTATGCAACCCTTGAAATATCGGCTTCTGACTTCATAGCCACCTGCCATGTTCGGAAAGCCAACGGCAAAATACCGTTTCCCACGCACACCGTAGTTCAAGCGGCAGCAGTGACGGGATGCGATGGCGTAAGGGATGCCCCGTTCCTCTAAATACTCCGTCAGCAGTGAGCGGAGCAGCGGAGCGACCTCCACATCCTCAAAAACGGATTCGGTCGGCTTCGAGAGATAGACGGGCTTTTCCCATCCGGCAACCGTCATATTGGCGGCTTCCGCTATGAACTTCGCTTGCTTCATGAAGTCATCGCTTTGCAGAAACTCCCCGGCAAGCGTGAAGATGTCGCCGCCCTTGCCCAAACCGAAGTCGTACCAGAGCTGTTTCGCCACGTTCACACGGAAAGAGGATGTGCGCTCGCCCCTGTACGGGGCAAGATACCACAGCTCGTTACCGCTCCTTCTGACAGGCTCATGCCCCAGCCGTGCGAGAAAATCCGCAAGCGGCATCCTTCTGACAGCATCTATTTCCGTCCTTTCCATGCCCGTGTCAGTTGATGATGAACTTGATACCGACCCCGAACTGCGTGTGGAACTTCCGTGTGTCGCCACCCCAAAGGCAACGCTCCCGCAGGTTGGCAAGCAGGGCGATACGGTCTGCCACGTAACACTCCACATCGAGCGTCAGCGCACCGCCGTAGATGAAGGCGTCCCGGTCGTGCAGCGTGGAGCCGTCATGCAGCACCTTCTTCCCCCAATTTACCGCCTCATATCCGGCGAGAGCCGAAGCCCCGGCATAGACGAAAACAATCTTTCGGGCGTCCGACAGTATCTTGAAGTAATAGCCGCCCTCCGCCGTGAACTGCGCCACGGGTATCTTGGTGTCCTTGTAGGGATTGTTCTTCAACAGGTATTCGCCACCGAACACCCACTTGTTCCCCTTCTTCGTGTAGGTGGAGAGAGCCGCCCCGAAGCTGTACCCGCCGTCCTTGCCGCCGAGATTGAAGCCGTCCGCCATGTCCGCCCTCACCTCGATGCCCTGCATCTTCGGCAGACACCGCTGGGCGTGCGCCTGCCCTGTAAAAAGGGCAAGCGACGCGATGATTATTGCGATGTACTTTCTCATGGTCAGCGTACTTGAAGTTCGTTGATGGTACCCGCGCGTACCAAATCCTCGTTCTCAATCACGAAGGACTGGTGACGGCCGCCGTTCTTCTCGTTCAATTCCACCACGAGGCACTTGTCATCGGGGATGGTGAACTTCGCCATCGTGAAGACCGTGCGCTCGCTCTTTTTGCCCGGCACGAGGGTGGCGTAGTTCTGCGCGCGGAGCGGCAGAATAATCTGCTCCTGCACGGCAGTACGCTTCGCAACCTTCTTGTCCACGATTTTCCAAGTGATGTAGTCCACATCGAAAGGCACGTTGCTCTGGTTCTTTATCTCCGTGTGGAAATAAAGCAAGCCGTTGTGCGTGTAGATGCCTTTCAACAGGTATTGGATGCCGAAACGCTTGCAGCCGATATGCTTCACCTCGCGCTTGTTCTGTTTGTGGATGGACTTCATGATAAGGCGCACCAGCATCGGGCTTTCGCTGCCCAGCTCTTTCAGATAGATTTCCTGCGCGTTGTTCGGGCGGTTCACCGTGCTGCCGTCATGGATGAAGTCGCACATCTCCACGTTGAGCAACAGCGGTTCGGCGGCGTACTTCACGTTGAAGGTGTAGAAACTGCCGTCCTCCGTGATGACGGACATATTCGTTTCGTTGGGAAAATTCCTTACGGTAGCCTTCACACGGATGATGTTCTCCGCTCCGTCGGCTTTCCCGGCAATCAGGTCGGGCGAGCCTAAATCGACATAGCGCACCTCCGCCGGAAAAATGACGTGGACGGTCTTGTCGTAGGTCACTTCCAGACCGTGCGGCGGTATCATGCGGTCGAAGGTCAGCTTGCGTGACAGCCCGTGATATAGGTCGCCGTCCGCCTCCTTCTGCGGATAGACCTCCTTCGTCAAGGTCGGTTGTTCACTTCCGTTGGTCGTTTCAACGGTTACATTCTCCTGCGCGTTGGCAGTTATGATGCCCATAGCGAGGGCAAACATGATGATTACTTTTCTCATTACTTTTGGATTTTAGTGGTAATTTTTATTGTTTTCAATATTTTTCTTGGTAAAGCATGACCCTGTACCCGGCTTTCAGATGCACCTTGACGGTTCGCATCTTTTTGGCGATGTACTGGCTCGTGCCTTGTATCAGCCCCTTGCCCAAGTCGGAGGCGAGCTGCGCCCCGGCATTGGTGGAGATGTTGATGCTGCTTCCCAGCGAGCCGCCCATGTTGGCGGCGACCTCCCGGACGGCGTTCATCTCCATCGAGTTCGGGATGAAGATGCCGGGCTGTCCGTCCGTGTCATAGACCGCAAGCTCCACGGGGATAATCGTGCCGTCGTATTCCAGCGAGGTAATCTCGATGTCGAGCCGCTCACCCTGTATCTTGCCCGTGCCGACCACCACCGCACCCCGGGGTATTGTCCTGCCTGCCACCGCCATAGGCTCCAGCAGGCGCAGCCTTACCGTCTGCCCGTCCGTCACGCTCTGCGCCCCATGCACGCACGCCGGTATGGTGTTCCTGTCCAATACCTCCGCCGTGCCGACAGCCGTGTTGAAACCCCGGTTGCGTTCCTGCGATAAGGCGGCGACAAACTCCGCGTTACTCATAGGCTGTGAGAGTGAAGAAACTACTTGATGCTCCACCTGTCTGATAGGCATTGCCTTGTTCTTCTTCCCTTTCTGCACGGTAGTTGGCTCTGCCCTCTGTTCCGCCGATGGCTGTCCTCCGTTCTGACCGCCCATGTACTTTGCCGCCAGCTCGTAGGACTTCTCCATAAGAGCCACCTGCTCGTCCATAGAGGAAGCCTTGCCCCTCTCGCTTTCCAGTTCCGACTCCAGCGATGCGATGCGCTCCAACAATTCGTCCATCTCCGCATTGTCGTTTTTCGGCTGGTCGTAGAAGTTTCCGAGCGTGGCGTTCAGGTCACGGTAGGCGGCTGCGGAGGACTGGATGGTCTGCGGCGTGGCTGGCTTTGCCCTTTCTTCCTTGCCGCCCGGATTGGCGAGGTCGAAGTCCACTCCGTTCTCCGTTCCCGCTATCTCGCGGTCGAACATGTCGCCCAGCTGCCCGATGGCACGGTTGCGGCTCTCCTGACGCTCTTCCATCTCCCCATGCTCGTAGGCTTTCAGCTTGTCGCCGATAATCTGCCGGTTCGCCTTGTCAGCGTCGGGCATCTCGGTGTTGTATCCGTCCGTTCCCGGCGGTTGCTCCTTGCCGGAGGACGGGGCGAATATCAGCCACATCGCCCCGATGAACACCAACACCATAGCGGGCAGCACGATCATCTTCTGCCGTTTCAGCCGTTGCGCCTCTGTCAGCGGTTCGCGCTCCTTTTTCGGTTTCCCCGTTTCGGGAGCAGCTTTGTTCTCTTTCGTCGGTTCATTCTTTGTCTGTTCCATATAAATAAGGTGTTAAGTGATTGCCTGTTTCCGCCGGGGTCGGCAGTTCCACCCGTCCGGCGTGTCCCGTTTCCATATGTGAGCCGTCGTTCCTGCCGATGTCATAGACGGCTCTGCCGAAGGTGTAAAGGGCAAGCACCGCGAAGGCGGCGAACATCCCCAGCACGATGCGGCGGCGTGTTTCCGGCGGCAAGCCGTCCAGATACCCTTTGAGACTTGCCGCCAAGCGTTTCCGTTTGTCGTGGAGTTTCCAATACATGCCCCACATTGATTTTCTGATACTTTTCATGTCCTGTTACCGTTTGATAGTCTGTAAATCCTTGTTCTCAATGATGGTGAAACCCTCGATGGTAAAACCGTTCGGGTTGTCATCCGACCGCGATGCGTTCAGCAGGCGGCAGGTGGTCACGAGGCTGCGCTCGGTGACGTTGCTCTGCCGGATGATTTTCTGTGTGGCGTAGGTCACGGCACGGTAGGGATAGGCGTTGAAGTCGCACACCACGCTGTCCACCTTCAGCACTTGGTTGATGTTCCCGGCGATGATGCGGTTGTAGTACCCCTTCTCCGCGAAGTCCGAATAATAGTGGTACACGCTCTTGTCCGCCAGCAGCAAGGCACGTTTCACGTTGTGTTCAATCGCGCTTTTTTCAGGTGATAGCGTGAAGAACATCTCGTGGAAACGGCGCACATGTTCCCGTGCCTCCGCCGGGCGGTTCTGCGACAAATCCTGAGACAAGGCGAGCATCAGGCTCTTGCCGTTGTCCAGCACATAGATTTTCTCCCGTTGCTTCTCTGCGAAACGGTAGGAGTTCCACACGCTCCACACCGTCACCACGGCGCACAGCGAGAGGAAGACGATACCGAACAGGCGTATCTGCCTGAACGACGATTCGATGTTTCTAAGTGATTTGAATTCCATTTATATTTTCCAATTTATGATTGCACATTGATTATTTCAGCAATTTGCCGACACGTCCGACTGCGTTTCCTGCGGCTGCACCCGCCACGCTGCCCGCCATGCTTCCGGCTCGTCCCGCCATCTGGTTCACGTTGCGACCGTAACCGCCCATGCCTCCGGCTTGGATAATCCAGCCCGCAACGGTGGGAATGGTAAAGTAGCCGATGATGCCGATGCAGAGGAATACGATATACACCCCGTCGCTCGAATCCAGCGAGAAGTTCGGGTCTGCCTGCATCCGCTCGATGTCGTTTTGCAGCATCAGAACCTGTATCTTCGCCAGTATGGTGCTGAACATGTCCGATACCGGTAGCCACAGATAGACCTGTATATAGCGGCATATCCACTGCGTGAGCGTGTTTTGGAAACCGTCCCATACCGACAGGGCGAAGGCTATCGGACCGAGAATCGCCAGCACCACGAGAAAGAAGGTGCGGACGGTGTCTATCACGAGGGCGGCGGCTTGGAACAGCAGTTCGAGTATCTCGCGGAAGAAGTCGCGGATGCTCTTCTTCATGTTGTACATTCCCCGGTCGATATACATTCCCGCCATCGTCACCATGTCGGAGGGCGACCAGCCGAGTTCCTCCAGTTGCTTGTCAAATTCCTCGTTGGACACGAGGTAGGCGGTTTCGGGGTTGCGTACCATCGCCTCGTATTCCAGTTTGTCCTTCTGCTCCCGGTATCGGTTCATGTCCAGCGTTTCCGCCTCCAGCATCTTTGCCGTGCCCTGTACGACGGGTGAGAGGATGCTGTTTATCGTGCCCAGCACCACAGTCGGGAAGAACATGATGCACAGACCGATGGCAAAAGGACGGAGCATCGGGAATACGTCTATCGGTTCAGCTCTCGCCAGCGACTGCCATACCCGGTAGGCGACGTAGAACAGCGCACCCAGCCCGGCGATGCCTTTCGCCACACCAGCCATGTCCCCACACAGCGGCATCATCTGCTCATAAAGTGAACGTAAAATCTGATGAAGGTTGTCGAACTTCATAGGCTACCAGTATCTTTCGTTCATGTTCCCGTACAGCCCCATGATGCGGTCGAGGTCGTTCTTCTTTTTCGCACGCAGGTAACTCACGGAGATGTTCTTGTTCGTGTAGTAGCTCACGAGGTTGCGGTAACGCTTCATCTTCGAGTGGCAGCGTTCCACCACGTCCATGCGCTCCTTGTCGGTCATGGAGAGCGTGGTGATGTTCACCACGTTCCTGAGTTCCGTCAACACTTCGTTGCTTTCCTCCAGCAGTTTCGTGTAGCCGAAAGCGATTGCGGAAAGCTCTTCGGGTCTGAAATTCCCGTCACGGAGCATCCGTTGGAAACTGTTCACATAGATGTCTGTGATGTCGCCCACCATCAGGATGGTCTGCTGCACCTTGCGGGCGTCCTTGACCAGATTGTTCACCGATTTGAGGGCATCGTAATACTTCTTGCCCTGCTGATAGATTTTCACCGTCTCCTGAAAGTTGCTCACCATGTTCGTGGCGGTCTTGGAGGTATGGATGATGTTTTTGGAGGCATTGATGATGCCCTGCGCTAGATTGCCCGGATCGCTTACGACCCACTGTGCGCTTGCCCTGCCCGCGAAAAGCAGGCACAGGCAGATAATCATTGTTATTCTTGTTCTCATGTTACTTTGGATTTTAGTGGTTGTTATTCTTCGGTCGGATGTCCCGGCTGCGGCTTCACCCGCACATAGTCCCCGTTTGGCGAGAAAGTCAGCACATCCGTGGCCTCGTTGTAGGACACGTCGATGCGGAAGCCGGTGTTCATGAACAGGTTGCCGTTCTCCTCCTGCAAGAGATAGGTTTCCGGCTTGAGCTTGCGGCGCAGACCGCTACGACGGAACACCGTCACTTTGTAGGCTTCGCCCTCCTTGTAGATAAGCACGTCAGGTTTTCCCTCCACGCTCTCCCAGTTCCCGCACAGCATGTCGCGGCGGTTGTCGGCCACGTCGCAGGATTGCAGCATCATGACCGCCAATCCGATAAGGCACTTGCTGACTTGCAGCATTTTCACTTTTGGTAAATTCATACGCGTTTTTCTTTTTTGGTTGATACATTCTGTTTTTTAGTTATTCCTTGTTTCTCCGCCTTTCGGCAAGCTGCCGGATGGCGGCTTCGATGTCGTCGCCCAGCTTCTCCGCCAGACGGTAAACCTCCACTTTTTCCGTTTCCTCGGTGGTGTACGCCAGATACTCTTCCGCGCTGACCTCCGTGGCATAGACCGCCGACTGCGTGCCGCCCAAGCCTATCCACACCTCCTTGTAGAGCCGTGAAGGGTTGTTCGCCATGTTGATGGAGAGTATCTGCGACTTCTCCTTTTCCGTCAGTCCGAGCAACGCCTGTATCTGGTCGAACTTGTTCATATATTTCCTTTGGTCAAGCAGGATTTTACAATCCGAGTTGTTGATAATGCTCTCTTTGACCACCGGAGAACTGATAATGTCGTCCACCTCCTGCGTCACCACGATTGCCTCGCCGTAATATTTTCTGACCGTCTTATACATATAGCGCAGATATTCAGCCATGTTCGCCGATGAGAGGGCCTTCCAAGCCTCTTCCACGATAAGCTGTTTCCGCACGCCTTTCAGCCGCCGCATCTTGTTGATGAAGGCTTCCATGATGATGATGGTCACGACGGGGAACAGTTCGCGGTTTTCTTTAATCGAATCTATCTCGAAGACGATGAACCGCTTGCCGAGCAGGTCGATGTTCTCCGTGGAGTTGAGCAGGAAATCGTAACGCCCGCCCCGGTAATACTGCCGCATGGTGGTGAGCATGTTGTCGATGTTGAAGTCGGACTTCTCCACCTTGATGTCACGCTGTGCCAGTTCCTTGCGGTAGTCGTCACGCATATACTCGTAGAAGGTGTTGAACGACGGCACGATGCTACGGTCGGATTGGATGCGCTCAATATAGGCACTCACGGCACTGCCCAGCTCGCCGCTCTCCGTCTTTGTCACCTTGTCGTCCTCCGACTTCCAGAGCGTCAGCAACAGGGTCTTGATGCTGTCCTTCTTCTCCACGTCGAAGATGTAATCGTCGGTGTAGAACGGGTTGAAGCTGATGGGCTTATCTTCCGTGTAGGTGAAATACACACCGTCCGCTCCGCCTGTCTTGCGTCGGATCATGCCGCACAAGCCCTGATAGGAGTTTCCCGTGTCCACCAATACCACATGTGCGCCTTGCTCATAATATTGGCGCACGAGGTGGTTCATGAAGAAAGACTTGCCGCTGCCCGAAGGACCCAGCACGAACTTGTTGCGGTTGGTCGTGATACCTCGCTTCATGGGCAGGTCGGAGATGTCAAGGTGCAGCGGTTTTCCCGTGAGCCTGTCCACCATCTTGATGCCGAAGGGCGAGAGCGAGCTGCGGTAGTTGGTTTCCTCTGTGAACAGGCACACCGCCTGTTCGATGAAGGTGTGGAAACTCTCTTCCGCCGGGAAGTCCGCCGCATTGCCGGGTATCGCCGCCCAGTAGAGTGTCGGGCAGTCGATGGTGTTGTGGCGCGGCACGCATTCCATGCTTGCCAACTGGCTGCCCACGTCGTTCTTGATATGCTTCAGTTCCTCCGCATCGTCGCTCCACGCCATGACGTTGAAGTGTGCCCGTACCGAGGTCAGTCCGTAGGAATGGGCTTCGTTCAGGTATTGGTCTATCCACTCGCGGTTGATGCTGTTGCTCCTTGAATAGCGAGATAGCGACTGCATGTTACGGGCGGACTTCTCGAACTTCTGCAAGGTTTCCTCACTGTTGTCTATCAGCACATACTGGTTGTAGATATGGTTGCAGGAGAGCAGAAGCCCCACCGGGGAGGCGAATGACAGTCGGCAGTCACTCCGGTCGGTGGAGAGCTTCTCGTAACGGGTGTCGGTAGCCACCTTGCCCGGCAGGTCTTCCGCGTCGGAGAGGGTGTGCAGACACAGGCGGTTGTCGCCGATGCGCATCTCCCTTGCCGAAAGCTCGATGTCCTGCAAGGTGGTGTCACCTTCCGGCATGAGCGAGAAGTAGCGTTCAATAAGTCCCGTCTTTCCCTCAGTACCCACAATCTCATCGGTGGAGAGGCGGCGCAGCCTGACAAGCCCGCTGTCGTTCATGATGCGCTCGAACTGTTCGCAGGCTTCCAAGAACTTGGTCGTGGTTTCCCTGTCCAGCTCCTTCGGGATGATATGTCCCCGGCACAGCGTGCTGAAATTGCTCTGCATCCGGTTACGCTCCTTTGTTGTCTTGGTCAGGTAGAGGTAGCAGGTGTGTTTCAGGTACGGACGCTCGTTGAAGTGACGCTCGAAAGAGCGGCTTAAAAAGCTCATGTCGTCCTTCTGAAGCTCCGGTTTGTAGCGTTCCTTGATGAACCAGTCCTGTTTGTGGACGACGGAGTAGTCCGGCAGCACCTTGATAGCCTTGCACCAGCAACTGTGTATCGCCTCGTACTCCGCACCCGTCACGGTGTAAAGTTCCGGTAGTTCCACCTCGAAAGCCACCGTGATGTCGGCGTCCTTTGAGATGATGCAGCCATGCTCCACCGCTAAAAGTGGGAACCTGTTTTCCAGTGTTGTCATTTTCGATGTATTCCTCATTGTCTTTCTTCCTTTCGTTGTCGTTTGAACAGACGGGTTATCCGCCGCCGGTTGATAAGGTATCGGGGATGGCTCCGTGCCGCTCCTAATTTCATCAGCCCGTGTTCACCGTACCGGGCGTTCAGCGCGAAGGTCTGCCATACAAGGAGGGAGGACGATGCCGCGCCGAAGCCGATACATATCCACTGGTCGATACCGACCATGTAGAGGATGACGAACAGGACGAAGAGAGCCAGCAGACCTCCGCAGAAGATGAAGAGGTACTGTGCCTTCAAGCCCTTGAACTCTACCGGACGGCCGATACCCTTGTTGATTGGGTATTCAGCCATACATTATTTATTAAAGGAAGAATGAGCGCAGGATGGTGGCGGCAACAATCAGGAAGATGCACGCGCCGAACCACGAGGCGGCTGTCTTGCTGGTGTCGGGGTCGCCCGATGAAAACTTGCCGTACACTTTTACGCCCCCGATAAGCCCGACGACTGCACCGATGGCGTATATCAGTTTAGTTCCGGGGTCGAAATAAGAACTCACCATAGAGGTGGCTTCGTTGATGCCCGCGATGCCGTTTCCCTGCGCGAAAGCGGAGGCGGTTGCGGCGATGACAAGTGCCGCGGAGAGGATTGCTTTTCTGTTTTTCAAGATGTTCTTGTTCATAAACTGTTCTTGTTTTTTGCCGTCAAAAGGGTGGATGGTCCTTTGTCGGGCGGTTGATACTTTGTTTCTTTACTTTGGTTTTAGTGGATGCCCGTTTGTTTCCACGGACGTGGGCGTGTCCGTTGCGGATGGGGATGCGCCTTGCGTTTCCTCGCCGCGTGGGTTGATGTCATTCTTTCATGTTCATTTCTTTTATTGTTGTCATACATAGTTGCGAATGTCGAACTCCTCGATGTTGTCCGGCACGACGAACTCCTTTTCAGATTTCTTCAGCCGAATCTCGATAAGCCCCTTGATGCGGATGCCTATCTCCGAAGAGCCTTCCATCATTTTCTCGTACAACTCCGTGCCCTCCATGTCGGTGAACACCTTAGCCGCCTTTTCACGTTCCGCCTGTGTCGCGTCCGGGTTTTTGGCGGTCTTGCAGGCGTCGTCAATCTCGTCAAAGCTGCTGCCCGAAGCCCGTGGCGTGTCCGAGGCGTCCTCTTCCGGTTCGTCGTCCCCGTATCCCAGTTCCTCCGGCGGTATGCTCGTGAAGGTCTCATCGAGTTTTTCCTCCGGGACTTGTGCCGGGCGGGATGCGTTTCCCGTTTTTCCGTCGTCAAAAGTAGCCTCTTCCTCCGACAGCTCAATGCCTTTTTCAATAGTGGCGGCTTCTTGCGTCGGTATGGCAGCGGTTGTCCGGGTGGATGCCATCCTGAAACGGCTCTTGCCGATGATGTCCGCCTTTTCCGCAGGGACTTCCTCGTGTGCCGCTATGCGTTTAGCCTCATTCCCGTCCAGTGACCGCCATAATCCGACAATGCCCTTGAAGAAGCGGACAATCCGCGTGTCCATGATGCGCTCGTAAAGGAGCAGGAACAGGAACCAGAGGTTGCAGCCGACCGATACCGCCAGCAGAATGTCTGTCATGCTGATTGTGTAATTCATATCCTTCCGTTTTTGGTTAGAATACTGAATTGTAATTTCGGGCATAAAGGCTCTTTATCGCATCTTCGCACTGGTTGAAGTGGTGCGTCAGCACATGGTCGATGTAAGCGGACAGCGTAAGCCGGTCATGCCCGATTACACGGGTGATACGCATGATACGCTCGTGGTACTCCGGGCGCACATACGCCATCTTCCCCTCACGTGCCTTTACTTCCGGGTCGCGGATGAACAGGCGTTCATAGTCCTTCTCACTGCATTTGCCGCTTACCGGGACAGGCGACAGTATTTCCACACTCGCCTGCACTTGGGTAAACATACCTCCGCAGTCTTGCTGTGGTCTTTTTTCATTCGGTGTCATTTCTTTTTCCATTTTCAAATCAGATCTTCACGTTGTTTCTTGTACAGTTCGTTGATTCTCTCCTTGTGCTGTTCCAGATGCTGGCGCAGCACGGTATCCACATATCCGCCTACTGAGATTTCCCCTCCGGCGATGTCGTTCACGATTCTGAGGATCTTGCCGTGGACGTCACGGCTGATATAGACACATTGGCGGGTCTTTATCTCGTTGCGGCGCAGGAATAGCTCGTTGTAGTCCTCGTCCTGCCTTTTCCGGCGTCCACTTTCCCTCTGCGCTTTTTCCCGTGTTACGGGTTGCACAGGAGATGGTTCCGGTGCGGCGGTGTCCTCTTCGGTCGGTGCAGCTGCGGGTACTTCCTGTGCGGGGCGCAGTGTCCCGTCCTGTGTGCGCCGCCCGATGGAGGCTAACAGCAGTTCCTCGTCGATGCCTTCCGTGTTCACTTTCCTGCTGCCCATGCTCACTGCGGTCTGATGATGTCGCTTATCTCTTCGGAAAACTCCCGGATGCCACTCCCTTTCAGCAGTGCCGTGTCCATCGGGAAGATGGTGGAGCGGAAAACGCTCTTGCGCTCTTCCGAAAGGTCACGGCGGAACTTCTTGCTGTCGGGCAAGCGGGTGGAAAGTACCGGAAAGCCCATTTCGGCTATCACTTCCTCGTAGATGCCGTACAAGTCGTTCCTCTCCCTGCCGTCCACCATCGTCCAGAACAGATGCAGCCCCTTTGTTTTCGCCTGTCCGGTAGTCATCAGCCTGTCGCGGAACATCGTGACGAATTTCAGGGTACTCTCCACGACAAAGCGGTCGGCACTCAGCGGAGTGAAAATGTAGTCCATCTGCGAGAGCGTCTTTATCACGCCGTTGCTTCGGAGTGTGCCGGGCATGTCGAAGAACACCACGTCGGGTTTCACGTCCTCAGTGGCAATCATCCTCTCGGCATCGTCGAGGGCGTTCACCGCATTGCTTTTGACGATGGTGTAGGCGTTCTTTTTGATCCGGCGGAAATGGTCGCAAGCGAGAGCCTTGAAGTAGGTGCTGCTGTCGATAAGCCCCATTTCGTGTTCGCGCAGCCCGTGGATGCTGTGCTGCGGGTCGTCGCAGTCCACGACGGCGACATTGTAGCCTTTCACGTTGTGCAGGTAGCTGGCGGCAAGTGCCGTGACAGTGGATTTGCCGATGCCACCTTTCTGTGTTGCGAATGCAACGAAGATTTCCTTACTCATAGTTCCATTTATTTTAATTGTTGATGATTTGTTTTTCTGTTTCCATACGGATTTGGCTGTCGCACCATCCGCTTCCGTGACTACACACGCAGGCGGGTCGTCGCGTATCCGGTTCTGTGGTGAAGCGGTGCGTCGGACAAATGGTGATTGACGACATTGCGTCATGAAGTCATTGAATCCATACGTCACCGAATTGTCGGAGAACCGGGTTTCCGACGGTTCGGGTATCCGTTTCGGCAAGTATCCGAAGAAGCGGATTTCCGGGTATTTGAATGTTCCGTTTATCATATCTTCAAATCGTTCGTTTCTTGAATCATGCTGCAAATAAACAAGTATATTTTGGAACCTGTATCACTTCTCCGGCAAGTGGCGGCACGTTGCGCCGGTTGGCAGTCATTGACCGGGTCAAGCATCTGTCCGATACCGCTTTAAGGGCGTAACTTTGCACCCGGACAGCAGGGTTCGCCGATGACGCGCGGCCCGGAGTCCTGAAAGGTATTTTCCCAATCCGTCCCCTGACGGATTTTTATGTTCACCTGAACATAGCAAGATGTCTTTTCAGCCGCTCAAAATATTTTGAGCAGCCACGAAAAGCACTTGCCCTTGCAGGGGGCGGGCTTTCCCTCCGAAGTCGGGAAGCCTTTCAGAACTGCG
The DNA here is from genome assembly GCF_000154845.1 of Phocaeicola coprocola DSM 17136. GTDB lineage: Bacteria > Bacteroidota > Bacteroidia > Bacteroidales > Bacteroidaceae > Phocaeicola > Phocaeicola coprocola. Next base: position 38,779 of record NZ_DS981459.1, on the reverse strand, counting down.
GTGCTGTAATCCGAAGCGGCGGCTTATGCCGTCAATCCGCTAAATCCAAAGTAATATGAAAGAGAAAAGGAAAAGCAAATCAGGGAGAAATCCCAAACTTGATCCGGCGGTGTACCGGTACACCGTCCGTTTCAACGAGGAGGAACACAACCGTTTCCTCGCCATGTTCGGAAAATCGGGTGTCTATGCACGGTCTGTTTTCCTCAAAGCGCACTTCTTCGGGCAACCGTTCAAGGTGCTGAAGGTGGACAAGACGTTGGTGGACTATTACACCAAACTGTCGGATTTTCATGCACAATTCCGTGCCGTGGGTACGAATTACAACCAAGTCGTGAAGGAACTGAGGCTGCATTTTTCAGAGAAAAAGGCGATGGCGTTGCTCTACAAATTAGAGCAACACACCGTCGAACTCGTGAAACTGAGCCGCCGGATTGTGGAACTTTCAAGGGAAATGGAGGCAAAATGGTCGCAAAAATCAGTGTAGGAAGTTCGTTGTACGGCGCGATTGCCTACAACGGGGAGAAGATTAACGAGGCGCAGGGGCGGCTTCTCACCACCAACCGCATCTACAATGACGGTTCGGGAACGGTGGACATAGGCAAGGCGATGGAGGGTTTTCTCACCTTCCTGCCACCGCAGATGAAGATCGAGAAGCCGGTGGTGCATATCTCTCTCAACCCGCACCCGGAGGATGTGCTGACCGATATTGAGTTGCAGAATATCGCCCGCGAGTATCTGGAAAAACTCGGTTTCGGAAACCAGCCTTATCTTGTATTCAAGCACGAGGACATCGACCGCCACCACCTGCACATCGTGACGGTCAACGTGGACGAGAACGGGAAAAGGCTCAACCGGGATTTTCTCTACCGCCGCAGCGACCGTATCCGCAGGGAACTGGAACAGAAGTACGGATTGCATCCGGCAGAACGTAAAAATCAGAGATTGGATAATCCGTTGCGCAAGGTGGCCGCATCGGCAGGTGATGTGAAGAAGCAGGTAGGCAACACCGTGAAGGCTCTGAATGGGCAGTACCGTTTCCAGACGATGGGCGAATACCGTGCGCTCCTTTCCTTATATAATATGACGGTGGAGGAAGCGAGGGGCAACGTGCGCGGACGGGAGTATCACGGGCTGGTCTATTCCGTCACGGACGACAAGGGTAACAAGGTGGGCAACCCGTTCAAATCCTCGCTTTTCGGGAAGTCCGCAGGCTATGAAGCCGTACAGAAGAAGTTTGTCCGTTCCAAATCGGAAATCAAGGATAGGAAACTGGCAGACATGACGAAACGCACCGTCCTTTCCGTGCTGCAAGGCACTTATGACAAGGACAAATTTGTATCCCAACTCAAAGAGAAGGGCATCGACACCGTACTGCGCTACACAGAGGAAGGGCGCATCTATGGGGCTACCTTCATCGACCACCGCACGGGATGCGTGCTGAACGGTTCGCGCATGGGTAAGGAGCTTTCGGCGAATGCCTTGCAGGAACACTTCACCCTGCCATACGCCGGACAACCGCCGATACCGCTATCCATCCCTGTGGATGCTGCGGACAAGGCACACGGGCAGACCGCCTACGACAGTGAAGATATATCGGGCGGTATGGGCTTGCTCACTCCCGAAGGTCCGGCGGTAGATGCCGAGGAAGAGGCTTTCATCCGGGCGATGAAGCGCAAAAAGAAGAAAAAACGCAAGGGCTTGGGTATGTAATCAGAGTATCAACAATTAAAAAATCAATGTATGTCACAACAAGAAGACGATTTGAGGGCATTGGCGAAAATCATGGATTTTCTGCGTGCCGTGAGTATCATTTTAGTGGTCATGAACGTGTACTGGTTCTGCTACGAAGCCATCCGGCTGTGGGGCGTGAACATCGGCGTGGTGGACAAAATCCTTCTGAACTTCGACCGCACGGCGGGGCTGTTCCATTCCATTCTCTACACGAAGCTGTTTTCCGTCCTTTTGCTTGCCTTGTCCTGTCTGGGTACGAAGGGTGTCAAGGGTGAGAAAATCACTTGGGGGAGAATCTGGACAGCATTTGCCGTCGGGTTCGTGCTGTTTTTCCTGAACTGGTGGTTGCTGCCCCTGCCGCTGCCGCTTGAAGCGGTGACGGGACTGTATGTCCTTACCATTGGAACGGGCTATGTCTGCCTGTTGATGGGTGGTCTGTGGATGAGCCGCCTGTTGAAACACAATTTGATGGAGGATGTTTTCAACAACGAGAACGAGAGTTTCATGCAGGAAACGAGGCTTATCGAAAGCGAGTATTCGGTCAATCTGCCGACACGTTTCTATTACAGGAAACGCTGGAACAACGGTTGGATCAATGTAGTTAATCCCTTCCGTGCGTCCATCGTGTTGGGTACGCCGGGCAGCGGCAAGTCCTATGCCGTGGTAAACAATTTTATCAAGCAACAGATTGAAAAGGGCTTTAGTCAATACATCTACGATTTCAAGTATCCCGACCTATCTACTATTGCCTACAACCATTTGCTGAACCACCCGGACGGCTACAAGGTAAAGCCGAAGTTCTATGTGATCAACTTCGACGACCCGCGACGCTCTCATCGGTGCAATCCCATTCACCCGGATTTTATGGAAGATATTACGGATGCCTATGAGAGTGCCTACACAATAATGCTCAACCTCAATAAAACGTGGGTGCAAAAGCAGGGCGACTTCTTCGTGGAGTCACCTATCATTCTGTTTGCCAGTATTATCTGGTATCTCAAAATCTATCAGAACGGGAAGTTTTGCACGTTTCCCCATGCTATCGAGTTTCTGAACCGCCGTTACGAGGATATATTTCCGATACTGACCTCTTATCCGGAGCTGGAGAACTACCTTTCGCCGTTCATGGATGCGTGGCTTGGAGGGGCTGCGGAGCAGCTCATGGGTCAGATAGCGTCGGCAAAAATCCCGCTTTCGAGGATGATTTCACCGCAGCTCTACTGGGTGATGTCAGACAGCGAGTTTACGCTGGACATCAACAATCCCGAAGAGCCGAAAATCCTCTGCGTGGGTAACAATCCCGACCGTCAGAATATCTACGGTGCGGCACTCGGTCTGTATAATTCCCGTATCGTGAAGCTCATCAACAAGAAGGGGATGCTGAAGTCATCGGTCATCATCGACGAGTTGCCCACAATATACTTCAAAGGGTTGGACAATCTTATAGCTACCGCCCGAAGCAACAAGGTTGCCGTGTGTCTGGGCTTTCAGGATTTCAGCCAGTTAGTGCGTGACTACGGGGACAAAGAGGCGAAAGTGGTGATGAACACTGTCGGCAATATTTTCTCCGGTCAGGTGGTGGGGGAAACAGCCAAGACGCTCTCCGAGCGGTTCGGTAAGGTGTTGCAGAAACGGCAGTCCATCTCCATCAACCGGCAGGATGTTTCCACCTCCATCAACACGCAGATGGACGCGCTCATTCCACCGAGTAAGATTTCCGGGCTTACGCAGGGAATGTTTGTCGGTTCTGTATCCGACAACTTCAACGAGCGTATCGAGCAGAAGATTTTTCATTGCGAGATTGTGGTGGATGCCGAAAAGGTGAAACGGGAAGAAAGTGCCTACAAGAAAATTCCCGTCATTACAAACTTCACGGACGAGGACGGCAACGACCGCATGAAGGAAACGGTGCAGGCGAACTACCGGCGCATCAAGGAAGAGGTGAAGCAGATTGTGCAGGAGGAACTGGAGCGTATCAAAAACGATCCGGTGCTGTGTAAACTGCTACCAGATAATGAGACTGTCTAACAAGTCCCCAAAATTGAAAATTATCCCTATCGAAGTTTGAAGTGACCCCCAAAAGTTGGATACAATTTTTTTGGGGGGCACTTCAGTTCTGACGGGTAAAATCGTAAAATTCGGACTTGTTAGACAAATACTTACGCGGTTTCAACCTCAGGTACTGAATCTATCGAATTGACAAATTTAACCAATTGCGGATCTGAATCTTTTTGTATGAGGTTTCGGAGACTCTTTTTCAATTCATAAGCATCATCCCCTGCTGTATTTATTAAATCCATATAAAAATCTTTGTTTTGCAGAATCAATGAACGGCATGCCCCATCGGAAATTACAGGTTTCACTATTTTATCAATAACGTCTCCAGCTTGACTTTTCAAATTACCATGCGATCTAAGCCATGTTTCGAAAAATTGAAACTTTATTGCATTGATAGTCTTTTTACCGATGCAGAAATCATTTCTTATATCGGTAACTGTCGATTTAATTTTTCGTTTATCCAATCTTTCAACTATATTCTTGAAACAATTAGGGAAAGGATTCAAACTTTGAGTTCCAGAAGCAATATCCATCAGAATCTTTTTGCCAAATTCAGTCAAGTTATCTGGCAAGGATTTGATTTTAGCCAGTAAATGTTTTATTGCGACAAACCAATAATATGATGTATGTGCTGTTCTTTGGGCGTATAATGTATCAACACTTATTTCAGACAACGCTTCGAACGCTATTTTATTGATATGATCGGTCAGGACATTGCTTATTTTAGTGGTCAAATCGTAAAAAGATGCGTCAGGAATTACATCTTTAATATTGTTCTTAGTGATATACTTATCCAAATCGGTATTCCACTCTGCTAAATGCTCGATAAATACCTCATCCGTTACACCTATTCTGTTCTTAATATCTTCAAATTGGGGCAATATGTCTGAGAGCAATAATTTATAGCCAAGTTTATGATTTACCATGTATTGTAGTGTTTCATTTAATAGCGGTATATTCCATCCCACACTATTTACTAATAAGTCTCCATGATCCACATAATAGTCCATGAGTTCTGCAACATATTTTATATCTCCACCCTCTATTAAGGAAACGGAATGACCATGTGCCAATTGCATGGCGACTAAATCGTAATATCCAGACTCTTTAATGTTTCGGCCATCAGTTTCTAATTCAGAATGCAACTGATTTATGTAGGTTGAATCTAACGTTACAGGTAAAGGTCTTTCTTCGTCAGATGCCAATAAACGATAGGTTGTAAATATAGCCCCTATATTATCTTTATTTACATTCTGTTCATCAATGCAATTCGTGATCGCTTGCAAAAGCGTTGGAAACGTATAGGTAGAATTATCTTTTAACGTTTTTACAATATCTGCATGGTCGAAATTATCGGGTAGTAAGTTTGCCAAATAATTATCGAGCGCCTCCGAATTTGTTGCTACTTGATAATATTTATATGCTTTAGTTGTCGCGTTATCCCGATAGGCAGCATCTGTTGCATTTGCAGCTTGAATATAATCGATAAATGTATTTGGCTTGACTGTTTTTGCTTCAATCAATGACGTAAAATCGCACGCCAACTTATTTTGCGCAATAAACCTGTCTATTGCATCTAACGTTTTGAAATAGTCGCCGCCATTGAAGTCATTGAACCGAACTATCTTCTTATATAATTGAGCAATCACATGGTTTTGGCTTTCCGTGTCTAAATGCAACAGCAGTTCTTGGTATTCGACAGGGAACACCTGCTTCTCTATGGATTCTTTTAATTTCAATTGTGCTATTCTTTGCCATACACGCAGAATAACATCGCTCTTTCGAGTTAATTTATGCAAACAATGTATAATCTTATCGATAAGCGCATTGTCCATACATTGTATAACTTCTTCTAATACAGTGTCAAATTGTTTATTAGTCTCTGCATATTGATTTATGTCGTGGTCTTCTTCTCCGTTGATGCAGCCTTCAATATATTTTTTCAATGGAATTTGTCGAGCATCTTCAACATCGACACCATATACCAAAGCTGCAATTTCGCGTTGTGTTTGCAGATCATTGTTAATTATTGTTTGAATGCCATTCAGATAGTCGCCGGACAATATTTGTTCTACTGGATTTGCCAGAATATCCGTCTTCTTCAAACAGAACAATGCTATGTTTATCATCAAAATTTCGTTACACCACTCTTGTTTAAGAGCGACCATCTCATTGATATATGATATAATTTCCCTAACATTGGCATTAGGATTTACCAATCTGAATATCCGATTTATAGTTTCTTTCGCTTCATTTTCTGTTTCTCCAAATGCTTCAACAAACAGTTTGTTGAATATACTTCGATAGTCGGTAATAACAGGAGGAGCAACACGATAAACAATAGGGAAAGTTTTATTGATAAAATACTTGGTCAGTTGTTTCGTTTGTTCGTCGGTCTCATCTCCGAATGCACAAGCTAAATGTGTTTCATCGAAAGGAATAACAGCCCAAACATTTTCAAAACCGCTATCGGCGAAGAACGTATGGATAGAAGACCATAATTCTTTTACTTTTTCAGCGGGGAGACGATCCATGTTGTCAAAAACAAGGACTAATTTACGTTGTCCTTTTTCCTTGATAAAATCAGAAATGTCTTGCATCCATGTTTTGAACTCGTAAACCGTTGGTTCGTCTTCGCTCAAAGTCTCATAGCAAACGTCCTTTTCGACTTTATCTTGATAAATAGCTAACATATAACTCCATCCATATTTATGATCTTTGCTATATGCCCATTTCCAAACGCACAATGCAATAAGAACTGGCAGTGCAGCTATGATAATAGACAATAAAGAAAACCACCATGTTGTGGGTGTAGGTTTTACTGCATACGCAATAAATGTAAATATCGGAGTTAAAACTGCAACCAAAAATGCCGCAACCATACCATTACTGATAAGGGGATATTTTTCGGTTACGGTCTCCGTTTTACGGGCTAATAAATATTTCAGCTTTTCAGACCATGATACGGTTTTCGTACCTCCACCTTTGACTTTTATTGTTGCATTTCCAGATAGGATACCATCATCAATAAGTTTGCTTGTAAGCAATTCCAATATAGAGCGGCGTTGCAAGTCCTCTTGATGTCCCCATGCGTCATACTCAAAAAAGTAATAGTCGTCTGATAATTCACGTTCCAACATTTTAACCACGTTGGATTTTCCAGATCCCCAAATACCTTCGATGCCGATAATTCGAGGTAAAGTACATTCCTCATCCAATGAATCATTCTGACAAAAATGGCGAGCAATAGTTTTTGCCAACCTTTCTTGCGAACCTCCATCGAATTTGTCAATACCACACGGTTTATTTTGGATAAACCGCGGATATTGCTGTTTGGATTGTAGTTTTGTTTCCATATACGTAATTTATTGATTATACGAACTCCAAATAATTCTCCCGATTTACCACATGAAACTCGGCATAGGGATAGGCTTCTTGGAAGGCTTTCGGTGCGGCCGGCATTTTATTTCCCCACTTGAACTCCAAGGCGGTAAGACTGTCGGCACTCTCCTCAATCAGGTCGATTTCCTGTTTGTCGTAGGTGCGCCAGAAATAGAACTCCCTGTGCAGTCCCTCATTGAAGTTCGCTTTGCGCCGCTCTCCGATGATGTAGTTCTCCCACAGCGCACCGACATCCTGCCGAATGGCCAGCGGTGAGAAAGCCCCGATAATGGCATTGCGAATGCCGTTGTCGTAGAAGTACCACTTGCCAGCTTTTGTAACCTCCTTGCGTAGGTTACGCGAATAAGCCCCCAGACGATAGATAACGAAGACCTTTTCCAATAGGTCGAGGTATTTTTCAACGGTCGTCTTGCTCATGCCGAGTTGTTTACCTAACTCTTCGTAAGAAACTTCGCTGCCCAACTGAAAAGCTATCAATCGCAGTAGATCGCGCATCTTGCTCGAATTTTTTAAGCCGTCAATTGCTAAGATATCTTTAAGCAGGTATGCACCGACAATATCACGTAGGTAGTCTGTTTTACGTTCATAGTTCTCCATCATTACTACTTCGGGATAGGAACCGTAAATCAAGCGCGCTTCGAGGTTCTGGCGGGTTTCAAGTGCCGTTTCCGTCTGTGCGATTTCCCGTTGCGAGAATGGTGTAAGGAGAAATTGCGTACTGCGGCCGACCAACGGTTCACCAGTCTTATTCAGCAAATCGAATGACGAAGAACCACTTGCCAAGACACTTATTCCCGGTATTTCATCAACTATCAACTTCAGAATACTACCGATTTGTGGTATGTTCTGTGCCTCATCAATAGCCAGCAAATCAATACCATCCAATAAATGCCGATAATTGGCTATTGAGCGATTCTCCAATAGTGCTAATGTGTCGTAGTCTTCGCCGTTGAGCATCATCGTCCTACCTGAATAGTTGTCCACAATTTTACGCATCATTACCGTTTTACCAACACGGCGAGCACCAAAAATCAGTACTGCTTTATTGGGCGCGATTCGTGCTGTAATCTTCTCTTGAAGTATTCTATTTACTGTTTCCATACCTTATAAAATATAATGCAAAGATAATCATATTTTTTTAATTGGCGAATTTTACAAAAAAAACGGGCTATTAAATGGCGATTTTTACAACCACAATCTTATGGAAGTTGTTTCATTGTTTTTAGTAATGATATATGTTCATACTATGATGACTCAATAATTTACCAGACATACGTTTCTGAAATTTGTCCTTATAGGAATGAAAAACTCACATATATTGTGCTAATTAATATATAATCCTTAAATCCGCAACTCCATTCCCGAAGTGCTACCTACATAAAGAGAAATGGACTTTTGATTCGTAAGATAACCATTAAGTCCTCGCGTCCGTTTCAATGCGCATACCATCCCCTTACCCCATAAAGCGACTTGAGGCAATACGCAATCAGTGGCCATCAAGTGATGTAAATCATCCGGAAGAAGTTTTGAAGGCTTCTGCATATGCATGGTTGTCGGTGTAGATATTCAGCACACATTGCCTTGCGGTCTTAATCCACTTGGCAGGTACTGAAATGAATTTGAAGACAAACGTCTTGATACGGCTGGTTTCCTTGAGCCCGAACTTCTTCACTTCAATCCTTTGCATGATGGCCTTGTAGAAATTGCGTATCAGTGCCGTCAGGAGCAGGAACACGGTATTTTCCGCCATGAAGGATTTAGGCAGTCTGTCCCATCCAAACCCATTGTTCATGTCATCAAAGACGCGTTCCTTGCCACCGCGCATGTTATAGAACTCCACGATGTCCCTCATGGATGATTCGTAATCGTTGGTCAGGATGCAGCGGTATGTATATTCCCCCTCCCACAGGTCCGGTCCACTGCCCATGCGTCTCTGTCTCTGGATTACCAGGCGATACGGTTTGCCCTTCCACTTCTCAACGAGAATGGAGTTCAACTCAAACACGATGCCGTTTATCTCTTCCTTCTTCCACCCTCTGAGCGCGAAGATGTCATCATAGAGCGAGCAGCAGCGGTTGGCGCGTATGTAGAATGTCCTGCAATGCTTCCTGACCTCATCCACAATGTCTTCAGAGCATGAGCCGCAGTCGGCCCTGAAGCGTTTGACTGTCAGCTTCTTCTCTTCAAGTCTCTCCAAAATCCTCTTTAGCGTGTCCTTCTGGTGAAAGCGTACATTGGTGTTGCCGTCGCTGTTCTCTATGCCGACAATCATGTCGCCGATAACGGCCACACCGGACCTGTAACCAAGAAATTTCTTGTACGTGGGCTTTGCATCGTACTTCTCCGCCTCAATGAACTGGTGGTCAAAGTCAACGTCATACTCCCCGCCCTCTTTCAACTGCCCTGTGGACAACAGGCAATTCAGGAGCAATGTGTTGAGTGTGTCTGCCGTATTGAAATCATAGGACTTTCCGGCATCAGACGTGTATGAGATGTTTTCCCGGGTCAGTTCGTTTATTGCCCTAAGGATGGTGTCGGCGCTACAGGTGCGGAGTGTGGGGTGAAGGGAAAGATGACTCATTAAGTGGGCGGTGACATCCTCAACGCAAGAACCGCCGCAGAAGTAAACGCATAGGAGGGAGCGGATGATTTCGCTGTATTGATAACCATAGAGTTTGCATCTCAACCCAAGTGTTGAGTCAATTGTAGAGGAGAGAAGGGAGGTAAATTGCTCCATGATTGGAAATATGCCTCCAAAAGGAGTGAGTCTTTCGGATTTTATTGCTACCTTTGCCATGCCTGTTGCGGTTTTCTTTGTCTTTGGATTCGCAACACTAAGGTAAGTGAAAACGCTGACATGGCAAAAACCTGGGCAACAAAATGTTGCTCAGGAACTTATAAAAATAATTATCAATTATGTTGCGGAATTAAGGATAATTAAATGAAAATAAAAAGACAGGATACGAGTATTCCTGTCTTCTCATATGTAATGGATATTTTTTTATTTTCTCATCCGCTCCAACTCCTCATCACGCAACATTCTCTCGTTCAGTTTTTCCTGCATCCTGTCAATGAAATAGGTGCGGCTTTCGTTCTTCCGGCGTTTGATATCAGTGTAGAAGCGGTAGCAGTCTTTAGAATCAACCCCGAATATCTTATAGAGAAGTGGGGCGAGCTGTTTGAGCGGCATATTGCCGTTGTTGATGCAGCCCATCACGTCTATGCCGTAGATAAGTTCCACGAGGTCGATGGCATTGCCCGTCCATTGAAGAAGGCTGGCGGTGGTTTCTGTTGCGTTGTTGGCGGATATTAGTGGTGGCACTTGGGGCGTGGCAAGGAATTTCTGCATCTTTCTTACGAAAGACAGAGCCTTGCTGACGTAGGCGGCAATCTCTCTTTTTTCTTCTGACAGATTACGTACGGGATGGTGCTGCAACTCGATTTCGATGTAGGCAAGCGCGATGACGGTAAGGTTCATGTCCATGCCGCCGTTGCACAGTTCGATCACTTGGGTGGCGAAAGCCGTGTATGCCGTTTCCATATTGCAGTCGCCGGCTTCGTTTATCAGGCGGAAAAAGTCGGTTTCCGCCAGCAAGAAATAATTCATGGTTCTGTCAATTTTGAAAATTACACTTTGTTTTCTGCGTGCGCACATGAATATAATTGGCAAAAAACGCGGCAGAAAATAAAAAATCCAACACTCAATTTTACAAAGTGCTGGATTTCAGAGGTATAAAATTCAGTATTTTTTCACAAGGACAAATTATCTCCGACTTAAATTGTTTGTAATCGGAACATTTATTCTATTCCTGAAAATAGAAATGTATGCTTGCCGCACATTTTGGCTATCTTGCTTTTTTATCAAGGATATAGATAATGCGACATACACCGTTGGGATAGCTTTTCAAAGAGGAAAGCGTCCAGTGTTGCTCTGGCAGAGCCGACTTAAAAAAATGTCGTCCGCTTCCGGATATGAAAGGAACGGTGTATAGTATGATTTCATCCACAGCGTGCATCCGCAGCAGTCCGTTTATATAGTCTGCCGTGTCCGGTGTGGCTTCCGCGAGGTAACGGATGTTTGTGCAGTCTTTTCTCCATTCGTGCAGCATTGAAATGGAATAGTCCGGTGTCACACGGTAAAAGGCTTTCTTCCTGATTTCATCAAGACCGCAACGGTCAAGGCACAAATCCTGATGTGCTTTATCATATAACTCTGAAGAAAGACATCCGTCCATCGTCAGTACGGCGAGAATCTGAACTTTACCCATAATCGTTTCCTTTCGTTAGGCAAGGGTAAAAAAGTAGCGTGCAATTCACACTACCTTCAAGCGATGGCTCTGGTAAAGCCTTTACGGAGAGTACGTGAATGCACGCTATGCGTAAGCATAGCATAAGCATCACGCAATCGTCTCCGTAGTTCCAATTTACCAGATTTTCGCTTGAAACGCCTTGCGGTCTTATCCTATATGTTGGCGGCGAAAAGCTCCTGCCAATCGCCGTTTTTCTCAAATGTTATGCAAAGATAGCCAAATTCAGTGAATTACGGGCTATGATTGCTTGAATTTATATTTAAGTCCATACTCTTCAAGTTTGCTGTATAGTGTTGTCCTGCCTATGCCGAGCAGTTCTGCGGCGACACTCCGGTTGCCGTTTGCCTGTTTCAACGCACGCAATATCCGCTCCTTATCCTCCGCGTCATTGCGCAAGGCGAAGCTGACAGTAGAGGTCGGTTTCGTCACGGCAAGTTCCAGATGCTCTTTCATGACAACACCTTCCTGCGCCTGCAATACAGCACCCATAACTTTCTGCCGAAGTTCCCGCACGTTGCCCGGCCATGCGTGTGTCAGCAACGCTTTACGTGCTTCGGAACTGAACCCGCTCACGCTACACTCCAGCTCTCTGTTTGCCATATCACGGAAGAACTCTGCCAGCGGCATAATGTCTTCTTGACAGTCACGCAACGGAGGAACGGTTATCCCGAAGTCGTGCAGGCGGTACAGAAGATCCTGCCGAAAACGCTTTTCATTCACCGATACCTCCAAATCTTCATTGGTAGCAGCGATGATGCGGACATTGAAATTCCGGTCTGCCTTGTCTCCGACCGGGCGATACCGCCTCTCCTGTATGGCACGGAGCAACATCTGTTGGGTTTCCAACGCGAGGTTTCCTACCTCGTCCAGAAACAACGTGCCGCCTTCCGCCTCATGGAAATATCCTTTCTTGGCATTGTCCGCACCTGTAAATGCACCTTTGACGTGTCCGAAGAAAGCCGACGGTGCAAGCTCTTTGGAGAGTGAACCGCAGTCCACCGCCACAAATGGCTTGCCTGCACGTTTGCTCTTGTCATGCAACAGGTGGGCAATATGCTCCTTGCCCGTGCCGTTCTCACCAAATATCATCACGCTCATATCGGTGGCGGCTACCAGCCTTATGCGGTGCATGATTTTCTGAAAGGCGGAACCTTCACGGGCGAATATAGGCATACGGCGTTGTCCTGCCTGACGTTCTTTCAGTATGGAACGGATCAGGGGGACAAGTTTATCCTCCACAAGCTGTTTGGGAATATAGTCTATCGAGCCGAGTTTCATGCTTTCCACGGCGGTATTAACTTCGGCGTAGTCGGTCATAATGATGAAGGGCTGCATCTTTCCCTCCTTTCGCATCCAGCACAAAAGGTCTATGCCACTGCCGTCAGGCAGACGCAGGTCGGCAACCACGATATCATTATCTGTTGCCTGTTGCAGATGTTTCTTCGCGGTTGAGAGGTGGTAAGCCTTCATATTGCGGTAGCCCTCCCGTGACAGCATATTGCAGACATATTCGCAATACACGATGTTGTCTTCCACCACAATTATTTTTGTCTTATTCATCTTCGTATTTTCTCCTTTCCTCTTCTGCCAACCGTATTATTTCCACTCCCTTATCCAGCACGGCAGTCACGGCATGGCTTAACGCTTCACCATCCGGGAGAGCATCGCCACGAAGCAATCCGTAAAGTACATTCAGCGGTTGGTCGGCACGGAGCACCTCCCACGAACTGCGCAGGTGGTGGATCAGGGAATCCAGCTTTTGCAGGTCTTTTTCTTTTGCTGCATCCCGTACCGCCTGCATTTCCTTTTCTGTTTCAGTTATCAACTTTTCCAGCATGACGGCTTCATTGCCATAGGACAATAAGGCGGAAAAGTCCGGTTTCCCGTCCGGTGTCGCTTTTATGGCACACCTGTCGGAAACCTCCATCAGTTCCGATATGGAGAACGGTTTGAACAGGCATCCGGCAAAGCCTTTTGCCAATAGTTCCCCTTTGTTACAACTGCCCGAAGCGGTTGCCACAACCACCGGGATTGTTGGTGAATTGCCCACGTTGGACGAACGCAACAGTTCCAGCAATTCGAAACCGTTTATATCGGGCATATTCAAGTCTGTCAGCAACAGGCTGTATTCTTTCTGGCGTATCATTTCCATCAGTGCCGCAGCATCGGTGCAAGTGTCGCAGTGTATTCCTTCTTGGGAATACATCTCTTTCAGCATCAGAAGTAATACCTCATCATTGTCAATGGCGACAACATCATGGAATTTATTGTTATGATAAACAGGTGTATTGCTTGTATATCCAAGCTGTTCTTCAGCTTCCTGCATAGAAATTTCAACTGTGAAACGACTGCCTTTCCCTTTCTTGCTGTCTAAACGGATTGTTCCGCCAAGCATCGACACAATATTACGCATTATGGCAAGCCCAAGCCCGAAACCCTCCTTTGCGGCGGCATTTGATAGACGTTCAAACGCACCGAACGCTTGTTTCTGTTCCTCTTCTGTCATGCCTGTACCTGTATCTTCAACGACCAGTGTCAGAACTCCATTATCATATTCAGTAATCAAAGAAACACCGCCTTCTTCTGTGAACTTGACAGCGTTTGACAGCAGGTTATTCCCGATTTGTATTATTCGCTCTTTGTCGGTCAATACAATGGCATCGTGTCCAGTCTTCACGGACAAGGACAGCCCTTTGTTCACGGCAACAGGCATGAACTCCGTTTCAAGTGTGTGCGTGATTGCTGAAATCCGGCAGGGTGACAGACGGGGCTGTTCCTTGCCGTTGTCCAGGCGGAAGAAGTCAAGCAAAGTGTTAAGCATATCCCGCATACGGTCGGAGGATTGCAGTATGTTTTGGATATACTGCCCGGACTTATCCTCACACTGTTCTTTCCGTATCAGTCCGGCATAGCCTGTTATTGCTGTCAGCGGTGTGCGCAGTTCATGGGTGATAGTATGTACCGCCTTCTTCCTTGACGTTATCAGTGCCTCGTTCCGTTGTACGGATTGTTCCAGTTGCCTTATCAAATCAGTTGTCTTGTGCTTGTATTGTTTAATGCTTTTTGCATCACGATGTATGATGATGTAGGAAATTAACAACAATAGAAGAACGAATCCCATTAAACCGCCTACTTGCATAAATGACTTTTCACGCATGGCAACTATTTCGTTTTCCCGGCTTTGCAGTTCGGTTTGTACCTTTTCTTCTATTTGGCAAATCAATTCTTGCAGTTGTCTGTTAAGTTCTGCATTACGAGCTGCAAGGCTGTCGGCTTGTTCCGACAATTGGCGATCCTGCACTTTCTGTTCGCTGATTACGTTTCTATTGACCGAATGAAGGATAGTGGTTGATACTGCTGGAGTTACTTCCTTTTTTTTGCCGAATATGCCTAAGAAACCTTTTCGTTTTGGCTTTTTGGACTGTTCCTGCACACTTTTCTGTACAATAACCGGAATTTGATTGGCTATCTTCTTGTTAATAGATTGTTGTTCATCCATTAACCGGACTATCTGGAACATCTGTCGTTCCTTATCCTCTAAAAGACTGCGCACACTATCGATGCGCTCTGCTGGATAGGTGGCCTTGAAACGGCAGAGCATACTGTCCATTGCCATACGCCGTGCATGGTAATGCTCGATATCTTTATCGTTCCATTCCAGTATTGTTTCACCCAATAGAGAAAATTTTATCATTTGAATATTGATATTGTTTATTTCTTTTCGGAGCTCGTCTATTTTTTTATTGCCAAGTTCTAATGCTTCTATCTCCTGCCATTCATAGAGGCTATTATATGCCATACATCCGATAAGAATGGAGATAAGTATATATCCCAACCGTATTGCCTTATAGAAATTTCCTGACCGCTCCATTATTTTAATGACATTGATTTTTGGAACATGAATAAAAGTTTATCTTTTTCGTTCATGCGGATATTATCAGAATAACCGTCTTTTGTTATTTGATACCCACATGGCTTAACCATAAAAATGCCTAAGCCCTTAGTGTACGAACTTACTTCTGAGGCATAGTCTTTACTTGTATTTAATGGAACTTTCCCTTTAATATGACACCACTCATTATTACAACTGATGTCTTCAATCTCAGACATCAGTTTTTGCAAATCTGTAATAGCTTTGGAACTCGCTACTTGGGGTATCTGCAACTCAAAACAGAGCATCGGTTCGAGAATGTCCACACCTGACTGTTGCAAAGCCAGCCTGAAGACATAAGGGGTCAGCTGTCTGAAATCAGCAGGTGTACTTACCGGGCTATAATACTCGGCTTGAGTAAAAGTTACTTTCAGATCTGTCACTTCCCATCCATGTAAACCAGATTGGCAAGACATACGAATCCCTTCAAAAACGGCATTTTGAAAAGAATGGTTCAGATAACCATAGGAGATGTCACTTTCGATTTGCAACCCTGCCCCTAACGGTAAGGGTTCAAGAGTCAGCCCTATTGTGGCCCAGTAAGGGTTGGGTGGTACTTCGATCTGAATAATCTTATTGACCTTTTTTATAGGTCGTTCTTTGTAGATAGTCTTGATCTCATCAAAATGGACCTTTACGGAAAATCGTTCTTCCAGCAATGTCTGTATGATTTCCTTTTGGGTCAAACCATATAACGAGATTTCCAATTCATCACTATATGAGTTTATGGAAAAGGACAAAGACGGGTCTTCAATCCACAATGTATTCAGAGCGGATATCACCTTGCTTCTCTCTTCGGGCTTATTTGGCCGGACGGAGGATTTGAGAGCGGGATGCTGATGAGATAATCCTTGAATCAAACAAGGTTTAGCACCTAAATAATCTCCGATTCGAAAATCTTCTATATCTTCTACAATCGCGATATCATTGGCACCCACTTCATCAACATTTATCTCTCTGCCCTGATAAATAGTCTTTAGATTTTTAATCTTGATGAATTTTTCCGAATCGTTGATTCTTACAACGTCTCGAAGTCTCAGACTTCCGTCAATTATTTTAAGAAAACTTCTTTTATGCCCTTTGGGGTCATGCTCTATCTTATAGAGATAAGCTGAAAGTCTGTTTGAGACTGATGCCGGAGGAAGTATAAAAGAAGAAATGGCGTCCAACAACTCATTGATACCGATATTGAACATTGCTGATCCATGTAGCACCGGATAGACTTTGGCTTTTGCCACAAGAGCGATTATCGTATTCCAATAATCAGCCGGTGAAATTTCGCTATCCGCCAAATATCGTTCTAATATATCGTCGTCATGGTTGCATACAAATTCTTTGTATTCTTCCTTTATATATGTTTGGGAGCAAACCGGATAAACCGATCCATCGACAACAGTTTGCATAAACAGGACATCTTGCGACAGATTTGTTTTTATATCCATATACAAACGCTCCAAATTCACACCGGCACGGTCAATCTTATTGATAAATATAATTGTCGGGATTTGCAGCTTTTGTAAAGTACTGAACAGCAACTTTGTCTGCGCTTGTATGCCTTCCTTTGCGGATAAGATGAGGACTGCTCCATCAAGCATTTTGAATGTCCGCTCCACTTCCGCAATAAAATCCATGTGTCCCGGAGTGTCAATGATATTGCATTTCACTCCATTCCAGATAATAGATGTCGTAGAAGCCCGGACAGTAATTCCTCTACGTTTCTCTATATCCATAGAGTCCGTTATGGTGTCACCATTATCCACACGGCCGCACTTTTCCGTTGCTCCACTGGCAAACAGCAGATTCTCGGTTACGGAAGTTTTTCCTGCATCAATGTGAGCAAGAATTCCTAAATTTATAATATTCATTTGGATTAAGCAATAATATACTACAGTAGATGCATTGTCGAAACGCACCTTTTAATACCTCCTCGTAGCATATGAGAACTACAGGATTACTAACTCGTATTAATATGTATATTATTACTGCCGCATAACGATTACAAAATTACACAAAAAAATATATCTAACAAAAGTGGGAGGATTTTTTAACTTTTTACCATAGACATTTTATTAGGGAAGCGTAGGTTCAACTGGCAAGTACAAATAAGTAGAAATGTTTGAACAACACCGTTTTAGGAAGTTGAAAAATCAAGTTTCTCTCTCGGTATAGCGTTTATTTTGGCCAATATCTTCTTTAGTTTAGCATTTGTGTATTTCCCATTCGTGTTCTATTTAGCTCCTTATTATGAGTATGTAGCAAGTTACTTATCAAATTCAGCCTCTTTGAGGGTCAAATATGGTTTTGCAAATGGTGACTGACAAGACATAAACAAGGTCAGCAGGAATTTTTTACATAAATGGACATGAATGTATATAACCTAAAATAAGAATAAATTTTAATAAGGGCTGCCCAAAAAGAAAAAAATGCAGTTGCCATCCTATAGATACTTGCAGAAAGGATAAAATTTACTTTTAGACCTTTTGGGATAGCCCTTATTAATACTTCAGATAAAATTCCTTAGGTTATATTTTCAATCCTTTGGACCGGGTTTCCTCCTTGGCATACAGTCCCGGACGCCCGATTATGACATGGTTGGCAACGATACTATCCGCCGGACTGCGTATCTGCGGCGGTGCATTTTCGGGATATTGCGCCTGCCTGTTCCTCACATCTTCCGCTTCCGGCTTGAGCTGTTGCCCTTCATTCTCCTTTTCTGCGACTTCGGGCGTGGGTGGCGCAAGCTCCAGCTGAATTTTTCGGTCAAGGGCGGCAAGTTCGGACTTCAACTGCTTCAGCTCGTCCTCCTTCTTCCACACCTTACCCGCTATCTCCTGTAACTGCGGTATCTCCATCTCCAGCACCTCGTTCTTCGCCTTGTACTGGTCGATGATGGAGGGTATCCTCTCCATCGCGTTGAGGAAGTTGCGGGCGGCGGCCAACGGGTCAGCCATCGCCAGATGCCCGTTGTTGTAGGTGTACTTGTAGTTCCCCTCGACCACGAAGCGGTTGTCGGTGAACTCCAATCCCTCTTTGAGTATCCTTTCGCTCACCACCTTTATCGGAAAACCGTAAAGTTCACCGACCTGCGTGTACAACCCTCCGGTCGTGGCATTCTTGGCTATCTCCTGCAAACGCTTTCCGATGACCTTCTCATCGGCGGAATCCACTCCGTCCACCTTTATTATATTAAGGCGGTTGCCCTCCTTGTCGGTCTGCACCACCGACAGGAAGCGGTTCCAGTCCTCCGTCATGGCATCTATGAAAGCCGTGTTGTTGCGCAACTCGCCGGTCTTTGACTCCAGCTTGAACTCCGAATCACGCTTGCCCTTGTTGAACGACTTGCGTTCCCCTTCGAGCGATGCGATCCGCTTTTCCAGTTTCGCCTTGTCCAACAGGTCGGTATTGCCGGAGAGCAACGCCATGTATTCCGAGAAATTCATGCCCGATTTTTCGTCCATTGCCCCCTCGTCGATGGTACGCGCACCCATCGCACCGCTTTTGAGCTGGCTTATGAAAGTCTGCTTGCAGTGCAGGAGGTTGAACTTGTAGCTGTCCAGTGACTTCTCCACCGCGTAGATGATTACATCCACGTTGTTCCCGGCGAAATGTTTGGCAATCTCATTACCTGCCCTAACTCCGCGTCCGTCACGCTGTTGCAAGTCGGACGGTCGCCACGGCGTATCGAGATGATGGATAGCCACACACCGTTTCTGGGCGTTCACACCCGTTCCGAGCATAGAGGTAGAGCCGAACAGCACACGCACCGTCCCGGCGTTCATGGCGTCTATCACCGCCTTCCGCGCCTTGTCGGTCTTGCACTCCTGAATGAAGCGCACCTCGCTTGGCGGTATACCGTAGTCCTCCGTCAGTTTGCGCTTGATTTCCGAATAGACGTTCCACCCGTCGCCCGGCTGGTATGTCCCCAAATCAGAGAAAACGAACTGCGTGCCTTTCTGGGCGTCGTATTTTTGATAATACTCCGCGATCATCTTGGCACAGTGACTCGCTTTGTTGTCGGGATGATCTTCGTAATTCGGGTCTATCATGCGCATGTCGAGTGCCATTTTCCGGGCATAGTCCGTGGCGATGAGCATCTTCGCCTTTTCTTCCGTTTCCGAAAGCGGCAGCCTGCCCAACAAGGTGGCATCGCCCGTCTTGGCGAACTGCATCAGTTTCTGTATGAAGTCCTCCTGTTCCGGCGTGGGCGGTATATGGTGCAGTATCTCGTTCTTGGCAGGACGGTCAACGCCCACATCCTCCGCCGTGCGGTAGTCCGTGATTTCATTATAGAAGGCGGCAAGCTCCGGCACTTTGATGAAGTAGCGGAAACGCTCCTTCTGGACCACATTGTTCGTCACGTTAAATTCAAAATCCGTCGTCTTCTTGGCAAATATCGCCGCCCAAGCGTCGAAACACCTTATGTCCTGCCGTTCCAGCTCCTTCGGGCGCAGGTACTTGAACAGCAGGTACAATTCAGTCAGTGAGTTGCTGATAGTCGTGCCGGAGAGGAAGGTCGCACCCAAGTCTTTTCCTGTGCGCTCCTGTATGGTGCGTATGGCAAAGAGCATGTTAAGTGCCTTCTGGCTTCCCTCGCTGTTTCCCAATCCCGCCACACGGTCGTGGCGCGTGTTGAAAGTCAGATTCTTGAACTGGTGGCTCTCATCTATGAAGATGTGGTCGATGCCCATCTGCTTGAAATCCACCACGTCGTCCGTGCGTGACTTTATGGCGTGTTCCACCTTCTCCAGCTTCGCTTCAAGGTTGTGCTTGCGCTTCTCCAATCCTTTCAGCATCGCCCGCGACACGTTCTTTCCCTGCTGCCGTAGCACTTCGAGGTTTTCCTCCACCGTGTCAAGCTCTGCTTGCAGGATGCGCTGCTGCAATTCCGGCGACTGCGGTATCTTGCCGAACTGGTCGTGCGACATGATGACGCAATCGTAGTCGTTGTTCTTTATATTATTGAAGAAGCGCACACGGTTGGCGGTCGAAAAGTCCTTCTCCGAAGCGTACAGAATACGTGCGTTGGGATATGCCGCCTGATAGGTGGCTGCAATCTCCGCAACGTTGGCTTTCAGCCCGATAATCATCGGCTTGTGTGCCAAATTCAGACGCTTCATCTCATGCGCGGCGATGCACATTATCAGCGTCTTACCGGTTCCCACCTCGTGGTCGCAAATTCCGCCGCCGTTCTGTTTCAACATCCAGACGCAATCCATCTGTGAGGGATAGACGCTCTTGATACCCCGGCTTGCCAGCCCTTTCAGGTTGAGGTCGGGAAAGGTCTGATGGGAGCCGTCGTAGCGCGGGCGCACGAAACAGTTGAACTTGCGGTTATACATCGTCACAAGCCGCTCCTTGAACTGCGGCGACTGCTCTTCGAGCCATTCGGAGAAGCCGTTTCGTATCTCGTCAATCTTGGCGTTGGCGAGTTGTATTCCCTCGCTGTCGCGCATCTTGATGTCGTTGCCATGCTCGTCCTTGCCGATGGACTTCATCATGTCAGGGCAGGTGTTGTGCAGGGCGTGTTTTAGGAGGTGCATACCGTCATAGTTCCGGTAATACCCCTTCACCAGAAACTCGTCCGTGATTTTCATGGTGCGGTAGCCGCACACCACCGAAAACTCGTCCATGCTTGCGGAATAGGCGATTTTCACCTCCGTGTCGAACAGCCGGCTCATGTAGGCGGCATAGACACCCGTCGGAATCCAGCGTTCCCCGAAATTGAAGTCCAGATCCTCGAAGGCGATGCGCTGCGGCTCGGCATCTTTCAGAGCCTCCAACGCCTGCTTCACCTCCGGCATACGCTCATTTTCGGGATTGTCACCCATCCATGCCTCTATGCGTTCCGCTTTCTCTATGACATTTCCGGCGATGAAACGGTCTTTGATTTCGTAACCGGTCACGAGCGGATTGTAGTAGATGCGCCCTTGCAGGGCAGTGAGCAAATCCTCCGCCGTGCTGTCGGTTATCTCCCGCATATAGTCGAGATTGACCGTACCATATTTGTTGAGCGACGCAGACAGGGCTTCTTCGGGAGAGCCTACGTTGGCATGGCTCTCCACCGCGAAGGAAACAGGATGCTCGAAGATGTCCGCCTTGACGAACTTTCCGTTTTCCATCCGTTCCAGCGAAAGGATGTCGCGCCCGCCCGCATCCATCATCACTAACTTCACGTTCTGCTTGGCGTTGAGGTTGCCGTAGCGCATGACAAACTCATCGTAACAGGTATTCAGATGCTCTCGCCACGGAACATTTGCCTCGCGCCGGAGCGATTCATAACGGTACAGACGCTCGTAGGCGTCACGCAGCGACACATACAACAACGCCTTTTCCTTCTGGTATCCTTTCAGGTCGAGCGGCTGGAATGTCGCCCCGTATGGCGTGATGTCTTTCAGGTAGCCGATGTTATGACGCCCCCGGTCAGCCACCAGCGACCCTTCGCGCAGGTGCATCTCCGGCGTGCGGTGGTAGGCACGCGGAGAAAGGTCCACGACTTCCTCCTTCGGCTTTTCCGCTTCGATGTCGGGGAAAAGGAAAGTCCCCACCGCTTCCGATGGGGTATCTGTAACGGCAGGTGCGGCGACTGCCTCCGGCTGTGTTTCCTCCTGTCGTGGCTGCTCACGGGAAGTTTCCGGCACGGCTTTCACTTCCGTCTTTTCCGCCACTTGTTTCTCGTTATGCTGCCTTGCCAGTTCCCGAAGTTCTTTCCTACGCTCCGGCGTCAAACCCATCATCATTTCATAGAAACCGTTGATGGGAGGATTGGTATCCCAGTCCAGTGTGGCATAGATGTCGTCCGGGTCGGCAGGCTTGGCGGTGTTCTCCGCTTTCACCTCCTTATTCTCCATTGCGGGTTTTGCAGTTGGAGCTGTCGGTGTAACCGTGACTTTCGGTTTGGGCGGAGTGGACTTTGCCGTAACTGCCTTTTTCACCGTCTTTTTCTTTTTGGAGGTTTTCGGTTGGCTGACCTCTTCCGTCATCCCCCAGAGGTCAAGCAGGGTGAGCTGCACGCCTGCGGAATATTGCGGGCGCGGTTCTATCTCCGGCTTTTCATCTGCGGGTTGCGGCTTTTCTGTCGGAGTTTCCACCGTCTGCGCCGAGGATACTGTTTCCAATTTTATGGCAGGACGCTCTACTTTATTTTGAACGGCAACTTTTTCTTCCGTTCCTGCCTGCCGGATTGAACCCGAATACAAGCGCATGGCAAGCCTGTAATGGAAATCCTCGTCGAGCATACGGCGCAAATCCCCGGCGATGCCTGCTGCCTTGCCCTCGTGCAGATAAACCATAGCGGGCTTCCCGTAGGGGTCTGTGTCAAGTTTCGCCATCGTATGCACGATGCGTTCCGGGTGGTGGATGAAATAGGCGTTGTCGGTCAGGGCGGTTTTCGTGTCCGTCTGTATCACGGTCATCAGCCGCTCGTCCTGCGACATTTCCTTCTTGCTGAGGTTCTTTTGCAGGACAATCAGGTCACTGCCCACCTCCGTGCCCGCGTTGTCCGTGAACAGGTTGTTGGGCAGGCGTATCGCGGATACCAGATTGGCCTGACTGAACAGCTCGTTACGCACGGAGGTCTTGGTGCTATTCAATACCCCTTGCGAGGTGATGAACGCCACGATACCGCCGTCACGCACGGCATCCAGTCCTTTGAGAAAGAAATAGTTGTGGATGGTTTTCTGGGCGGAGCGTCTGCCGAAAGAGTCGCTCCGCTGAAACTCCGCGTCGAACACGGCAATGTCACCGAACGGAATGTTGGACACCGCCAAGTCGAAATAATTGTTGAACGGTCTTTCGATTTTCTCAAAACCGCAGGTGCGCATTTTCTGGTCGGGATAGAGATGCCTCAAGATTGTACCCGTGAGCAGATCCTTCTCGAAAGCCATCACATCCGCATTGGGGCTGTGCCGCAGCATGGAATCCACGAACACGCCGACACCTGCCGACGGTTCGAGCATACGGGCGGGGCGGACGCTGTAATCTGCCAGCACGTCCGCGATGGTGTCGGTTATCTCTTTGGGGGTGTAGAAAGCGGTCAGCACGGACGCTTTCAGCGAATCCACAAACCGCTTGTACTCTGTTTCGTCCTTGCTGTTCTCACGGATAAGCCTGTGCAGCTCCACCGTCGGGGCGAACAGTTCGAGGTCGGATTTCGCCCACCGGACGGCATCCGTCAGTTCCTTTGCAGGGTTGAGGATACATTTCAGACCGCCGAAACCGCAGTACCTTTGAAGTATGGCACGCTCTTCGGTTGTCGCTGTCCTATTTTCCCTGTCAAGGATGAATGCCGTCCGTATCGCCTCGATGTTGTCCCGCAGTTTCTGTTTGCGGTTAAACGCCATATTCGTCTAAGTAAAGGACGGTTGCTCCCGTCAGCTCCGTGTAGAGCAGGTCGTAATCGGAAGACAGGGCGAAATTGTCATCCGAGAGGTCATAGACGGAGAACACGTTGCCGACAAGCGGCAGCAGTTTCAGGACAAAGGCTTCACGCTTCTCTTCCGGCACTTCATCGGCAAACTCGTTTTCCACGACTTCGCGGAGGATGGCGTAACGGGAATAATGCAGCCCGCGCAGCAGCGTGTCCATCGCCAGTTCCTGCGCACCATCGGCGGGATAGCCTTCAAGCCGTGCCCTCTCATACGTTTCGGCGGCACGGTCGGCCCGTTCCCGTATGAAAGCGGTGTCGTCAGCCTGTTCAAACTTGTTCGTGCGGAGATAGTCCAGCAGGTACAGACCGTAATAGGAAAAGTCGGTCTGACCCTCGTTTTTCTTCTTGTTGTTCATTACTTTGGATTTAGCGGATTGATAATTAACGGGATAATCGGTTGGAAAAAGGAAGAAAAAGGCACTCGGTATCCCTCCGAGTGCCACCACTAAATCCAAAGTATGAGTGTAATCCGGTATCGAAGAACAATTCATTACTCTGAACAAGTGGCAAAGTTAATACTATTTCTTCCGTCCTGAAAATTTCTTGTCCTTTTTAGCCTCCGGGAACACAAAAGTCGTGTTATATTCCCCGTCAAAGGCGACAACAGCATCGAAACTCTTGCCCTGTTTGCTCTTGAACCCTTTGAGCAGCTTGGTATGCCCTTCGGTGAGCAGGTCTTTGATTTCATCGTCGGACAGGGTGCGTCCCGCTTTCAGCCGGAACACGGGCAGTCCGCACTCCGTGTTGTCGCAGCGTACCACCTTGCCGTAGAACCGCATCCTGCCCGTGCCACACTTGGGACACGCGCAGCCGGAGTCACGGCTGCCGAAGAGCTTGTCGCACGAGATCAGTTCGGAGGTTATCTCACGTGTGTACGCCTCTATCTCCTTGCGGAAGGTGTCGTCGGACAGTTCCCCGCGCTCGATACGCGCCAGCTCCTTTTCCCATTCGCCCGTCATGGCAACATCGGCGATGCGCATCGTCTTGACGACGGAATTGAGGGCAAGTCCTTTTTCGGTGGGAACAAGCGACTTCTTGCAGCGTTCCATGTAACCGCGCTTGAAAAGCGTTTCGATGATGGAGGCGCGTGTGGCGGGAGTACCGATGCCACAGTCCTTCATCGCCTGCCGCAGTGCGTCGTCCTCAATTTCCTTGCCCGCCGTTTCCATTGCCGAGAGCAGGGTGGCTTCGGTATGCAGCGGCTTGGGTTTGGTCTTTCCTTCGGTAATGGACGAGCCTTTCGGTGTCAGCGTGTCGCCTTCCTGCCAGCCGGGGATGGTAATTTCCTCTTTTTCCTCGCCATAGACGGCACGCCATCCGGTTTGCTTCACGACGCTGCCTTTTACGGTAAACTCCACTCCGGCACATTCCGCCGTGACAGTGGTCACATCCTTGACGCATTTCTCAGAGAATGCCTCGACCATGCGCCCGGCAATCATCTGATAGATGGTATTGTCCTCTTTGGAGAGGAAGAGCGGTTTCTCACCCGTGACGAGCAGGGCATGGTGGTCTGTCACCTTGCCGTCGTCCACGCTGCGGCGTGTCGGGGCGGCTTTTGCCCGCACCTTGTCTTTCCATTCGGGCTGTGTGCCGATGAAAGCGAGCAGTTTGGGAATTTCGGCAAACACGTCTTCGGGGATGTAGCGGCTTCCCGTTCTCGGATAGGTTATCAACTTCTTTTCGTAGAGTTTCTGCGCGATTTCAAGCGTCTGTTCCGCCGTGAAGCCGTGCTTGGCGTTGGCTTCTTTCTGGAGCGTGGTCAGGTCGTAGAGCAAGGGAGTTTCCTCCGTCTTCTCCTTGCGCTCGGCTTTCGTGACAGTGGCGCAACCTGCCGCCTTTACCTTATTATATAGTTCCATCGCCGGTTCTTTCTCTTTCCATTTCTCGGAGGATGAGAATTTCACGACTTCGCCGTCGCAACCGTCCGTTGCGATATGGAGCTGCCAGAATGCTTCGGACGTAAAGCGGCGGTTCTCCCAGTAGCGTTCACATACCATAGCCAACGTTGGTGTCTGCACCCGCCCCACGGAATACGTGCCGTGTCCGGCGGCGATGGATAACGCCTGTGTGCCGTTGATGCCCACGAGCCAGTCGGATTCGCTCCGCGCTTTGGCGGCGAGGTAGAGGTTGTCGTATTTGCTGCCGTCTTCGAGTTTCCGCAGTCCCTCGCGGATAGCTTTGTCGGTGAGAGAGCTGATCCACAGGCGCACGAAAGGAGTGGTGCAACCCGTATAGTGGTAGAGGTAGCGGAAGATAAGCTCTCCCTCGCGTCCGGCATCGGTCGCCACGATGATATGTTCGCTTGTGTCGAACAGTCTTTTGATGACTTTTATCTGCGACACCACGCCGCTGTCGGGCTTGTAACCTTTCTCCGTCCTGACCTGACGGGGGACGAGCGTGAATGTGTCGGGAATAATCGGGAGGTTGTCACGGACAAATCCGCGCACGCCGTAGCCGTCGGGCATGGCAAGCTGAACGAGGTGTCCGAATGCCCATGTCACGGCATAACCGCCTCCCTCGAAATATCCTTCCTCTCTCTTTGTCGCGCCCACGATGCGGGCGATTTCACGTGCCACGGAGGGCTTTTCTGCAATGATTGTCTTCATGTCTTCTTCTTTTTTGTTGATACTTTGGATTTTATTTTGGATTCAGTGGCGGACACGGGATTACATTTTCATGCCCTTGCCCGTTTTCTTCTGCGGCTTCTCCTGCTGCTGTTGCTGGCGGGCGTCCTTCGGGTTGGTCTGACCTTTCTGCAACGGCTCTCTCAGATTCTTTGTAGCCTCGTTGGTCTTGCCATCGTTGTTCACCGCCACCTGCGTGCGGCTCTCGTTGGACGGAGCAACCTGCTGTGCATTGTCAGGGTTCGTGTCGTAGCGGTACGGGCGTCCCTTCTCCGGGTTGAACTTGATATACATCGTGGCATGGAAGCCCTGCTTGTCGGTCACGTTCTCCAGCTTCACGGCTTTACCCGCCACATAGTCGGCTTTCTGCTGGTCGGTGAAGCTCACGCCGCTCCATTTGCTGATGGGGCGGATGCTGCCGTCCTCGTTCGTCCACGTGTTGCGGCGTTGCTCCTTCTTGGTCTGTGCGGCATTTTCCCCGCCCTGCGCCTGACTTTTCGATGTGTCGCCTTTGGTTTCCTGTGTCTGTGCGGTACGGGGCGACTTGCCGGTTCCCGGCACGAACTCCACGCCGCGCTGCTCCACGTTCACTTGCAGGGTGGTGACGAACTTTCTGCCGTCGTTGCGCTCGATGAGCTTGTCGCGTACGGGCAGTCCGGCGCGGAGCATGTCCCGCTCCTGCGTGGTGATTTCCGTCTTGCCGATGCGCTCCGGGATGCGCACCCTGCTTGCCGGAATGTCCGTGATTTCATTCGTCTTGCGGTCGATGCTGATGTAGGAGGGGATGATCTCGCCCGTTTCCCTGTCCACAATGTCCACGACCCTACCGAGATTGCCCGTTTCGCGGAGGTTCTTCCGGTCATTGTCGGAGAATTTGTGTTCCTTGTACTCATCCAGCTTCTGCTCCTTGCGGATGAAGTGCGGCACGAGGCTGATGTTTCCCTCACCGTCCTTCTTGAAGGAGAGGCGGGCGTCCAGCTCGAATGATTCGCCGCCGAAGGTCGGTTTGACCTTTACCAAGTCGGACTTGCCATAGTTGAGCATCTTCGTAAGGTCGCCGGACTTTTCAAGGTTGTCCCGCTTTACGCCCCATCTGTCCTCCAGCTCCTGCCAGTTGATTTTACTCTCGTCGATGGGCTGGTAGCCACGTTTGCCCTGCATCTGTTCGGATTTGTCCTGTTGCTGTTCTTTCCGTTGTTCCATGTTCTCCTGTTTTTGAGGTTCTTGTTTCTCTGTCTGTTGTGCTGCCATCTCTTCCTGCACCTTCTTCTCATAGTCGGAGGTGTCCACCTTGTGAGGGGCGAGCAGCTCCTTGTTCGCTTCGGGGTCTTTCAGCAGTTGCTTCATCACCTCTAAGAGATTTTCAGCTTGGTCTGCCGCAATGCGGTAGAAACCGAAGCGGCTGGGTTCCTTGCACTGCCGGAAGAAGTTCTTGAAGAAGTTGTCCAGCACGTCGCCATGTCGGTCGAATTGCAGGAAACTCTGCGCGTTCTCCGCTTTTGCGGGGGTGCGCTTGGGTGTGCCGTCCGCGTTCAGCCCGGCTACCACGCTGATCTCGCCTGTCTTCTCGTCACGGACTACCAGCACGTCCTTTTCGTCTTTTTTCTTTGCCATCTGAAAAATGTTTTAATGGGTTATTTATGAAAGAAATTATGGATACGAGCCTTGTAGAAGGCTATATCTTCCTTTTTGAAGTCCTTGATATGGTTGGAAAGGAATGTCAGCACGTCCTCCTCGCTGTAATAGGTCTTCTTGCCCAGCGTCTTGTAGGGCAATGCGCCTACGCTGCGGTAGCGTTGGAGGGTGCGTTTGCTTATCTGGAGCAACATGCACAAATCCTGATTGTCGAAAAGGCGGATGCTTTCCGTGATAGTGGGCTGTTTCCCCTCAGCCTTCATCGCCAGCAGCAGTTCGTCCTGACGGTCGAGCCGTTCCATCAGCTTCTGCATCCAGCCCTCGAAGTTGTTTCGTGTGAGCAGTTCCATGACCTATGTCCTCCTTCCTTTTGGTTTGCCGCCCGTGCGCAGCGTGTGGTTGTGGAACAGGGTGTCTATTGTCCCTTCCTCGTTCCTTACTGTGTTGTCCTCCAATAGCCGCAGTATCTCGGAAAGGCGGTAGCGGCAGCTTCCGCGTACCACCACATACTCGATACGGTGGTCGGTGCGCATACGCTGCATGGTGCGCTTGCTCACGTTGAGCATCTTCGCCGCCTGTGCCGTGTCAAGCAGCTTGTCTTCGGTTTCCCGCTTCCGTTTCTTCTCGTCCCTTGCCTCGCGGATGTACCCTGCGATGTTCGCAATCTGCGCCATCATCTCCTTGTAGGCGGAACTTTCCATTGTTATCACTTTCATGTTCAGTCCTTTCTTTTTGTTTCTGCGACAAAATTCGGCAATAAACAAAAGGGGCTTTAACAACTCACTACGTGACTCACGTAAGATTTTTGCGGAAGATGGCTCCGTAACCCGGTCAAACGGCGCAACAGGCAGCCTTTCAGCGGAAAACGATACGTCTTGTATGCCGTTTCGTTACCTTTGCGGCAAACTCTAAATGACATGAATATGGAAATAGTATCTATCGAGAAAAAGACTTTCGAGATGATGGTGGCGGCATTCGGCGCACTCTCGGAGAAGGTCGCCGCCCTGAGGCGCAAAAGCGACACGGGGCGCATGGAAAGATGGCTCACGGGCGAGGAGGTCTGCGGGCAGTTGAGAATAAGCCCGCGCACGTTGCAGACGCTGCGTGACAGGCGGCTTATCGGCTACTCGCAGATAAACCGCAGGTTCTATTACAAGCCAGAGGAGGTGAAGCGGCTGATACCGCTTGTCGGCACGCTCTATCCGCACGGCAGATGATTTGATTTATTCACCCACTGAATCCGAAGTTATGATGAACGAGAACAACGATGTTTTTACGATGGAAGACGAGCCGATAGCCTCTGTGGTGCAGGATATGCGCAAAGGCTCGAAATGGCTGTCCGCATTTCTGGAAAGCTACCGTCCTCCGCTGGACGGGGAACGTTACCTGACGGACGGCGAGGTGTCGGAACTGCTCCGTGTGAGCCGGCGCACCTTGCAGGAATACCGCAACAACCGCGTGTTGCCCTTCATACTTTTGGGAGGGAAGGTGCTTTACCCGGAAACGGGGCTGCGCGGGGTACTGGAAGCGAACTACCGCAAGCCGCTGGAGTGAGGCGGTTTCATGAAAAAGTAAACGGGTGACACCTTTTGTGGTGCTACCCGTTTACTTGTCTTATGGGGTATGTGCAATCAGCAATACCCGGCTTTTCCGTTCTGTATGAACATCACGTATGTCTGCCGTTTCTCTTGTGAGAGTGCCTTTCCCACCAGCCATGTGCGGAACAGGTGGGTGTTGTAGGTATTCACCCTGAAAGCGACCGGGATGATGATTTCAAGGGCGTACACGTCCGCGTGCAGCCCGTTTTCAAGCTGCATGTAGCGGCACACCTCGTAGTCGTTCAGCACGTCCGACTTGCGGACGGCTCTGATGGCGGCGTTCACTGCCGGGACGGTCGTATGGAACAATCCGGCTATTTCGGTGGCGGTCATCCACACGTCGTTACCGGTTACGCTGACTGCCTTGTCCTCGATGATGATTGTGTCACGTTTCATGGCTTTTCTTTTTAGATGGTGCAACCTGCAAATTCCTCGACGCCGTTCAATCTTGCGGCAAGGTTCTCCATGTCCTGATTGAGCTTCTCTTTGGTTATCTTTGCGTAAATCTGCGTCGTCTTTATGCTCTTGTGTCCGAGCATGGAGCTGACCGTTTCGATGGGAACACCGTTGGAGAGGAATATCGTCGTGGCTGCCGTGTGGCGGCTCTGATGCCACGTGATATGCTTGGTGATGCCGCAACGCTTGGCGACGGCACGGATACCGGCAAGGCACGTGTTATAATGCGGAACGGGAAATATCCTGCCGTCCCCGCACAGTCCCCGGTATTTGCCGATTATGCGGTTGGCGATGTCGAGCAGGCGGATGTTGGACACCACGCCCGTTTTCTGGCGGTTGATGTTTATCCACTCGTGTTCGTCGAAGTAGGTGCGGATATTCTCTTCCGTAAGGTTGCGCATATCCGCGAACGACAGCCCCGTGAAGGCGCAGAACAGGTAGAGGTCGCGGTACAATTCCTGTTTGGCGTTTTTCAGTTTCCCCTCCATCAGCAGGCGGATCTCATCTTTGGTCAGGAAACTGCGTGTTGTTTCCTCCTTCTTGATTTCATACTCGCGGAACGGGTCGCGCGTCAGCCACTCGTTGTTGATGGCGATGAATACCATCGTCCGTAACGGGCAGACGTACAGCCACACGGTATTGGTGCAGCAGTGCTTGTCCGTGCGCAGGAACATCTCGAAGTCGGAGATGAAAGCCGGGGTAAGCTCTTTTAGGGCGATGTCCTTCACATGGTAGCGGATGTCGAGGAACTCTTGCATGTGCTTGTAAACGGTGCGGTACTTCAGCAGCGTGCCTTTGGCTTTCATGCCTGCCTCCACCTGCTTCTCGTAGTCCTCGTTGTGCTGGCGGAACACCTGCATCAGCGTGTGGTAGCGGTGTTCCAGTCCGAGAAAGGCGTTCTTCACCTTCTCCGCCGTGACGAAGTTGTCACGCTCCATGATTTCCTGATAATGCCTGTTGATGCGTACCCGCATCTTGTCAAGCATACGGTTCGTTTCGAGTGCCGCCGTGCTTCTGCCCGTGACACGTCCACCTTTGGTGTCCCACAGTTTCGGATCGACAGTCAGTTTGCAGCTGAACTGTGTCTGGCTGCCGTCCACCGTGATGCGTCCCATGACGGGAACTGTCCCGTCCTTTTTCACTACCTGACGCTTGAGGTAGTAGATTACTGAAAATGTACTCTTCATTGTCCTTAATTTTTGGGTTTCAAAATTAGTTGGTGAAGAGTCCGGTGTTGGTACGCAAAACGGGGAGGAACGGCGCAATCTTTTTCCGTAACCTGATTTTTCGCATGAGTTATGGATAACTCACTATTCCTTAGAGCCTTGTTTCGCTATTCGTACCCGTTTGTCGCATTTTCGGGCATGGTTACGAACAAGTAACGTAGCGGCGTCAGGATTTGGCTTCGGCAGGGATTGTAATGGCTTCACGGATTATCGCCACTTCAACCAAAACCCTTGTAACTCAATTCTATCACTATATCTTTCCGCATTTCACTTTTTTGTAGTAACTTTGCATTGAAAGAATCGTTCTTTGACAGAGGCAAAAGAAAACAGAATATTGTAATTCGCTCGTTTCTAAATCGTTACCTGATATTAATTAAACAGAAATAACTGTTTAATTTTCAATTAGATAGAGATTGTATGATGTTTCGCTGTATGGGATTGATATACCGGGTATCCTTGTACACTACAACAAATGCGTAAACGAAGGATATATGCCTAAAAGCAGACAAGACGAGAATTACGCCAAAGCACGACGTGCTTTTCTGGTTGGTTACGACCGAAGCGTTCCCAAATTACGTCAGGCAAGCCATTGCATCGGATGCGGGCAATGCAACCCTCATTATCCACAATCAATCGATATACCGAAGGAGTTGCACCGGATAGACCGATATGTAGAACAACTTAAACAGGAAACACTCTAAGTATAGTATGAAACGCCTCATTGAGTTATTACATTCGGAAGGTTGCTCATGTGTAATAGAAAGCCAAGGTGAAATCAGGGCATTCAGACAGCATGGAGTTGCTGATTTATACGACTTGTACCAAAACGAAAGAGATTTTATGCAGAACGCTCAGTTGGCTGATAAAGTTATAGGAAAAGGAGCTGCTGCACTCATCGTATTGGGAAAGATGAAAGAAGTATATGCTGATATCATCAGTACTCCAGCTCTCTCTTTGTTACGAGCAGCAGGAATCAAAACCTCGTTCGGAAAAGAAGTGCCATTTATCATCAATCGTGCCCAGACAGGAAGATGTCCGCTGGAATCACTTTGTGCAGAAGCAGACACGGCAGAAGAAATCTATCCGATAATAGAAAAATTTGTAGCACAAATAAGAACTACCAACAATCTAGAAAAATAAAAACATAATTATGGAATCGACTGTAAAACTTTACTCATTAAACTATAGCGAAACACGGACATATCTTACTGCATTGATTTTTGTAGCAGGAAATGTAGTTCTGCCTCAACTGTTCCACCTTTTTCCATCAGGAGGAACAACATGGCTTCCTATTTACTTCTTTACTCTCATCGGAGCCTACAAATACGGATGGAAAGCCGGACTGCTCACAGCTATAGCCTCTCCCCTCGTCAACTCCTGGCTGTTCGGGATGCCTGCTCCTGCCGTTCTTCCTGCCATTTTAATGAAATCTCTCCTTCTTGCTGCTGGAGCCGGATATGTGGCACACCGCAGTAAACATGTTTCTATACTTCTCTTGCTGGCAGTAGTTGCCTTTTATCAGCTGGCAGGAACATTGGGAGAATGGACTTTAAGTGGAAGTCTGCATACAGCACTTCAGGATTTCCGAATCGGATTACCTGGTATGGCACTCCAGGTCTTCGGAGGATATTTCTTTATCAAATATCTGATATATAAATAAACAAGCGTATAGCGGATTTTTTAAGAGAACATCAACTATACAACATCCATTTAATTATATAAGGCCGTTTCAAACAAGCAGTTCAGTTGTTTGAAACGGCTTTCTTTATGTTACATCCATATTACACATTTGTTTCATTTATCCCCGATTGAACAATCTTACTATAACATAAGCATAACTATGTACAGAAAGCCTCTATTTTTGCACGCTGAACAAAAACGAAAAGACAAATGAAACAAACAGTTATTTCTATGCTACTTGCTGGAATCGTATCTCTGCCAGCAATTGCCCAAAGTGCATTCGAGGAAATAAATGCCAATCCGGCACTTTCCGCAGGCAAGTATTATGCCTACCAGGCACCAGAGGCAAAACTTACCCCAGTTCCTGAGGGATATACTCCATTCTATATTTCCACATTTGCACGTCACGGTTCACGATATCTCACAAAGAAAAAGAAATACGATAGCCCGTTGAGTATATTAAAGGAAGCAGCACGCCAACATAAACTCACCACCGACGGACAGCGTGCCTTGAACATAATCGAAAAGCTGGCTGAAGAAGCAGCAGGCAGATATGGCGAACTGACCCCTAAAGGGGCACAGCAACATAAAGATTTAATCCGCCGTATGTATACAAACTACCCGCAAGTATTCACTGACGGAACACATGTCGATGCACGTTCTACTTACAAAACCCGTGCCTTCCTGTCGATGGCAGCTGCTTGTGTCGAATTAAAAGGATTAAATCCCCGGTTAGTAATCACAACCGATGTCAGCGAACATGATGCCTATTACATAAAATATAAAAATCCGACATACGAAGAAGCACATCTAGCTAATGCCGACAGTGTATATCAGGCTGCCGACAGTGTATACATTCACCCGGAACGCCTGATGAAACAATTGTTCATCAATGCAGATATCGTAAAAGACTCCAGACAGCTCATGACCGACTTATTTGAGCTTCACGGTATCAGCCAGAGCAGTTACCATCAGGAAGACTTATCTTTCCTGTTTACCTCACAAGAACGTTACGACCTCTGGCAGAGAAACAACTTCGAATGGTATTATGAGAAAGGAGCTTCTCCACTAAGTGGCTCATGCATGTATAAGCTGGAACGTAACCTGTTGCGCAACTTTATAGAAACAGCTGATACAGTTATCAGTTCGAAGAAAAACTGTGTGACCTTGCGTTACGGACATGATACTAACCTGGCTCCGCTTGCAGCTCTGATGGGGATTGACAAACTGTCTTTCGCAACTGCCGACTGGCAGAAAATAGCCGATACCTACCGAACCTACCGTATCATTCCGATGTGCGGAAACATCCAGCTCATCTTCTTTCATAAGCTTGACAACGATGATATTCTGGTTAAACTACTACTCAACGAACATGAAGTCACACTTCCACTACCTACCGATACAGCTCCCTATTATCACTGGAAGGATGTCAGAAATTACTGGCAAAAAATAGTTGATGCAATAGAGCTTCCTGCTGTTGACAGTAATACAACCGACTTGTCAGCAACATTATACTGAAGCTTTTAAACGACATACTTGGATCGTAAAAAAAGAAGCTCTTCTTTTTTTATTTTTTGTACAATATTTCAATAAAAGATGCTGAAGTTTTCAATAAAAGATGCTGAAGTTTTTCTGAAGACTTCAGCATCTTTTTATTTCGATCAGCTCATATCGTATCCTATAAGATAAGTAACATACATTTCCGGCCTTTGTATTACATTTGAAACATCTTCGAAACTACCATGAAAAACACAAAGAATACATTTGCAGCGTCAAAATAAAAAAACATAATGAAATCAAGTTTGGTATTAAGTCTGCTACTTCTTGCAACTGCAAATATAAATGCAAGAGATATAAAAGGTAAAGTAAAGGATGCACAAACCGGAGAAGAGATAATAGGAGCTTCTATTCTTATAAAGGAAGAACCGGGAAAAGGTGCTGTTTCAGGTATGGATGGAAGTTTTAACCTGTCGGTTGCGCGTCCTAAATATACACTAGTCTGCTCTTACGTCGGCTACAAGAAATGCGAGGTAGAGATTGGGAATAAGGATACAGAAATAGTCATTCCGCTAAAAAGTGATGATGTAGTGCTAGAAGGTGTCACGGTTATAGCCAATAATCCGGGACGGACAGAAGCTGGTGCCCGTGGCATCGAACGCGCTGCGATGAATGTGGTAAACGTAATGAGTGCTAAAGCTATAGAACTTTCTCCGGATATCACAGTGGCAAATGTTATTCAGCGAATGTCTGGAGTAACAATCGAACGAAACAGCAGCGGCGAAGGTCAGTATGCCATTTTACGAGGAATGGACAAGCGTTATAATTATACATTGATAAACGGGGTAAAAATTCCTAGCCCAGATAATAAAAACCGTTTTGTCCCGTTAGACATCTTCCCGTCAGAAATGCTGGACCGTCTGGAAGTTACCAAATCACTGACCGCCAACATGGAAGGCGACGGTATCGGAGGTGCAGTCAACCTGATTATGAAGGATGCTCCTTCAGAAAGACAATTTACAGTAAACTTGTCTACAGGTTACAACGCCATGTATTTCGACCGCGATTTTCAATCGTTCAATCACGGAGCAATCGTAAAACAATCACCTTACGAACAAATGGGCAAGCCCGAAGACAACCGGGTAACAATGGATAATTTCACCACCGATAATTTACGGATGACATGGAAAAAGCCATTGCCCGACTTGACAGCCGGATTGTCTTACGGCGACCGCTTCTTCGATGATAAATTGGGTGTTATGCTTGCCGGCAGTTTTCTGAATACTTACCGAGGAAAAGAAAGCGAACTATATTATCAGCCGGGAACAACCCACGACGGTATTGAATATCGTAATTATTCTTCACAGCAAACACGCATCGGAGCACACGCTAAACTGGACTACCACATCAATGCCAACCATAAGTTGACATGGTACAATGGATACATGGATATGCGTGAAGCAGAAGTACGCGACGGGCATGATGACAAAGAAGGTTCTGTACGAATGAAATGGAACCGTCAGTATATCGTCAACTCTACCCTGAAAGGTGAACATGCTTTTCTGGATGACGGAGCTCTGCGCCTGAACTGGTCGGCTGTTATTTCAAAAGCATACAGCGAAACTCCAGACAATGCAGAAATATTCATGCAAGGTAGCCACGTACGAACATCAGAAGCGGCCAGACGCCGGTGGGAACACAACTCCGACAATGATAAGTCTGGATATGTTGACTTGATGTATAAACTGAAACTGGACGGAGGTTCTATATTCGACTTCTCTGTAGGAGGTATGTACCGCGATAAAAAACGTGACAGTTTCTTCAATGAATATAAATTCAATTCGGCTACAGGAGTGGAAGATCCTCAATATCAAGGTGAGGACTGGAATAACTATGATGAAATTCTGTTTACTGCACAAAAATATGGCAACATCAGTGACCCGTTAAACTACGACGCTTCCGAAAAAATAGGTGCTGCCTACGGAATGGCTAAATATACCTATCTCAACTGGGAGTTTATCGCCGGAGTACGTGTTGAACATACAAATCAGGGATATGTTTTGGAATTTCCAACAGAAAACGCAGATCCAGAAGGAAATCAGAAATATACAGATGTACTTCCCAGCTTTCATGTAAAATATGGAGTACATAAAAACGCCAACCTCCGCTTCTCGTATGCACGTTCTATAAACCGCCCAAGCTTCTTTGAGATTGTACCTTACAGCATTATCAATGAAGACTACAAGGAAAAAGGTAATCCGGATTTGAAACATACAGTGGCCGACAACATCGACCTGCGATATGAATTCTTCCCTAAATCATCCGAGCAGTTCATGGTAGGTATGTTCTACAAAAGATTGCAGAACCCGATAGAATACGGTTTGCTGAATGAAGGTCAAGATACATACTACAAACCGATGAACTTCGGTAATGCTACCAACTTGGGAGTTGAAGTAGATATAATGAAGTACTTCAACTGGTTCGGAATCAAAGCCAACTATACCTATACTCACTCTTCTATTACTACCGACAAGCGTATCATGGAAGGCAATGATGTGAAGAGTGTATCACAGACACGTCCGCTATTCGGACAGGCAGCTCATGTAGCCAATTTATCATTACTCTTCAAGAGTACCAAATATGGCTGGGAAAGCCAGCTCGCCGGAAGCTATACCGGAAAACGTCTAAGCGATATTTCCAACTGGTATAATGATGATATCTGGGAAGACGGCTACATACAACTGGATGCTTCTGTTGAAAAAAGCTTTAAAAACGGTATCAGTATTTTTGCTAAAGCATCCAATCTGCTGGATACTCCGTTGCTGAGATTTATACAGAATGGTCCTCATACGGAAAGTGTAAATTCTGAACGCAAAGACGGAAATGTAATTGAACGCAAGGAATGGCACGGACAGTCATTCATGCTGGGAATCAGATACAAACTATAATCAATTATAAATTAGACACTAATAACAATTTTTTTACAAGCAATACTTCGGTAAATTTTTACCGATAAATTAAAATTAAACATAGAATCGGCATAATCCGGTTCAAAAATATATTCAAGAGATCATTGAAATACTGTCAAGAATGAATCGTCAAGGAGTAAGAAAAGGGATGAAAAAGATATGCTAAACAGCTGAAAATCAACAGAAAAAGTATTGCATAATTTGTTGATTATTAGTAAATTAGAAGTATTCCACCACTTTTAATTATGACTAAAGAATCACTCCTTATGCAATACCAATCCGAGTGCAGAAACGCTCTCGAATCAGTTGTAAATATAAGCAAATCTTTTCAGAAAGTATTCATGGATGCAATGAAATTGTTCATGGCTATACCTAACCGCGTCAATTTCCTTCAAATGGGACGATATGGATGTTTCTCGGAACAGACATACCGGAACAATTTTGAGAATGATGACTTTGACTGGTTTTCCTTCAATGAAGCCATCATCAGGGAACACCTTAAAGGTGGTCGCAAGGCGATAGCCGTTGATCCGTCTTTCATTCCAAAATCAGGCAGCAAAACGCCGTGGATTGGCTATTTCTGGTCCGGTTGTGCCGGTGAATACAAACGTGGACTGGAAATAACCGGTATTGGAGTTATAGACGTTGACAACCATGAATGTATGACTTTGGGCTCTGTACAGACACCTGATAACGCAACGTTGGAAAGCTACGGGAAGAATCTTGTAGACTGGTACAGTTCTTACCTTATCAGCATACAGGAACATCTGAAACGTATTTCTGGCACTGTCGTATGTGATGCGTTCTTTTCAAAGGCAACTTTCATCAAACCATTGTGTGAGAACGGATTCCACGTTATAAGCCGCTTCAGAAATGATGCAGTGTTGTTTTATCCCACCTTAGAAAATAGGACAGGAAAACGCGGACGTCCAAAATTGTATGACGGAAAGATTGATTTTGAAAATCTGGACATCACAAGATGTACCGAGTATAAAGTGAACAAGGGTAAACTTTATGGACTGAAAGCATACTCCAAAGCACTCAAACGTTTTGTGAGCTTAGCTGTATGGTATCCTATGGATGGAAGAACGGACAAATGGCAGCTGTATTTCTCCACGGACGAGATGCAGGATGCCAAGGAGGTTTTAGACTTCTACAGGACACGTTTCCAGCTCGAATTCTGCTTTCGCGATGCCAAGCAACATGCCGGAATGACGAACTGTCAGGCAACCGACTT
>NZ_DS981460.1:137964-196087 GCF_000154845.1 Phocaeicola coprocola DSM 17136 | reverse complement strand
TGTCGGCTCTCAAATCAGTAGCGAATATACAAAAACCTTTTGAAAAAACGTTCATGGACACCATGAAATTATTCATGGCCATCCCGGATCGTATAAACTTCCTCCAATTGGGCAGATATGGCTGTTTCTCAGAACAGACTTATCGTAACCTTTTTGAGCATGAAACTTTCGACTGGTTTGCGTTCAACGGCTCTATCATCAGCAAGCATCTCACAGGCAAAAGAAAAGCCATCGCCATCGATCCTTCCTATATTCCCAAATCAGGCAAGAAGACACCTTGGATAGGTTACTTCTGGTCTGGTTGTGCAGGAGAATACAAGCGTGGACTGGAAATCATGGGCATCGGTGTCATTGACATCGACAATCATGAATGCATGACTTTAGGTTCCATTCAGACGCCGGATTGTAAGACCTTGGATAATATGGACAAGAGCCTCGTTGACTGGTACAGCAGCTATCTTATCTGTAGAAAAGACAAGCTACAGAGCCTGTCCAGAACGGTGGTTGCAGACGCATTCTTTTCCAAGGAAACATTCATAACACCTATGTGTGAGAACGATTTCCATGTCATCAGCCGCTTTCGGAATGACGTAATCCTGTACTATCCGACATTGGAGCAGAAAACAGGAAAACGTGGTCATCCCAAGTGGTTTGACGGCAGGATTGACTTTGCCAATCTGGATTTGACCCGGTGCAAGGAATACGAGGTGAACAAAGGAAAGCTATACGGATTGAGGGTATATGCAAAAGCTCTCAAAAGGTATGTTTCCTTAGCCGTCTGGTATCCGATGGACGGGAGGACAGACAAGTGGCAGCTTTACTTCTCTACAGACGATTCCATGGATGGACGTGAGGTGCTGGATTATTACAGAACCAGGTTCCAACTGGAATTTTGCTTTAGAGATGGCAAGCAGCATGCAGGAATCACCAACTGCCAGTCAACCGACTTCAGGAAGTTGGATTTTCACTTCAATGCATCGCTCGCAGCTGTCAACTTGGCCAAAGCGGCATGTAAGAGGCTCGGAATAGCCTATTCCATATCCTCTTGCAAGTCATTCATACACAATGCTTATATGCTTGAACGATTTATTTGCGTGTTCGGGATTAACCCAGACATGCAAGTTATTGACAAACTTTTCAAAGAACTCATTTTATTTACTGCCAGAGCCGCTTAGGCTTGGCGAATTTTTAACGAACTATTATAATTATAAATTGATTTGATTGTTTCTTTTGAATAGTTATTACCGTTTTTTGGATAGTTTTTATCTATAAAAATATTCATTGGTTACTAGTTTTGAAAAGTCTTAAAAATTAATATTAAACAATAAATTTTTGACCAATAAAATTTAGTTACTATGAGTAAAGAAGACAAATTTAATCTTTTGTTGCATGGCAATATGTGGCGAATACCTTTATGTATTGCTGCATTTACATTGTTTCCTAAAGGTAATTGCTATGCTGAAGCTAATGTTATGGCAGTTAATACTCCGGTTGAAACTTTACAACAGCAACGCACTGTCAGAGGAATTGTAGTTGATGAGAATGGTATTCCTATTATAGGTGCGACTATTAAGATTTTAGGTACAACTAATGGAACTATTTCCGATATGGATGGAAAATTCGAATTAAATGTTGACTCAAAATCTGTACTTGAAGTTTCTTATATAGGTTATTCTACGCAAAAAGTAAAATTAAATTCCTCTTCTTCTATACAGATTACATTAAAAGAGGAAACAGAGGTCTTAAATGAAGTGGTAGTTACTGGTTTTGGTATGGCTCAGAAAAAAGCTACTTTGACAGGAGCGGTATCTTCTGTAAAATCAACAGATATAGAAAGATCTTCTGCTGTGACAGCCAGTGGTGCATTGGTTGGTAAAATTGCTGGTTTAAATTCACGTCAGCAAGGAGGTGCACCGGGAGCAACAACCGCTTTACAGATTCGTAATATGGGTACTCCTTTGTTTGTAATTGATGGTGTTGTT
This sequence comes from Phocaeicola coprocola DSM 17136, assembly GCF_000154845.1. Classification (GTDB taxonomy): domain Bacteria; phylum Bacteroidota; class Bacteroidia; order Bacteroidales; family Bacteroidaceae; genus Phocaeicola; species Phocaeicola coprocola. Next base: position 194,105 of record NZ_DS981460.1, on the reverse strand, counting down.
TCTGATGAAGGTCAGTTCAATAATATGGACTTTAATGATATAGAAAATATATCTATTCTAAAGGATGCTTCTGCTGCTTTATATGGAGTACGTGCGGCAAATGGTGTAATAGTTGTTACAACTAAGAAAGGTCAAAGAAATACGCGAAATACAGTATCTGTTGATGCATATTATGGTTGGCAGAAAAATTCAAAATTTGTAGATCCAGCTGATGTAAAAGAGTATGTTCATGCTTATACTACAGCTGAAACTTTTTCAGGAAGAACGGATGGAAACAGACGTTATAGCAGAGAAGAATATGATAAATGGATGGCAGGTGCAACACCGGCTTATCAAGGATGGGATTGGGGAGATTATATATGGATTAGTGCTCCTCAGTATTATATTAATACTAATTTTTCAGGAGGAACTGATAAGGCAAATTATTATGTAGCTGTTTCACATATTAATCAGGATGCTACTATTCGGAACTATGGTGGATTCCGTAGAACGAATGCCCAGATAAATATTGAAATGAATGTAAATGAGAAGTTTAAAATTGGGGCTAGTATGAATGGACGTATCGAAGATCGGCGTCATCCTGGAGTGCCAGGTGTAGATGATACGTGGCTGCCTCGTTTTGCAACTTTGAAAAATCAGCCAACTAAACGTCCTTTTGCTAATGATAATCCTAATTATCCACAAAAGGTATCTGACCAACCTGAAACAAACTTTGCATTGCTGAATTACAATACAAGTGGACGTGTTTCTGATGTTTGGCGAGTAATTCAATTGAATGGTAATGCTGAATATGAAATACTGGATGGCTTGAAGGCAAAAGCTATGTTAGGATATTATTTTGGTCTTCAAGAATTTGATAATCAGGAATATAAATTTAATTTGTATGCATACGATGAAAAAACAGGGGAGTACTATGTAACCGATCGTATGACAAATCCTTATAGAGAAAGAAATCGTGATAGAGTAGAAGATCTGACGAGCAATATCCAATTAAATTATGATAAAAAATTTGGGAAACACGCAATAAATGTTGTTGCTGGCTTTGAGGCAACTAAGCGTAATCGTCCTAAAATGTGGATTCATTCTACTCCAACATCAGATGCTATGGATTTGATTCGTCTAAATGAGATTGTAGAATTTAATGATACAGGAAAAGGTACAGAAGCCCGTATGGGGTATTTGGCACGAGTCAATTATAATTATGCTGATCGATATTTAGTAGAATTTATTGGTCGTTGGGATGGATCATGGAAATTCCGTCCGGGTCATCGTTGGGGCTTTTTCCCTTCTGCTTCATTAGGATGGAGACTTTCAGAGGAAAATTTTTGGAAAGAAAATAAAATAGGTGAAATAGTTACTAATTTAAAAATTAGAGCTTCATATGGAGAAGTAGGTGATGATAATGTAAGTAATTATTCTCCATATGATTTCTTACCGGGATATACCTATAATAATGGTGGAGCTGTAATTGACGGTGAATGGGTTGTCGGATCTGCTACTCGTGGACTTCCTAATGAAACATTGTCTTGGTTAACAGCAAAGATTTTGGATATTGGTATAGATTTGGGATTTTTAAATAATCGATTGAATGCTCAGGTGGATTTTTTCCAGCGTAAACGTGAAGGACTACCTGCCCAAAGATATGACGTTCTTATACCTGTTGAAGCAGGTTTTAGCTTGCCACAAGAAAACTTGAATTCAGATATGCATCGTGGTTTTGATGCATCCATCTCATGGTCTGATAATATAAATGATTTTCATTATAGTATAGGTGCTAATATGACTTATTCTCGTTTTTGGGATTGGGAACAGTATAAGCCTCGTTTTAGCAACTCATGGCATGAATATAGAAACAGTATTTGGCATCGTGTAGGATATGTTAATTGGGGATATGAAGCTATTGGACGTTTTGAAAGTTGGGAACAGATTGCTAACTATCCAATAGATAATGACCGTAAAGGTAATCGTACTGTTGTTCCTGGAGATATTATGTATAAAGATCAAAATAGTGATGGAGTGATCAATGGATATGATGAGCGTCCTATTGGCTATCGAGTAGACAGTACTCCAACTTTGAATTATGGTATTAATCTATCTGCTTCTTGGAAAGGTTTTGATTTAGCAATGGATTGGACTGGTTCTGGAATGACTTCTTGGTGGCAACGTTATGAAACTGCTCGTCCATTTCAAAATGATGGAAACAATCCTAGTGAAGTCTTGACAGATGCTTGGCATTTGTCCGATCCATTTGATCCAGATAGTGAATTAATTCCAGGAAAATATCCAATGCTCCGTTTGCCTTCAGATGAGACAAGTGCATATGATAGCAGTACTTATTGGTTACATAATGTTCGTTATATAAAGTTGCGTAACTTAGAGTTTGGTTATACATTGCCTAAATCTTGGTTAACTCATACTGGTATCACTAATGTACGAGTATATTTATCTGCCACAAATTTATTAACTATATCTAATATTAAAAGTCTAATGGACCCTGAATGTGCTAGTGATAATGGATTGGATTATCCTCCAATGCGTGTAATAAATCTTGGTGTAAATCTTAAATTTTAAAAATGATGAAAACTAAATATTTGTATACTGCTTCTTTATGTCTAATGATGATGTTTGGCAGCTGCAGTGATTTTCTTGATCAAGAACCAGATACTATTTTGACCCAGGATCAAACCTATGGTGACGAAGCTTTGATGAAATCTGTATTGGCTAATTTTTATGGTCGTGTAATGTTTGGTCAGAAAATTGAAGATTCTGATGCTTGGCGTTTATTAGATGAAGTAATCACATATGACCGTAGCCAAGAAGGAGCTTGGGGACGTAATAATTGGAGAAACGGATATAATTACGTTTTGTTTCATGACCTGAATGTTTTTATGAATGGAGTACAGTCTTCTCCTGTTTTAAGTGAAGATGCAAAAAAAGCATATATTGCTGAAGCTAGATTTATTCGTGCTTGGACTTATTTCTGTATAGGTCGTTCTATTGGAGGAGTTCCTATTATTGGTGATCAGGTTTTCTCATATACTCCAGGAATGGATATTTCTACCTTACAGATTCCACGTAGTACTGAGTCTGATTTATACGACTACATTATCAGTGAGTGTGAGGAGGCTGCTAAAGGCTTGTCGAAGGAAACCAATAAAAATAATGCGCGTGCAAATTATTGGGTAGCCAAAATGCTTCAGGCGCGTGCTGCTTTATATGCAGCTTCGTTAGCTACTTATAATAATGTAGAAGAACATCCGGGACTTAGAACAAAAGGAGGAGAAGTGGGAATTCCTGCTGAAAAAGCAAAGGGATATTATCAAATAGCTTTAACTGCTGCTAAAGAAGTTATAAACGATGGTCCATATAAGTTAATGTTTTCAAATGATCAGAGCCATCAAGCTTTAGCTGATAATTTCTATAAGGCAGTATGTCAAAAGGATGGTAATAGTGAAGTTATTTGGACTTTTGACTTTGTTTCTCCTGGAAAAACTCATCAGTTTACCAAAAACAATCTGCCTAAGAGTATAGAACAGGATACAGGTAGTGATAGACTTTCAGTAATTTTGGAACTTGTTGAAGCGTTTGAACCTATTAATGCTGATGCATCACAGTTGGGTACATCTGTACAATTCGATGCAAGTAAATGGAATGAAGGTAATACCGAATTGAATAATCTGGTATTCTATGATTCTCCTACAGAGTTATTTGAACAGAGAGACCCTAGATTGATGGGGACAATTCTTGTACCGGGTTCTACTTTTGCAGGACAAAATATTGAAATACAGGCTGGACAGCTGATAAAAAAAGATGGAAAATGGGTTGAATTAACGGGAGCACGTAATTCATATGATGATGAACATCGATTGATTACTGCTAATAATGGTCCATTAGGAGGTGACGATCGAGAGATTAATCGTACAGGCTTCTATATTCGTAAATATTTGGATGAAACTCCTGCTGCTGGTACTATTGGTAGAGGATCTGCTATGTGGAATGTACATTTTCGTATTGCAGAGGCCTATTTAATTGCGGCTGAAACTCAGTGGATGATAAGTGGAGATGAAGGTGATTCTGAAGCTTTGTCTTATATTAATGAGGTACGTAAACGCGCTGGTGTAAATCCACTTACTTCTATTGATAAAAATAAGTTGATTCATGAGTATCGTGTGGAATTTGCATTTGAGGGACATCGCTGGTGGACTTTAAAAAGATTTATGGAGGCTCATAAGTTATGGAATGGAGATCCCAACTCGAGAACAGCACAGCGTCACGGATTATGGCCGTATAAAGTTGTTGCACCAGGAGATCCGAATGATGGAAAATGGGTCTTTATTGAAAAAGATATGGCTAAGTTAGGCTTGTGGACTAATCCATATAAGTGTACAGAAGCTGATTATTATGGAGAAATAGACAATGGATGGTTAAATAATAATCCTAAGTTAGTAAAGAATCCTTATCAATAATATAAAAATAATACAATGATGAAAAAGTTGATTAAAATATTATCATTTTTTGTTTTGATGATTGTCGTATTGTCTGGTTGTCGGAAAGATAATTATGATGAACCTGAATCTTTTATAACCGGACGAGTTGTATATCAAGGTAGACCACTTCAGTTAAAAGGAAATGAAGGTGTTGTTTTACAATTGTATCAAAGTGGTTATGAACTTCATGATCCATTTAATGTACATGTTAATCAAAATGGAGAATTTTCGATTTGTATTTTTGATGGGCAATATCAGTTGATAACAAAAGCAGGACATGGTCCATGGACTTCTGAAGGAAGAGATACAATATATATTGATCTGAATGGTTATGCTAATGTTGATGTAAATGTGCAACCATATTATTTGGTTGATAATGCAAAAATAACTCTTGATGGAAATAAGGTTAATGCTTCCTTCGATGTTAATAATGTTGCAGGAAAGGGTATTGACCGTGTGATGTTATTATTGGGAACTACACAGTTCTTATGTGATGATAATCATAATGTGGATAGATATGATGAAACTGATAACATGGCTGAATACAAAGACGGAGGTAAGACTTATGTATTTCAAACAAGAGATTATGCCGAACATCAAATGTTTCAAACTGCTCTGAAACGTGGTACTTTGTTTGGTCGTATTGCATTATGGCCTTCCGGTTCTGACCAAGCTATATATTCTGAAGTAATACGTTTAAAATGATAATGGTTATATCTTTCTAAATTTACATTTATAGGCTATAAAGGGACTTACTTTAGATATAATTTTAATGTAAGTCCCTTTTTGTATATAAATGAATAGAAAATGCCATTAATTGCACAATAATTATCGGTGAATGAAATAAGAACAATTTTTCTTTGCAATAAGTGAGTTGTTTTGTAAAAAATCTGTATTCTCATACAATACTTCGGTAAAAATTTACCGAAGTATTGGTTTAAAGAATAGGGATTTAAATCTAGAATTTTGGGATGCATAATATAAAAAGGAGTTGTATCAACGAGATACAACTCCTTTTTGTTTTATCAACAGTGGATTTTATAAAACTTCGGTATTGTCTTGTTGTTTGGCTGGATGCGGATAGTCTATGGTGTAATGTAGCCCTCTGCTTTCTTTACGTTCCATAGCCTGACGCGTAATTAAATAGCCGACATTAATCATATTACGCAGTTCACAGATTTCACGTGAAGCCTTTACACGCTTAAACAATCGTTCTGTTTCTTCGTATAAGATGTCCAGACGATTCCATGCACGAACAAGACGAAGATTGCTTCGTACGATACCTACGTATGATTCCATTATCTGATTTACCTCTTTCATGCTTTGAGTAATCAGGATGCGTTCTTCATTGCTGATTGTACCTTCTGCATTCCATTCAGGAATATCTTCATTGAAGTCATAACGGTCGAGAACGCTTAAAGCATGTTTCGCAGCAGAGTCTGCATACACGATAGCCTCAATAAGCGAATTGGAAGCAAGACGGTTTCCTCCATGCAATCCGGTACAAGAGCATTCTCCAATAGCATACAGACGTTTGATGCTAGATTGTCCGTCCAAGTCAACTTTGATACCGCCACACAAGTAATGAGCAGCAGGAGCCACCGGAATATAATCCTTGGTAATATCTATACCCTGGCTAAGACATTTTTTATAAATATTGGGGAAGTGTTTCTTTGTTTCTTCCGGATCTTTATGGGTTACATCCAAATATACATGATCTTCACCCCGTTGTTTCATTTCACTATCTATGGCACGGGCTACGATGTCGCGCGGAGCAAGTGATAAACGTGGATCATATTTTTGCATAAATTCTTCTCCGCCGAGATTTCTTAATACAGCTCCATATCCACGCATGGCTTCTGTTATTAAGAAACTAGGACGGTCTCCCGGATGATACAAGGCTGTTGGATGGAACTGGATGAATTCCATATCCTTTACAAGTCCCTTAGCACGATAAACCATTGCGATACCGTCACCAGTGGCAACCAGCGGATTGGTTGTATGGGTATATACAGCTTCACATCCTCCTGTAGCCATTACTGTGACTTTTGAAAGGAAGGTATCTACATCTCCTGTTTTTTCATTCAATACATAAGCACCAAAACATTTAATGCCTGGTGTATGACGGGTTACGATGATGCCAAGATGATGCTGAGTGATAATTTCTACAGCATAGAAGCTGGTAAATACTGTGATATTAGGATGTTTTTTTACAGCTTCGATCAGGCTCGTCTGAATTTCTGCTCCAGTATTGTCCTTATGGTGTAAAATGCGGAATTCGGAGTGCCCTCCTTCTTTATGTAAATCGAATTCTCCGTTTTCGGTTTTATCGAAGTTAACTCCCCAGTTTATTAATTCTTCAATCTGAGCAGGGGCATTACGCACTACTTTTTCTACAGCTTCCGGGTCGCTAATCCAGTCGCCAGCTACCATTGTATCGTGGATATGCTTTTCGAAGTTATCCACTTTCAGATTCGTTACAGAAGCAATTCCTCCTTGTGCATAGTAGGTATTGGCTTCTTCTAGTCCGGCTTTGCAGATCAGTGCAACCGAACCTTTATGCGCAACTTTCAGCGCAAAGCTCATTCCGGCAATTCCTGAACCGATAACGAGAAAATCGAATTTTCTTACCATAATAAAATATGTATATATTGTTGCAAAACTACAAAAAAACTGACATGAGAGCACTGTCTCTTTGTTTTTTTTCTAAAGAACCTTATGATAAGTATGGTTTTCGGTGATAAATTGCTATCTTCACAAAGAATTAATAAATCTTGTAGATATAATGGACAGGACTTTTCACTCTAAAGTAGACTGGTGGTACTGGTTACTGATGGCTGTAACTGCTTTTTTATTGTTCGATTTCTTTTGGTTTCATTATACCATAGCCACATTACTGGTTGCTGCTGTGATGATATTTGAAATTGAAATGTTAATACATACACGTTATATTGTTACGGGTAGTGGCAAGTTATTGATTGAAACAGGACGCTTTGTGGCTGATAAAACTATATTACTGAATACTATTGTCGGTATGTGCGAAGTAAATTCTTTCTCCATTGCTCCTGCCCTTTCTGTTCATCGAGTTGAGATAACTTATCGTGTCGGTGATAAACATGAAAAAGTTTTTGTCTCTCCTCAAAATGCGGAAGATTTTATCCGATGGGTACAGAAAAAAATGAAAAGTGGCGAAAATACAGATATGATCGATAACTAAAATATGTTTTATGAAAAATTTCAAACCTCGAAAATCGGTAAAGAGATTTATATGTGAAACTCTTATAAGTGCTCTTGTCCTGACTGTTATATTAGGTATAATCTATTATCAGGAAAGACTTTGGGTACTTGCTATGGTATTGATTTTTATACTTGATGTATTGTTCTGCATGTTCGAAGAAATAAAAGAATACCGGATAGATGATGATGGAACAGTACATGTAGTTTGTTATTTAGGCTTTTCAAAGGTCGTTTTGAAGGGAATTACCAAAGTGTATTTTGACCCCCAGCGTAAAGCTCTGCGTATCATTGCTGAAAAAAGTGACAGGTGGTATCCTTTACAGGAGCCGGAATTGTTTGTAGATACTCTATACGAATATTATCCGGATATGGAATACGAAAACTGGAGCTGATATAAATTGAAACCTATTAATCTAAATAAAATAATATGAAATTCCAACTTGCAATTATTGGTGGAGGTCCTGCCGGATATACAGCTGCCGAAGCTGCCGGTAAGGCTGGATTGAGTGTTGTTCTGTTCGAAAAGAATAGTTTGGGAGGTGTTTGTCTGAATGAAGGATGTATACCGACGAAGACATTGCTTTATTCAGCTAAAGTATACGATTATGCCCGTCATGCATCGAAATATGCTGTAAGTGTACCAGACGCTTCTTTTGATTTGCCGAAAATTATTTCACGAAAAGCCAAGGTTGTCCGTAAACTGGTTTTAGGGATTAAGGCTAAACTGGCAGCACAGCAGGTTACTGTTGTTAATGGAGAAGCTTATATTGTGGATAAGAATACTGTACGTTGTGCAGATGAAACGTACGAATGTGAACATCTGATTATTTGTACAGGTAGTCAGACTGTTATTCCTCCGATACAAGGTATTGATCAGGTTAGTTATTGGACTCACCGTGATGCACTCGATAATAAAGAATTGCCTCGTTCGCTTGCTATTGTAGGAGGAGGAGTTATCGGAATGGAGTTTGCTTCTTTCTTTTCCAGCTTGGGAGTACAAGTAACCGTCATCGAAATGATGAATGAAATCTTGAATGGCATCGATCGTGAACTTGCGGCTTCTCTTCGCACAGAATATTCAAAGAAAGGAGTTAAATTCCTGCTTGGCGCCAAAGTAACCAGTCTTTCACAGGATGACGAAGGAATACATGTACATTATGAAAATGCGGATGGAGCAAACAGTATATGTGCCGATAAGCTGTTGATGAGTGTAGGTCGTCGGCCTGTTACAGAAGGCTTTGGTCTTGAAAATCTGAACCTGGAGCTAACAGAGCGTAGGCATATCCGTGTCGATGCTCATTTACGTACCTCTGTTCCTGGAGTATATGTATGTGGTGATCTGAATGGCGTTTCTTTGCTGGCTCATACGGCTGTGAGAGAAGCAGAAATAGCCGTAAAAGATATTTTGGGTGAGCCGGAAGAAATGAGTTACCGTGCTATTCCAGGAGTTGTTTATACCAATCCGGAAATTGCTTCTGTAGGGCAGACAGAAGAGGTGTTGCAGGCAAATGGTACTTCATATCGTACAGTGAAATTGCCCATGGCATATTCAGGACGGTTTGTTGCTGAAAATGAAGGCTCAAATGGAGTTATTAAAGTTTTGGTAGACGATAAAGATACGGTGCTTGGCGTACATATATTGGGAAATCCTGCTTCCGAGTTAATTGTCTTGGGAGGTATGATGGTAGAAGAACACCGTAATCTGGAATATTTTAAACGTTTTGTTTTTCCGCACCCAACAGTAGGTGAAATCTTTAGAGAATTGTAATATATGAAGCGAACAGGACTAGTATTAATCTCTCTCATAATATGTTGTTGTACACTGGCTGCCCAGTCTATTGCCGGAAAGCTGGATGCATTGGTTTCTTCAGAAAAAGTATTGACGACTTCGGAGGTTGGCATTAGTGTTTTCAATTTGACACAAGGAAAGCAGATGTATGCCTATCAGGATAAAAAACTTTATCGTCCTGCCTCCATTGAAAAAGTGATAACATCGGTTACTGCATTGGCAGAGCTTAGAGAATATTATCTTTTCAATACACGGATTGCTTATACAGGAACTATCGTTCAGGACAGTATATTACAGGGAGATTTATACCTAGTCGGTGGATTCGATCCGGAGTTTATGGATGAGGATATGAATAAACTGGTAGAAGCTGTTCATAACTCCGGAATACGTTGCATTCAAGGGAGCCTGATTGCAGATGTATCGTTGACAGACTCTATTTATTGGGGGGCAGGATGGTCTTGGGATGATACTCCCGAAGCCTTTCAGCCATATTTATCTCCGCTCATGTTAAACAGAGGATGCGTAAATGTAACAGTAATTCCCACATCGAAGGGAAGAAAGCCGAAAATAGAGGTTATACCAGAATCTGATTATTACACCGTTTGCAATTTAGCTCAGAGCTATGCTCCGCAATGTGGGAAACTGAAAGTTACCCGTAACTGGCTGGATAATGGTAATACGATTTGTGTAGATGGAAATGCTAATTACAGATGTACAAAGACACTGAATATGTATTCGTCAAAAGATTTTTTTCTGCATACATTTGCTTATCGTTTAAAAGAAACGGGTATTTCTATACAGTCAGTCCGGTATGGAATATGTCCGGATGAGGCAACTGGTATGTATACATTTTCACGACCGTTGGAACCTGTATTAAAACGTGCGTTGAAGAAAAGTGATAATCTGTCTGCCGAAGCAATGTTTTATCATCTGGCTATCAGTCGTTCTGGGAAAAAAAATGTAGGTTTTAAGGATGCGCAGGAAGTTATTCACTCCTTTATGAAGCATGAGATCGGGCGTAATCCCGATAATTACAGTATCGTAGATGGCAGTGGTGTATCACTTTACAATTATATCTCTCCTGATTTGATGATGGAGTATCTGAAATATGCTTATGCACATCCTGAGATTTTTCATACATTTTATGAGGCTCTTCCCGTTGCGGGAGTAGATGGGACACTGCATTATCGTATGAAGCAGGGAAAAGCATATCGGAATGTACGTGCCAAGACCGGTACTGTTACAGGGATAAGTTCGCTTGCCGGATATGTAAAAGCAGGAAATGGCGATATGCTTGCTTTTGTTATTATCAACCAGAATGTTTTACGAGGTAAGGAAGCTCGTGCGTTTCAAGATAAGATTTGCGAAATATTAGCACACTAATAAAAAGAAATTAGTATATTTGTGAACTTAGAAAATTAGAATAAATAAATCCGTGTTCGTAAACGGAAAAACAATTTGCTTTTTTAAGGTTGATATTAGTTATTAACAATATAAACACTAAAGAAAACTATGGTTAATTTTTCACTCGAAGGTAAAGTAGCTCTTGTAACAGGAGCTTCTTACGGTATCGGTTTTGCAATTGCAACAGGTTTTGCACAGGCTGGTGCAAAAATTGTATTCAACGACATCAAGCAGGAACTGGTAGACAAAGGTCTTGCAGCATATAAGGAACTGGGTATTGATGCTCGTGGTTATGTTTGTGATGTAACCAACGAAGAAGCTGTAAATGCTCTGGTTGCCCAGATTGAAAAGGAAGTAGGTGTTATCGATATTCTGGTAAACAATGCAGGTATCATCAAGCGTATTCCGATGTGTGAGATGTCAGCAGCCGAATTCCGTCAGGTAATCGATGTTGATTTGAATGCTCCGTTCATCGTATCAAAAGCTGTTATTCCTAGCATGATCAAGAAAGGTCACGGAAAGATTATCAACATCTGTTCAATGATGAGTGAACTTGGCCGTGAAACAGTATCGGCTTATGCAGCAGCAAAAGGCGGCTTGAAGATGCTTACCCGCAACATCGCATCTGAATATGGTGAATTCAACATCCAGTGTAATGGTATCGGTCCGGGTTATATCGCTACTCCTCAGACCGCTCCTTTGCGTGAACGTCAGGCAGACGGTTCTCGTCATCCTTTCGATGCTTTCATTGTTGCCAAGACTCCTGCTGCACGCTGGGGAAATCCGGAAGACCTGATGGGACCGGCTATTTTCCTTGCTTCGGATGCTTCAAATTTCGTAAACGGTCATGTGCTTTACGTAGACGGTGGTATTCTGGCTTATATCGGAAAGCAGCCTAAATAATTTTAGCTCTTCCCGAGCGATATAAAAAAACTAGCTGAAGTTTTTCCTAAAACTTCAGCTAGTTTTTTTATTTTTTGTACGAATTTTCGGTCAAACTTCACGATGTTTTTTCCGACTTATGCGCTTTATCCAAAGGTAATATCCTGTAAGTGGTAAAATACCTCCTACGAACGCAGACAGAAAATATAGAATACGGGTTATGATACCTCCCCATTGTCCGGTATGGAATGAATATATGATTCCTTTCATCTTGCTGGATATAGGTTGTTCATTGGTATCATAGATTGTTATTTCTGTAATTTTTCCAGTATGAGCATCAAACAATGCTGTGTCACCTTTCCGTTTTCCTGTCTGAATGATTTGTGCATTATTTTTGTTTAACTGGATTGTGCCATAGCTGTTATACTTTGTTTGCAGTTCCGCAAGGGCAGTATCCCAGGCCAGATAGTTTGTTTGCTCTGCTCTCTTTCTTTTTTCTTTATTATTATGTCCTTCTCCATGTGCGGCAGTCTGCTGTGGCTGTTCGGTAGAAGCACCAAAGAGTGCATAAAATCCGGTACGATACCATCGGAACGACCACGTTAGTCCGGTAAGAGCCATGATTAGCAGAAAGATGGTTGCATAGAAACCTAATGATACATGACTGTCGTACCAGAAATGGAACCAGCCTTTGTTGCATGATAATTTAAGCCGGTTTTGCAGACTTTTGCGGCTACGGGGCCACCAGATTACTAAACCTGATATCAGAATAACCACCATGAGCAGGGTACTTATGCCTACAATGGTTTTTCCTGTTGACGGAGCTCCTTTCTGAGCAGGAGCATCCAGTAGCCAGCGATGCAATTTGCGGACAGTCTGGAAGAAAGAACTTCCTTCTACCCATCCGTTTATTTCTCCCGAATAGGGATTAATACTTAACTGGCGGCGTCCGGCATTTTTAAAGCTTACCATCCAGGCTTCTTCAGGATTTTGGGCTGTTTGCAGGCTGTTTACTTCCAGGGTATCACTTATTTGGTTGTTGATAAGTGCGACAATCTGCGAAGGTTTTAGCGGCGTAGCCCCTTCTGTATAGTCTACGGTATATAGATGAGGACTGACTGCACGGGTTATTTCCTTCTCGAATACCAGGAGTGCCCCTGTCAGGCAGACAATTGAAATAATCAGCCCGACAGGAACAGATATCCATAAGTGTATTTGTTTGAATAATTTTCTCATTGTTGTGTTTTAGAATGATTTTGGTGACAACATGCCTACAGCAGCAACTTCATCTGCTACGATACTTACACCTTTAGTTGCCGTTGCCGTTGTCGGATCAATTTTATACAGAGCCGGACTACTGCCATCGTTTGTTACTACAGGAATATAGGCTACTCCGTTTGTACAGAAAGGAGCTCCTAGCGACGTTATGCTACTTTGTTGTGGCATGCCGCTTGATACAGTTGTAAGTTTTCCCTCTTCGGCCTTGAAAATGGCAAGTTCGGTTACAACAGCATTTTTTCCGGTCATCATACCTGCAACTCCATCAGTGTACATTTGCAGAAGGAAGTAGTCTTGAGTAATATGCCAGCATCGGAACATTGGCTTTTTACTGCCCAGTTCTTCCAGATTATAGTAATAGCTTGAGTCGAAAGTTGTTTCTCCTGCCTTGATACGCATTACTCCTGAAGGGAGTGTACCGGTAACTTTTTTCAGATCGCTGGAAGAAGTTGCTGTACGTCCATATCCTGGAGAGAAAACATACAAGTCGCCGTTGTCGGCAGCCCAGATTGTCTGATAATATTGAGAACGGTTTCTTCCACAGGCAAATCCGATTTTGTCTGTTTCTACAATGGTCGGTGTTTCATCGAAGCTGCTTCCGTTGTAGATTGCGATGAATGCCTTATCTGGATATTGGGTAGACGGTATTTGTCCTGCCGTATACGAACCTGAACCGGTTCCTCCATCAGATTTGGCAACTAAGTCAGTGTCTGTTATTTTATCGGGATATGTATTGACACCGTAATGACTCATTCCCATCGGAATGACCGAGGTATAAAGTTTATTGTTTGCTTCTACAAATCCGGCGAAGCTGACAAACTCACCATTTCCGAGAAAGTCTTCTGCAATCTGTGTACCTGTAGTTGTTTTACCATTTGTAGCGTTCAGATAATTGAACTGAATATATTTGGCATAATGTTCTCCGTCTGTTTCTTTGTTCCCGTCGTTGGTAGAGGCTGTTATGACATTGTTTCCCCAAATACCATATGTAGTAATTCGGTTAAAAGTGTAAGAGTTATATTCAACTGGTTTACCGGTAGACTGGCTCAATATATACGATGCACCGGTTCCAGCCTCTCCATTATTGTATTTTAAGCTGAACAGATAATTTGTTCCGTAAAATACCCAGTAAGATCCTCCGATAGTTTCAGTTCCACTTCCTATGGAGGTGACACTTCCTTCATCAAGCGATTCGGCTGTAATGAGATAAGTTGCATCACCGGTTTTTGCTGCAATTACATATTTATCAGTTTCGGTTACTGAACCTCCTGAATTTCCATTTGAATATTCATCGCTGCATGAACTGAACAGGCTGCTTGAGCAGACTGCTATTGCCAGGGCATGTGTAAAATACTTTTTTTGCATGTTCTTTTATGTTTTAGTTTAATTTATTTTCCGAAATTCACTCTTATTTTTCCATAAAAAGCTCGCCCTGCTTTTTGCAGGCTGAAATTATCATACAGTTTGGCATTAGTCAGATTCCGACATTCGAAAGAGAGATTGTAACGGCCTCCTTTCAAACTGTATCCGATACTGAGATTATGTGAAATCTGTTCAGGTACACGGATTTTGGTTGTCGGATCTCCCAGATTCTCCCAGTATAACGGAAATTCATGCTGGTAGTATCCGTCGTAACCCAATGTCAGTACATTCCCTTTGTCAAACAGATCATGCCAGGTAAACGAAGCATCGAAGTTAGCATACAAGTAAGGCTGGTTAGGTATACGCTGGCCATAAGTCAGACTTTCCTGCTGTGTACCTCCTGCACGGTATTTTTCTTCGTCGCGTGCATTCATGGAATTGAACGTTCCTCCAATGTTGAACCACCGTGAATAATTGTATCTCAGTGAGATATTATATCCTTTAGTTTTTACCCTGCCGTGATTTTCGTAATATCCGAAACTCATATTGCTTACTTGTGAAAGTCCTCGCTTGATATAGTCTTTCGTATCGCGGTAGATGAGGCTTCCTTCTACGTAAATGGCATGTTTGCCAATATGATAAGCATAACTCAGATTCAGGTTGAAGTTATCGCTTCTTTCTGGTTTCAGATCGGCTTTTCCTGCTTCCAGGTCTTCATCACCGAAAAGCTCTTCGGTTGTGGGAAGTCGGTATGCTTTTTCGTAGGATAATTTTGCTTGCAAGTCCTTTATGATAAAATACGTGCCGGCTACTCCATATCCTAATGAACTAAGGTGTTTCTTCAGGGTGGTATAGTTTCCTATTCCATCTGAATTTTGTGATACAGGACCTTCGTTGTACTGGTTATAGTATTTAGTGAAAGCCGAGATATTCCATTTATCGGAAGGCATGTACCGGTATGAGAGTCCGGTGATGTTCTTTCGTGTTTTTTTAGGAATACTGAAATCAGACAGCTTGGAGCTCCCCGAGATATACGAACGTGTAGTACGGTGAAAGGTACTGATTACATGGTTCAGGGTGAAAGTATGTGCTTCTCCTATACGGTAATTGGCTGTAAATGTTCCATTCCAGTTCGTATTTTTCGATTCATTATTCTGATGCGACTGTTCTCCCGGTGTACCGGTATATTTTTTATCTCCCAGCCAGTTGTATTTATAGGCTGCGGTATCAATGTTATGTGTGATGTTATGGTTGTAATTGGCTGTAGCCGAAATATCCAGTCCTTCGATGAGCAGGTTACGCTTACGGTATTCTACTGATGGAACGAACGAGTATCCTTTACGGTGCTTTTGTCCGAATACGACATATTGATATACTCCTGTCTGGATTTCTTTATAGAAGTGAGAATAGTTGAAACTGAATACCAGACGGTCTGCCCAGGTTTTATCCATGACTCCTATTTTACCGATAACAGCTTCATTATGAAATGTATCGTTAAAACGTTTTACATGGTATATTTTATTTTTATCTGTACTCTCGGTAATACCGTCTTCACCAAACTCGGTAATGTAATTGTCGATATAATAATCATTGTCAGAATAATTCTGGAAAGCATTGATTTCATACATCAGTCCATTCTTGAATGTCTGACCGAAGTTTACATACGATTTATGTGTATTGAATGAACCATATGAATATGAGGCGTCAAAAAACCAGTTGCGGCGTTTCTTGTTGGTTACAATGTTGATAACTCCTCCCAACGCATCTGTTCCGAAGCCTACAGGCACAACACCTTTGTATACTTCAATGCGTTCGGCAAAATTTACAGGAATATTGTTCAGATCGAAAGCTGTTCCTGCTCCTTCCTGGGGAACACCATCGATAAAGACTTTTACATGCTTACCACTGAATCCGTCCAGCATCAGCTGCATATCCGATCCTACACCACCCGATTCGCGAAGTTTCATTCCGGGAAGTTGGCTTAAGGCTTCACTTAGGCTTTTAGTTGAGTTATGAAGCTCTTTTGTATCGACTGCTACAGCATTGAAAGCTGATTTTTTTACACGGTTTACTCCGGTAGATGTTACTACCACTTCGTCCAGTTCTGTAACTGAAGGTTTTAGCACAACTGTTTGTTTATTACGCTCGTTTGGTACGATTTCTATCGCTTTTTCGTATGTTTCAAAGCCTACGGCTGAAATAATCAGCGTATATTTTCCTGCCGGTGCGTGTAAATGGTAAATGCCTTGTTCGTTGGTAGTACATCCATACTGTGTACCTTTTAGATATACAGTAGCAAAATCGATAACGCTTTTATCGGTTGATACTACTTTACCTGACAGTAATGTGCGTGGTTGTGCAAAAAGAGAAGCAGAATAAATAACTGCTATTAAAATGAGTATGCCGTTTTTTATCATTAATTCTTTTTTCCTTAAAAATTATACCTGTTATACCTTTTAAAAACCATTTTATTCGATGGTGCAAAGTTATTCAGGCAGGAAAAAAGAATCAATCGCAAAAATTTGGTATTTGTCTGGCTGAAAATCTCAGATATAACTAAAACAGCAATACCTAAAAGTTGGTATTATGCTGTTTTTAGTCGAATACTTTAAACGTATACCCTTGTTCCAGCAGCCATTCTATAGACCGGGGAAGAGCATACTTCATGCGTGGTTCTGATTTAATTGAATCGTGGAAGGTGATAATGGAACCGTTGCGAACATAGCGTTTTACTATTTCGAATACTTGTGGTCCGTTTAAATGCTTGCTATAATCGCGGGTTACCAGATCCCACATTACGATGCGGTATTTTTTCTTTAATACCATGTATTGAAGCCATCGCATGTGTCCGTGTGGCGGACGGAATAAATCTGTGTGGAGATATTCGTTTGCCTTGTCTGTATTAGCGAGGTAATTTTTGCTGAGAAACTCAAATCCACGGATATGATTGAATGTATGATTTCCTATGCGGTGTCCGCGCTCTACTACCATACGAAATTCAGCGGGGTGTTTGCGTACATTATCACCGACCATGAAGAAAGTAGCTTTTATGCCATATTTGTCCAGCAAGTCGAGCACCCATGGGGTTATTTCGGGGATGGGGCCGTCATCGAATGTCAGATAAACCGATTTTTCATTTTTATCCATACGCCACATAGCGCTGGGGTATAGCATACGTAAGATTTGAGGAGGTTGTTCTATTAACATGAATCGATTAACTCTTTGTTAGTTAGCGATGAAAAAAGAAAATCACAGAGGAACAAGTTTATTCGGTTACAAGGTTTTGTTCCTCTGTGTTTTCTATATATTGATTATATGATAATCTTATTTGTTTTCCTGATGCGTTCCACCTACACGACTTTCAAGCAATTGGTATAATTGTTCAAACTTTTGTGCATAGTGGGCTGCCGATTCTGGTTCTTTGCCTGTTTTAGCATCTTTCAGATTCGATAAAGATTTACATACATCATCCAGAATGTAGAAATGACGCATGCATTCTTCATACGATCCGGCAAAACGGTCATTGTCAAGGCTCAGATACCAAGCTGCATATTCTACTGAGTTGTTTGCCAGCTGCTCAAGGATATTTTCAGCTTTCTGTGTTTGTCCCAACTGGATATAGTTGTCAGCCATTTCTTTAGAACTGCTGTATATATAGTCGTGACGTACAGTTGTACTTGGAATAACCTTTTCACAGTAATCTAGCACTTTCAGTGCTTTGTCTTTCTTGCCTTCCTTTATTAACTGGCTGGCAAGCTGAACAAACAAGCGGCGGTGAGTATCACACATACGGAGTACAGTTTCGTCTAGATAGATATCCGGATTGTCAATTCCTCCAAACTTGAACTTGTTCATCAGATTATCGTACATCTTCTCGCTGTCAATGCGGCGTCCCAGTTTGGCATTGTCAAACGGAGTAATACGATAGGCAAGACCTTCCTGCAAGAAATTGTTTGTCAGATTCAGGTGATTGTCTGCACCTACAGTAATAGCCATGTACATCGGGCGTTCCCAGTTTGTATTGGCAAGCATTTCCAGCATCATCAGTTCGCTCTTATATAACACACGCTTACCTTTGAGTGAAATGCTCATGTAGTCTGGTATAGAATCAGGAACCAGCATACCGGAACGTTTGATAGCCTCTTTGTCCAGTTTAATCACAAGACTGTCTGTTGGAATCATCTGTAAGCCTTCCTTCGGAGAGCGTACCCAGTATTTCAGGATATTTTTCAGTTCGTATGGATTATCTCCAAATTCCTTTTTAGCTTCTTCCGGATTTTGCTTATAATAATTATTGATGGTTTCCATGGCTTCCGGACGTACATATACAGCTTCGTTATGTCCCTGTACGTAATCTATACGTTCCCAGTTGATAGGAACTGAAGGTGATTCATAAGCCGGACGGCGCATCTGGTCGATGTACCAGTCTGTCTGCAGGTAACTGAGGTTACATACACGTACGTCTGTACGGAATCCTTCGGTTTCCTGATTGTACCAAAGCGGGAATGTATCGTTGTCACCATTTGTAAAGATAATCGGGTTTCCTTTATCTTGTACGGTACTCAGATAATTCTGTCCAAAGTCACGACATGTATAACGTCCGCTACGGTCGTGGTCGTCCCATGTCTGACTTACCATTTGTATAGGCACGAGCAGACAAACTACACTAGCTAATATAGCTGCCGGTTTTTCACTCATACGTTTATTCAGCCATTCGGCAATAGCAGCTACTCCCAATCCTATCCAGATAGCAAATGCATAGAATGAACCGGCGTATGCATAGTCACGTTCACGTGGTTGCTGAGGTGTCTGATTCAGATAAAGTACAATGGCAAGACCTGTCATAAAGAACAGGAAGAATACAACCCAGAACTGCTGGATTCCTTTTTCTCCCTTATATGCTTGCCAGAACAGACCGATAAGTCCGAGTATCAAAGGAAGACAATAGAATACGTTGTGCCCTTTGTTGTTTTTCAACTCAGAAGGCAGTAAACTCTGGTCGCCTACCAGGTACTTGTCAATGAACGATATACCTGTTATCCAGTTACCATGTTCTATTTCACCTTGTCCCTGTATATCATTTTGACGTCCGGCAAAATTCCACATGAAATAACGCCAGTACATATAGTTCAACTGATAAATAAAGAAGAACTTAATGTTATCCCATTGAGTAGGAATCTTCACCATTAGCATTTCTCCACATTGGTCGTAGGGTACTTGTCGTCCTTCTACTCCTCCCAACCAGTCTTCATAAGCTTTGGCATGATCAGGACTCCACATGCGTGGGAAAAGCATATTCTGAGCGTACTTGTATTCCGTTTTATTGCGTACAACTTCATAACTGTCTTTTTCATCCGGGCGTTCTTTTTCCTTACGCTGGTATACCGGAGTTCCTTCAGTCATGTCGTATGTACAGCCTCCGTCTACTTCCTTTAATGCTATTTTGGAAGCATAAGTCTGACCGTAGAACAATGGGCGTGTACCATATTGTTCACGTCCCAGATATTCTCCCAGTGTGAAGATATCTTCTGGAGAGTTCTGGTCCATAGGTGTATTTGCCGATGAACGGATTACGATGACTGCGTATGAAGAATATCCTACAACAATCATCATCAGGCTTAATAGGAATGTATTTAGCGTACGAGCACTTACACGTAATTTCTCAGGCAAATCGGCAAACAGATAAAAAGCCAGTATTGCCAATACGATGATACCGATCAGCACGCTGCTCCAGCCATGTCCGTAAAAAGGAATACCCACAAGTCCGACAGTTGTCAGGAATGAGATATTCATGAGTTTGCGGCTGCGAACGGTAAAGCTTTCGTATACTCCCCATATAATGCTGGCTGCCAATACTATGATATAGATAATCAAGCCAGTGTTGAAAGAGAATCCCAGACCGTTGACAAACAGCAGCTCGAACCATCCGCCTACCTTTACAATACCTGGAACAATACCGTATAATACTGCTGCTACAAGTACCATTGAACCTATGAGGGCAAGCAGACTGCCTTTGAGGTTAGCATTCGGATTTTTCTTGTAGTAATATACCAGTACAATAGCAGGAATACACAACAGATTCAACAAGTGAACTCCGATAGAGAGACCTGTCAGATAAGCTATCAGGATAAGCCACCGGTCGCTGTGAGCTTCATGTGCACGGTTTTCCCATTTCAGGATTAGCCAGAATACCAGAGCTGTGAACAAGCTGGAGTATGCATATACTTCACCTTCTACGGCACTGAACCAGAACGTATCACTCCATGTGTAAGCAAGAGCTCCTACAAGTCCTGATCCCATGATAGCAATCAGGCGTCCTGTCGTCATGTCTTCTTCACGCGGGCATATTAGCTTTTTTGCCAGATGAGTAATGCTCCAGAACAAGAACAATATACATGCAGCACTCATCAGTGCACTCATAATGTTCACCATTCGAGCTACTTGCGACGGATCACTTGTAAACTGACTGAAAAGATTTGCTGTAAGCATGAAGAAAGGTGCGCCAGGGGGATGACCAACTTCCAGTTTATATCCTGTTGTTATAAATTCGGGACAATCCCAAAAACTGGCGGTCGGCTCTATGGTAGAGCAATAAGTAAAAGCTGCAATCACAAATGCCAGCCATCCAACCAGATTGTTAATCTTATTGTACTGTTTCATGTGAGTTGTTTTATTTCTCATTAAAGTTCATTGTCCGCAAAGATAGTGATAATCTTTTTTTTCATAACAGATTACACCGATTTTCATGGTTTTTAGCATATTGATTTAAAAGAATATGGTATCGGCTTCGTTGCCAGCTTTCATACCCTTTGCATAGATCGTCATACTTTTTTATTGAATCAGTCGTGGTGATGGCATTTCAGCACCCGGTGAGGTAAATCACCATGTCCTAATAATTCGATCGGACAGCCAAAGTGTTCTTCCAGCCATTCTGCGGGGATTTCAGTATCAGGATGGTAATCTAGCGTACCATTGACACAAGCTATCGATTTTACATTTTGCAATACGGTACCGATGTCATGACTTACCAAAATGATAGCACGTTCTTTATTGATTTCTTCAAGGAGTGAATAAAGTTTTGCTTCGAAACGTTTGTCGATATAAGTATTGGGTTCATCCAGTATTACGACTTGAGGATCAGAAACTAATGCCCGGCCTAATAGTGCACGTTGCAACTGTCCGCCACTTAGTTCCCCGATGGCTCTCTTTTCAAGTCCTTCCAGTCCCATACGGGCTATAACATTTTTTACTTGTTCGTGCTGTTGTGCTGTAAAAGAGCGCAATAATGCTTTTTGTCTGTTTAGTCCAGACAGTACCACATCATATACAGATATAGGAAATTTTTTGTCGATAGAACTGTATTGTGGCAGATATCCCATGCTGATTTCCTGAACTTCTTTTCCTTCATGGTAAAACCGAATATCCCCCGAAATGGGATGTAACAATCCCAAAATGATTTTTATCAGTGTTGTTTTTCCTCCTCCATTCGGTCCGATTACTCCAAGAAAATCTTTCTCGTACACAGTCAGATTAATATCTTCCAGTACTTTTTTGCGCTCGTATGCTGCGCAGATATGATTTAACTGTATAATGGATTGTTTAGTCATAAGTTTATTCGCTTAATGCTTTGGCAACAGCTATCATTTCTTCACTCCATTTGTAGCTTAAAGGGTTAATGGAAACAATTTTTACACCTGCTTCCCGGGCAATGATCTCTGCATTGCGGCTATCAAACTCTTTCTGCACAAAGACTACCCGAACGTGTCTTTCTTTACACCGTCGGATAAGTGCCTGTAAATGTGCGGGTGAAGGTTCTTTTCCTCCTTCTTCTATACTGATTTGCTCTAACCCGTAATCGCGTGCAAAATATGAAAGTGCAGGATGGTAGATAAGAAAAGCACATGTTGTATTCTGTAAGTAAGCCCGGATTTCGCGGTCTGTGCGTTCTATCTCTGATTCTAGTTTTGCAAGGTTTTCTTTGTAATAAGAAATATTTGCTGAATCTAGTTTACAGAGAGTATGAAAGATGTTTTCGGCTATGATATAGGCATTTTGAGTAGAATTCCATACATGCGGTTCTACTCCTCCGGAATGTGAATGATTTCCGTGGTGGACTTCGTCTTCCCGTATCAGTTCGATACCTTCCGACATATCAAAGAATTTAACTTCCGGAGCATTGCTTTGTAATTTTTCAGCCCAAGCTTGTTCGAATCCAATGTAACCGATACGCAGGAAGGCACAACTTTTGTTTAAAGTGACCAGTTGTTGTGGGGTAGGGTCGTATGTCTCTGGATTGCTTCCTTCGGGAACCATACTGATTACCTGAAATTTATCTCCTGCTATAATTTCCGTAAAATAACGGAGTGGTTCAATGCTTACCGTTAGGGTCATTGGCTGAGACTTTTGTTGTTGACTGCCACATGCAGCCAGCAACAAAAGGTTTAAAAGAAGAATGATATATTTTTTCATAAAATTATTATCAATAATTTAAGTTTTGACAAAGATACAAAAACTTATTTTTTATTAGTATATTGACATATCCTAATGTGTATTACGGCTACTAAACAACTTTGATTTCATAAAATGAAAATTTATTAAATATTTATTGGTATAAATAAGTGATATTATCAGACATTATGTTAAATTTACGCAGGAAACCTAAAGTTATTGTTTAGCTAAGATTAAAAAACAAGTAGCAGTAAAAAAACTAATACTAATCTGATAAATTAAAACTAGATGAAAAATCTTAATCAATTTCTTGTGTGCTTATTTCTCTCTTTATTATCAGTTGTAGGACAAGCTCAGCGGAATACTCCTTATTTTGTTAAGCATTTGCAGTTTTCTGGTAATGAAAGTTTAGAGCAAAAGGCTGTTATGGCGGCACGTCTGATTCCTTCTTCGCAGCAGTTAGAGTGGCAGAAGATGGAACTTACTGCTTTTTTACATTTTGGTATTAATACTTTTACCGGTAGAGAATGGGGAGATGGAACGGAAGATCCAGCTTTGTTTAATCCGACTGATTTAGATGCTGAGCAATGGGTACGTACATTGAAAGAATGTGGATTCAAGATGGTTTTGCTTACAGCGAAGCATCATGATGGATTCTGTTTGTGGCCAACTAAAACAACTAAACATTCAGTTGCATCTTCACCTTGGAAAAATGGTAAAGGAGATGTTGTGCGTGAACTTCGTGATGCATGTAGTAAATATGGAATGAAATTTGGAGTTTATCTGTCTCCATGGGATCGTAATGCTTCTTGTTATGGAAACTCTCCAGAATATAATAAGTTTTTTGTTGCGCAATTAACAGAGTTATTGACCAATTACGGCGAGGTACATGAAGTTTGGTTCGATGGTGCAAATGG
The DNA here is from genome assembly GCF_000154845.1 of Phocaeicola coprocola DSM 17136. Lineage (GTDB taxonomy): Bacteria > Bacteroidota > Bacteroidia > Bacteroidales > Bacteroidaceae > Phocaeicola > Phocaeicola coprocola. The sequence continues at coordinate 170,301 of NZ_DS981460.1, read as the reverse complement.
GGAAGGCCCTAATGGGAAGAAACAGGAATATGACTGGGATACATTTTATAAAACAATTCAACGTTTACAGCCGAAAGCTGTAATGGCTATTATGGGAGATGATGTGCGTTGGGTTGGTAATGAAAAAGGACTTGGTCGTGATACTGAATGGAGTGCGACAGTTTTGACTCCAGGGATTTATGCGCGCTCAAAAGAAAATAATAAACGTCTTGGAGTTTATGAAACAGCAACGGATCTGGGAAGCCGTAAAATGTTAGAGAATGCAACAGAATTATTTTGGTATCCTTCGGAAGTTGATGTTTCGATTCGTCCGGGATGGTTTTGGCATGAAGAGGAGAACTCTAAAATAAAAAGCTTGAAACAATTGTCTGATATTTATTTTCGGTCGGTTGGTTATAATTCTGTATTACTGTTGAATATACCTCCTGACCGTCGTGGACTGATAAATGAGGCAGATATCAGCCGTTTAAAGGAATTTGCTGCTTATCGTCAACAGGTCTTTTGTGACAATAAACTGATAAATGGAAATACGTATTGGAAGGCTGCTCAAGGTGAAAAACATGTTTATACTGTTCGCCAAAATACTCCGGTAAACGTGGTAATGCTACAGGAAGATATTTCAAAAGGACAACGTGTTGAAAACTTTATAATTGAGGCGTGGTTAAATGGAAGCTGGCAGTTATTAGGAAAAGGAACTACGATTGGGTACAAGCGAATGCTTCGTTTTCCAGAAGTTATGACGGATTCACTCAGAATATGTATAGAATCTACTCGTTTGGATGCGAATATTATGAATGTAGCTGCTTATTATGCACAGCCTTTGATTGATGAGGAGCAACTGACTACTTGGAATAATCTTTCTAGAGATTCTTGGAAAAAAATATCGGTTTCTCCTTTAACAGTTGATTTTGGCAAAACTGTTACGGTAAAAGCTTTTACTTATGCTCCTTTGAACGAAGAGGCTAAACCTACTATGGCATATCATTATAAACTCTACATTAGTTTGAATGGAACAGACTGGCAGGAAGTTATATCAAACGGAGAGTTTAGCAATATTATGCATAATCCATTACCTCAAACAGTGGCACTTCCTCAGAGTAAACAGGCACGGTATATAAAGATTGAGGCAACTACTCCTAATGCATCGACAGCTGTAATTGAACTGGAGGAATTGGGGGTAACTGTTATTTCTGATGACAATAAATAATGTACATATTTATTGTCTGATATAATAGCTTGGTATTTGTGGAGTGTTTTTATCATCGAGTGTTAAAATGAAAGTGTATTTACTTGTTTCTGTATTGTCTGTTGTAATCATTAATAGACATTGAAAAACTATAAAAATGAAAGTTCCAATATTGGTTTTATGAAAAAGATACTTATTTGTTTGATATATGTATGGGTAAGTGCTGTTTGTACAGCACATGTTCAAGTTGGCTTTGCTCGGAATAAATTGTACAATATTGTACCTGTAAATTATTCTGGTAAGGCTGTAGGATATGATCCTGATAGCAAAAGGGTGGTTTTGAGTGTTAGTAATGATGCTGATAAATTGCAGCAATGGAGTGTCACTAATTTATCTGGTAGTTTCCGTTTTATAAATCCTTTTGAGAATAAAGCAATTCATGCTACAGGGGATAATACATTGAGAATAACAGAAAACAATGGCTCAGATGAATCTCAGTTATGGATTATAAAGAAGAGTGGCAAGTTCTTGCAGATATATCCTTCTAATAGCCCTGATTTGATATTGGCTTGCCAACAGAAAGGGCGGTTGGTTTTAGTTGATAAGGTAAAGTTTCTGAATAATCCAGAAACGTATTTTTATATTAATGTTAGTAAAGTAGCAATGCCTGCGGAAGCTGCTTCTGGTACATTAGAACGTCCTAAGGTTTATTGGGAAGACGAGACTATGTTTGCAGAAAATAAAGAGCCGGGTTGTGCAACTTACATTCCTTATATAACCGAGAAAGAAATGCTGGCTGATAAAGATTTTTATCGTACACCATGGGTGTATAGCCAGAGCTCTTCGTTTAAATTGTTGAATGGCAACTGGTATTTTCATTTTGTATCAGAACCTTCTCAACGTCCGGAATCATTCTATAAAGAAGATTATGATGTATCGAGTTGGGAGACTATTCCAGTTCCTTCAAATTGGGAAATGCAGGGGTATGACCGTCCTATTTACGCGAATGTAGAGTATCCTCATTCCAATACACCTCCTTATATTGATGCTCGAAAGGGATTCAATGATGGTGGAGCTAATTATGGGATTAATCCGGTGGGTTCCTATGTGCGTTTCTTTGATTTGCCTGCTGGATGGGAAAAACAGCGTACATTTATCCATTTTAGTGGTATATATAGTGCTGCATTTGTATATCTGAACGGAGAATATGTCGGTTATACACAAGGATCGAATAATGTGGCAGAGTTTGATTTAAGCAAATATCTGCGCACAGGAAAAAATCGTTTGGCTGTTCAAGTATTTCGCTGGAGCGACGGTTCGTATCTTGAATGTCAGGACATGTTCCGTATGAGTGGTATTTTCCGGGATGTTTATTTATATAATGTTCCACGAGTAAGTGTACGTGACCATTATATTACTTCTAAGTTAGATGCAGCTTCAGAATATACCAGTGGCGAAATGTCTGTTAATATGATGCTTGATAACCGTGATCGGATGAAAGGGGTGAAGAATCTGATTGTAAAATTATTCGATCCAGATGGAAGACTGGTAGCAGAAACAGAGCAACAGGTTAATTATTCAGATAAGAAAGAAACTGTATATTCAAAAGCTACATTCAAGCTGAAGAATCTTGTAACATGGACAGCTGAAACTCCTAACTTGTATACGGTTCATATTATCCAGCGAAATGGGGATAATGATGAAATGGTCTTTTCTACCAAGTATGGTTTCCGCAATATAGAACTGAAGGGTACAGTGGTATATATTAATGGACAAAGAGTATTTTTCAAGGGAACTAATCGACATGACACACATCCGGTTTATGGTCGGGCTGTTACTGTAGAATCAATGTTGCGTGATGTGACACTGATGAAACAGAATAATATTAATACTATCCGTACTTCTCATTATCCGAATGATGCGAAAATGTATGCTATGTTCGATTATTTCGGACTTTATACAATGGATGAGGCTGATTTGGAAGACCATGCTAATCAGTCGATCAGTGATATGCCTTCTTGGATACCTGCTTTTGTTGATCGTATTGACCGTATGGTACTTAGAGATCGCAATCATCCAAGTGTAATTTTTTGGAGCTTGGGTAATGAAGCTGGAGGAGGAAGTAATTTCCAGGCTTGTTATGATGCTGCCAAACGATTGGATAACCGCCCCATACACTATGAGGGTACACGCGATGGAAAAGAATATGGCGGAAATCGTTTTAGTGACTTGTATTCGAAGATGTATCCGGGTATGAAATGGATGAATACATATGTAAGCTCATTGGATAAACCGATGTTTATTTGTGAGTATGCTCATGCCATGGGTAATGCTATTGGAAATTTAAAAGAATACTGGGAAAGCATTGAAGGAAGTTCGGCTACTATTGGTGGAGCTATTTGGGACTGGGTAGATCAGGCTATCTATGAGCCTCATGAAATGAAAAAAGGTATTTATCGTCTGCATACAGGGTATGATTTTCCAGGTCCTCATCAGGGTAACTTCTGTTCGAATGGAATAATTCCGGCAACTCGTGAAGAATCGCCTAAGTTGAAAGAAGTAAAAGCTGTATATCAGTATGTACATTTTGCTGATAAGGGAGTTGATGTAAAAAGAAATGAGGCTAAAGTGTTGCTGAAAAACACATATGATTTCCTTTCACTTGATAAATTCTATTTGCGGTGGCAAGTTGTAAAAGACGGTTTTCGTATGCAACCGGATAGCATGATGCTTCCAGCTGTAATGCCTGATGATTCACTGTTGGTGGCATTGAATCTAAAAGGTATTAATTTAAAGAAGGCTATAAAGAATGGTGAGGAAGTCATGCTTGATTTGTATGTATGTCGTACAGATGCTGAAACTTGGGCTGGTGCTGGGCATGAGGTTGCAAAACAGCAATATGAATTGTCTGCACGAAAGGAATTACCTGAGTTAAAGAGCTTACATGGAAAGAAACAGAAGTTGGCTGTTTCTGACAATGAAAACTTATTGACGGTCAAAAATGCTTATATAGAAGCCTCTTTCGATAAGACAACGGGGCAATTGGTTACATTAGTTATGAACGGCCAGCAGGTTGTCAGTCAGGGAGGAGGATTTGTATACGATAATCATCGTTGGATTGAGAATGATAAATTTACTGAAACGGCTAATGGACTGTCGGAAAAAGGAACATGTACGGTGACCGAAGAGAAAGGCAATATTATTGTTACCACTAACCGTGAAGGTAGTTTATGTAGTACGGATATCGTATATACATTTACTCAAACGGGAGTCATGGATATGGAGGTTGTTTTCCGTCCGCATACAGCTGATTTACGTCGTTGCGGCTTGGTGGCAAACATTGACTCAACATTGAGCAATATCGATTATTATGCATATGGTCCATGGGAAAATTATAATGACAGAAAAGACGGTTGTATGGTAGGTCGTTATACGACAACAGTGGAGGATATGGAAGTTCCTTATATGAAACCTCAGTCTATGGGAAATCGTGAAGGCCTTCGTGAACTGACTTTATATAATAAAGAAGGTAAAGGTGTAAAGATTCAGACTGAAGGTAATGTGTCGTTTTCTGCTCTGCGATATACAGATAAAGATTTGATGGAAGGACAGCATGCTTGGGAGTTAGAGAAACGTCCGTATATTGTGCTTCATCTGGATGCTGTACAGCGTGGAGTAGGAAATGCTAGTTGTGGGCAGGATGTAGATACATTACCTGCTTATCGTATTCCACAACAAGAAATGAAGTATAAATTACGTTTCTTTACTTGTTCTCTGAATAATTAAGTCATATTAATCAGAAGTCAAAGCTGATATCTAAGAAGTTTAATATTGATGAAGACATTCTTATAGTCAGTTTAGACTTCTGATTTTTATTTATATCTTAGTATTAATAGAAACTATATTGAAGGTAGTTTCGTAGATAATTTGTTAGCCTATGAAAAAATTATTATCATTTTTAGTTGTGCTTTCATGCGTTCTCGGTATAAAAGCAGCAGATACAGTCTTTATAAAGAATCCTCAAATACCAATTCTGATAGAGCGGCATGATAATGTTTTATGTTACATGCGTATTAATGCGCACGAGGCAAAGGTCTTGGATAATGTTTCTGTGACATTTGGACAAGATGTACCTTTAGAGCAGATTAAATCAGTAAAACTATACTATGGAGGTACTGAAGCTATTCAGGACAGAGGAAAGAACCGTTTTGCTCCTGTAGAATATATTTCCGCTCATGCGCCAGGCAAGACTTTATCTGTCAATCCGTCATATGCTATTAAGAAATCTGAAATTGTTCCCCAAAAGAATTCTGTATTGTTGACTGGAAATCAGAATTTATATCCGGGAGTAAATTTCTTTTGGGTCAGTATAGAAATGAAGCCAGAAGCATCGTTGCTTACAAAAATCACTGCTGAAGTGACGGGGGTAACAGCAGATGGTCAGTCGTTACCAGTTAAATGTGTATCAGCACCGAATGTTATACGTCGTTTGGGAGTAGGTGTGCGTCATGCCGGAGATGATGGTGCAGCAGCTTTTCGTATCCCAGGTTTGGTGACAACCAATAAAGGTACATTGTTAGGTGTATACGATGTGCGTTATAACAGTAGTGTGGATTTGCAGGAACATATTGATATCGGTTTGAGCCGAAGTATTGACGGTGGAAAGACTTGGGAAAAAATGCGTCTGCCTCTAGCTTTTGGAGAATACGGTGGGCTGCCAGCAGCTCAGAATGGTGTAGGAGATCCCTCAATTTTGGTTGATACAAAAACAAATACAATCTGGATTGTTGCGGCATGGACACACGGAATGGGTAATCAGCGTGCATGGTGGAGCTCACAGCAAGGTATGGATGTAAATCATACGGCTCAGCTTGTTTTAGTAAAAAGTACAGATGATGGAAAAACCTGGTCTGAGCCGATTAATATAACCGAACAAGTAAAACACCCTGAATGGTATTTTTTGTTGCAAGGTCCGGGTAGAGGTATTACTATGGAGGATGGTACATTGGTATTTCCTATTCAATATATAGGTAAAGACCGGATTCCTAATGCTGGTATTATGTATAGTAAGGATAGAGGAGAAACATGGACCATTCATAATCATGCACGTACAAATACTACGGAAGCTCAGGTTGCTGAAGTTGTTCCTGGAACACTGATGTTGAATATGAGAGATAATCGTGGAGGAAGCCGTGCTGTTTATACAACTTCTGATTTGGGCATGACGTGGAAAGAACATGAGTCATCACGAACAGCATTACCTGAGCCTGTTTGTATGGCAAGTCTTATCAGTGTGAAAGCAGCGGACAATGTTTTAGGTAAGGATATATTGATTTTTTCGAACCCGAATACAACCAATGCCCGTAAAAATATTACTATAAAAATAAGCCTTGATGGTGGAAATACATGGGCACATCAGTTGCTTTTAGACGAAGGTGAGAACTGGGGTTATTCGTGTCTTACGATGGTAGATAAAGAAACGATTGGCATTCTTTATGAAAGTAGTGTTGCACATATGACTTTCCAATGTATCAAGCTAAAGGATATCGTGCAGTAAGTAAAAAATATATGTATTTATTAATATAAGAATTTCCCTTCGTATTTCATGGAAACGTGAATACGAAGGGAAATCTTTTATTTTGAAGCTCTCAATATCTCTCGTTTTCCACCTGGAGGGCCTGGAAGACGTTCTACGGTAAATCCCGCAGTTTGCAGCATCCGGCGTATTACTCCTTTAGCACAGTATGTTGTGAGAATACCACCAGAATTTAGAGAAGCATATAGGGTGTTGAATAGTTCTTGGCTCCACATTTCCGGTTGTTTTTCTGGAGCAAAAGCGTCAAAGTAAATGAGGTCAAATGCTCCTTGGAATTTATAGTTCGTAAAATCTCCTTCTACTTTATGTAAAGTAAAGTAAGGTGTTAAGCTTATATCTGTATTCCATGCTGAATTATGCAGTGCATAGAAGTCGTTACTACGTTCCGGGCAGATCTGTTCTGGATAGGCAAGTTGATGTACAATATCATTACTTACAGGGTAGCGTTCTATTGTTGTATAGTGAACTTGACGTTTTGAATTATCAGCTTCCAACAGAGTGAGAAATGCATTGAGCCCGGTTCCGAAACCGATTTCCAGTATTCGCAGTGTAGAGGAGGGATGATGTTTCATTCCCATGTTGATAAATATATGTTCAGACTCCGTCAAAGCCCCTTTTACGGAATGATAATGTTCGTTTAGTTCAGGTACGAAAAGTGTATAACTTCCATCTGCAGTTTGTTCTAGTTCTATCATAAATTAAAATTGATATAATAATTATTTTAGAAAAGACTGATAATACCAAGAGTTGCTGCTACTAATATAGCGTAACGAGCCAGCTTACCGATGCTCATCGAAACAGTAACAATCCCAATATGAGCTCTCATCAATCCTAGTACAATTAAAATTGCATCTCCTACTACAGGCAAAAAAGAGAATAATGCCATCCATGCTCCCCTTCCATGTATAAATCGGGTAGCACGTTCCATTTGTTTCGGAGTTACTCCAAGGTATTTTTCTATCCATTCCATTTTTCCAAGATGGCCTATCCAATAGCAGGTAAGTCCACCTAAAACGTTGCCTGCTGTTGTGGCAATGGTAGACCATACAGGGTCGAGCCCTAAGCCAACACAAGCAAGTAGGACTGCTTCAGAACTGAATGGTAAAATTGTTCCGGCAAGAAAAGCAGACAAGAACATACCAAAATATCCCCAGTCGGTCAGAAGTTGAAGAAATATATCCATAAATTAAATAAGCACAATGCAAACCAGATAACAAGAACCGTAATAAAAGTTATTCGGGTAAATTTACTGAAAGTAAGTGAAAATAAATGTCCTCCCATAAATACCATCGGAATAATAGCTAAAGGAAGTAATGCTTTAATATGAGATGGTTGTAAAACCATAAGAATATTTATCCATACTCCCATGGATAGTATCACTTGTAATAAAATACGAGTTTGTACTTTGTCTTTATATGCAAATCGTAAATAAGGAATACTAAATGCAATCCATAATATTGTGATAACTCCCCATAAAGTATAATAGCTGAAATGTATGGGTGCATAATTTATTTGATCAAACTGTAGAATATGCGAAATTACATTGTAGAATTCTTCGGTTTGATCCGTATATAAGTCATATCCCAGCAGAAGCCAGTAAGGTAATGTAAAGCCAATGATTCCGGCAAAAAAGGTTTTTCCTTCGAGCGAACGAAGGTTAATCATATGAATATATAGTAGCGGAGTAATCCAAGCTATACAAGGAAGAATAAGGCTACTTAACCCCATCCACAAGAAAGCATGGAATATGGCGGTCGAAGCATGGGGAGATTCATAGCTTTGAAACAGTGAATATAGCATACAAAGAAAGAATACTGGAAGTAATAGTGTAACATTCCATGTATGCAAGAAAGGTGTTGCCGCATAAAACAGAAGAAAAAAAGAAGCAGGAAGCGTCGTACGTGTACGTATCAGTGCAAACTTCGTATCCGTTTCCAGTAGCAGGTAAGTAGTAAGGCTGAATATTAATAACGAGCCAATATTTGCCCATAAATGTGGAGTCGATATGACCCATAGAATAAGTGTTAAAGTACTTACAACTGGAAGTGTGGCACGTCCTGTCGCAACTTCGTATTGAAATCTGTTTCTGGTCTGGATCATGTGACGGATATTGATGACAAAAGAAATGTCACCACAGCTACACTCATTTACTCTTTAAACAGAATAATTGGTGTAGCTGTGGTGATGAATTGAAATATTATAAGTCGAAACCGATATCAGAACGGAAATATTTCTTTTCGAATGAAATTTTTCCGGCATTGGTAAAGGATTGTTTCAATGCTTCTTCCTTGTTGGTACCGTATGAGCTGACAGCTATCACACGACCTCCGGATGTGACAACCTGATTATCTTTCAATGCTGTTCCGGCATGGAATACGATGCTGCCTCCTGCTTTAGCTTCTTCGATTCCTGTTATAGGGAATCCTTTTTCATATGCTTCTGGATAACCGCCAGATACCAGCATAACGCATACTGCAGAACGTGAATCTATTTCCAGTGTCTTTTCATTGAGGTTTCCTGCCGCTACTCCTTCAAACAGTTCCACAAGGTCACTCTTAATGCGCAGCATGACACTTTCAGTTTCAGGGTCACCCATACGGACATTGTATTCAATAACCATCGGTTCACCTTTTACGTTAATCAAACCGAAGAAGATAAATCCTTTATAATCGATCCCTTCAGCTGCCAGGCCTTCTACTGTCGGACGAATAATGCGTTCGTCTACTTTCTTCATCCAAGCTTCGTCTGCAAACGGTACTGGCGAAACAGAACCCATACCTCCGGTATTCAGACCTTTATCGCCCTCGCCGATACGTTTGTAATCTTTTGCTTCAGGTAAGATTTTATAGTTCTTTCCGTCAGTCAAAACGAAAACAGAACATTCGATACCACTCAAAAACTCTTCGATAACAACGGTTGCCGATGCATTACCGAACATACCGCCGAGCATTTCTTTCAGTTCTTTTTTTGCTTCCTCTAAAGTCGGAAGAATCAGTACACCTTTTCCAGCACACAAACCGTCAGCTTTCAATACATACGGAGCTTGTAATGTTTCGAGGAAAGCAAGACCTTCTTCCAAATTGGCAGAAGTAATGCTTTTATATCCAGCTGTCGGGATGTGATGACGTTGCATGAATCCTTTAGCGAATTCTTTACTTCCTTCGAGTACGGCACCTGCTTTTGACGGACCGATTACTGGGATATTGGCCAATGCAGCATCGTTCTTAAAGAAGTCGTAGACACCTTTTACCAATGGATCTTCAGGGCCTACTACTACCATGTTGATACCATTTGCTACAACAAATTCTTTGATAGCTTCGAAATCGTCTGCTTTTATTGCTACATTTTCACCAACTTCACGTGTTCCGGCATTACCTGGAGCGATGTATAGTTTTTCTATTTTCGGACTTTGGGCGATTTTCCATGCTAGTGCATGCTCACGTCCACCTGAACCTAACAGTAACAGTTTCATATGTTTACAGTATTATGATTTGTTTCTTTATTTTATTTCAAATGATCAAGAAAATAACGGGTGATGTGTTCGTGCAAGTGTACGCGGTCGCGCCCCATCATGTTGTGACCGTCTTCCGGATAGATGAAGAAATCTGGATGAGTTCCAGCGTCAATACAAGCACGTAAAAAACTGATGCTGTGTTGCGGTACACAGGTAGGATCCATTCCACCGATAATTACTTCCAGACGACCTTTCAAGTTACCAGCCTTTAAGCGAAGATTTGATTCTTTATATCCTTCAGGATTAGCTTGTGGAGTATCCATGTATCTTTCTCCATACATAACTTCGTAGAATTGCCAGTCGATAACCGGACCACCAGCTACTCCTACCTTGAAGATATCCGGATAAGTCAGCATAAGATTAGTTGTCATGAATCCCCCGAAGCTCCATCCATGAACACCGATTTTGTCTGCATCAACATATGGAAGTGATTGCAGGAACTTGGCTCCTTGTACTTGGTCTTTCATTTCTTCTGTACCAAGATGGCGGAAGGTACAATTTTCGAACTTAATACCGCGATTATCACTTCCACGGTTGTCAACAGTAAGCATTACATAACCTTGTTGTGCCATGTAAAGATCCCATCCACGTGCATCATAAAAACGGGTATTATGTATCATTTGTGCATGTGGACCTCCGTATACGTAAATAATAGCCGGATATTTTTTGTTCGGATCGAAATTAACAGGCTTAATTAAGCGGTAATACAAATCTGTTTCTCCATCGGCTGCTTTAATTGTTCCTACAGTAATTTCCGGTAAATTGTAGTTTTCCTTTAGCGGGTCGGTTGCTGTGAACAGAGTTGTACCTTTTTTCCCGGTAGTAGGAAGAATACTGATTTCACGTGGAACATTGTTCGAAGTGAAGTAATCGATAAGATAGGTTCCACTTGCTGATAATTTGGCCTGGTGAGTACCATCTTCCATACCGATCAGTGTACGTTTCCCATTTTTTACGTTCAGACTGAATATATTAGTCTGTAAAGGAGATATTTCCGTACTTGCAATTATGATTTCTTTACGAGAAGTATTGAATCCTAAAACATCTTGAACCAGCCAGTTGCCTTCGGTCAATGGGATTGTTTTCAGATATTCACAATATTGGTCTTCACTATCCTTTCCAGTTTTCCATTCACCTTTCAGTTTGGTTTTTGTATCCATAAGATACAAATGGTTGAAACCGTCTCGCTGTGTCTGATAAATAAACTGGCTATCATCCCAAGGTAAAAATATCAGAGGATGCTGAGGCTCTACGTAACGAGTATGTTTCTCTTCATAAAGCACTCCTATCTTTTGTCCGCTTACGGCATCATATTGAACCAGTTGTGCATGATTCTGGTCGCGGTTCAGTTCGATAACGAATATACTCTTTTCGTCAGGGACCCAACTGATGTTAGTAAAATAACGGTCAGTAGGATCACCGGCTTGTAAATAAATTGTCTTGCCATCTTTTACATTGTATATTCCGACAGTTACTTTATGGCTTGTCATACCAGCCATTGGGTATTTGTCGGGAACAAGCTCGGCAATGCGTGCTGTAGTATTTACCTGTGGATAATCAGTTACCATACTTTGGTCCATACGGTAGAAAGCCAAGTAAGTACCTTTCGGACTCCAAAAAGTACCTTTCATGATACCAAACTCATTACGGTGTACAGCTTGGCCATATACGACATCCTTTTCCTGCTGTTGATTACCTGTAACTTTCGGGTTAACCATGCTGCTGAAATCCCTTTCATGTGCTACATACAGGTCATTCCCGATAGTATATGCCATGTAGCCATTTTCTTTACAGAAATCGAAGTTTGTCGGGCCTTCTCCCTGCAGGTTAAATAGATTGACTATTTTCTTTTTGCTGAAGTCATACCATATCATGTACTTTTGTCCGGGAGTACGGTCGTCATACTGGGTAAAAGTAATCACATTACGGTCACCCCAAGGAAGTGAAGCAGCCATCAGTGTACGAAGTGGTTTGATATGACTTGTAAGTTTGTAAGGCATTTCGCCATTTTTCAGCGCTTCATTTACCTCTTCCAGTGTGACGAGTATACTTTCTTTTCCGCTTTTAGTATCTATTTTTTTGATGTTCTCTATATCTGTACGGACACATATATCACCCCACCATTGTAGTCCGGGCATGCTTTTCGGCACAAGATTAAAATAATTATCTCCACCCGGTATTACATCATTGAGGGTGAATGTCTTTTTCTCTTGGGCAGATGAAATTGTTGCTATCATACAGAATAGAGCTATTATTTGAAATATACGCTTCATTTTCAGTGGATATACGTTACTTATTCATTTTCTGTATTTTCTTCGTTTGCACGACGACGGTGCATGTAACGAGGTGCGGGTGCCTGCTTAGGGCGTCCGTCATCAGTAGAAGGACGTGAAGGACGATTTTCGCGAGAAAAGTTTTTCTTATCGTTTTCCTTACGCTCTGTTCGGAAACTTGTTTTTTTATCTCCTTTATATTCTACTTTTTCTGCACGCTTCCGTGGACGGGTTTCGTTTCCTTCCCGCTTAGGCTTAAATTCTTTGTCACTGTTTTCACTACGGAAGGTTTTGTATTTTCCATCGAAAATCTGATATTTCCGGAACTGACATTCCAGTGAACCATTAAACAAAGGAACTTTGACTGATGGCTTTAGTCCAATTTGATCGAAACATTCGTCACGATAGCTTAATATCCAGGCATCATTGCCGCTGAATGCATGTTTCAAGCGTTCTCCAATCATTTGGTATAGGCCTAGCAGATCATCAGAAGATATTCGTTCTCCATAAGGTGGATTAGTCACAATGATACTCTTTTCTTTAGGCTGTTCAAATTGCTGGAACGGTTGGATTTTTAGAATGACATCCTTGCTTACTCCTGCTGCTTTTACATTGTGCACAGCAATTTCGTTGGCTTTCGGATTGTTGTCATATCCGTAAATTTTATGGTTAAATTCACGTTCATTAGAATCATCATTATAGATTGAATCGAATAAATCCTGGTCGAAGTCACGCCACTTTTCAAAGCCAAACTCTTTACGGAATACTCCCGGAGCAATATTGCGTGCGATAAGTGCTGCTTCAATAGGAATTGTTCCAGAGCCACACATCGGGTCTATTAAATCACATTCGCCTCTCCATCCAGTCATCAGAATCATTCCGGCAGCCAATACCTCGTTTAAAGGAGCTTCTACTTGTTCCTGACGGTAGCCACGGCGATGAAGTGATTCACCCGAACTGTCGAGTGAAAGTGTACAACGGTCTTCTGCAACATGGATATTAATAGCCAGATCCGGATTGCTAATACGTACAGATGGACGATTGCCTGTCTTTTCACGGAAATAATCGACAATAGCATCTTTTACCTTATAAGCAACAAACTTCGAATGACGGAATTCATTGGAGAATACTACCGCATCAACAGCAAAGCTGCTCATATTATCCAAATAGTCTTCCCAAGCAATACTTTTAACAGCTTCATACACTTCGTCTGCTGTTTTTGCAGTAAAATGTTTGATTGGTTTTAAGATACGAATAGCCGTGCGCAAGCAAAAATTAGCACGATACATCATTGCTTTGTCACCGGTAAAAGAAACCATACGGCGTCCGATTTCAATATTTCCGGCTCCCAACTCGGTGAGTTCTTGTGCCAGCACTTCTTCCAGTCCCTGGAAGGTCTTGGCGATAAGCTCGAATTCTTGATTCATTTTAACTAAATTACGTAATTTCAATTAATTGTGCAAAAATATGAATTTTCGGTCAGCCAGTCAACTGTTTGATAAGGTTTAAATACATTTTGTTGTAAAGAAAGTCAACTTTGATATTTTTATTATGTAATATCTTGCTTTCGTGAAAAATATTACTGCTGCTCGCTTTACCCTCAAGGAAGTTGATTTTTATTTTGAAGAAAAATGTATCTTTGCCAAAGCCTGAATTGAAAATAATAAGAAATGTACTTCAGAATGAAAATTACTATGAGAATACATGCTCTATGTTTTATACTGGGAATAATCTTGTCTGCAACGTCTATAAGAGCTGAAGAAGAAAGACTATGGCAACTGCATGCTGTTGATATTCAAGCTCCATATGCTCCTGCTCCTATGGCAAACGGATGTATAGGGATTCTTCCTCAAAAAGAACCTTTTGCTGTAGAGCATGTTATGTTGAATCATGTATTCGATGCTGCATCTCCCCATGTTGTTAGTCGAGTAATGAGAGGAATTAATCCGTTTTGTCTTTCTATGAAAATAGACAATAAAAAAGTTGATACTTCAAATATCTCTGACTGGCAACAAACGATAGATATGCGTCGTGCTGTACATCAAACAAGTTTCCAGACTTTAGAAAAAGCAGATGTTTCTTATGAGTTGTGTGCTTTACGCAATTTGCCTTATGCCGGTTTAATTCGTGTGACTGTTCAGGCATGTAAGGATATGTTGTTGGAAGTCCGTTCAGGAATGGGTATTCCAGACGATTATTCGCAATCTTCAATTCGGCATCGTGAAATGGAAGCTGATGGAAATCGTATGTACATGCTTGAATCGGATGCAACTTCTCGGTTCGGATATCGTCGGGTAGCTTCTACTTCTTCTTTTCTTTTCAATGGCGAACAGATAAAGCCTATGTATGATGAAGCTACTCGGGAATTGTTTTTTTCGATTCAGTTAAAAAAGGGAGAAACATTTTGTTTTTCTTTAGTGGGAAGCGTATGTTCATCGCGTGATTTTTTTGATCCTTATAATGAAGCAGAGCGGCAGGTAATTTATGCAGTGCATGAGGGAGAAGAAGCATTGATGCAGGCACATTATCGTCTTTGGGATGAACTATGGCAAGGTGATATACGTATTGAAGGAGATGATGACGCACAGCGTATCGTAAGATTTGCCTTATTTAATTTATATTCTTCTTGTCGTGGAGGTAGTCGCTTAAGTATCCCTCCTATGGGATTATCGTTGCAGGGATATAATGGACATATCTTTTGGGATACAGAATTGTGGATGTATCCCCCTATGCTTCTGTTGAATCAGGATATAGCCCGATCAATGCTTGATTATCGCTTTGACCGTCTTCCTGCTGCTCGTAAAAAAGCATTGGCATATGGTTATCGGGGAGCAATGTTCCCGTGGGAGAGTGATGATTCTGGTGAAGAAGCTACGCCTACTCATGCATTGACCGGTCCGTTTGAACATCATATTACAGCCGACATAGGAATTGCCTGCTGGAATTATTATTGTGTAACTCGTGATATGCGTTGGCTGCAACGTGAAGGTTATCCACTGCTCAAAGAAATTGCAGACTTTTGGGCAAGTCGTGTTACTCGCAATCAGGATGGTTCATATTCAATTCATAACGTGACCGGAGCTGATGAATATGCAAACGGTGTTACGGATAATGCGTTTACTAACGGTGCAGCGTCACTTGCGCTTAAGTATGCTTGTCAGGCTGCTGAGATTTGTGGAGAAAAGGTTCCGGAAATATGGCGGGAGATTGGAGAAAATATCCGCATATTACAATTCGAAAATGGTGTGACACGTGAGCATTCCACTTATAAAGGCGAAATGATCAAACAAGCTGATGCAAATCTGCTAGCTTATCCACTAGGGGTGATAACTGATGAATACAGACAGAGACAAGATTTGGAATATTATGCCGAGCGTATAGACCAAAAAGATGGACCGGCTATGTCGTACTCTGTTTATTGCGTACAGTATGCTCGTATGGGAGAAGCAGATAAAGCATACGAGATGTTTCGTCGTTGTTATGAGCCCAATCTGAAAAAGCCTTTCGGAGTTATTTCGGAAACTCCCACAAGTAACAATCCATATTTTATGACTGGAGCAGGAGGTTTATTGCAGGCTGTATTGAATGGCTTTTGTGGACTCCAGATTACGGATGAAGGAATCGTCCAGCTTCCGTCAGCGCTTCCTTCTCACTGGAAACGGGTAACTGTTACAGGTGTAGGTTCTGATAAAAAGACTTATGTAAGAGAAAGGTAGTATGATGTAATAAAACAACTTTCTAAAGTATCTAAAAAAATCCTTCTCACAGTTGAAGAGGTAACTTTAACATTGTGAGAAGGATTTTTTATCAGTTAACTTTTTTCAGTTGATAATTCAGGTTCGACTGACTTTTTTCCAGTTTATCATTTAGTAAGGTAAGAGTTTGGTCATTTTCTACCAGGAAATTAAAGGTTTGCTTTTGGTCATTTGTTATAAGTTGCCATACGGTAGCGTTTTCATTTCCGGCCATACCACGTAAAGTGAAGCGTTTCCCTTCATAAGTAAATGTCTTATCTTTCCCGTTTTCAGCTTCTTTGTAAGTCAAAGCCAACGAAAATGTTCCGTCTCCGCTATGCTTTTTACTTTTGATGGTTAACGAATAGAATATCCCGGGACCGGAGGCGGCAGGAAGCAATCCTTCGTAAGTAAGGGTTTGCATTGGACCTAGTTCATCTTTACTCTGAGTATAGATAAGTTTATTCCTTTGGCTGATAGTCCATATACCATCAATGAAACGCACATTTTTGGTATCATCATCTTCGATATTCCAAGCATATTTGCCTGTAGGTAATGTACGTCTTTCCAAGATTTCCTTAGGCTGTTCGTCAGAAAAGAATAGCTCTGCTAATGTCGAATCGGGGCTGAAAACAATAAAGGCCGATCGTTCACTTCCATCAGCCGCATCGACTCGTATTCCCTTCTCAAAAAGACGGATACAATCTTTCTGTACTTCGCTCCACGTATATCCGGCTGAAGCAAGACAACCATGCTCATCTCGGTCGTTTCCTACTGCTTGTGGGATATTCTTTAAAGAGTCACTATTGTTATCTGTTTCTTGCTTTTTTTGAGTATTGCAAGCAGTCAGCAATATAGCTAGACATATTGTAATTGTTGGTTTCATATTTTTTCTATTAATCATTAAAACTTTGTTCTTATATATAATTTATTCCCTGCGTTGTACGATGCGTGAACCAGCTGGTACACTTTCCGTTACCCAAATGTTACCACCAATTGTTGCACCTTTACCAATGGTGATACGTCCTAAAATAGTTGCATTAGAATATACGATGACGTCATCTTCCAGAATGGGGTGGCGGGCAATACCCTTTATTGGATTTCCGTTTTCATCGAGTGGGAAACTCTTGGCTCCCAATGTAACTCCTTGGTAGAGCTTTACATTATTACCAATGATACACGTGGCACCGATTACTACACCAGTACCGTGGTCGATAGTAAAATGATGCCCGATCTGTGCTCCGGGATGAATATCAATTCCGGTTTCCGAGTGAGCCATTTCGGTAATGATGCGGGGAATAAGCGGAACATTCAGCATATACAGTTCGTGTGCAATGCGATAATTGGTAATTGCACGGATAATAGGATAACAACAGATGATTTCTCCAAAACAGGTAGCTGCTGGATCTCCGTAATATGCTGCTTCTACATCGGTAGCAAGAATACGTCGTATTTCAGGGAGTCTGCTGATAAAACGTGCTGCTATGGATGCAGCTGTATCTCGGTCAGGAATTTTCTTGATTACATTATCCGAAGGAGTATTCTCTAGTCCGAAACACAATCCAGCTTGTATTTGCTCTGTCAGCAAGCCAAAAAGTTCTTCTACATTTACTCCGATGTGGTAGTTGATAGTTCTTCGGTGGACGGTAGAGTTTCCGAAATAGCCAGGGAAAAGAATTTCTCGGGAGAGTTCTACAATTCGGCGCAGTGATTTCCCTGATGGAAGCGGATCGCCATCTTTATATTGATGAAACAAACCTTCGTACGAATGCTTGTCAGAAAGTTCGCTTACAGCTTGTGTCAGTGTATGTGTGTAATCGGATAGACTCATAGCTTTCTGTATTTGGTTGAAAAACAAAATTAGTCATTTTCATTAAGTCAATGAGGGAGAAGGTATGTTTTCGTCTTTATTTATGGATTATAATTGTATTTTTGCAAAAAAATACAGATAATATGGTAGTCAATAAGAAGAATCCATTTGCTTGGAAAGCAAAGCAGACGGGGAAAAAGAAATCCAGCGGTAAGCGAGTAGGAAAATCAAAACCCGAAAAAGCAAATAATCAGTTAAACAGGAGGGTCAAGTGATAATCTTGTTATAATGACGAACAAATAATGCCTCCACCCAATACGACGTCATCGCGATAAAAAGCAGCGGCTTGTCCGGCTGCGATGGAAGTCAATGGCTCGTGTAGTTTGATATGCAGTTGTCCGTCGGGGGTAGGGATAACGGTACAACGGTTGGCCTGCTTGCGATAACGGATTTTTACGATGATTTCATCAGTTGTTTCAAATAAGGCAGAAGGATTCGTTACATGCCAGTCGGTGAGATACATTTCTGTTTGTCCCAGTGAGCAGAGCTGGTCACTGAGAATAATACTGTTGGTCTGAGGGATAATCTGTTTTACAAACAATGCTTTATTCAGATAGATTCCTAACCCCCTGCGTTGTCCGATGGTATAGAAAGGGTAGCCTTCGTGCTTTCCTAAGCAATTACCGGATTCATCATAAAAATTACCGGGCATGATAAGCTCTTTTTTTACATGCTCTTTTAAAAAACTGCGGTAGTCCATAGGGCAAAAGCATACTCCCAGACTGTCGCGCTTGTGAGCAGCTTTCAGGAAACCACGTTCGGCTGCAATTTCGCGTACCTTATTTTTGGTCAGTTTTCCCATGGGCAATAGCATACGTTGCAGTATGTCTTGAGGCAATCCCCACAAGAAAAATGACTGGTCTTTATCTACATCTGTTCCGGTTGTGATATGCCAATATCCGTCAATATTCCGTTTTTGTACATAATGTCCAGTAGCAAAATGATAGATGCCTTTTTCATCGGCTAGTTTCTTCAGTAACGGCCATTTCAGATAATTGTTGCAAAGGGTACAGGGAACAGGAGTACGTCCTGTCATATATTCATTGATGAAATAGGAAATGATTCGTTCGCGGAACTCATTGCGTGCGTCATAGGTTATATGAGAAATATGCAGACGTTCACATAATTCGCGTGCATCATCCAGGTATTCGGTATTGTTGTCTTTTTCATAGAAACGAAAAGTCACACCGGTTACTTCGTAGCCGGCATCTTGCAGGAGCAGGGCAGCTACTGAGCTATCTGTTCCTCCGCTCATACCTAACAGGACTTTGTTGTTTTCTTGCATATATTTTACGTATGGGCATAAAAAAAGGAGTACCGCTGTACTCCAACCTTTGTTAACCTTAAATCTAATACTATGAAAAACACAATGCAAAGGTACGGACTTTCAGGATATCTGCAAATATTTGGACCGAAAAACTATGTTTTATAACATGATTTAAGAAATTGCTCACCTCTTCTATGTTTGTTAACTAAATTTCTTGCCTTAGTTTTTGACGAATATATATAGCTTTCCGTATTTGGTAAGGCATATAGGAAGCCTGTTTGTGAAAAAAAATATCCTCTGTTTCCTTATTATTTCTTTTTTCCGTACTTTTGTGACTTAACTAAAAGAGATTATTTATGGAAAATAAGCTGACTATTTATAATACGCTTACCCGTCGTAAGGAACTTTTTGTTCCGTTGCATGCTCCTCATGTGGGTATGTATGTGTGCGGGCCTACTGTTTACGGTGATGCTCATTTGGGACACGCTCGTCCGGCTATTACATTCGATATTCTTTTCCGTTACCTGACACATCTGGGTTACAAGGTACGTTATGTCCGTAATATTACTGATGTTGGACATTTGGAACATGATGCAGACGATGGTGAAGATAAGATTGCAAAGAAGGCACGTCTGGAACAGTTAGAGCCGATGGAAGTTGTTCAGTATTATCTGAACCGCTATCATAAGGCTATGGAAGCTTTAAATGTACTTCCTCCAAGCATTGAACCACATGCTTCAGGACATATCATCGAACAGATTCAGTTGGTAGAGGGGATTCTGAAGAATGGATACGCTTACGAAAGCCAGGGGTCTGTTTATTTTGATGTGGCAAAATATAACAAAGACCATCACTATGGAAAGCTTTCCGGACGTAATCTGGACGATGTTATCAATACTACCCGTGAACTTGACGGACAGCAGGAAAAACATAATCCTGCCGATTTCGCCCTCTGGAAATGTGCCCAGCCGGAACATATCATGCGCTGGCCGTCACCGTGGAGTAATGGCTTCCCGGGATGGCACTGTGAATGTACTGCTATGGGACGCAAGTATTTAGGAGAAAACTTCGATATTCACGGAGGAGGCATGGATTTGATTTTCCCGCATCATGAGTGTGAGATTGCTCAAAGTGTAGCTTCTCAAGGACATGATATGGTACGTTACTGGATGCATAATAATATGATTACCATTAACGGTCAGAAGATGGGTAAGTCGCTTGGTAACTTTATTACGCTTGATGAATTCTTCACTGGTTCGAACAAGCTTCTTACTCAGGCTTATTCAGCAATGACAATCCGTTTCTTTATTCTTCAGGCACATTATCGTAGTACAGTTGATTTCAGTAATGAGGCTCTTCAGGCCGCAGAAAAAGGACTCGAACGTATGATGGAGGGTGTGAAGAACTTGGAACGTATTACTCCTTCGAAGACTACTTCGGGCATTGAACCGGCTGGATTGCGTGAGAAATGTTACGAAGCGATGAACGATGACTTGAATACACCGATTGTTATTTCTCATCTGTTCGACGCTATCCGTATGATTAATACTGTAATCGATAAGAAAGCAACTATCAGTGCCGACGACCTTGAAGAGTTGAAGAGTGTATTCCATACCTTTGTGTTCGATATTTTGGGATTGAAAGCTGAGGCTGAAAACAATGCGGCGCGTGAAGAAGCTTTTGGCAAGGTGGTAGACATGCTTCTCGAACAGCGTATGCAGGCAAAAGCTAATAAAGATTGGGCTACCAGCGACAAGATTCGTGATACACTGGCTGCATTAGGCTTTGAAGTAAAAGATACAAAAGACGGATTTACCTGGAAATTGAACAAGTAAACCTGTATTTTTGAGTAATAGAATAAACGCGGATTTGTGCAACTTTTATCTGCATGAATCCGCGTTGGTGTTTTTATTATTGATTCATGTCAATAGTTAGTGGTTGCTGAAGACGGATATCTGCCGAAGATGCTCCTACCATAATCGTATAGGTACCCGAAGGATGCAGGAACTTACCTTGAGTTTCATCCCAATAGCGCAGTAGGTCTTTACGCAATTTAATTGTTATTTCCTGTTCCTCTCCTTTTTTTAAAGTTATGCGTCGGAATCCTTTTAGCTCTTTTATAGGCATTATTTCATTGCGAGAGGGAAGCTGTACGTAAATCTGTGCTACTTCATCACCTGCATATTTACCTGTATTTTTCAGTTGAAAAGAAACTAAAATTTCATTCAGGCCGTCACTTATTTGTAAATTTGAATATTTAAATGTTGTGTAACTTAAACCATATCCGAAAGGATAAAGCACATCTCCCTTAAAATATTGATATGTACGTCCTTTGGTAATATCATAATCATTAAAATCAGGTAAATCTTTTAAACTTTTATAGTAAGTCAATGGCAAGCGTCCTCCTGGATTATAATCCCCAAAAAGTACTTCTGCCACAGCCTTACCTCCACTTTCACCAGGATACCAAGCGTTAACAATAGCTGGTATATGTTCATCCATCCAATTGACTGCCAATGAACTACCAGCAATAAGTACTACAATGACATTAGGATTTACCTTATATATTTCTTGCAGGAACTCCTGTTGATCTTCCGGAAGCAAGATGTCACTTCTGTCTTGTCCTTCACGCTCTATCGATTTATTGATTCCCAATACCGCAATCACTGTCTCACACTCACGTACAGCTTTCCCGGCTTCGCCATACAGATCTAATCGGCTTGTTTTACCTACTTTAGGAACACTCCACTGTAACTTTGCCACGGCATAATCACGATTGTCATAATATTCGGCCTTCAAATGATAATCCTTTCCTGCTTGCAAATATACGGAAACTGTATCTGTACGTACTGAATGTCCTTGCCATGCATCTATCTGCACTTTATCATCAATGCTCAGACGGCAACCATCGTCCGAAGTGAAGCTGAGTACATATTGTCCGGTAACTGTAGGACGTAGCTTACCTGTCCAGCGAACTGATCAAGGTGATTTGAAAAGAAACGGATCCGGTGCTTGGTTTCCAGGTTCGAAGTTAATCCACTCTTCTTTCCTTACTTTGGGGATACCTTTCAATTGGATATTATCAAAATACTCAGCTTTCAGCCCATCTGGGAAACTAATTCCTTGGATAAGCTCCATGCCATCTACAGCGGACCTCCATGGGGCATATACAACTTTAATATCTTTGCCTACCCGTTCTTTTATGCCTTGCAAAATAGAAATAGGGGCTATCACTGGCGAACCACTGTAATCACCAAACTCACAGTTTCCAGCATTGATTCCAACTACGGCAATTGACTTTAATTTTTTTGTATCAAGTGGCAGTACCCAATTATGATTTTTAAGTAATACTATACATTGACGGGCTGCTTCAAGTGCCACTCTTTGATGCAATTTTGAACCGATTATAGACGGAGATATCTTAGTATAAGGATTGTTTTTACCATTGTCAAAAAGGCCTAACCGCATTCGTGCTTTTAAAACATGATAGGCGGTCGAGTCAATATCGGCATCACTTACCATATATTGTTTGTAAGCATTTAACAACGGTTCATAATAAACATCATCACCACATTCCAAATCAAGACCTGCTTTGATAGACAACGTAGCTGCCGCTTCTTTCGTTTTCACGTATTTATGTGCGTTAACCAACAAGGAGGGACCTCCGCAATCGGATACCACATATCCCTGAAATCCCCAATCATGTCGCAAAACTTTGGTTAACAGCCACGAATTCAACGTACAAGGAACATTGTTTATGGCATTATAAGCAGACATGATGGAAGCAGCTTTTCCGTCCTTTATGCAAGCCTCAAAGGCCGGTAGGTAATATTCCCTTAATTGCTTCTCTGAAATTTGCGGATTGCATTCAAAACGATTGTGCTCCTCATTATTGGCTGCAAAGTGTTTAGGTGTGGACACGACTTTTAGATAACGGGCGTCATCTCCCTGTAATCCGCGAACAAAAGCAGTTCCCATCGTACCACTCAAGTAAGGATCTTCACCATATGTTTCTGGGGTACGCCCCCAACGGGGATCACGAGCCATATTGACTGTTGGAGACCAGAAAGTTAGTAAATCACTAAATTGGCCTTTCTGTAATTTACCTTGGTCCAGTTCATTCCAGCGTGCACGTGCTTCATCTGAAATAACAGTAGCTACTTGATATTGTAATTCTGGATTCCAAGTAGCAGCTAAACCAATAGCTTGAGGAAACACAGTGAAACGCCCAGGACGGACTACTCCGTGCAAAGCTTCATTTCCGTGATAATATTTGGGTATATCTAGCCTAGAAATACCTGGAGAGGTGGCGCGCAATAGGCTTACCTTTTCTTCCACTGTAAGTCGGGATAATAAATCCATGATTCGTTCGTGAAGAGGTGCATCTTCGTTTTTATACAATTCCTGAGCCTGCATCGGAATTACGTAGGCTATTATCAGCAACAGTCCGGCAAAATTAATTTTCTTAATTCTGTTCATGGCACTTTGGGAATATTAATTATTAATGCGAATCAGCAGTTGAAAACATCTTCTGATTCTTGATTTAAAAGTTTGTAATTCAGTCAATTATCTCATTGTTTTATTTTACAATCTCCTTGAAAATCAGTAAATTAGAAGAATAAAACCACTCATTTTTCTAATTATGATTCCCAAGGAGAAAAAGTTAATACTAATAGGTTTGTATATGTATATCTGTGATGTCCATAAGTCTTCTCTGCGTTTCCACTGCCAGAGATTCAGTAACAATTCCAATCCTGAGTTTACGGATGAGGAGGTTCTTACCATCTATCTGTTCTGCGGGTACTGCCAGAGATACTTCAACATCAAGGAGATACATACCTTCGCTAAGGAGTATCTGTCATCATGGTTTCCAAAATTGCCGTCTTATCAAACGTTTTGCGGACGCCTAAATATGCTTTCAGAAACATTTAAGGTGCTGGTGGAAACCATGATACAATCATTCAAGCCCAAGGATTGCGACTCCATTATATCCATTGTCGATTCTATGCCGATAGTGACCTGTAAAGGGAAAAACCGAGAGGGGAAAGTAGCTACGGAGATAACATCAAAAGGGTATTGCTCCACTAAGAACATGTACTACTATGGCATGAAACTGCATATGGTAGGACAGCGTAGGGAGGGAACCTTTCCTTTTCCGGAAATGATAACTCTGACACCGGCTTCGGACAACGACCTGACCGTATTCAAAAGCGAATGCGTGCCATACCTATCCGGAAGGACGGTGCTTGCGGACAAGACTTACAGCGATTTCTCTTTCTTTAATGAGAGTAATCCGGTTAAAGTGCTTACTTCGCATAAAGAGATTAAAGGGGAACCGGAAGTTCTCAAACAGAGGGAGAAAGCTGCAAGAGACCTTTTCTCGCAAGCCGTTTCTAAAGTCAGACAACCTATCGAATCCTTTTTCAACTGGCTGAATGAAAAAACAGAAATTCAAAGAGCATCTAAAGTAAGAGCTACCAAAGGGCTGTTGGTACATACCTTTGGAAAGTTGGCTATTGCTCTACTTACATTTGTTAATTTTTAATGTTTGAATCAGAAAGCCAACTGCTGATTGGCATTATTATATAATTTATCAGTTGAAGGAGGAACTGCATCAGGGGTATTACCCCATGTTTTATTCGGCTTATTTCCCATTACTAAAATTAGTTTGCCACCGTTCTTTATATCATCATGACTGAACCAAGGCTTGTTCCATTTTTGACCATTCAGATTAGCAGATTGGATATACTTATTCTCTTCCGATACTCCTTGCGCCTCAATTTCAAATATCTTTCCATTACTAAGCTTTACTTTTGTCTTGGAAAACAGAGGGCTTCCTATATTATAAGCGGGAAACCCTGGAGTTACAGGATAGAATCCCAATGAAGAAAAAACAACAAATGCTGACATGCCTCCTCCATCTTCATCTCCTGGTATTCCCATCAAGTCATTACGGAACCAAGTTTTTAATAATGTGCGAATAAGTTTTTGAGTTTTCCAAGGCTGTCCGGCGTAATTATATAAATATGGAATATGTAAACTAGGTTCATTAGCCATTGAAAACTGCCCTACATTTCCTGTATGATCTGGTAATTGTGCATAAAACTCAAATTTGCTTTTTCCTAATGGTTCAAGGAACATCTGATCTAGGTTGGAAATAAATTTTTCTTTTCCTCCCATTAAAGAAATTAAATCTTCAATATTATGAGGTACATCCCAGCGATATATCCATCCATTGTTCTCTCCATAGTAATTGCGTGCTCCTTGCCCTCCAGAATAACGATAATCAAATGGGGTTATCCATTTCCCCTTTTGATCTTTGGGATGGAAAAAGCCTGTCTGGCTATTATATACGTTACGGTAATTGTAAGCACATTTTGAGTAATAGTCAGCTTCTTTATTTTTACCTAAAATACGAGCAATTTGAGATAAACACCATTGGTCGTAAGCTGTTCCTAACGTAACTGCTATGGCTTGACGTTTTTCGAATGGATGTACATTTTTATCTATTTCTTGTTCTCCTTCTTGTAAAGCTGGTATGTATCCATTAATTTTATAAAATTCATCAATCCAACCGGCTTTAGCATCAGACCATGGAGCTAAAGTTTTTTCTTCTATGCCTTTACGACATGCTTCATAAGCTTTTTCTAGATTAAAATTCAGACCTTTAGTTGCAGCATCTGCAATTGTTGCAACAGCATGGTTGGAATTCATACGGCGGGAATCACCTGTGATTTCAGGGAAGGTGGGCATCCACATATTTCCCATTTGTTCAGCCATACGTAAATATGAATCAATTATATTAGTTTCAGTTTTTTCGTCAATTAACAATCGTAGTGGATGTGCAGCCCTGTAAGTATCCCAGATCCAATCGTCCGTATAGAATGGTTTACCTTTATCTTCATGAATTTTACCATCAAATGCACTAAAATAACGTCCATCTTCACTGATGCAAACAGGACGTTCGAATACACGATAAAATGAGGTATATAGGACTCTTTTGTTTTCTTCATTGTTATCTTCAACTTGAATTGTTCTCAATGCTTTGTTCCAGATCTCCCGTCCTTTTTTTAATATTGTATTCAGATCTGCTTCTGTTAGTTCACGCTCCATATTTTTACGGGCCTGTTCTACACTTATAAAAGAAATACCATAATATAAATTAACGGTCTTAGTTCCTTTAGGGAAGTGGAGTACGGCACATGCATCATTTCCCTTGGCCTCTTTTATAAAGGAATTTATCTGCTTATTCTCTAAAATTCCTTCTTGTAGAGGAGTGATGTCAGGTTTCATATATAGGTATATGCGCGTGTTATTTTCTAGTTGTTGGTATCCACTTACTGTACCATTATCAATTTTTATTCCTCCATTTCGGGAGTTAATCATTATGTATGCAGGACGGTCTGCCTGTTGATATTCAATTTGGTAAATGGCAGATTGATGTGAAGGGGCATATTTTATATTTATTTGCTCTTCATCAAGTAAAACCTCATAATAATATGGTTTTATAATTTCATGATCATAGCTATAGTTGATGACAGGAGATAGATTGTTGTCTTGATGAGGGCTTAAGTTAAAAGCCGAGCAACCACGATGGCTTGTTACAGCTAGGGGTAATCCATGTAATTGCTGGTCTGTATAGTCACTTCTTTCCGGATATATTCGCAGCATACTATTAGGAAGGTGAATTGTTGGAAATGTTGGAACTAATAGGTGACTTATGTTACCCATATATGGATTTACATAATCAACTGGTTCTAGCTGTTTATTAATATCAGGATTCGATTTACAAGAGAGAAGCATGAAAGTTATGCTTATAATAATAGAGTAATATAATTTCATAGTTTTTTACAATACTTCGGTAAATTTTTACCGAAAAATTAAAAGTTAAACAATAGAACCGGCAAAAGCTGGTTCGGAAACACTAAAGAGGTCATTGAAATGTTGTCAAAAACGAATGGTTAAGCATGAAGAAATGTGCTGAAAAAGGAGAGCTAACATGCTGATAATAAAGGATGAAAGTATTGCATGATTCGTTATTTCTTAGTAAATTAGAAGTCTCTGAACTCTTCTGATTATGACTAAAGAAACACTCCTTATGCAATACCAATCCGAGTGCCTGTCGGCTCTCAAATCAGTAGCGAATATACACAAACCTTTTGAAAAAGCATTCATGGACACCATGAAATTATTCATGGCCATCCCGGATCGTATAAATTTCCTTCAATTGGGCAGATATGGCTGTTTCTCAGAACAGACTTATCGTAACCTTTTTGAGCATGAAACTTTCGACTGGTTTGCGTTCAACGGATCTATCATCAGCAAGCATCTCACAGGCAAAAGAAAAGCCATTGCCATCGACCCTTCCATATTCCCAAATCAGGCAAGAAGACACCTTGGATAGGTTACTTCTGGTCCGGTTGTGCAGGAGAGTACAAGCGAGGATTGGAAATCATGGGCATCGGTATCATTGACATCGACAACCATGAATGCATGACTTTAGGTTCCATTCAGACACCGGATTGTAAGACCTTGGATAATATGGACAAGAACCTTGTTGACTGGTACAGCTGCTATCTTATCAGCAGAAAAGACAAGCTGCAAAGCATATCCAAAACGGTGGTTGCAGACGCATTCTTTTCCAAGGAAACTTTCGTAACGCCTATGTGTGAGAACAGTTTCCATGTTATCAGCCGCTTTAGGAATGATGTTGTCCTGTACTATCCGACATTGGAAAAGAAAACAGGAAAACGTGGTCATCCCAAGTGGTTTGACGGCAGGATTGACTTTGCCAATCTGGATTTGACCCGGTGCAAGGAATACGAGGTGAACAAAGGAAAGCTATACGGATTGAGGGTTTATGCTAAAGCTTTCAAAAGGTATGTTTCCTTAGCCGTCTGGTATCCGATGGACGGAAGAACAGACAAGTGGCAACTTTATTTCTCTACAGACGATTCCATGGATGGACGCGAGGTGCTGGATTATTACAGAACCAGGTTCCAGTTGGAATTTCTTTAGAGATGGCAAGCAGCATGCAGGAATCACCAGCTGCCAGTCTACCGACTTCAGGAAATTGGATTTTCACTTCAATGCATCGCTTGCTGCTGTCAACTTGGCCAAAGCGGCATGTAAGAGGCTCGGAATAACCTATTCCATATCCTCCTGCAAGTCTTTCATACACAATGCTTATATGCTTGAACGATTTATTTGCGTGTTTGGGATTAGCCCAGACCCGCAAGTTATTGACAAACTTTTCAAAGAACTCATTTTATTTACTGCCAGAGCCGCTTAGGCTTGGCGAATTTTTAACGAACTATTGATCATAATATTAGTGGAATTAGTTTTATTCATTATTAGAATCTGATTAAACAAAGAAAATTCAGAAATAATTAAGTTGAATTTGTCATAGTGATTGAATATTAAAGGTTTAACAATTATATTGATTTTTAGCACAAATATAGGTTTATCCTATTAATTCACTCTTAATTTTGTCTTAATAGCAATTGTAATAGTAATAAAAATGTGAAATTTTAAAAGTTTAACAAAAGGTATGTATCCTCTAATAAAAAACCGAGGTCGTTTCAACTTCGAAACGACCTCGGTTTTTTATTAAAGAGAGAGATTGTCAAATTAACGAACAAATTCTTCATAAGAAAATTCGGGAGGTGTATTTAATATTCGGTAACCATTCTATTTTCCGCCACGACAATTTTATCGGCTGTTTTTCAGCCGATAAAATAAAAATGTCCGCAAGAAAATAGTTTAGTTTTAACATTCCGATTTATAAAAACATGGCAGAAGGACTTTCTTGTCGCAGTCCTTACCATGAAGAATACATTCAAACAAGTGCTTCAGGTAATCCTGAGGGGCTATATCATTAAGCTTGCAGCTTTCTATCAGAGAAAAGATGAATGCCGAGTTTCCTGCTGCATCCTCACTGCCTATGTTCATACAGTTCTGAGCAGCAGCTTTACAGGTTTCATCCTTTGCTCACAGAGGTTGTTCGATATTTCCGCAGAACCGTCCTTGAGGATATTTTTCAGGGATTTCCACTGGTTTATCGTATAGTTCACAGCCTTTCTCATCAGTTCGTTTGCCATGAGTTTGGTATCCTGCATCATCATGACCACCTTATGATGGATACGTTCAAGAATAGGTCTCGTAAGCTTAAGTCTTTTTTCCTTAATCTGCTCACCGCTGAGTTTCATTGTGCGGAACAAGTCTTCATTTCTGAACATATCACCGATAGGGTCTATTATATCCATCGCAGTTCTGTCTGATGGCAAGGCATCGACCCACAGCCTCCTGCAGTGTGTCCAGCATCCTATATGAAGCACCTTTGAGTCTTCTCCGTCGAACATCCTGTAAACCGTATATCCGTCTGTAGATACAGATCCCATAAAATGTTCAAGGAAGGTCTTTGCTACATCAGAGGCTCTGCTGCCGTTATTGTAATGATAGTAAACCAACTTGACATGCTTTGCAAAAAAAGCCCATAAATACTTTCTCCTGTAAGCCTTGCCTTCCGGTGTTTCAACTCCGACAAGCTCGGTCGTCTCGTCAACCATAAGGTATTTTGCCTGTTGTACAAACTCCTTGAAGACATCTTCCATAAACTCCCTAAGTCTGGAGATTCCGTTATGGATATAGCCGTTCAGCGTGGTGTTGCTTATGTGGATGCCTTCTCTTGCAAGCAGTCTTATCTGTCTGTTCTCAGGCATACTGAAGTCATATTTCAGACAAAGCAGACGGGCAAGCAAATCAGGGGAAAAGATTCCTCCAAGGTTTTTCAAGGGATGCTCCATCGTGTTAGTGAAAGTGCCGTCTGCAAGCTTTACCCTTGCCACCTTGTACACATGCTCCACGTTATGAGCACGCACATGTTCTATAAACCTGTATTCCCACACATCAGCCATTCCGTTACGCTTCATAAGCCTTGCACCATCCGGGAGTTGGTAATAGTCTTCTATTTCATGAACAATTACCTTATCCACCTTCAGCCTGGTCTTTGCTGCACGGGGAGCAGTTTCCTTTTTCCTTGAAGGCCTGCAGTTCTGTGCAGGTACGTTACCGGAAGAGGTATTGCTGCCGGTACCGTTACCATCGGTCTTATTATCATCATCACCTTTCTTGCCAGAACCGTCGTACTCGGACTTCTCCATTGCAGACTTGTCGATGTTACGGTTGTTCAGCAGCCTTCTTTGCTCTGAGGTACGGCCGAAACGGTGTTTCCTGCTGCCCTCAAGCTGAAGCCTGAGATTGGATATCTCATTTGCCAGCATCATGTTCACCTCGTCTTTTGCCTCAAGCTGCTTTCTCATAAGTTCCATCTCTTTCCTGTAATGTTCAACCGTACTCGATTGCTTTTCGAGGGATTCTTTGAGGTCATTGATTGTATCAACCAGAGCCTTGGAGTTCTCTTTGTTTGATTCTTCAATAGCCTTAAGCCTCGCAATCAGTTCGTTTACTTGTTTGCGAAGCCCCGCCTTTTCCTCATTCGCCAGACCCAGTTGGCAGCAAAGTAACTCGTATGCCCTTTCATCAATCATGATATAAAGGTACGAAAAATCAGGCAGTTACGCAAACTTTTTATCGTTTATTCTTATATTATTTTTATTGATAATCAATGTATTAATATTAATCTTTCGGACTGACGTACATCTTGTCAACTACTATACTTTCCGTAAGATAGGCCATGTCCGACCATTGTATCCGGTAGCATTTGGAGACTTCATCAAACACAGGTTTCTTGAATCTCCCCATGACAGGACGTTTCTCGTAAAGCACATAAAATCCGCGTTCATAATGAAGTATTTTCACAACTTTTCGGTTCCTGGACATGAACATATATACATTGGATGCATCGCTCGGGTCAAGTGACATCTCTTCCCTTATACTCTCACACAGGCGGAAGATTCCTTTCCGCAAATCCACATTACCGTTGAACAGGTAATAGTTCAGGTTAGCGCTAAGTCCAAGCATATCATCCTATCATTTTATTAAGCAACAGACTCAAATCAAGAACTGTGGTATTTCTTAGGAACAATGTGGCACCTGATGTCAATTGCAGTTTTACCTGCATATTCCGGCGGATACCCGTTCAGCATTTCCGGTGATATCCGTTCAGTCCCCAGTTAGTATTCAGTGTTGTTGGCAAAGTTAATACTTCTTTCTTAGGCTCTCTCCTTTAAGGTCAAATTTTATTGCCTTATGCACGATTCTGTCCAGACAGGCTTCCGCAATGAGCTCGCTTTGGAACACATCATACCAGTCTGCAACGGGAAGCTGGCTGGCCAGGATGAGTGCCTTCCGGTTGTACCGGTCATCTATGATCTGTTCAAAGTCATGCTGTATCTGGCCGTCCAGCTTGACCATCCCAAAGTCATCGATAATCAGCAGGTCATGTGCGTTCAGCTTCCGGAAGAAGTTTGTTTCCCGTCCTTCCAGATGTGCAAGCTTCAGGTTCTCGATGAGCATGTTCATCGTGAAGTACAGTACCTTCCGGCCGTTCCTGCATGCCCTGTCACCCAGGGCACAGGCAAAGTAGGACTTCCCGGTTCCTGCCGGTCCGGTAATGATGACCGTCATTCCGCCCGTGATGTAATTTCCGGTTGCAAGGTCGGCTGCAGAGCAGGTCTGTATGCCCCTTGCCGTGTCCGTTTCAAGTTCTTCCATCGAGGCTCTCAGACGGAAGCCGGCATTCTTTATAAGACGCTGGATGCGGTTGTTCCCTCTCGTGTCACGTTCGTACTGAGCATGATCTGCATGCCTTCACGCAGGTAAGCTTGTCCAACTGATGTGTTTCTTCCAGAGAGCTCAGCAGCTGCATTCCCGAGCTCAGCTCGTGCAGGTCTTCTGTTCGTGCTCATAATCATTTATTGGTGGTGGTTTATGTCA
>NZ_DS981460.1:45585-137864 GCF_000154845.1 Phocaeicola coprocola DSM 17136 | reverse complement strand
AGCAGAGCCTCTGATGTAGCAAAGACCTTCCTTGAACATTTTATGGGATCTGTATCTACAGACGGATATACGGTTTACAGGATGTTCGACGGAGAAGACTCAAAGGTGCTTCATATAGGATGCTGGACACACTGCAGGAGGCTGTGGGTCGATGCCTTGCCATCAGACAGAACTGCGATGGATATAATAGACCCTATCGGTGATATGTTCAGAAATGAAGACTTGTTCCGCACAATGAAACTCAGCGGTGAGCAGATTAAGGAAAAAAGACTTAAGCTTACGAGACCTATTCTTGAACGTATCCATCATAAGGTGGTCATGATGATGCAGGATACCAAACTCATGGCAAACGAACTGATGAGAAAGGCTGTGAACTATACGATAAACCAGTGGAAATCCCTGAAAAATATCCTCAAGGACGGTTCTGCGGAAATATCGAACAACCTCTGTGAGCAAAGGATGAAACCTGTAAAGCTGCTGCTCAAGAACTGTATGAACATAGGCAGTGAGGATGCAGCAGGAAACTCGGCATTCATCTTTTCTCTGATAGAAAGCTGCAAGCTTAATGATATAGCCCCTCAGGATTACCTGAAGCACTTGTTTGAATGTATTCTTCATGGTAAGGACTGCGACAAGAAGGTCCTTCTGCCATGTTTTTATAAATCGGAATGTTAAAACTAAACTATTTTCTTGCGGACATTTTTATTTTATCGGCTGAAAAACAGCCGATAAAATTGTCGTGGCGGAAAATAGAATGGTTACCACTTATTAAAGCTGGCATTTAATTCCATGTATATCAATAAGTTCTTGATGACTCAATAAGTTTCATCGGACAGTGATGAAAAAATACTGAAAACCAGTCTATCGAATATGATTACTAGATACTAATAGCAATAAGAGAAAAAACTCAATATATTTTCAATAACATGACTGATTCTCATATCCTCCCATAAAAGGTTTTAGAAAAATATAGCATGATATACACAAAATCGAGTAGGAGGAAAACGAAGTAGTTTTCTTCCTACTTTCGTTTTCCGACCTCTCACACCACCGTACGTGCCGTTCGGCATACGGCGGTTCTTTACTATGGATGCCTTTCGTATTCTTCGAAAGACACTTCCACGACATCTTCTTCAACCATCCATTTGTAGGTCTGCGCTCCTTTATACCCTTCGGATTCCGTCCTATCTCTTTAAAGGTAGCCCAATACTCTGTTTTGGTTTTATGCATTCGTTCCAACAAACGGTAGTTTTCAGTTATGCCGTTTAAATAAAGTTTGGTCCTTCCCTAATAGGCATACATGCCTTGGGTACTACGACCTCTGCTGACTTCTCACGGCAAGCTTTACTCCATCATGGTACTTCGAATCATTCATCCTCACCATATGTCCGTGAGACATCCTCGGATAAGGGTATTAACTTTCAATCTTATGTCTGCTCCATTTACACTAACCGTCCCGAATAGCTATAGGGCTTTAGTTTGTTTCGCAACCTTACCCACGGTCATATGCCTTATATGAAGTTTCTGTTCGTCAGACCAGATGTTTGCCGCCAGCTTCTTTCAGATTCCAACTCGCGATGGACACCCTTGCTTTTGGCTGTATGATTCCCGCTATTAGGGCTCATTGGGGACTTGCACCCGTTAGCTAATACTCATGCCGACGAAAAAAGCCGAAGTTCAAATGAACTCCGGCTTTTATTATATATAGCGTTTACAGAATTATTCAGCTTTAGGGGCTTCCTCTGTAGTAGCTTCTGCAGTTGCTTCAGCAGCAGGTGCTTCAGTTGCAGCAGATTTTTTAGAACGACGAGTACGAGTAGCTTTCTTAGCAGCTGTCTTAGCCATGTTCTCATTGTAGTCTACCAATTCGATGAAACACATTTCTGCGTTATCACCCAAACGGTGACCAGTCTTGATAATACGAGTGTAACCACCCGGACGATCTGCAACCTTTACAGAGATTTCTTTGAACAGTTCAGTAACAGCGAACTTATCTTGCAAGTTGCTAAATACAACACGACGAGAATTTGTTGTGTCTTCTTTAGACTTTGTAATCAGAGGCTCAACGAACTTTTTCAAAGCTTTAGCCTTCGCAACAGTCGTAGTGATTCTTTTGTGCTTGATCAAAGAACATGCCATATTTGACAACATTGCATTTCTATGAGAAGCAGTACGACCTAAATGGTTGAATTTCTTATTATGTCTCATTTTTTATTCTTTATCTAATTTATACTTAGAAATATCTGTTCCAAACGACAGATTCAGACTCTCGAGCAAATCATCAAGCTCAGTGAGCGATTTCTTACCGAAGTTACGGAACTTCAACAGATCTGTCTTATTGAACTGAACCAAGTCACCAAGTGTTTCTACATCGGCAGCCTTCAAACAGTTCAAGGCACGAACTGACAAGTCCATATCAACCAATTTGGTCTTCAGCAACTGACGCATGTGCAATACTTCTTCATCGAATTCTTCATTACCATCTGCATCTGAAGTTTCAAGAGTAATCTTTTCATCAGAGAACAACATGAAGTGATAAATCAATATTTTAGCAGCTTCTTTCAGTGCTTCCTTCGGGTGAATGGAACCATCCGTAGTAATTTCCAGAACCAACTTTTCATAGTCAGTTTTCTGTTCTACACGGTAGTTTTCTACCGCATATTTCACATTACGAATCGGAGTGTAAATAGAATCAATAGGAATTACATTCACATCGGTGCAGTATTCACGGTTTTCGTCAGCCGGAACATAACCACGACCTTTGTTGATTGTAAGATCTATCTGCATAGTTGCTTTTGAATCTAAATGGCAAATAACTAATTCAGGATTTAACACTTCAAATCCGGTCAAATACTTACCAATATCACCTGCCTTAAATTCAGTAGAATTCTCAACGGTAATGCTTACCTTTTCATTTTCGAATTCCTCAACTATTTGCTTGAATCGAACTTGCTTCAGATTCAAGATAATGTTAGTGACATCTTCCTTTACTCCCGGAACAGTTGCAAATTCGTGCTCAACACCTTCGATATGGATAGTGTTGATAGCATAACCTTCCAATGAAGAGAGAAGAATACGGCGTAAAGCATTACCTACGGTAATACCGAAACCGGGTTCAAGCGGACGGAATTCGAATTTTCCGAATTTAGAATCCGCTTCCAACATTAATACTTTATCAGGTTTTTGAAATGCTAATATCGCCATGAAATTAATTATTATTTAGAGTACAATTCAACGATTAAGTGTTCTTTTATGTTTTCAGGAATGTCTGCTCTTTCAGGCTTGTGCAACAACTTACCAGTCTTAGAGTTTTCATCCCATTCCAACCAAGGATATTTGCTGTGATTGAATCCAGCCAATGAGTTAGCAACAACTTCCAAAGACTTAGATTTTTCACGAACACCTACCAGCTGTCCAGGTTTTACAGAGTATGAAGGAATGTTTACAACCTGACCATCTACTGTAATGTGTTTGTGACCAACCAACTGACGAGCTGCAGCACGTGTAGGAGCAATACCCAAACGGAACACTACGTTATCAAGACGACATTCAAGGCTCTGCAACAAGATTTCACCGGTAATACCGTTCATACTTGCAGCCTTTTCAAACATGTTACGGAACTGTTTTTCCAAAACTCCGTAAGTATATTTTGCTTTCTGTTTTTCAGCCAGCATGACACCATATTCTGATGTTTTTCTACGGCGAGTATTACCATGCTGTCCGGGAGGATAGTTTTTCTTAGATAAAACTTTATCTGCTCCAAAGATTGCTTCACCGAATTTACGTGCAATTCTAGTTTTTGGTCCAGTATATCTAGCCATTTTCTTACTTTTAAATTTAATTGTTATTAATGAACTTAATTTGTTGCAGCCGCGATTACAGAAAGGAATTGCAATCCATTATTTAACAAAATCAAGTTACA
Source organism: Phocaeicola coprocola DSM 17136 (assembly GCF_000154845.1). Classification (GTDB taxonomy): domain Bacteria; phylum Bacteroidota; class Bacteroidia; order Bacteroidales; family Bacteroidaceae; genus Phocaeicola; species Phocaeicola coprocola. Next base: position 133,942 of record NZ_DS981460.1, on the reverse strand, counting down.
TCTAAATAGGTTATCTTTATTATACTCTTCTTCTCTTAGGAGGACGACAACCGTTGTGAGGCAATGGAGTTACGTCGATAATTTCAGTAACTTCAATTCCAGCTCCATGTACAGTTCTGATAGCAGACTCACGTCCGTTTCCAGGACCCTTAACGTAAGCTTTTACCTTTCTCAGGCCAAGATCGTACGCTACTTTAGCGCAATCTTGAGCAGCCATCTGTGCTGCATAAGGAGTATTCTTCTTAGAACCTCTAAATCCCATCTTACCTGCAGAAGACCAAGAAATAATCTGACCTTCGCTGTTTGCCAAAGAAACGATAATGTTGTTGAATGATGAATGTACATGCAACTGTCCATTAGCATCAACTTTCACATTTCTTTTTTTAGCTGCGACTGTTTTTTTTGCCATATTAACAATTATTATTTAGTAGCTTTTTTCTTATTTGCAACAGTTTTCTTTCTTCCCTTACGTGTACGAGCATTATTCTTTGTGCTCTGACCTCTTACGGGCAGACCTAAACGGTGACGAACACCACGATAGCAACCAATATCCATTAATCGCTTAATGTTCAACTGGATTTCTGAACGAAGATCACCTTCTACTTTATATTCAGCACCGATAATTTCACGAATCTTAGCAGCCTGATCATCAGTCCAATCCTTAACCTTCAGGTCACGATCAACACCTGCCTTGTCCAAAATCTTTGCTGAACTACTGCGTCCGATACCATATACGTATGTCAACGCAATCTCACCTCTCTTATTCTGAGGCAAATCTACACCAACTATTCTTATAGCCATATACTAAATTATTTTTTTTGCAAAAATAATAAATTATCCTTGACGTTGTTTATACTTAGGATTTTTCTTGTTAATAACATACAAACGGCCATTACGTCTTACGATCTTACATTCCGGCGTACGTTTCTTTAATGATGCTCTTACTTTCATATCTTATTTTCTTTTATTTATATCTAAAAACGATTCTTCCTTTGGACAAATCATAGGGTGACATCTCTACCCTTACCTTATCCCCCGGTAATATTTTAATGTAATGCATTCTCATTTTGCCGGAAATATGAGCAGTAATCTCATGTCCGTTTTCCAGCTCAACACGAAACATTGCATTTGACAATGCTTCAACGATCACTCCATCTTGTTCAATTGCGGATTGCTTTGCCATATTAAATTGCTTTATCTCCTAAAACTTGCTCTATAAATTCAAACGATGATAAAATATCTGCTTTATCCAAGCCTATCGCAACAGTGTGCTCAAAATGAGCAGCACATTTACGATCTCTTGTTCTGATAGTCCAACGATCACTTTCCATTACAATCTGACGACTTCCCTGAGTTATCATGGGCTCAATAGCAATACACATTCCTTTTTTTAACAAGGTTCCTGTGCCTCTTTTGCCATAATTAGGAACTTGAGGTTGTTCATGCATCTCCTTACCTATCCCATGACCTACGAACTCACGAACTACTTCATACGATTGGGCTTCACAATGTTGCTGAATTGCATATCCAATATCACCTAAACGCTTTCCATGAACAGCATTTTCAATCCCCTTATACAAAGCCTCTTTTGTAGTTTTCAAAAGGGCTACAATTTCGGAATCAACTTCTCCTACACAAAAAGTATAAGCAGAATCTCCACAATAGCCGTTCATATAAGTTCCACAGTCGACAGAAACAATATCACCTTCTTTTAAAGGAATATCATTAGGAATACCATGCACAACTTGTTCATTAACGGAAGTACATAATGTACCAGGAAATGGAGGTCCATATGGATTAGGGAAACCTTTAAAAGTGGGAATTGCCCCATGATCTCTAATAAATTCTTCCGCAACTTTATCAAGTTGTTTTGTTGTCACTCCAGGCTTTATCAATTTTGCCACTTCAGCCAGAGTCCTCCCCACAAGGAGATTACTCTGACGAAGCAACTCTATCTCATCATCTGTCTTAAGAAATATCATTCTGACTTTATTTAATAAGCAGCAACATTTCCAGAACGTCCTTTAATTCTTCCTGAGCTAAGCAAGCCATCGTAATGACGCATTAACAAATGACTTTCTACCTGCTGAAGAGTGTCAAGAACAACACCCACAAGAATCAACAAAGAAGTTCCACCAAAGAACTGTGCAAATTCAGCTTGAACTCCAAATACCCCTGCAAAAGCTGGCAATATAGCAACGATAGCTAAGAAAAGAGATCCAGGCAATGTAATACGAGACATTATGGTGTCAATATAATCTGCAGTACTCTTTCCCGGTTTGATACCTGGAATAAAGCCGTTATTTCTCTTCATATCCTCAGCCATCTGAGTCGGATTAATCGTAATTGCAGTATAGAACCAGGTAAATACAATAATCAAAATTGCAAATACCAAATTATACCAGAAACTAGTATGGTCTACAAAAGCACGAGCAATACCACTTGCAGAAGCTACATTTGAGAATCCAACAATTGTAATAGGGATAAACATGATTGCCTGAGCAAAGATGATCGGCATTACATTTGCAGCATTTACCTTCAAAGGAATATACTGTCTAGCACCACCATATTGTTTATTTCCTACAATACGTTTAGCATATTGTACGGGCACTTTGCGAACACCTTGTACCAAAAGTATAGCAGCAGCTATAACTAATATCAACATAACAATTTCCAACAGGAACATGATGATACCACCAGCACCCGGTGAAGCAAGACGGGAAACAAATTCACCTGAAAAAGCTTGAGGAAGACGAGCAATGATACCAATCATAATGATCAAAGAAATACCATTACCAATACCCTTGTCTGTAATTCTTTCTCCAAGCCACAAGATAAACATACTTCCAGCAGCCAAAATGATGGTAGAAGTAATAATAAAGAAAGTCCAATCTAATGAAGCATTAAGAGCCGGACCTGCCTGCATTTTCAAGTTGATCAAATAAGAAGGTGCTTGGAATATCAAAATAAAAATAGTCAGGATACGAGTATACTGATTGATTTTACGACGTCCACTTTCACCCTCGCGCTGTAATTTCTGGAAGTAAGGAACTGCAATCGCCAACAACTGAATCACGATGGATGCAGAGATATACGGCATGATTCCCAATGCAAAAATTGAAGCATTGGAGAAAGCTCCACCAGAGAACATGTTCAACAAAGCAAGAAGACCTTCACTCGTTTGTTCATGCAACTTTGACAGCATATCAGGGTTGATACCTGGAAGAACCACATACGAACCGAATCTGTAGATTGCAACAAACAATATAGTAATGAGGATCCGCTGTCTCAGATCCTCAATATTCCATATGTTCTTTAATGTTTCAATAGATTTTCTCATTGAATCAGAGTTTTACTGCATTACCACCAACGGCTTCGATTGCAGCTACTGCACTCTTAGAGAAAGCATTTGCTTCTACATCGAGTTTAGTAGTTAAACTACCGTTACCAAGAACTTTCACTAACTGATTAGAAGAAATAAAACCAGCTTCAATCAAGTCATTAACACTAACTTTAGACAGGTTCTTAGCTTCAGCCAATTTCTGAATAGTATCAAGGTTAATAGCTTTATATTCTACACGGTTAATATTCTTAAAACCAAATTTCGGAACACGACGCTGAAGAGGCATCTGACCACCTTCAAAACCGATCTTCTTAGAATAACCAGATCTTGATTTTGCTCCTTTATGTCCTCTTGTTGAAGTACCTCCCAAACCAGAACCAGCACCACGACCAATTCTCTTTCTAGTTTTGACAGAACCTTCTGCTGGACGTAAATTATTTAAATTCATATTGTAAAATCCTTTATTATTAACAATATATTACTTAACGATTGCAACCAGGTGTTTTACCTTTTCAATCATACCCAGAATTGAAGGAGTTTCTTCGTGTTCAACCACACGATTCAATTTACGAAGTCCCAGTGCATCCAATGTTTTTTTCTGATCTGCAGGAGCACCAATTCTACTCTTTATTTGTTTAATCTTAATAGTTGACATGTTTATCCTCCTTATCCTCTAAATACTTTTTCCATACTTACACCTCTGTTTTGGGCTACCATGCGAGCATCTCTCATTTCGCTCAAAGCCAAGATTGTAGCTTTAACTAGGTTGTGTGGGTTAGAAGAACCTTTTGATTTAGCCAAAACGTCTGTTACACCAACACTTTCCAAAACAGCACGCATTGCGCCACCAGCTACAACTCCTGTACCGGTTGATGCAGGCTTAATAAAAACTTCTGCACCGCCAAATTTAGCAGACTGTTCGTGAGGAACAGTTCCTTTTAATACAGGAACACGAGTCAGATTTTTCTTTGCGGCTTCTACACCTTTTGCAATTGCTGCTGTAACTTCACCAGCTTTTCCAAGGCCCCAACCGATAATTCCATCTTCATTACCAACTACAACAATAGCAGAGAAGCTGAAAGTTCTACCACCTTTTGTAACTTTAGTAACGCGGTTGATTGCAACCAGTCTATCTTTTAATTCTATATCGTTAGTGATCTTAACTCTATTATTAACTGCCATAATTCATTAAAATTTAAGTCCACCGTTACGAGCAGCATCAGCTACTTCTTTTACTCTCCCATGATACAAGTAACCATTACGGTCGAATACGACAGTCGTAATACCAGCTTCTTGAGCTTTCTTAGCGATCAGTTCACCAACTTTAGCAGCTTGTTCTTTCTTTGGCATTGGTTCCATACCCAAAGAAGAAGCAGCAGCCAATGTTCTACCGCTCAAATCGTCGATAACTTGGACATATATCTGCTTGTTACTTCTAAACACACTCATACGCGGACGTTCAGCTGTACCTGAAATCTTGTTGCGTACTCTATATTTGATCTTGATTCGTCTTTCTATTTTTGTTGTCATAATTGTACGATTTTATGTGAATTACTTAGCACCAGCTGACTTACCAGACTTTCTACGAATTTCTTCACCAACAAACTTAATACCTTTTCCTTTATAAGGTTCAGGCTTACGGAAAGAGCGTATTTTTGAACAAACCTGACCGAGCAACTGTTTGTCACAAGATTCCAATATAATAAGAGGGTTCTTATTTCTTTCAGATTTAGTTTCAACCTTGATTTCAGGAGGCAACTGCATAAAGATGTTATGAGTATAACCTAAAGCGAAATCAATGATATTACCATTGTTTGATGCACGGTAACCAACACCGACAAGTTCCAACTCCTTCTTATAACCTTCAGAAACACCAACAACCATGTTATGTATCAAAGCACGATACAAACCATGGAACGCATGACGCTGTTTGAGGTTATCAAGCATAGCGTTTTCATTTTCTTTCAACACCACGTGACCGTCTGCAATTTCTACTTCAATAGCAGGATTTACAAACTGACTCAACTCACCTTTCGGACCTTTAACGTTTACTACGTTATCCTTCAGAGTAACTGTTACTCCAGCAGGAATACTAACGGGCAATTTACCTATTCTTGACATAGTTTATATCCTCCTACATTAATATACATAACAAAGAACTTCACCACCGATTTTCAATGCAGCAGCTTCCTTGTCTGTCATCACACCTTTGGAAGTAGATATAATAGCAATACCTAATCCATTAATAACTCTCGGCATGTCTTTGTAGCCGGTATACTTACGCATACCCGGAGTAGATACTCTTTCAAGTTTTTTGATAGCGTTAACTTTGTTAACAGCATCATACTTCAAAGCAACCTTGATAGTTCCTTGAGGACCATCTTTTACAAATTTGTAGTTCAGAATGTAACCTTTGTCAAACAGAATCTTAGTAATTTCTTTTTTCAAGTTTGAAGCAGGTACTTCTACAACTCTGTGCTTAGCACTAATTGCATTTCTCAATCTTGTGAGATAATCTGCGATTGGATCTGTCATAAAAATAAATTGTTAAATTAATCAGGACTACCCTGACAATATTTAATAATAAAAAAATTTACCAGCTTGCTTTCTTAACGCCCGGGATTAAACCGTTTGATGCCATTTCACGGAACTGAATACGTGAAATACCGAACTGACGCATATATCCTTTAGGACGACCAGTCAGTTTACAACGGTTGTGCAAGCGAATAGGATTGGAATTCTTAGGCAGTGCCTGCAATTTCTGTGCAGCTTCAAAAGCTTCAGCAGGATCACCAGTATTAACAATCTTCTTCAACGCAGCACGTTTCTCAGCATATTTGGCTACCAGTTTGGCTCTTCTTACTTCACGAGCCTTCATTGATTCTTTTGCCATATCTTATCAATCTTTTTTAGCGTTTTTAAACGGTAAACCGAATTCCTTCAACAAAGCATAACCTTCTTCGTCTGTTTGAGCAGAGGTTACAAAGGTAATATTCATTCCGAGAATTTTAGTAATACTATCGATATTTATTTCAGGGAAAATGATTTGTTCCTGAATACCCAAAGTATAATTACCTCTTCCGTCCAACTTGCTTTCGATACCTTTGAAGTCACGGATACGTGGCAAAGCTACACGAACAAGCTTTTCAAGGAATTCATACATTCTTTCACGACGTAAAGTTACCATTACACCGATAGGCATTTTTTTACGCAACTTAAAGTTTGCGATATCTTTACGAGAAACAGTTGCAACAGCTTTCTGACCGGTAATTGCTGTCAGTTCATTGATAGCAACATCGATAATTTTCTTATCAGCTACAGCCATACCCAAACCCTGACTGATAACAATCTTCTTCAGCTTAGGAATCTGCATAGATGAAGTATACTGGAACTGATTCTTCAACGCAGGAGCAATGCGCTCTGCATATTCTTTCTTAAGGCTAGCAGTATTACTCATTATTTAATCTCCTCTCCTGATTTTTTAGCATAACGAACAAATGTTCTTCCATCAGAACTTTCTCTTCTACCAACACGTGTCGGTTTACCTGTCTTAGGATCAACCGGATTCAGGTTAGAGATGTGAATAGGTGCTTCCTGCTTCACAATACCACCCTGAGGATTCTTTGCATTAGGTTTAGTGCTCTTTGATACCATGTTGATACCTTCAACCAGTGCACGTCCTTCTTTAACAAGAACTTTCAACACGCGGCCAGTTTTACCCTTGTCTTCACCAGAGTTTACGTAAACTGTATCGCCTTTTTTAATATGTAATTTACTCATTACTTAAATCTTTTACAAAATTAAAGTACTTCAGGTGCAAGTGAAACAACTTTCATATTTGCATTACGCAATTCTCTCGCAACCGGGCCAAAAATACGACTTCCTCTAATTTCACCTGCGTTATTCAGCAATACGCAAGCATTGTCATCAAAACGAATATAAGAACCGTCAGCACGACGAATTTCTTTCTTTGTACGTACGATCAAGGCCTTAGATACTGCACCTTTTTTAATATCACTTGAGGGGATAACACTCTTTATTGAAACTACAATAACATCCCCAACAGAGGCATAACGTCTCTTTGTACCGCCTAATACGCGGATACAAAGAGCTTCTTTAGCACCACTGTTGTCACATACTGTAAGTCTGGATTCTGCTTGTATCATAATTACTTAGCTCTTTCGATAATTTCAATCAATCTCCATCTCTTAGTTTTGCTCAAAGGACGAGTTTCCATAATACGAACAGTATCTCCGATTTGGCATTCATTCTTTTCGTCATGAGCATGGAATTTCTTCGTTTTAGAAACGAATTTACCATAAATAGGGTGTTTTTCCTTAAACTTAGCAGCAACAGTAATGGTCTTATCCATTTTATTGCTAACTACAACACCAGTTCTTTCTTTTCTTAAATTTCTAGCTTCCATGAGGACCATTATTATTTGTTAAGTTCTCTCTGACGCAATTCTGCTTTCATACGCGCAATTGTTCTGCGTAATTTCTTAATCTGTGCAGGATTTTCCAGCGGAGAGATCGAATGATTTAAAACCATTTGATTGTAATTGGCAACTTCAGTCTGAATTCTTTCTGCCAATTCGTTGGTAGCTATTTCTCTAATTTCTGCAATCTTCATATCAATTAAGCATTTTGACTTGCGTCGTAATCACGTCTAACAATAAACTTAGTTGTAACAGGAAGTTTCTGTGCTGCAAGGCGCAAAGCTTCTTTAGCTACATCAAAAGAAACTCCTTCTACTTCGATCAAAATACGACCCGGAGTTACAGGAGCTACAAATCCTTCGGGAGAACCTTTACCTTTACCCATACGTACATCAGCAGGTTTACGAGTAATAGGTTTGTCCGGGAAAATACGGATCCAAATCTGACCCTGACGCTGCATATATCTTGTTACAGCAATACGAGCTGCTTCAATCTGACGTCCAGTAATCCACTTAGTCTGTAATGACTTGATACCAAATGTACCGAAAGCCAACTGGTGTCCTCTCTGGGCATTACCTTTAGCGCTACCTTTCTGCTGTCTTCTGAATTTTGTCTTTTTCGGTTGTAACATAATTCCTAAAATTCAAATTCGTTAGCGATTGTTGTTTTTCTTTCTACGGAAGTTCTTTCCTCCATTATTACCGTTTCCACCACGGTTGTTTTCCTTGCTCTGAGTGAAGTTAGGAGCTAACTCACGTTTACCATAAACTTCACCACGGCAAATCCATACTTTGATACCCAGCAAACCAACTTTTGTCAAAGCTTCAGCATGACAATAGTCAATATCTGCACGGAAAGTATGCAACGGAGTACGACCTTCCTTATACATTTCAGAACGTGCCATTTCAGCACCATTCAAACGACCTGAAATCAGTACCTTGATACCTTCAGCTCCCATACGCATTGTATTGGCAATAGCCATTTTAATAGCGCGGCGGTAAGCAATCTTACCTTCAACCTGGCGAGCGATATTATTAGCAACAATCACAGCGTCGAGTTCGGGTTTCTTCACTTCGAAGATATTAATCTGGATATCCTTATCGGTGATCTTCTTCAACTCTTCTTTCAACTTATCAACTTCCTGACCACCTTTACCAATGATAATACCTGGGCGAGCAGTACATACAGTAATTGTCACCAACTTCAGAGTACGTTCAATTACGATTCTTGAAACGCTGGCTTTTGCAAGTCTGGCATTCAGATATTTACGAATTTTGCTATCTTCCAATAAAGCATCACCATAATTCTTGCCACCGTACCAATTAGAATCCCATCCTCTGATAATTCCTAAACGGTTACTTATCGGATTAACTTTCTGTCCCATCTACTCTTAATTTTTATCATTAGTATTTTTAGAATCAACGAACAAAGTTACATGGTTTGAACGTTTACGAATTCTGTAACCTCTACCCTGTGGAGCCGGTCTCATTCTTTTCAGAGTAGCTCCTCCGTCAACAAAAATCTTAGTTACAAAAAGTTCACCATCTTCAGCTTTGCGTTCGTTTTTCTGTTCCCAGTTAGCAATAGCAGAGCGCAACAGTTTTTCCACTCTTGCAGAAGCTTCCTTAGAAGAAAACTTCAATACACCAAGTGCTCTATTAACCTCCATACCGCGAATCATATCAGCAACGAGACGCATTTTACGCGGAGAAGTAGGCACATTTTGCAATTTTGCAAAATACATGGTCTTAAGGGCTTCTTTTCTTTTTTCAGCCGATATTTTTTTTCTTGCTCCCATTATTTATTACTTTATTATTTCAATAAGTGTGTCCTGTTATTTTTTCTTGTTACCTGCATGACCACGGAAAGTACGAGTTGGAGCAAACTCTCCCAACTTATGACCAACCATGTTTTCAGTAACGTAAACAGGAATAAATTTGTTTCCGTTATGAACTGCAATTGTATGCCCTACAAAATCAGGCGAAATCATTGAAGCTCTAGCCCATGTTTTAACAACTGACTTCTTGCCGCTTTCATTCATAGCGAGCACTTTGTTTTCCAGTTTTACATTAATATATGGACCTTTTTTTAATGAACGACTCATAAATACTCAATTAATCAGTTGTTATTATTTTCTTCTTTCAATAATATACTTAGAAGACTGTTTCTTAGGTGCTCTTGTCTTCAAGCCCTTAGCATACAAGCCTGTACGTGATCTTGGGTGACCTCCTGACTGACGTCCTTCACCACCACCCATCGGGTGATCAACTGGGTTCATAACAACACCACGGTTGTGAGGACGACGACCCAACCAACGAGAACGTCCAGCCTTACCTGAAGCTTCCAAAGCATGGTCTGAATTACCAACACTACCAACTGTAGCTTTACAAGCACTTAAGATTTGTCTTACTTCACCTGAAGGCAACTTGATTACACAGTATTTACCTTCACGAGAAGTCAACTGAGCAAAATTACCAGCCGATCTTACCAATGCAGCACCTTGACCCGGACGCAACTCAATGTTATGAATTACAGTACCGACAGGGATGTTTTCAAGAGGAAGTGCGTTACCAATCTCAGGCGCCGCATTCGCTCCAGACATCAAAGTGCTACCAACTTGCAATCCATTAGGAGCAATAATATATCTTTTTTCACCATCAGCATAAAACAACAACGCGATACGAGCTGAACGGTTCGGATCGTATTCAATTGTTTTAACAACTGCTGGAACACCGTCTTTATTTCTCTTGAAATCAATAATACGGAATTTTCTCTTATGACCGCCACCGATATAGCGCATTGTCATTTTACCTACATGGTTACGACCACCAGTAGAACGCTTTCCATATACAAGAGATTTTTCTGGTACCGATGCAGTAATTTCTTCAAAAGTACCAATAATTTTGTGTCTCTGCCCCGGTGTTGTGGGCTTAAATTTACGTACTGCCATCTTTTATTTAAATATTGCTATAAAAATCAATAGTATCACCTTCTTTCAATGTAACGATAGCTTTTTTATAAGCATTAGTACGTCCATTGATAAGACCTGATTTAGTATAACGGCTCTTGTTCTTTCCTGCGTAACGGATAGTATTCACATCAACAACAGTTACGTTATACAAAGCCTCGATTTCGCTCTTAATTTCTAATTTGTTAGCTTCAGGACGAACAATAAATCCAAAGCGGTTGAACTTTTCAGATATTGCCGTCATTTTTTCTGTAACCAACGGTTTAATAATCATTCCCATATTACTTCAGCCTCCTTTAATTATTTAACTAAGGTTTCCTCGATAGCTTTCAATGCGCTCTCTGTAACAACAAGAGTTTCTGCGTTCAATACTGAGTAAGTATTCAGCGCAGAAGCAATTGCAAGATTTGTACGCTCTAAGTTACGAGCAGACAAATATACGTTTTTATTTGCTTCCGGCAAAACCATAAGCAGCTTTTTACCAGCTACTTTAAGATTATTCACAACATTTACGAATTCTTTAGTCTTAGGAGCTTCAAAAGTGAAGTCTTCTACTACTACGATATTGTTAGCCTGAGCCTTATATGCCAAAGCAGACTTACGAGCCAAAGTCTTTACTTTCTTGTTCAATTTGAACCAATAATCACGTGGCTTTGGACCAAATACACGAGCACCACCAACCAACAATGGAGAGTTGATATCACCACGACGTGCACCACCTCCACCTTTCTGACGGCCTAATTTACGAGTAGAACCACTGATTTCGCTTCTTTCTTTAGACTTATGAGTTCCCTGGCGCTGATTAGCCATGTACTGTTTTACGTCCAGATAGATAGCGTGATCATTCGGAGTGATTCCGAAGATAGCTTCATTCAAAGCAACCTTTCTTCCGGTATCTTCACCCTTAATATTTAATACGTTAACTTCCATTATTTCTCAATTATTACGATTGAACCTTTGCAACCCGGAACAGAACCTTTGATCAAAAGCAAGTTGTGTTCAGGAATTACCTTTAATACCTGTAAGTTGTGAGTAGTTACTCTGTCACCACCCATTTGACCACCCATGCGCATTCCTTTGAATACTTTTGCAGGGTAAGAACAAGCACCGATAGAACCCGGCTTACGAGCACGGTTGTGCTGACCGTGAGTAGTCTGACCTACACCACCAAATCCGTGACGTTTAACAACACCCTGGAAACCTTTACCTTTAGAAGTACCGATTACGTCTACATAGCTAGCATCGTTAAACAATTCTACAGTGATAGTATCACCTAAATTCAATTCTTCTGAGAAATCTTTGAACTCGGCCAAGTGTCTCTTTGGAGTTACTCCAGCTTTCTTAAAGTGACCCATCAACGGTTTTGTAGTATGCTTTTCCTTTTTGTCTTGGAAACCTACCTGAACAGCTGCATAGCCATCTTTTTCTACACTCTTAATCTGAGTAACTACACAAGGACCAGCTTCGATAACAGTGCATGGTACATTTTTACCATCAGCACTGAAAACGGATGTCATTCCGATTTTCTTTCCTAATAATCCTGGCATTTCAGTTAATTTTTAAATTTATTAAACTTTAATTTCTACTTCTACTCCACTTGGTAATTCCAATTTCATCAAAGCATCTACTGTCTTAGCAGTTGAGCTATAGATGTCGATCAGTCTTTTATAAGAAGACAATTCAAACTGTTCACGAGACTTTTTATTAACAAAAGTTGAACGGTTTACAGTAAACACACGTTTGTGAGTTGGCAATGGAATAGGACCGCTAACGATAGCGCCTGTAGCCTTCACAGTTCTCACAATCTTCTCAGCAGACTTGTCTACCAAATTGTGATCGTAAGATTTCAGTTTAATTCTAATTTTCTGACTCATTAGTAATAGTTAATTAATTATTATTTTTTAAGGTGAAGCATGAGGGCTAAGAGTCATTCGCTAGCCCTCATCAGCTTCAAGTTATTTCTGATTATACCAAATCTACGCGACCTTTAACTTCTTCCAATACAGTCTTAGCGATAGAGCTTGATACCTGAGCATGGTGATCATAAGTCATTGAAGAAGTTGCACGACCAGAAGTGATAGTACGCAAAGCTGTTACGTAACCAAACATTTCTGCCAGCGGAACCATAGCCTTCACGATACGAGCACCAGAACGGCTAGTTTCCATTCCTTCAACCTGACCACGACGCTTATTCAAGTCACCGATAACGTCACCCATGTTTTCTTCAGGAGTAACAACTTCCAACTTCATGATAGGTTCCATCAATACAGGACCTGCCTTAGCGCAAGCATTCTTATAAGCCTGAATAGCACAGATTTCGAAAGACAACTGGTCAGAGTCAACCGGGTGGAATGAACCATCTTTCAATACAACCTTCAATGAGTCAAGAGGGAATCCTGCCAACACACCATTCTTCATAGCAGTCTGGAAACCTTTCTGTACAGAAGGGATAAATTCCTTAGGCACGTTACCACCTTTAACTTCATCGATAAATTGCAATCCACCTTGTTTGAAGTCTTCATCAACCGGACCGATTGTCACAATGATATCAGCAAACTTACCACGACCACCAGACTGCTTCTTATAAACTTCACGCAATTCAACAGTCTTAGTAATAGCTTCCTTGTAGTTAACCTGAGGACGACCCTGGTTACATTCTACTTTGAATTCACGTTTCAAACGATCGATGATGATATCCAAGTGAAGCTCACCCATACCAGAGATAACTGTCTGACCTGTCTGTTCATCAGTTTTTACTGTAAATGTCGGGTCTTCTTCAGCCAGCTTAGCCAAACCGTTAGACAATTTATCCAAGTCTTTCTGAGTCTTAGGCTCTACTGCGATACCGATTACAGGTTCTGGGAAGTCCATAGATTCAAGAACGATCGGAGCTGTTTCATCACACAATGTATCACCAGTACGAATATCCTTGAAACCTACACCAGCACCAATATCACCAGCACTAATTACTTCAACAGGATTCTGTTTATTTGAGTGCATCTGGAACAAACGTGAAACGCGTTCTTTCTTTCCTGAACGAGAGTTGAAGATATAAGAACCTGCTTCAACCTTACCAGAATATACACGGAAGAAAGTCAGACGACCTACATATGGGTCAGTAGCAATCTTGAACGCCAAAGCAGAAGTCTTTTCATCTTCATCTGGCTTACGATCTTCTTCAGCTCCAGTAGATGGGTTAGTACCAATAATATTTGGAGTATCCAATGGAGAAGGCAAGAAAGCACATACATAATCCAGCAAAGTCTGTACACCCTTATTCTTGAATGAAGAGCCACACAGCATTGGAACGATTTCCATCTTCAATGTTCCGGCACGCAATGCACGCATGATTTCTTCCTCTGTAATAGTAGAAGGATCATCAAAATACTTTTCCATCAAAGCTTCGTCGAACTCAGCAACCTTTTCAAGCATCTTGTCTCTCCATTCCTGTGCTTCATCAACCAAGTTTGCAGGAATTTCTTCTACATCATAATCAGCACCCATTGTTTCATCGTGCCACAAGATAGCTTTCATCTTAACCAAGTCAACTACACCCTTAAAGTTTTCTTCAGAACCAATAGGGATAACTACCGGACATGGATTAGCACCTAAAACATCCTTCATCTGACGTACAACTTCAAAGAAGTCTGCACCAGAACGGTCCATTTTATTAACGTAACCGATACGAGGAACATTATACTTATCAGCCTGACGCCATACAGTTTCAGACTGCGGTTCAACACCACCAACTGCACAATATGCAGCAACAGCGCCATCCAATACACGCAATGAACGTTCAACCTCAGCAGTAAAGTCTACGTGTCCCGGAGTGTCAATCAAGTTAATTTTATACTTATTACCTGCATAGTTCCAGTAAGTAGTGGTAGCAGCTGAAGTAATAGTGATACCACGTTCCTGCTCCTGCTCCATCCAGTCCATAGTAGCAGCACCATCGTGCACCTCACCAATTTTGTGAGTCAGACCAGTGTAAAACAAGATACGTTCAGAAGTAGTTGTCTTACCAGCATCGATGTGCGCCATGATACCGATGTTACGGGTCAAATGCAAATCATGTTTAGCCATTTTATTTCCTAGTTAAAATTAATACTTGATTTAGAATCTGAAGTGAGCAAAAGCACGGTTAGCTTCAGCCATACGGTGCATATCTTCTTTACGTTTGAAAGCACCACCCTGCTCGTTATATGCATCAAGAATTTCAGCTGCCAATTTATCAGCCATTGATTTGCCACCACGTTTACGGGCAAAAGCAATCATATTCTTCATAGAGATTGACTCTTTACGGTCTGGACGAATTTCTGTAGGAACCTGGAAAGTTGCACCACCAATACGGCGAGACTTAACTTCCAGCTGCGGAGTCACATTATCTAGAGCTTTTTTCCAAACTTCCAAAGCTGAAGTTTCTTCACCTGGAAGTTTTGTTTCAACTGTCTTCAATGCATTGTAGAAGATTTCGTAAGAAGTATTCTTCTTTCCATCATACATCAGATGGTTTACGAATTTAGAAACCTTCTGATCATTAAATACTGGATCCGGAAGGATCACACGTTTTTTTGGTTTTGCTTTTCTCATTTTGTTTGATAATAATGTTTAGTTTGGGGCTGCATCTCTGTTTTCTTCAACGCCTCCTCTGAAGCATTTACTCAACCTTAAAGCTTTTCCAACAAACCAAAACGAATTAATAAAGTTTTTTACTAAGGATTGTACTCAGCTACGAATTATTTCTTACCTTTTCCTGCTGGAGCCTGTCCTGGTTTCGGGCGCTTAGCACCATATTTAGAACGTCTCTGTGTACGACCAGCAACACCTGCTGTATCCAATGTTCCACGAACAATATGATAACGTACACCTGGAAGGTCTTTCACACGACCACCACGAACCAATACGATTGAGTGTTCCTGCAAGTTATGTCCTTCTCCCGGAATGTAAGAGTTCACTTCCTTAGAGTTTGTCAAACGCACACGAGCAACTTTACGCATTGCTGAGTTCGGCTTTTTCGGAGTTGTAGTATAAACACGTACACAAACACCACGTCTCTGAGGGCATGAGTCCAATGCAGGTGATTTACTCTTCTCAACCAAAACCGTTCTTCCTTTTCTTACTAACTGTTGAATAGTAGGCATTTTGTTTTGATTTTAATTATTATATATATTGTTTATTGTTTTTCCAATCCTAGTCGAAACTATACATTTCGGGCTGCAAAATTACAAATAACTTTTTAATAGACAAACTGTTTTAAAATAAAAAAAGCCCATTTCCCGAAAAAAGTCGGAAAATGGGCCATAAAGCTATGTTTTTATATTTTTTTAAGCTTCTCCCTTAAAATCACTCAATGGAGGAACAAAGGTTTTACTACCGTTTCCCTGTTCTTCCGGCATACGTATTGGACCAAAATTATGCTCGTACTTTGCAACATTATCCTGCAATGCATACATCAATCGTTTTGCATGTTCAGGAGTCATCACAATACGCGATTGTACTCCAGCCTTTGGCAAGCCCGGCATAATACGAACAAAATCTACAATAAACTCAGAAGTAGAATGAGTAATTATAGCAAGATTAGCATAAGTTCCTTGAGCAACTTCTTCTTTCAGCTCTATCTGAAGCTGATTATTTTTGTTTTCGTTTTCCATAATAACTTAGTTTTTACATTTCAATTTTTATATTAACGCCACAAATGTAGGGAAAAAGTTGAATCATCCGAACAGTTAAGTAAAAATTTCAATAGCCAATTTCACTTTTTGGCAAATTCAACGAAGCTATTAAAGGGAAAATATAAGTTGAGATTTTCGATTTATGATTGATATAAATACAAAAGGAGCTGTGCCATTCTTCATGACACAGCTCCTTATATGTATAAGATTAAAGTATTATTCTACTTCACTATAATCAAGCACGTTCTTACGATTTGCCAGAATTCTGTCATACTCTTCTTTTGAGCCAACAATAATCTTTTCGTATTCACGCTGACCAGTTCCGGCAGGTATCAAATGACCGCAGATAACGTTTTCCTTCATACCTTCCAGTTTATCAACTTTACCGTTAATTGCTGCTTCGTTCAAAACTTTAGTAGTTTCCTGGAATGATGCAGCCGACATAAAGCTTGATGTTTGCAATGCAGCACGTGTAATACCTTGCAAAATCTGAGTTGATGTAGCAGGAACAGCATCGCGTACTTCTACAGGTTTTAAGTCACGACGCTTCAGCATACTGTTTTCATCACGCAACTTACGAGCTGTAACAATCTGTCCCGGCTGCAAATTCTGAGAATCACCAGCATCAACAACAACTTTCTTACCCCAGATACGGTCGTTTTCCTCGTTAAATTCCAAACGGTCTACAACCTGCTGTTCCAAGAAACGAGTATCTCCCGGCTCATCAATCTGAACTTTACGCATCATCTGACGAACGATAATTTCAAAGTGCTTATCGTTAATCTTAACACCCTGCAGACGGTATACATCCTGAATTTCGTTCACGATGTACTCCTGTACTGCTGTAGGACCTTTAATAGCCAAGATATCAGCAGGAGTGATAGCACCATCTGACAACGGAGTTCCGGCACGTACATAGTCGTTTTCCTGAACAAGGATCTGCTTTGACAGAGCCACAAGGTATTTCTTCACATCGCCTGTCTTAGATGTAACGATAATTTCACGGTTACCACGTTTAATCTTACCCATCGTAACCTCACCATCGATTTCTGAAACAACAGCAGGATTAGACGGATTACGTGCTTCAAACAATTCGGTTACACGTGGAAGACCACCGGTGATATCACCTGCCTTACCAACTGCACGTGGAATCTTAACCAAAATATCACCGGCCTTAACCACCTGCTTGTCTTCAACAACTACGTGACCGCCTACCGGCAAGTTATATGTACGAATGATACCACCATTTTCATCCAAAATATGCAATGACGGGATCTTTGTCTTATCTTTAGATTCTGTAATGATGATTTCACGCAAACCTGTAGCTTCATCTGATTCTACCTTATATGTTACATTTTCAATTACAGATTCAAAATCAATCTTACCTGCAGCTTCTGTAACAATAACGGCATTGAACGGGTCCCACTTAGCAATCAGCTTACCTTTCTCAACGACTTCACCATCTGATGCATACAGTTTAGAACCATAAGGAACGTTATGTGTTGACAGGATAATACCTGTATTAACATCCACGAAACGAACTTCAGCCAAACGACCAACAACGATTTTAACTGCTTCACCTGTTTCTTCAACAGCGTCTACTGTACGCAATTCTTCAAACTCAAGACGTGCATCGTTCTTCGCAACAATACTTGCATTTGCAGCCATGTTACCGGCGATACCTCCGGCGTGGAACGTACGCAATGTCAGCTGAGTACCCGGTTCACCGATTGACTGAGCAGCGATAACACCAACAGCCTCACCTTTCTGAACCATACGGCTGGTAGCAAGGTTACGTCCATAACACTTAGCACATACACCTTTCTTCGACTCACAAGTCAATACAGAACGGATTTCAACGCTTTCAATCGGAGAATCTTCGATTTCCTGTGCAATTGATTCTGTAATTTCTTCACCAGCAGCTACTATCAGCTTACCAGTTGTAGGATGTATTACATCGTGTACAGAAACACGTCCCAAAATACGTTCATACAATGTTGCAATAACTTCATCGTTATTCTTCAATGCTGTACAAACCAGACCACGCAATGTTCCACAGTCTTCTTCATTAATGATCACGTCGTGAGAAACGTCAACCAAACGACGAGTCAAATATCCGGCATCGGCAGTTTTCAATGCAGTATCGGCAAGACCCTTACGAGCACCGTGAGTAGAAATAAAGTACTCCAACACTGACAAACCTTCCTTAAAGTTAGAAAGAATCGGGTTTTCAATAATCTGAGCACCTTCAGCACCTGCTTTCTGAGGTTTAGCCATCAAACCACGCATACCAGACAACTGACGGATCTGTTCCTTAGAACCACGGGCTCCAGAATCCAACATCATAAATACAGAGTTGAATCCTTGATCGTCATTCTTAATAGTCTTATACAAGATATCAGACAAGTCGCTGTTAACGTGCGTCCAAGTATCAATAACCTGATTGTAACGTTCGTTGTCAGTGATGAAACCCATGTTATAGTTCATCATAATTTGCTCAACCTCTTCGTTACCACGTTTAACCAGTTCTTCCTTTTCTTTCGGGATAATGATATCACCCAAGTTGAATGACAAACCACCTTCGAAAGCTTTCTTATAACCTAAGTTCTTAATACCATCCAAGAATTCACAAGCACGGGCAACACCGACTGTCTTAATAACATCGCTGATGATATCACGCAATGATTTCTTAGAAATAATAGTATTCAAGTAACCGCATTCATCTGGAACCAACTCGTTAACGATAATACGTCCTACAGAAGTTTCTTTAATCATCTTCTTGACAATATTACCATTTTCATCAAGGTCGTTAGTTACAACACTGATGATAGCGTGAATATCTACTTTTCCTTCATTGTAAGCAATCAATGCTTCTTCTGGTCCGTAGAAAATCAATCCCTCACCCTTAGCACCTTTACGCAACTTGGTAATGTAATACAAACCAAGAACCATATCCTGTGCCGGCACTGTGATAGGAGCACCATTGGCAGGGTTCAATATATTATGTGATTGAAGCATCAACATCTGAGCTTCAAGAACAGCTTCATTACTCAAAGGCAAATGTACCGCCATCTGGTCACCATCAAAGTCGGCATTGAACGCAGTACATGCCAACGGGTGCAACTGAATAGCCTTACCTTCAATCATCTTAGGCTGGAATGCCTGAATACCCAAACGGTGCAAAGTCGGCGCACGGTTCAGCAATACAGGATGTCCTTTCATTACATGCTCCAAGATATCCCAAATAACTGGCTCCTTACGATCTACAATTTTCTTTGCAGACTTGACAGTCTTAACAATACCACGTTCTATCAATTTGCGAATGATAAATGGTTTGTAAAGTTCGGCAGCCATCAATTTAGGAATACCACATTCACCCATCTTCAGTTCCGGACCTACGACAATTACTGAACGTGCAGAATAGTCAACACGTTTACCCAGCAAGTTCTGACGGAAACGTCCTTGCTTACCTTTTAAGCTATCTGAAAGTGACTTCAAAGGACGGTTGGCATCTGTCTTCACTGCGCTTGACTTACGAGAGTTGTCAAACAGTGAGTCAACAGCTTCCTGCAACATACGCTTTTCATTACGTAAGATTACTTCCGGAGCCTTGATTTCAATCAGACGTTTCAAACGGTTATTACGAATAATAACACGACGATACAAATCATTCAAGTCAGAAGTGGCAAAACGACCTCCATCCAATGGAACCAACGGACGTAATTCTGGTGGAATAACCGGAACAATACGTACAATCATCCATTCAGGTTTATTACGGCCACGTGAAGCACGGAAAGATTCTACAACCTGCAAGCGCTTCAAAGCTTCATTCTTACGTTGCTGAGAAGAATCATTATTAGCTTTATGACGTAATTCATAAGAAAGAGCATCTAAGTCCAGACGAACGAGTAAGTCATAAATTGCTTCAGCACCCATCTTCGCAATGAACTTATTTGGATCACTGTCTTCCAGATATTGGTTTTCTTTTGGAAGACTATCCATAATATCAAGATATTCTTCTTCAGACAGCAAATCATATTGGCTGATACCGTCTTCTGCTTTTATACCCGGCTGAATAACTACATAACGTTCATAGTAAATAATAGCATCAAGCTTCTTTGTAGGCAATCCTAACAAATAGCCGATTTTATTAGGCAAAGAACGGAAATACCAGATATGTGCAACAGGTACAACCAGCTGAATGTGACCGCTACGTTCACGACGAACTTTCTTTTCTGTTACTTCTACACCACATCGGTCGCACACAATTCCTTTATAACGAATGCGCTTGTATTTACCACAATGACATTCGTAGTCCTTTACCGGACCGAAGATTCGTTCACAGAACAAACCATCACGTTCCGGTTTATAAGTACGGTAGTTGATAGTTTCCGGTTTCAATACTTCACCGAAAGAGTTTTCCAAAATCTCTTCAGGAGAAGCCAGTCCGATCGTAATCTTTGAGAAATTACTCTTTATCTTAGTATCTTTTCTAAAAGCCATACTTTATATTTTATAAAATGAAGAATTTAAAGATGAAGGTGGAGGCTATCCGTCTCCATCCTTCATTAATATATTATTCCAGTGTAATGCTCAGGCAAAGACCTCTCAATTCATGCAGCAATACATTCAAAGATTCAGGGATACCCGGAGTAGGCATTGGTTCACCCTTGACAATTGCTTCATAGGCCTTCGAACGTCCAACTACATCATCAGACTTGATTGTCAGAATTTCCTGAAGGACATGGGCTGCACCAAATGCTTCGATTGCCCAAACCTCCATTTCTCCAAAACGCTGACCACCAAACTGAGCCTTACCACCAAGTGGCTGCTGAGTAATCAGAGAGTACGGACCGATAGAACGAGCATGCATCTTGTCTTCAACCATGTGACCAAGTTTCAACATATAAGTCACACCAACGGTTGCCGGCTGGTCAAACTGCTCACCTGTACCTCCATCATATAAGTAAGTCTTACAATAACGAGGCAAACCAGCTTTATCTGTCCATTTATCCAAATCATCCAGAGTAGCACCATCAAAGATCGGAGTAGCAAATTTCACACCCAGTTCTTTTCCGGCACGTCCAAGTACAGCTTCGAAAATCTGACCGATGTTCATACGAGAAGGCACACCCAACGGATTCAATACGATATCTACAGGAGTTCCATCTGCCAAGAACGGCATATCTTCCTGACGTACGACACGTGATACAATACCCTTGTTACCGTGACGACCTGCCATCTTATCACCTACACCAATCTTACGTTTCTTAGCAATATAAACTTTAGCCATCTGAATGATTCCTGAAGGCAACTCATCTCCGATGGTCAAAGCAAATTTCTTACGCTTCAACTCAGCATCGAGTTCTTTATATTTCTTCAGGTAATTCATGATCAAATCACGAATCATGTCATTCTTATGAGCATCAGAAGTCCATTTGCTCAACTGAATGATTGTATAATCCAATGATTCCAAGTCACGTTTTGTAAACTTGGCACCCTTAGCAATCACTTCAGTTCCCAAATAATCCTTAACGCCTTGAGAAACCTTATCATTAGTCAAAACTAACAGTTTTTCAACTAAGATTTCTTTCAGTGCTGCTGCCTTTTCTTCAAATTCTTCATTCAGTTTCGGCAGAATAGCCTTATCTGCATTCTTCTCGCTACGAGTCTTGATAACACGTGAATATAATTTCTTATCGATAACCACACCTCGCAATGATGGAGAAGCTTTTAATGAAGCATCTTTTACATCACCAGCTTTATCACCAAAGATTGCACGCAGCAATTTTTCTTCTGGAGAAGGATCTGATTCACCCTTCGGAGTAATCTTACCAATCAAGATGTCTCCCGGCTCGATACGTGCACCAATACGGACAATACCATTTTCATCCAAATCTTTTGTTGCTTCTTCACTCACATTAGGAATATCAGAAGTCAACTCTTCCATACCGCGCTTAGTTTCACGTACTTCAAGGATGTATTCGTCAACGTGTACAGAAGTCAGAATATCTTCACGAACAACACGTTCGTTCAACACAATAGCATCCTCGTAGTTATATCCTTTCCATGGCATATAGGCAACCAACAGGTTCTTACCCAGTGCCAATTCTCCGTTAGCTGTAGAATATCCTTCTGTTAAGATATCTCCCTTCTTTACACGCTGACCTTTAGTACAAATCGGACGCAAGTCGATAGTCATACTCTGGTTCGTTTTGCGGAATTTAGGGATACGATATTCCTTCAATGCCGGTTCAAAGCTTACAAATTCTTCATCATCTGTACGGTCATACAAAATTCGAATTGTTGTTGCATCTACAAAATCAATTACACCGTCACCTTCAGCTGTAATCTGAGTACGTGAATCTTCACATAATTGTTTTTCGATACCAGTACCAACAATAGGAGCTTCTGTCTTCAACAAAGGAACTGCCTGGCGCATCATGTTTGATCCCATCAATGCACGGTTAGCGTCATCATGCTCCAAGAACGGAATCAATGAGGCAGCAATAGAAGCGATCTGCTGTGGAGCAACGTCCATCAACTCTACCTGATCGGGAGTTACTACCGGATAATCTGCATCACGACGAGCTTTTACTTTCTCGCGGATAAATGTTCCGTCATCATTCAACGGTGCATTACCCTGAGCTATAATCTTGTCTTCTTCTTCCTCTGCTGACAAATATTCTATACCTTCCGGTGATAAATCAACAACTCCATCTTTTACTTTACGGTAAGGAGTTACGATAAATCCAAGATCATTAATCTTTGCATATACACACAAAGAAGAAATCAAACCGATATTCGGACCTTCAGGAGTTTCAATCGGACACAAACGACCATAGTGAGTGTAGTGTACGTCTCGCACCTCAAATCCGGCACGATCACGCGACAAACCACCAGGACCTAATGCAGACAAACGACGTTTGTGAGTGATTTCAGCCAGCGGATTTGTCTGGTCCATGAACTGTGACAAAGCATTTGTTCCAAAGAATGAATTAATAACAGAAGAAATAGTCTTCGCATTAATCAAGTCAATCGGAGTAAATACCTCGTTATCGCGTACATTCATACGTTCACGGATAGTACGTGACATACGAGCCAAACCAATAGCGAACTGATTAGACAACTGTTCACCTACTGTACGTACACGACGGTTGCTCAAATGGTCAATATCATCTACATCTGCTTTTGAGTTAATAAGCTCAATCAGATATTTGATGATTTCAATAATATCTTGTTTTGTCAATACTTTGACATCCATATCCGTATCCAGATTCAACTTCTTGTTGATACGGTAACGTCCTACTTCACCCAGATCATAACGCTTTTCAGAGAAGAACAAGTTATTGATAACTTCACGAGCACTAGCATCATCAGCAGGATCTGCATTACGCAACTGACGGTAGATGTACAATACAGCTTCCTTTTCTGAGTTACTTGGGTCTTTCTGTAAAGTATTGAAAATAATTGAATAGTCAGAAGAATTAGCTTCTTCATTGTGAACGAGGATATTCTGAATACCAGATTCCAAAATCAAATCGATATGTTCCGGTTCGATTACAGTTTCACGGTCGATTACAACCTCGTTACGTTCAATAGAAACAACTTCACCAGTATCTTCATCAACGAAATCCTCAGTCCAAGTTTTCAGCACACGAGCTGCCAGCTTACGACCAATAATCTTTTTCAAGTTGGCTTTATTAACTTTTACATCTTCAGCCAAATTAAAGATTTCCAGGATGTCTTTATCATTTTCAAAACCAACAGCACGCAGCAATGTAGTAACAGGCAACTTCTTCTTACGGTCAATGTAAGCATACATTACGTTGTTAATATCCGTTGCAAATTCAATCCAAGAACCTTTAAACGGAATGATACGAGCCGAGTACAATTTTGTTCCATTAGCATGGATACTTTGTCCAAAGAATACACCCGGAGAACGGTGTAACTGAGAAACAACTACACGTTCTGCTCCATTGATAACAAAAGTACCTTTTGGAGTCATGTAAGGGATAGGACCCAGATATACATCCTGAATAACGGTATCAAAGTCTTCGTGATCGGGGTCTGTACAATAAAGCTTCAGCTTAGCTTTCAAGGGAACACTATAAGTCAAGCCACGTTCTAAACAGTCATCGATTGTATAGTGAGGCGGGTCAATATAGTAGTCGAGGAACTCGAGCACGAAGTTGTTACGTGTATCTGCAATAGGGAAGTTTTCTGCAAACACCTTATACAAGCCATCGTTCTTTCGTTTTTCAGGCGGAGTATCTAACTGTAAAAAGTCTTGAAATGACTTCAATTGCACTTCCAGGAAATCCGGATACTTCATCGGATTCTTAATAGAAGCAAAATTAATTCGTTGATTATTAGTATTTGAAGACATCTGTATGGAGTTAAAATGTTTAAATTCAGGTAAGAGAACCTGTGTAACTTAATATAGACGCAAAAAGGTTAAGAATCCTCTTGACAGAGGACTCTTAACCGAACTACCTGATTTACAGGATAATCTTATTTAAGTTCAACTTCAGCTCCAGCTTCTTCCAAAACTTTCTTCAAAGATTCAGCTTCGTCTTTAGCCAAACCTTCTTTAACTACGCTAGGAGCACCGTCAACCATGTCTTTTGCTTCTTTCAAGCCAAGACCACAAGCTTCTTTAACTGCCTTAACAACCTGCAATTTAGCAGCACCTGCGCTCTTCAAAACTACATCGAATGAAGTTTTTTCTTCAGCAGCAGCTGCACCAGCAGCAGCAGGACCAGCAGCAACAGCTACAGCTGCAGCAGCAGGTTCAATACCATATTCTTCTTTAAGGATAGTTGCAAGTTCATTAACTTCTTTTACTGTCAAGTTAACTAATTGTTCTGCAAAAGCTTTCAAATCTGCCATTTTTGTATGAATTTAATTGTTTGTTACTAATTGATAATTAAAGTTGTTTAGTTTAGTCTTAAGATCAGCAAACGATTATTCTGCACGTTCACCCAAAGTCTTAAGAACTCCGTGAATGGTGTTACCACCAGACTGAAGAGCAGAAATAACGTTCTTCGCAGGAGATTGCAGCAATGCCACGATATCCGCAATAACTTCGTTCTTGCTCTTGATTGTTGCCAAAGCTTCGAGCTGATCAGCACCTACATAGAATCCTTCTTCTGCATAAGCAGCTTTCAATGCAGGAACACCTTCTTTGTATTCTTTCAACAACTTAGCAGGAGCGTTTGCTGTTTCGCAGAACATTACTGAAGTTGTACCTTTCAAAGAATCAAACAATGGTGAATAATCAACATCCAAGCTCATTAAAGCCTTGTGAAGCAAAGAGTTCTTCACAACTACCAGTTTGATACCAGCCTTGAAACATTTTCTACGCAGTTCGCTAGTAGATGCTGCATCCATAGCAGTTGTATCAACCAAGTAGAAATGTCCATATTGCTTTACGGTATCAGCCAACTGACCGATAATTACGCCTTTATCTTCCTTTCTCATGATTCCTCCTTAATTTTAGATTTCTTCTACAGATTTAGGGTCAATCTTAATACCCTTACTCATAGTACTTGAAAGATAAATACTCTTAATATAAGTACCTTTAGCTGTGGTCGGTTTCAGTTTAATGATAGTAGCGATAAATTCTTTCGCATTTTCACGGATCTGGTCAACAGTGAAAGAAACTTTACCGATTGAAGTGTGAACAATACCACTCTTGTCAACCTTAAAGTCAATCTTACCCTGCTTAACTTCCTTAACAGCTTTAGCTACATCCATAGTTACAGTACCACTCTTAGGGTTAGGCATCAATCCACGAGGACCAAGCACACGACCCAGAGCACCGATCTTACCCATGATGGACGGCATTGTAATGATTACGTCAATATCAGTCCATCCACCTTTGATCTTTTCAATATATTCATCAAGACCAACATAGTCAGCACCTGCTTCTTTTGCAGCAGCTTCAGCATCCGGTGTACACAAAACAAGCACACGAACTTGCTTACCTGTACCATGAGGAAGAGAAACAACGCCTCTTACCATCTGGTTAGCCTTACGAGGGTCTACACCTAAACGTACGTCAATATCTAATGAAGCATCAAACTTAGTAAAAGTAATTTCTTTTACAAGCTGAGCAGCTTCTTTCAGTGAGTATGCTTTCCCTGCTTCAATTTTTTCTGCAGCCAACTTTTGATTTTTTGTCAGTTTACCCATTATCAATTGAAGTTAATTAGTTATTACCCGGGAAGTCACCTTTTACAGCGATACCCATACTTCTAGCTGTTCCTGCTACCATTGTCATAGCAGCTTCGATAGTAAAGCAGTTCAAGTCAACCAATTTGTCTTGAGCGATAGCACGAATCTGATCCCAAGTCAGTTCTGCAACTTTCTTACGGTTAGGTTCAGCTGATCCACTCTTAATCTTAGCAGCCTCGAGCAATTGAATTGCAACAGGAGGAGTCTTGATTACGAAATCGAACGACTTGTCTGTGTAGTAGGTAATGATTACAGGCAATACTTTACCTGCCTTGTCCTGGGTTCTGGCGTTGAATTGCTTGCAAAATTCCATGATATTAATACCCTTAGAACCCAAAGCAGGTCCAACGGGAGGTGATGGATTTGCAGCGCCTCCTTTAATCTGTAATTTGATTAGTCCAGCAACTTCTTTAGCCATTTTTACAAAATTTAATATAAATGATTAACGAATAGAATAAACAACACGTAACAAAATGCGTTATTCCTTTTCCACATCCGTAAAGCCTAATTCGAGCGGAGTTTTGCGCCCAAATATTTTGACCATAACTTTCAGTTTGCGTTTTTCCGCGCTTACTTCCTCAATGATTCCACTGAATCCGCTAAACGGTCCAACACTTACTTTCACTGTTTCTCCTACGGTATAAGGGATATTAGTATCCTCACTTACTTCCTGCAGTTCATCTACCGTACCCAGTATTCGATTCACTTCCGATTGTCTTAAAGGCACAGGATGTTCCTGACCTCCTAAAAAGCCAATTACGTTTGTAATGTTTCTCAAGTGATGAGCAACTTCACCAACCAATGCAGCTTCTACCAAGACATAACCAGGGAGATAACTTCTCTCTTTCACAATTTTCTTTCCATTGCGAACCTGATAAACCTTTTCGGTAGGAATCAATACCTGAGATACATACTCTCCAAGGTCGCTGTTTCTCATTTCAGCTTCAAGATATTCTTTAACCTTAGATTCTTTACCACTCACGGCACGAAGTACGTACCATTTTTTTTCAATCTCAGACATTTCTCTAACTGTTTATTAGTGCGGATAGATAACGTCTTCCATGATAAACTGGAAGGCAGAATCCATAAGAAAAACAACGAGTGCAATGAGTAGGGAAGCATATAAAACAACCACTGCACTACTAGAAAGCTCTGAACGAGTAGGCCATGATACTTTATGGACTAGTTCGTCGTAAGATTCTTTACAATAATTCGTTATCTTTTTAAACATATTCTTATCAATTTAGCACGGGAAGAGAGGCTCGAACTCCCGACACTCGGTTTTGGAGACCGATGCTCTACCAACTGAGCTATTCCCGTAAAAATAGTTCCCGAAACCAAATCCGGGAACTATAATTTATTTCGATGAATCGATATTAGTCAAGAAGTTCTGTAATCTGACCAGCACCTACTGTACGTCCACCTTCACGGATAGCGAAACGCAAACCTACGTTCAATGCAACCGGATAGATCAATTCAACGTTGATAGTAACGTTATCACCCGGCATTACCATATCTGTACCTTCTGGCAAAGTGATTTCACCTGTACAGTCCATAGTACGCAAGTAGAACTGAGGACGATATTTGTTGTGGAATGGAGTGTGACGACCACCTTCTTCTTTCTTCAGGATATAAACCTCAGCTTTGAACTTAGAGTGAGCTTTAACCTGACCCGGGTGACACAAAATCATACCACGTTTGATTTCGTTCTTGTCGATACCACGAAGCAACAAACCAACGTTATCACCAGCTTCACCCTGATCCAACAATTTACGGAACATTTCAACACCAGTAACAACTGATTTCTTGTCTTCACCAAGACCCAAGATTTCAACTTCATCACCTACCTTGATAACACCAGCTTCGATACGACCAGTAGCAACAGTACCACGACCAGTGATTGAGAATACGTCTTCAACCGGCATCAAGAATGGTTTATCTACATCACGCGGAGGCAGAGGAATCCAGTTATCAACTGCATCCATCAATTCCATAACTTTTTCTTCCCACTGAGGAACACCGTTCAATGCACCCAAAGCAGAACCACGGATGATAGGAGTATTATCGCCATCGAAGTCATAGAATGACAACAATTCACGCATTTCCATTTCAACCAATTCCAACATTTCTTCGTCATCAACCATGTCGCATTTGTTCAAGAATACAACCAGACGAGGAACGTTTACCTGACGAGCCAACAAGATGTGTTCGCGAGTCTGAGGCATAGGACCATCAGTTGCAGCAACTACGATGATAGCACCATCCATCTGAGCAGCACCAGTAACCATGTTCTTTACGTAGTCGGCGTGTCCCGGACAGTCTACGTGAGCATAGTGACGGTTAGCAGTCTGATACTCTACGTGAGAAGTGTTGATAGTGATACCTCTTTCCTTTTCTTCAGGAGCGTTATCGATAGAATCGAAAGAACGCAATTCTGACAGACCTTTCTTTGCCAATACTGTTGTAATAGCAGCAGTCAAAGTGGTTTTACCGTGGTCAACGTGACCGATAGTACCAATGTTAACGTGCGGTTTCGAACGTTCAAATTTCTCTTTAGCCATAGCTTTACTATTTATTTTGATTAATAATCAGCTTTACAAATTCACGAGCTGTTACCGGGACTTGAACCCGGGACCTCTTCCTTACCAAGGAAGTGCTCTACCGCTGAGCTATAACAGCAAAGAAGAAAAAAGAAGAGCGGAAGACGGGACTCAAACCCGCGACCCTCAGCTTGGAAGGCTAATGCTCTATCGACTGAGCTACTTCCGCAATTTTAGTGGGCAAAGATGGATTCGAACCACCGAAGGCGTAAGCCAGCAGATTTACAGTCTGCCCCATTTGGCCACTCTGGTATTTGCCCAACTTCTTTCAAAGAACACCAGTATAATCCTGTGTTTTTCTTCTTTCGAGCCTCTTGTCGGATTCGAACCAACGACCCCGAGATTACAAATCACGTGCTCTGGCCAACTGAGCTAAAGAGGCAAATTAACTTTGCAGCCACACAATCTCCGCGACTTAGCGGCTGCAAAGTTAGATATTATTTTCTAATCACAAAATATTTCCCGTGATTTTTTTACTTACCCTGCTGTTTTTCTTTCGCTTTCAGCAGTTGTTTAGAGAGTGCATCCATGCACACATCTATAGATTCTTCAAATGTATCACTTACCTTCTCAGCGTAAAACTCTGTATTCAGTGCCAAGACACGTACGCCAGCTTCTTTATTCATAGCTGTTTCAGGTTTTACTACTTTTAAAGACACCTCTACTTTCTTTATATTATCGCAAAACTTCTCGAGCTTCTCTGCTTTTTTCTGAATAAAAGCTTCAAGTTTTTCAGATGCATCGAAATGAATTGATTGAATTCTTACTTCCATAAAAACCTCCTTTTTCTTTACGCTCTAGGGTGAGCTTGTTCATAAACTTTTTTCAGTTCTTCGAAAGTTGTATGAGTATAAACCTCCGTCGTAGTCAAGCTTTCATGCCCAAGCAATTCTTTTACCGCACCCAATTCTGCATGATTATTCAGCATCGAGGTTGCAAAAGAGTGGCGCAACACATGAGGGCTTTTCTTTTTCAACGAAACAACCTTCGAAAGATTACGCTTCACTAAAAGATAAACCAGGCCAGGATATATCGGCTTCCCATTTCCACGAAGAAAAAAAGCTTCTCCACCACCTGGAAAACGTTCTTCTCTTACTGAAAGATAAGCGTTTAAGTCACTTTTCAATTTATCACCAAAAGGAATAAAACGCTGTTTATTTCTTTTCCCCGTTACTTTTATTTGCTTTAGAGATAAATCCACATCAGCATCCGTCAAACCAACGAGTTCAGAAAGTCGAACTCCTGTTTCATAAAAAACCTCTAAAATAACTTTATCCCGAACACCCTCAAAACTTGTTCCAAAATCAGCTTCATCAAGCAAACGAGACATATCAGCCTCTTTCACAAAAACAGGCAAAGGTTTTTTCTTTTTAGGCCCCACCACTTTTTGAAGCGGATCCACAGAAACAACACCTTGACGCAATAAGTAGCGATAAAAAGAACGAAGTGAACTTAACTTTCGATTTACCGAAGTAGCCGTATACCCTTCTTCCATCAATGAGAGAACCCATCCACGAATCAGATCAACATCTACAACAGTAAAATCCAAGCATTCATCCACCGTTTTAAAATACTCTTCAAACTTTTCAAGATCTATACCATAACTAACAATCGTTTTATCGGAATAGTTCTTCTCAAATTGAAGATATTTCAAAAAAGAATCTTTCAGCATAAAAAGCATCGCCTTTATTATTCAGCAACGAATTTATGAAAAAGAATTCAATAATTCAAAGTTTTTACGGAATTATTATTCTTCTACTTGGTGCATTTTCTGAACGTAAACAGCACGTTCCATTTTCAGTCTTTTCAAAACAGACGGTTTGTCATACTGCTGTCTGCTTCTCAATTCTTTTACAACACCTGTTTTTTCAAATTTTCTTTTGAACTTCTTCAGCGCTTTTTCAATGTTTTCGCCTTCTTTTACTGGTACTACAATCATGTTTTTAAAATTAAAGTATGTTGTTATTAAATTATTCGATAGTCGAATTGCGGCGCAAAATTACACATACTTTCTTTATTTACAAAACTTTCCAGTATATTTTATCGAAAATAGCACAGAAATCGTACCTTTGCTTTTAATAGAAAGACTTTGATAAATATATTTTTACTATGAAGGAAGAAATAAAAAAAAGAATAATCTCTTTACGCACTTTCATGAAACGACAAGGAATTGCTGCTTTCATTATACCAAGCACAGATCCTCATTCAGGTGAATATGTACCAGAGCATTGGGAATCACGCAAATGGATTTCCGGATTTACCGGTTCTGCAGGAACTGTTGTCATTACTAAAGACAAAGGAGGATTATGGACTGACTCAAGATATTTTTTACAAGCATCAGAACAATTACAAGATACAGGTATCACCCTGTTCAAAGACCGGCTTCCAGACACCCCCACCATTGCTGAATGGTTGGGAGAAGTCCTGCACTCAGGTGATAAAGTTGGTATAGACGGCTGGGTTAATACCGTAGCAGAAGTAGAAAGTCTCCGTATTTCACTTGACTCTAAAGAGCTTCAATTGGTATCTGTTGACGATCCTTTCAATCTTTTATGGGAAGATCGCCCCCCTTTACCTCAAAGCTCACCGTTTATTTTACCTCTGGAATACAGTGGCATGTCTTGTTCCGATAAGTTGACTCTAGTAAGAGAAAGTCTCTGTCGTAATCAAGCGGATGGCATTTTAATTTCCGCCCTCGATGAAATAGCGTGGACATTAAATTTGAGAGGAAATGATGTACACTGCAACCCTGTTTTTATCAGCTATCTATTTATTACTCAAACAGATGCAACCTTATACATTTTACCAGAAAAGCTTACAGCAGAAGTCAAGGCATATCTCACACAGAATCAAATTCAGACAAAAGACTATACAGAGATAGAAAATGACCTGCTTCAATACAAGGGAAATAGTATTCAGCTTTCTCCAGAAACCAACTACACTCTCTATCAAGCTGCATCAACATCAGCCAGTATCATTAAACAGCCCTCACCAATACGTATACTGAAAGCCGTAAAAAATGAAACCGAAATCAAAGGGTTCCATCAGGCAATGGTGCGCGACGGAGTAGCAATGGTACGCTTCCTGATATGGTTGAAGGAGAACGTGCAAAGTGGTATGGAAACAGAACTTTCTGTTGACCGCAAGCTGTACGAACTACGATCCGAACAATGCCTCTTTCAGGGCATCAGCTTCGACACCATTGCCGGCTATCAGGAACATGGAGCCATTGTCCATTATGAAGCAACGCCTGAAACATCTTCCATCTTGCAAGCAAAAGGACTGCTATTACTCGACAGCGGGGCACAATACCTGGATGGAACAACAGATATAACCCGAACAATTGTACTAGGAGAAGTTTCTGATGAACAAAAAACGGATTACACACTCGTTTTAAAAGGATTCATCGCTTTATCGCAAGCAGAGTTTCCACAAGGAACGTGTGGTACACAGTTAGATGTACTTGCACGCCAGTTTATGTGGAAAGCAGGCATCAACTACGGACATGGCACAGGACATGGCGTAGGGCATTTCCTAAATGTACACGAAGGGCCTCATCAAATACGTATGAACCATATCCCCACTCCTTTACAACCAGGCATGACAATAACGAACGAGCCAGGCATCTACAAATCCGGACGGTATGGCATCCGTACAGAAAATACAATGCTTGTAGTACCCGCACGTGAAACCGAATTTGGAGTTTTCTATAAATTCGAACCACTTACATTATGTCCGATCGACAAAGAAGCTATTCGCATAGATTTATTGACTGACGAAGAGATTGAGTGGTTGAACAGCTATCACCAGAGAGTATACGATACGCTTTCTCCAATGCTTACATCCGACGAGCAGAACTGGTTGAAAGAAGCTACCGCACGCTTATAAATTCAAACGAAATAAAGATAATTATGGCACTAATAAAATCAGTCAGAGGATTCACTCCTCAAATAGGTGAAAACTGCTACCTTGCCGACAATGCTACCATCATAGGTGACGTCGTTATGGGACGAGATTGCAGTATATGGTTTAATGCAGTCTTACGAGGTGATGTCAACTCTATCCGTATCGGTGACAGAGTAAATATTCAGGACGGAACCGTATTACATACTCTTTATGAAAAATCTACTGTCGAAATAGGAAATGATGTTTCTATCGGACACAATGTCACCCTCCATGGAGCCTGCGTACACGATAATGCCCTCATCGGCATGGGTTCCACTCTCCTCGACCATGCTGTAGTAGGAGAAGGAGCTATAGTAGCTGCAGGTGCACTGGTTTTAGCAAATACTGTTATAGAGCCTCATACCCTTTGGGGTGGAGTTCCTGCTAAGTTTATAAAGAAAGTAGACCCTGAACAAAGTAAAGAGCTGAACCAAAAGATAGCAAACGGATATTTGATGTATGCTTCCTGGTTTAAGGAATAATACAAAAAGCGGAGAACAGACCAATTTATACACAGTTGCTGTTCTCCGCTTTTTACTTAACCAGCATTTTCGTCTTTTATAAATGCCCCATATGAATTAAACAACCAGCGGGTTCCATCTATCAACAAAACATGATAATTTCCTTCCTTTCTGTCTACATCTGTAATTCCGACATCTGCTGCTGTATTTTTCCAATACGAAATAATACCTGAAGGCAACAATGGTAACATCGAATCCGGCCATATCTGCCCTCCCCCATTTATGCGTAACCATTCATAATCACCATCAAACAAGAAACTGAATCCATTTGGTAAAGCAACAGATACAAGTGGATTATTACAATCATAATTCCATGAAATTTTCATCTGATAAACTTCTGTAAAATAGTTTTTCAGAAATTCCTGAATCTGGCTGATTTGAATCACAAAAGTTTTTTCACCTCCATAGGTAGAAATCGCCTTAGCAGGATGCACCTGTAAGGTATAATAATCTTTCTGGTCACGGGAAACAGAGGTAATACGTGCATTGGGTTCAGAATCCCAAATCTGTTCCATCACCTTCTGAGGCAGTAAATCAATCACAGTTTGCGGCAACTCCGGAAACAACAATTCTCCGTTTTCTTCTACAACTGTCCGATCGAATTCCCCACTAACCAAAGTCCATTCTCCTTCTTTATCAAAAAGAAGCAGATAAGTATCATCTATCCATACCCGATAAGCAGGCATAGAAGGATTCAACTGCTCCGAACCAATAATAATTCGTGTAATCTCTCTACCCGGAAATGCTTGTAAAATATAATTCTTTATCTTCTCAGACAAATATTCTTCGCCAACTTCAACAGGATATTCATATCCCAGACAACGATTCTCATAATGCTGGAAAGCCAGTTTTCTTCCGTCACTCAACTCTGCTGTCAATCCCTCCTTGATTGCATAAATGGCGGAAACTGATATCTCACCAAATTTGGCTTCCATAAAGTCGTACATCTCTCCCAGAAACTTACGCGCGAAAATCTGCATTCCTGCATTAGGGAAACAAACCTTTGTCCAACTTCCTTCGTTAGTAAAATCTACTTCTACATTATTCGACAAGAGAGCATGATACCCTCTCTCTTCCTCATTAATCCGTGAAATCTGTTCAATCATTGCTCCAGGAAACCAAGCAGACACAAACAACGAGATATCGGAAGGAACATCTTGCACAGATACAACTTCTTCAACATCGTCTCCCGAACAGGAAGTTATCCACGGAAACGTTCCACACAAAACAAGGAACAAATAACATATACAGAACAACTTCTTCATAAGCCCCTACAATTAAGTTGTTAAAGTTAAGCATTTTAGCTGACAGCAACGAATATTCCTTGTTAAAAAAGCAACAAAGTACCAAAAGGCTTTTACAATCTATGATGCAAAATAAAAACAACTATAGCAAATGTAATTCACGTGCGATGCCAAAAGCCTGAGCAGAGTTGCTTACTTGTAGTTTTTGCAGGATATTTTGCCTATGACGGCTAACGGTATGTATGCTGAGAGAAAGCTCTTCAGCTATTTCTTTACTCGACTTTCCCCTTCCTATTAATATCAGAATTTCTTTTTCACGTCTTGAAAGCAAGTCGGAACAGTCGTACGTATCAATATCTATACGACTTCCATCAGCTGAATTTACAATCATGCTTCCTATGGAAGAAACTTCAGTCAGATTATATAAACACAAGGCCAGACAAATATTCCCTGTATCCTGTGCTATGACATAAAACATACGGTGTAAAACCTGATGGTATTTTCCCACACTGTCACACATCCGAAGATACTCTTCCAGATAATAATCATTGCGCTGCTTCTCTAAAGCATTTTTAAGGAAATGCAAAAAGCGTAATTCACGAGTATGTTTCTTCACCAAATCATCGGGATGAATCCGACTGAATATTTCTTCTTCCCAGATAGATTCAATAAGATGACATTCCCCATGCAAAGCTATGCCTAAAAACTCTCCTACCTTACCATAATAAATATAACTTCGGTTAGAACCCATATCACTCAGAACTGCTATCGAATTTTCTACCTCAGCATACATCGAAGCAACCTGTTTATAATGTGTAAGATACCGGTTCAGGTTTACTTCCCCTGCAAAATCTTGTGCAAGCAGTTCGTTGTTCAATGCAGTCTTTACATTCATAACGGGAGAGAGAATAAAAATGGTTATTTATCAGTATTGGTGCTCTCAGTACAGGTAACTACCTTTGCAAAATAAAAGAAAATATTCCACATTCTAACTTTACACATTTATGAAAAAGCTCTTTTTGGCAATGCTAACCTTTATAAGTACGCAGGCTATGGCACAGACTCTGGAAAAAATGCAATGGTTCAATGAACCAGAGCAGTGGGAAATAGCAGATAATGCATTAAGTATGTATGTCACTCCACATAGTGACTATTGGCGCATTTCACATTACGGATTTACTGTCGATGACGCTCCTTTTTATTACAATACGTATGGCGGCGAGTTTGAAGTAAAAGTAAAAATCACAGGCGACTACAAAGTCCGCTTCGACCAAGCAGGTCTGATGCTGCGTATCGACAAGGAAAACTATATCAAGACCGGTATTGAGTTTGTTGACGGAAAATTCAACCTAAGTACAGTTGTTACCCACCATACAAGCGACTGGAGTGTTATTACGCTCGATAAGCCTGTACCCTATATTTGGATAAAGGCAGTCAGACGACTAGATGCCGTAGAAGTGTTCTACTCATTCGATGACAAAACTTATGTTATGATGCGGAATGCCTGGCTGCAAGACAATACACCTGTCAAAGTTGGTCTGATGGGAGCTTGTCCTGACGGTGAAGGATTTAACGTAAAATTCGAACACTTCAAAGTAACCCATCTTCCTGACCAGCGAAGAATGGAATGGCTTAAGAAAAATGCTGAATAAAAAGAATCCTACTTTGTAAAACACAAAGCAGGAGTTTCATATTATCCTCCAGGCGCAGGGCTTTCCAACATAAGTCCTACGCCTTTTATCGTTTTCAATTGCACAGTATTATCGGATGCAAGCAACTTTCGCAAACGTGAAACGAATACATCCAGACTGCGTGATGCAAAATAGTCGTCATCTGTATTCCATAAACGTTCCAAGATAGCTTCACGCTTGACAACCTTATTTTTATTCTCGCATAAAATACACAACAAAGCAGCTTCTCGTTCGGTAAGTGTCTGCTCCTTTCCCTCTGTCTGTTTCAACAAGGCATGGCCGGCTTCA
This sequence comes from Phocaeicola coprocola DSM 17136, assembly GCF_000154845.1. Lineage (GTDB taxonomy): Bacteria > Bacteroidota > Bacteroidia > Bacteroidales > Bacteroidaceae > Phocaeicola > Phocaeicola coprocola. The sequence goes on along the minus strand of NZ_DS981460.1, from coordinate 96,993 downwards.
AATATAAAAGAAGTTCCGAGATGGAATATTTCTTCTTCATTTACTGATCTTATTCCTTTTGTCAGCTTCAACAAAGCAAGGATATGTGCATTCAACTCCTCAGCAAGAAAGGGTTTCTTAATATCATTAGTGTCCCGTTAAAATCGGGACGAATTAAATATTAATCAAACAACCCCGGGAAAAGGGGATTTAATTGCTCTTTGACATCATTGAAATTAGTCTTATTGAACAACTCTTGTAAAGGTGTTTTATCCGTTAATGAAATGCTCAAAATCTGTAGGACCTCATAGGTCGAACGGCTTAAGTGCAAATCATGTTGGATAATAGCTACCAAACAATAAGTGATAATAGCCACACTTATCTGAATACGGACTGCGTTTTCTGTGGTGCCCCAGAACCTTTTGATTTTAAGGTGCTGCTTCAACCATTTGAAGAACAGTTCTACAAGCCATCTCTTTTTATAGAGATTAGCTACATCAAGTGCAGATATATGTTTGGCATTTGTCAGGAAGGTAAATTCACGATCATCTTCTTCATCATAGAACCTGATAATCCTGAATGATTCCGGATACTTCTTTTCAGAGGTATATCCTGATAATTTCACTTCAGCATCAGATAGTATATTCTTTGGTAGTCTGCGTTTCCATTTGCAGAACTTAAATTTAAGATTCGACTTGGCTCTTACGACAAAGAAAGAGCCAGTAAGATGAATCCGATATAGTTCCTTAAACGAATCATACGCTCTATCAAAAATATAGTATGCATTTGGTTCATAATGAATTGCAGACATTGCTGTTGAGTCATGTTTTGAAGCTGTGGTTACTGTAAAAAAAGCCGGAACCTGAGCCTCAATGTCATAAAGGACATGTGCCTTGACTCCACCTTTTTTACTTCGAAATTTAGCCCAAGGAAATGTTGCCAAACATAACGGAATGGTGGTTGAATCAAAAGCGTACTTCTTTCCTTCGATATCCAGAATATGAGTAGCTCGTTTATCACTGGCTTCTTTCATCATGAAGAATGCAAAATCTTCAAAGATTCTGTAATCCCTATTTTGGTTAGCTGATGCAAGTGTGGTTTTGGCCAAGGGTTCACGACCCAATCCCAAATGATAACACTTGGCTTGATGTGCTTCCAATGCAACAATCAGGTCGCGTAGGCTCTCACGATTGCTTAGCTGTCCGAACATCATAGCAAGAAGCTGGTTCCAGCAAGTGAAATGTTTGACGTAACGATTTCCATCGTATTTGTCCACGATTCTTCTGAATTTATTGTTGTTCAAAAACTCTACCAATTGAGCGAAAACATATTTGTCTTGATTCATTTGAAGCCATTTGATTTGGTTTCAAAGGTACAATTTCAAATCGTCGCGCTTTACAAATAGAGTATAATAAGCTATATTTCAGTTATTTCAAAGAACTATTTATCCACTTTTACGGGACAGTAATGTCTTAATATAATTATTTACACCTAGCTCATAACCTTTCACTACATCCTTTGGAGAAACACGCCCGGAAGTAAACAGAATAGGTGTTACATCATCCGTTTCACGAATTCGTCTCACCATTTCATATCCATCCATTACCGGCATCTCAATATCGGCAACAATTACATCGGGATGTGTTTCCTTCCATATTCTCAAACCAGCTTCACCGTTATCGGCTGTCATTATCTCGTAACCGCCTATCATATCCTCTAGTCCACCACGTATGATGTAGCACAGATTGGCATCATCTTCTACCAGCAATAGTCGTATCATTGTTCAATTATAATTCATTTATTTGTATTCAAACAAGTTTTATCAATAGCATCTTCTCTATTCGGAAGATATATCGTAAACTCGCTGTACTCTCCTTCAATGCTTTCCAACGTTACTCTGCCGCCATGAACTTCAGCTACACGTAAAACATAATTTAATCCTAAACCGAAACCGGCAGAACCTCCATATCGACTTCTATCCGCAGCCGAAGCACGTTCGTATTTTTCGAATATCTTACTCTGGTCTTTCAGCGGAATACCGAAACCCGTATCGTGTACCTTTATATAATATTCGTTCGAAAGCTTTCCCGACGAAAATGTAATTTCAACCTCATCACCCGAATATTTCACGGCATTGTCAATCAGATTGCTGAGTGCTTCTTTCAAAAACTCCTCATCCGCATAAACAGTATCTGCCTGCAAATTCCATTTATAGACAATATGCTTCACTGCTTTTGCCTTATACTTCTCGGCAAGGTCTTCCAGCATCGAACGAACACAGCACGTATCTTTTTCCAACTTCAACTGATGATTTTCCAGTTTAGAAAGTGTCAATACCTTGTTTGTCAGCGAAAGCAGGTGTTCTCCCTCTTCTTTCAAAATGCGGAAATAACGTGCCTTTTTCTCCGGTTGGGTATCCAGTTTTCCAGTTTCCAGTATCTGAGTACCCATCAATATAGAACTCAAAGGCGTCTTCATATCGTGAATCATAGCATAAGAAAAATCCTCACGTAACTTGGCAATCTTATCTTGACGAACGATAATGCGTATCTGATAAATGATACAAACTATAACCAAGACCATAATCAGCACAGTAGCAAGCAAAAGTAATGTCATTCGCCGGAAAATCACCCGATACGGATTGGTAATAACTCCTTGCAAAAAGCGAGTTCCGTCATGACTGATCGGCAAAGGAGAAGTTCGTAATACACCTTTGCCATGTATATCCAGTTGACTGGAAGACCTCATTACACGACCGGTTGAATCGACAATACACGACGCAACAACAGCAGGGAAGCCAATCGAATCGAGCATGTGCGCATAAATCGAATCCAAATCCACAAACGAAACATCACGATTAAAATCTTTCAGAGCAATTTCCTGAAACGAAACATGCATATAACTCATCAGCCATTGACCGGGGTTAGACATGGTCTCCATATCCTTCTCAGCATCAAAATTAACGTTCATTGTAACGGTGGAGTCTTTCTTTGTCTTAGACACGCGCAGGAAAACCTCCTGTAAAGCTGCTTCGGGAAACAGTTCCTCCCCTTTCATCCGAATACTTTCCTTGGTCAGCTTATATGTGTTGACAAGCCATACGTATTGCAGCTCAACAATAGCAATAAGTCCCACCACAGCAATCCAACGGATATGTTTTATCTCCATAAGTCGTGTATTAACGTAACATTAACCTGCCCTTAACCCAGAAAATCGGTCGGGCCCTTTACTTTCGCACTGTCAAAGATATAGAAAATAACCCAATGCAATTTGATATGAAAATCTATTTTTTAATGAGTATCTTCTTGCTGGCAGGAGGCTCAGGCAGCCTGACAGCACAAACCGTTTCGGGTAAGGTTGTCAATACAGAACAGCAACCGATAGACGGTGCAACTATCATTCTCCAGACTTCGGACTCAACTTTCGTGGATGCAACAATCTCGAATGCCGACGGAAACTTTGTATTCAATCATCAGCCGGAAGCTTATCGACTCATCTTTCAGCATCTATTATATCATACAATAGAGAAAAAAGGCAAAGAAAAAGATGCAGGTATCACGGTACTACAGGCTAAAGACTATGCGCTGGATGAGGTTATTGTACGAGGGGAACGACCGCTGGTCAAAGTAGAAGGCAGCCGCTTGACCTACGATATGCCTCAACTCACTGCCAATAAGCTGGTGACGAATGTGTATGATGCATTAAAACAACTACCGGGCGTAATGGAACAAAATGGAGTGTTGACACTAGCCGGAGCTGGAAGTATCAATATTATTTTGAACGGAAAGCCTACATCTATGAACTACGAACAGCTTGTTACATTATTAAAGGGTATGCCAGCATCACGTGTAGAACGGGCGGAAGTGATGTATAATACTCCCCCGCAATATCATGTGCGCGGTGCAGCAATCAATGTAATACTAAAAGGTTATAAACCGGGAGAAGGAGGATTACAGGGAGAGATAAACGGCAATTATGTACAGGCAAATAAAGCAGGAGAAGAAGGCGGCGTGACATTTGCCTATTTATCTCCCAAACTGGATATAGACTTTATGTACAATCTCAACAATCACTACAACCGTCAAGGTTATAAACTGATTACCCGTCACACGTTGAATGATGAAATACATAACATCAGCCAGTCTACTAACGGAGAAAATCGGCAACTGGTACATACATTCCGGCTTGGAGGAAACTATAAGTTTAATGAACAGAGCCAATTGGGGCTGAGTTATACTTCCAGTCTTAATCCCGATAAACAACAATCGGTTACCTCTTCGGATAATCATTCGACTACCTTCAACCATGCCCCTGCCGAAGAACAGATGCATAACGTAGCTTTAAACTATACTTCCGGCTTCGGTCTGACAGGGGGTGTCGACTATACGTATTTCAGGAATAAAGAGGAACAATCTTTCCGCAGCATAGAAAACAACGGACAGGAAACGACTTTTCTTAGCAACACGGCTCAATATATAAACCAATGGAAAGTATATGTCGACCACAACCATACACTTTCCAATGCGTGGGTACTGAATTACGGAACATCCTTTACATATGTAAACAACCATAATTCGCAAAGATATAATCTTGCAGCGATGAGTGGAATGAACAAAGAAAGCCGAGTTGATGAATATACTTATAATCTATATACCGGTTTCGAAAAGAACTTTGGTAGCCAATGGAGTCTGAATGCATCTGCTTCCATTGAATATTATCAAATGATGAGCTATAAAAAATGGGCAATCTACCCTACTTTGAACTTAAGTTATGTTCTTTCCCCTTCACACATCCTTCAATTTGAACTCAGTTCGAACAAGACTTATCCCGATTATTGGACGTTAAGCGGATCGACCAGTTACCTTAACAATTATCAGGAATCGGCAGGAAATTCATCACTCAAACCTTATACTGACTACTCCGCAGCTTTGACATACATTCTGAAAAGCAAATATATTTTCCAGTTCAGCTATGATTATATCAAAGATTACTTCATGCAAATGATATACCTAGACTCCAGCCGTCTGAAAGCTGTATACAATTATCAGAACTGGGACTATTCAAAAGAGTTTGCCTTTACTTCTGTTATCCTGTTCAAGGCAGGAGAATGGTGGGACAGTCGGCTGATGATATGTCTGTCTTCACTTCATCAACAGGCAAGCAACTATTATGATGCTCCTTTCGACCGTAGAATATGGAATATAGCAGGAAACTGGACCAATACGTTTACACTCAGTAAGCGCCCCAACATCAAAATGGAAATTAGTGCGACCGGTACATCCAAATCCATACAAGGAAGTTATACCATAGCGCCTGCCGCATTCATCCATACAGCCATTCGCTATACCTTTGCAGGAGATAAAGCTATGATTCAGATCAAAGGGAATGATTTATTCAATGGAAGCAACCACCTGACAACGAAAGTCCGCAATGGAAATCAGTATCTAGATATGTATCTGAACAATTATATGCGTAACGTCACCGTATCTTTCAGCTACAAATTTGGAGGATTCAAGAAAAAGGAAGTAAAGGACGTAGATCTTTCTCGTTTCAAGCACTAAAAAATCTATCTGACGAACAGAGAAAGTCCCCTTAATCTTTCCAAGTTACAGGCAAACACTGCAATAACAATTAAGAAAAAAATTATCTAAAAGGATAAAAGAAAAAACAGGCATACAAGTGAAGTTCTCACGAGTATGCCTGTTTTTCTTTTATTTACTATTACTATAAAGAAACTGTATTCATTATCTTTTCCAATGCACCGGCATTATTACGTACATAATCACCGGCATTCTTTCCAGCTTCATGCAGACAGGCCTCATCCGAAAGGAACTTGTTCATCAAACGGTCGAAGTCTTCTTTACCCTGAATTTCGAAACCTCCCTGACAAGCCTTCAGCCCTTGCGCCTCGAGGAACTTATAATTATTCGGGCCGAAAATGACAGGAATACCATATACAGCCGCCTCAAGTGTATTATGAATGCTGACTCCAAAGCCGCCTCCTACATACGAAATTTCTCCATAGCGGTATATTGACGACAACAGCCCGAAACAATCTATAATCAGACAATCAGCCTGTTTGACATTTTCTTCCGTAGCTTGTGTATAGCGTACTACCGGACGTTTCAACTTTCCGATAATTTCCTGCAAATGACTCTCGTCTATTACGTGAGGAGCAATGATCAGTTTCATTTCCGGATGCTCATTAAAATAAGGGATAAAGATATCTTCATCCGGAGCCCATGAACTTCCTGCAACAAAAGTCTTGCGATTATTTCCCTTGAAGCTTTCTACCAACGGTAATTCTTTCGCCTGACTGCAAATTTCCAGTACCCGGTCGAAACGAGTATCTCCTACTACTGTCGTACGAGTCACCCCAATACTTTCCAACAAGCGGACAGATTCTTCATTCTGTACAAAAAGATGGTCGAAACATTTCAAGACATTCTTATAACTTCCTCCATACCAGCGGAAGAAAATCTGCTGAGGACGAAAGATAGAAGAAACACTATATACCGGAATATTACGACGCTTCAGTTCACTCAGATAATTGCACCAGAACTCATACTTGATGAAAAAAGCCATATAAGGATGAGCCAGATCTATAAATTTCTTCACATTACGTGGAGAATCAAGAGGCAGATAACATACTACATCCGCCCCCTTATAATCTTTACGTACCTCATATCCCGAAGGCGAGAAAAACGTTTGCAGAATCTTATATTGCGGATATTGCTTACGAATCTGTTCTATCAGAGGACGTCCTTGCTCAAATTCACCCAGTGAAGCTGCATGAAACCACAAATATTTGGCTTGTGGATCAATCTGTTTCTTCAAGACAGCGAAAGCTTCCTTCTCGCCTTTCACCATCTTGGCTACTTTCTTATTAAAAAGTGCAGCCAGATGGACTGCACTTATATATAAAGCTATAACAAAATTATAAATCATGCCGGTTCTTATTTGAGTACCTCTACTGCACGACGCATACGTCTGACAGTTTCTTCTTTACCTAATACAGCCGAGATATCAAACATGTGAGGACCTTTTCCTTCGCCCACAAGCGTAAGGCGGAAAGCATTCATGATATTTCCCATATGGTAGCCGTGGTCTTCTATCCATTTCATAACCACTTCTTCCTGATGAGCCAGTGAAAAATCGTCGAGTGATTCAAGCAAGTCTGCAAGTTCTGTCATACGAACAGTAGAGTCTTCTTTCCAGCGTTTCTTTACAGTCTTTTCATCATATTCTGTAGGAGCTACGAAGAAGAACTTGCAAGTATCCCACAATTCCTTGATAAAGCTGACACGACCTTTCATCAGACCTACTACGGTTACAACTGTTTCCATAGGAGCTTCGATGCCATGTTCTTTCAAGATAGGCATAAACAAGCCTGCAATTTCCTCATCACTCTTCATCAGGATATATTCATGATTGAACCATTTACCCTTTTCATAATCGAACTTAGCTCCTGCTTTGCTACAACGATGCAAATCGAACAACTTAACCAGTTCGTCCAGTGACATGATTTCCTGATCATTTCCCGGATTCCATCCCAGCAAAGCCAGGAAGTTAATCACAGCTTCAGGCAAATATCCAGACTCACGGTATCCAGAAGAAACCTCACCAGTCTTCGGATCATGCCATTCCAACGGGAATACAGGGAATCCCAGACGGTCACCGTCACGCTTACTCAATTTTCCGTTTCCATCCGGTTTCAACAACAATGGCAAGTGAGCAAATTCAGGCATTGTATCTTCCCAACCGAATGCACGATACAACAAGACATGCAACGGAGCAGAAGGCAACCATTCTTCACCACGAATTACATGAGATACTTCCATCAAATGGTCATCAACAATGTTTGCCAAATGGTAAGTAGGCAATTCGTCGGCTGACTTATACAGTACTTTATCATCCAATATAGAAGAGTTGATTACAACTTCTCCACGAATGATATCGTGTACATGCACATCTTCATTCGGTTCTATTTTGAAACGTACTACATACTGTGTTCCTTCGGCAATCAGCTTATCAACTTCTTCCTTCGGCATCGTAAGCGAGTTACGCATAGAATTACGTGTAGAAGCATCGTACTGGAAATTCGGAACTTCCTTACGCTTGGCCTCCAGTTCTTCCGGTGTATCGAAAGCAATATAAGCTTTACCGTTATCAAGCAATACGTTTACATATTTCTTATAAATATCACGACGTTCAGACTGACGGTACGGACCGTAATTTCCGCCAAAGCTTACACCCTCATCGAACTTAATGCCTAACCATTTAAAAGATTCGATAATATATTCTTCTGCCCCCGGAACAAAACGGTTTGAGTCTGTATCCTCAATACGGAAAATCAAATCTCCGCCGTGCTGGCGTGCAAAGAGATAATTATACAAGGCAGTGCGCACACCACCGATATGCAATGCACCAGTCGGACTCGGTGCAAAACGAACTCTAACTTTTCTTTCTGCCATAGTGGTCTTTATCTAAAAATACGCTGCAAAATTAAGCTAAATTTCCCGTTTTTTTCTTATTTTGCACGCAAAATATCCTAACACATGAAAAGTTTCCAAGCAGAAAGACAGTTTTCATACAAGAAATTACTGTATCAATGCGCCATTTTCCTGGCAGCAGTTGCCGTCATTGTCTATTTCTTACCAAAGGAAGGTACATTCAACTATCAATTTGATATTAACAAGCCATGGAAATACGGTTTGTTACAGGCATCATTCGATTTTCCTATATACAAGGGAGACGAAGAGGTCCGCCGGGAACAAGACAGCATCATGACCAATTATCACCCCTACTTCCTTCTGTCGGAAAATACAGGTGAAAAAGCAATCAGCCAGTTTAAAAGTGATTACAACCGGAGCTTACGCAAGATAATTCCTGACCCTACATATTCGCATCATATCGAACGAATACTGAAAAACGTATACGAGAAAGGAATTATTCCAGTAGAACAGCTGGGGAACTTGCGCAAAGACAGCATGCGCAGTATTCATATCATCAATAAAAACACTTCTATCCTACAAAGTGTAAGCGAACTGTATACCACTAAGAGAGCCTACGAGGAACTGATTTATTCTGATACGTTACATTACAACAAGACACTATTGCAACGCTGTAATCTGAATAATTACCTAACTCCTAATCTCATGTATGACTCGGAGAAATCGGAAGCTGCAAAAAAAGATATCCTCTCCGGAGTATCTTGGGCTAAAGGGTTTGTAATGAACGGACAGAAAATAATCGACCGCGGCGAGATCATCGACCAGCGTACATTCGATATCTTGAGATCACTCCAAAAAGAATGGGACAAACGAGGCGAAACTATTACAGAAAAACGTCTGACTTTATTCGGACAGATTCTGTTTGTATCTATTCTTATAGGATGCTTCATGACCTATCTGGCACTGTTCCGCCGAGATTATTACCAAAAGAAAGGTAGTCTGGGGTTATTGTTCTTTCTTATTATATTCTTCCCCGTCATATCAGCTATCATGGTAGCTCATGCTTTCATGAGTGTATATATAGTGCCATTCACCATGCTTCCCATGATCATACGGATCTTCCTTGATTCACGTACGGCTTTCATGGCACATATTGTATCAATCCTGCTTTGCTCCATCTGCCTGCGAACCCCACATGAGTTTATCTTATTGCAGACAATAACCGGTATGGCCAGCATCTACAGCCTTCGCGAACTGTCTCAACGCTCACAATTGTTACGCAGCGCCCTGATTGTCGTAATAACATATACCATACTCTATTTTGCACTCGACCTGATACACGTGAACGATATTGCGCAGCTTAACACATATATGTATGTCAACTTTATCATAAACGGTATTTTGCTGCTATTTACTTATCCGTTATTGTTTATTTTGGAAAAGACTTTCGGATTTACTTCGAATGTAACCCTGGTGGAACTTTCCAACATCAACAACAAGCTGATGCGTGAGATGTCGGAAGTTGCTCCCGGAACATTCCAGCATTCTCTGCAACTTGCCAACCTGACTGCCGCCGCAGCCAACCGCATTGGCGCCAACAGCCAGCTGGTGCGTACCGGTGCCATGTATCATGACATCGGAAAGATGCTGAACCCCGCTTTCTTTACCGAGAACCAGACAGGAGTAAATCCACATGACCAGTTGAACTATAAACAAAGCGCACAAATCGTCATAAATCATGTAACAGACGGTATGAAGCTGGCTGAAAAAAATGACCTGCCCCAAGTAATCAAAGACTTTATCTGCACCCATCATGGTCAAGGACTTACAAAGTATTTCTATATATCCTATCAGAATGAGCATCCCGATGAAGAAGTGGATAAAGAAGCATTCCAATATCCAGGCCCCAATCCGTTTACCAAAGAACAAGCTATCCTGATGATGGCCGACTCAGTAGAAGCAGCTTCAAGAAGCTTAAAGGAATATACTGAAGAAAGTATTTCCGGACTTGTCGACAAGATCATAGACAGCCAGGTACAAGAAGAATACTTCAAGGAATGTCCGATAACATTTAAAGATATTGCTACAGTAAAAAGTGTCTTTAAAGAAAAGCTGAAAACTATGTACCATACCCGTATCAGCTATCCGGAACTGAAGAAATAAAAGGCATTGCACAAAAAAGACCAAGGAAAGAACAATTTTTATTATCTGTATAGGCACTTCTTTGATAATTTTGAGATGTAAAACCTAAACACATACAGATATGAAAAATACTTTCTTCAAAGCAAGCGGCAGAAATCTTCTGACGTGTGCTATTTGTGCACTAATGGCAATGCCGGCATCTTCCCAACAAGCACTTTCCCTCAAGGATTATGAATATACAACCAGAGAATGGAAACGAATTGTAAGAAACAGTCCGGACAGTTTTTTCACAACCGATGAAGCAAAGCGGATTGCCGATAATGTGCTGGCTTTTCAACGTACAACAGGAGGATGGCCTAAGAACATTCCTATTCACCGCCCGCTGGGTGGAGAGCTTCCTATCGTATTAGGAGATAAAGACAGGCGCAATGACTCCACAACCGACAATGACGCTACCATTCTGGAATTGACTTATCTGGCAAGACTTTATCAACAATCTCCCGAAGAACGTTATAAGGAAGCCTTTCTTAAAGGAGTGGAGTTTATCTTAAGCGGGCAGTATGACAACGGAGGATGGCCACAGTTCTGGCCTGAACATAGGGGATATCAAGTATATATTACATACAACGATGATGCCATGGTACAGACAATGGAAATCATCCGAAACCTTCGTGACGGAAAAGCTCCCTTCGATATACTGGTAAACGATGAAATGAAAGCACGTCTGTCCGCCGCTTTCGATAAAGGGATAGAATGTATTCTGAATACTCAAATCAGAGTAAATGGTAAACCGACCATATGGTGTCAGCAACACGACAACATAACCTTAAAACCAGCTCCGGCCCGAACATTCGAATTGCCTTCCTTCTGCACGGCAGAAAGCTGCTCACTGGTTCACCTGCTAATGGAACTCCCCGATCCGGACGAACGGGTAAAGGCAGCAGTCAATGGCGCAATGGAGTGGCTTGATTTACATAAATTATATGGCATACGTGTTGAGCGGTTCATGACTCCTGAAGGCAAGCGTGACACACACGTAGTGAAAGACGAAAAGGCCGGACCTGTATGGGCACGTTTTTACGACCTGAAAAACGAAGAACCGCTATTCTGCGACCGTGATGGAGTTCCCCGTAAATCATTTTCTGAACTTGGATATGAGCGTCGAAATGGTTACAGCTGGTACAATCAGGCTCCCGAATCACTCAATGAAGAATATCAGCACTGGAAAGAAAAATATATGTGATTTACACATACAACCAGTTCTTTAAGTGCAAGTAAAAAGCAAGTCTAATCAGCTCCTCTCCTAACTCTATTATTTTTTGTACAAATTTTCAAAAAACATCGAGAAAAGTTCAGGAAAATATGCTGATATTTCCGACAAAATATGCTGATGTTTTTCTTATACGCCGATATACATTGGTTATCAATTATTTACAAGAAGCAGTATATCGGCGTAAAGAAAAATATAAACTGGATATCTTACAATCATCAATCAGAGTTCTTGAGTCAAGCTATCGAGCAAACCTCCGCAAGCATCTTCCAGTATGTCAAGTACATTTTCAAATCCTTGAGCCCCGCCATAATAAGGATCAGGAACGTAGTCGACTACCTTCACCCGACAATAGTCGGTCATCCGGCCTATTTTCCGTTCCGTTTCCACATCAGGAGCTTTCTCCTTCAAGGCATCAATATTGCGGTCATCCATACCCAAAATCAAATCGAACTCATAAAAATCATCAGTACGGACAGGACGTGAACGGTGAGTAATGTTATACCCCCGGCGAATAGCATGTGCACGCATCCGGTCGTCGGCAAGTTCTCCTTGATGATAACTGCTGATTCCCGCTGAATCTACTTCTATCTCCTTTTCCAGTCCCGCACGTTTGATATACGTACGCATAATTTCTTCTGCCGACGATGAACGGCATATATTCCCAAGACAAACAAACAAGATTCTTTTCATACTCCGATACCTAAATATTTTTTAAACTTGCTTACGCTAGTATTCATAATCAACTCTTCCGGGAACTCAGTTTCATTTACCAGCTCCAATGCATAATCGTAGGTGGCAATATCAAACGAGATATGTGCATCACTACCCAAAATCACCGGAACATCATAGCGACGGCATAACTTCAGTATTTCCAGATTATTGCTCCGGGCGTCAACTTTGCCCCGACAGGGTTTCAGTGATGAATTATTTATCTCAAGCAACGTATGATGCTCCTTTGCCGCAAGTACAATAGGCTCGAAGTTCAACTTTGCAGTCCCGTCACCCGGATGACTAATGATATGAATATATGGATTAGACACAACCTGAACCATACCATGTGTATTCTCTTCGGGTGTCCCCCACTTATAACAAAGTGAATGAATACCGGCAATACGCAAGTCAAGAATCTTCAAATAAAACTCATCCAGATCGAGATTGCCTTCGCTGTCGAGAATATTAATTTCTGCTCCCAACAAAAGTTCTATTCCATACATCTGGCGCGGAACCACATGCAGGTTACGGAAATAAATCGGATCGCATGTACCCGGTATACCCGGTGAATGTTCAGTAATCCCTAATAATTTCAATCCCTTACCAGCTGCAGCCTGTGCCATTTCCTGCATGGAGCTAAAAGCATGACCGCTTGCTACGGTATGCGTATGTACATCCAGTTCTATTTTCATACGAATATTTTTTACATCGGATCGACATCGTAATAAACCAACAGCGAACGGAAACGTTCATCCTCAACAATGGCACGTTGCACTTGCTGAAGATATTCACGCACTTTCGACATCGAAGCCTGTTGTTCAATTTTCACTACAATCTTTTTAATAAATAAAGTCTGTATACGCGACACTGGAGGACGGTCGGGTCCCAGCACACGACTACCAAGTCCGTTTCTTAAATACCCCGCCATCAAGTCGGCAGCCTGATCGAGTACTTCCCCTTTACGATGTTTCAAATACACATAAATCAACCGGTAAAAAGGCGGATACTTAAACAAATTACGTTCTTCAATTTGTGATTGAAACAACCCTCCATAGTCATTGCTTACTACCTGAGCGATCAAAGGAAGATCGGGAGATTTGGTTTGTAGCACTACCAACCCTTGTTTGTTCTTTCTTCCAGCACGCCCGGCAACCTGTGCCATCAACTGAAAAGCCCGTTCATACGAACGGAAATCCGGATAGTTCATCATCGAATCCGCATTCAAAATACCAACAACACTCACACGGTCGAAGTCAAGTCCTTTTGAAACCATCTGTGTACCAATCAGAATATCCGTCTTGCCATCCTCAAAATCGGCAATGATCCTTTCATATGCGGTACGGGTACGCGTGGTATCCAAGTCCATACGAGCCACACGGGCATCTGGAAATATCAGTTTAATATCATCTTCTATCTTCTCGGTTCCAAATCCTCGGTTTATCAGTTCTACCCCTCCACATGCCGGACAAGACTTTGGAACTTCATAAGTATAACCACAGTAATGACAGGTCAGCTGATTCAATCCTTTATGATACGTCAGACTGACATCACAATTCTTACACTTCGGTATCCATCCACACGTACGGCATTCTATCATCGGAGCAAATCCTCTGCGGTTCTGGAAAAGTATAACCTGCTCCTTCTGTTCAAGTGCCTCACGGATTTTCTGAAGCAAGAGTGGAGAAAACTGAGCCGTCATCCGTTTCTTTCGGGCAAGTTCCTTGATATCTACCACCTCAATATGAGGAAGCAAAACATTCTGATGTCTTTCGGTAAGCTGTACCCAGCCATATTTTCCATGAACAGCATTATAATAGGTTTCGATACAAGGTGTAGCCGTACCCAACAGTGTCTTTGCTCCGAACATCGATGCCAGTACGATAGCTGCATTGCGCGCATGATAACGTGGAGCCGGATCCTGCTGTTTATAGGTATTTTCATGTTCTTCATCCACGATGACCAGTCCCAAACGCCGGAAAGGCAGAAAAACCGAAGAACGTACTCCAAGTATTACATCATAATCGTCATCAGTAAGTTGTTTACGCCATATCTCTACACGTTCAGCATCCGGAAACTTGGAGTGATAAATTCCCAGCCGGTTACCAAATACCCTTTTCAAACGTTCGGTGATTTGTGTAGTCAGTGCTATCTCCGGCAACAAATACAACACCTGCTTTCCTGCCTGAATTGCCTGCTGAATAAGATGAATATAGATTTCAGTCTTTCCGCTTGCAGTAACACCATGAAGCAAGCAGACATTTTTCTGATGAAAGTGCGTCAGGATCTCGCTATACGCCTGCTGCTGGGCACTGCTTAAAGGGTTCAAAGGTGATACACTTACTTGCTCGGCAGACAAACGTCCGATTTCGAACGAGTAAATTTCGAAAACTCCTTTTCCAATTAATCCATTAAGCACTGCATTAGTGACACCAGCCGAATCTAACAAAGCCTTACGGGAAACTTCCTTAAGTTCTTTCTTTTCTCCAGTCCAGCCGGACAGCTCTATATATTTCATGAGTAGAGCCAGCTGCTTGGGAACACGTGCCAATGCATCAAACTGATGATGAACGGCCTCTTCTGTCTGCATAGCAGCAGACAATCGCACCCTACTTTCTACACGCGGTTTATAGCTGCGTTTCAGCTCTTCTTTTACCAGAATCGCCTCTTTTTCCAATAAAGCTTTGATTACCGGCAACAAATTCTTTATTCCACTGGACTTTTCCAGTTGTGTAATACATTGCTCCGAATCGTTACCCAACAGATCAAGAATACGCTGTTCCTTCTCGGAAAGAGGTTGCAGTGCCTCAAACTCCGGATTTAAGACAACTAATGTTTCGCTTTCCAGCTTCATTCCAGAAGGTAAGGCAGCCTTGTATACATCTCCCAGCGTACAGAGATAATAATCTGCCAGCCATTGCCAGAAATCATATTGCCGTCTCAACAAAACAGGAGATTCATCGAGTACCTCCATAATGTCTTTTGTTTCATAGGCCTCAGGCGCCGTTTGGTGTACTTTGGTTACAATAGCCGTATAATACTTCTTGCTCCCGAACGGAACGACGATCCGACAGCCTGCCTTTATCTTATCCGCCAACTCATCGGGAACGGAATAAGTATATTGTCCGGCTATGGGCAAAGGCACTATGACATCCACGTACTTCTTCATGGCTGCAAAGTTACAAAAAACAGTTCTATCCCATTTGGTACGTCAGGCAAACTTTTATAGCTTTGTAAAGAAACTCTTAAATCAACCAAAATGAAGATATATAAGATAGGTATTATAGGCTGTGGAGGTATCGCCCAAAAGATGGCGGCCACACTGGAAAAGATGAAAGGAGTAGAACGATATGCCGTAGCATCGCGCAATCAGGAGAAAGCAGAAGCATTTGCGAATAAATGGGGATTCACTAAGGCATATGGCTCCTACGAAGAACTGGCAAGTGATCCTGAAGTCGACTTAATCTATATCGCAACTCCACATGCCATGCACTACGACAATGCACATATGTGTATTGAGAAAGGTAAACCCGTATTATGCGAAAAAGCTTTTACCGCCAACGCCCGTCAGGCTGAAGATCTCCTTGCTTTCGCCAAAGAAAAAGGAGTATTCATTACCGAAGCTATATGGACCCGGTATATGCCCCTTTCACTTAAAATACAAGAACTGCTGAAAGAAGGAGTAATCGGAACACCGTATACCTTGTCGGCTAACCTCAGCTATCCGATAAGCAACAAAGAAAGAATTATCCGTCCGGAACTTGCAGGAGGAGCTCTGCTCGATATTGGAGTCTATACACTAAACTTTGCTGCAATGGCTTTCGGAAGTGATATTGCTGAAACTCATTCTGTCTGCCAGAAGACACAAACGGGAGTCGACGCGCAAGAAAGTATAACACTCTTTTATAAAGATGGCAGAATGGCAACCCTGCAATCGAGTATCTATGCAAAAAGTGACAGAATGGGAGTCATTTCGGGCGACAAAGGGCATCTGATTGTAGAAAATATCAACTGCCCTGAATCGGTACGGGTTGTCGATGAAAACTATAAAACCATAGCGGTATATCATGCACCGGAACAGATCAGCGGCTACGAGTATCAGGTATATGCCTCCATCGAAGCTATTGAAAAGGGATGGCTGGAATCGCCGTACATGCCTCATGCCGAAACATTACGCATCATGAAACAAATGGACAACCTCAGAAAAGAATGGGGAGTAATATATCCATGCGACTGACAAGCAGTAGTTTATAAACACATAAAATAAAGGTGGAGAAATTCTGTTCATACAGAAGCTTTCTCCACCTTTATTTATACAGATCCTGGTATATCAAAACATGTAAGCCAATGATATCTGCCAGGTATTTCGTTTCATCTCAATAGTCATCTGATCATCTACCGATCTAGCCATTTTGCTCAGTCCAAAGTTATAATTAACTCCAGCTTGCAAATGACCGAGTAATTTTACACCAGCTCCTACATTGAACGAAGTATTGCACGACTTCATGTCGAAACTTTCAGTAAAATGTCCGCTTCCTACATTAAATCCGAACTGAGGTCCTGCTGCAATATAAGCACCCAGTGTACTTCCTAATCCTAACGTCCACTTCAGGTTAACAGGAACCTCAATGCTTTTAAAAGTCTGGCTGACTTCCTCATTGCCACTTTGAGCCTTTGCACCCGACTGATTATACAAGGCAGCGACATCAACTCCCAAACCTACAATAGGAATTGTAAACTCAGCCATCGGACCAATAAAGAATCCGGTACGATTATCTCCTTTTACAATGTCTTCCGAAAAAGTCAATTTCGAAATGTTCAGTCCCCCTTTTAGACCAAACTGAAACTGAGCCTGTGCCGGCATTGCCATAAACAAGCAAGCTACAATCATTAAGGCCGATAAAATCTTCTTCATAAATATAAAATATTAAATGTTACAAGCGCAAAAATAAGGAATAAATGATAAGAATACAAATCAGGCACTAAATATAGAATGACATCCTGTCCACTTTTGTGACCGATTGACACTATGCTATGTTTATCAAAGTTTAATTCAACTGGCTTTCTTTCAACGAAGGTTAAAATATTCTATCATAATGTCAGGCATACCAGACGGGCATACAGTTTGCACAATATCGGGTGAATCGCGAAAGCGAAAGGAGGAGCGATTCTAAGAAACAAGATTAATAAAAGAACTTAAATAATAGGAGATTACAATTATGATGCCGATTAGAAGAAATTACAATCAGAACTGGTTACCAAGTATTTTCAATGATTTCTTTGATAACGATTGGATGGAAAAAGCCAATGCAACGGCTCCAGCTATTAACGTAGTTGAAAACGACAACAGCTATAAAATAGAAGTTGCAGCTCCGGGTATGACAAAAGAAGACTTCAACATTCATCTTACCGAAGATAATCAGTTGGTAATATCAATGGAGAAAAAGAACGAAACAAAAGACGAAAAAAAGAAATATTTACGCCGCGAGTTTTCTTATTCTAAATTCGAACAGTGCATGATCCTGCCAGAAGATGTTGAAAAAGAAAAAATCAGCGCCTCTGTCGATAACGGTGTTCTTAACATTGAATTGCCAAAGATGACACAGGAAGAAAAGAAAGAAGCCAATAGAGTGATTGAAATTAAATAAACGATTCTAACCACCAAATCCCTGTTCCAGAGAAATCCGGGACAGGGATTTTTTTTATTTCCACTATGAACAAGCCAGTTGTTATTATGAACTTTACGGGAGTATATGATTACGAACCCTTCTCCCACAATAAAAAATTTACATGGCTAGACTGTACACACTTGCAAGGTGTAGAATGCTACTGTGACAAAGAGGGTGCACATGCACTGAAAAGAGTTATAGCAAACTATCCAGCAGATGGGATTCATTTCATCGACTCTGGCAACTATCATTATCTGACTAAGTTTTGGACAGATAAAATACAGCAACCTTTTTCGTTAATAGTATTCGATCACCATCCAGACATGCAGCCCCCTCTTTTCGAAGAAATGATTTCGTGCGGAAGCTGGGTAGAAGATACAATAGAATCGAACCCTTATTTACGCAAAGTAATTATCATAGGAGCATCCGAGAATCTAATCAAGCATGTTTCTCCTAAATACCGGCAAACAGTGGAATTTTATAGCGAACAAAGTCTGCAACACGAAGCTTCGTGGAAACAGTTTTCTAACGAAACAATCGATACTCCGGTATATATTTCTGTAGATAAGGATGTACTTAACCCACAGTCTGCCGTTACCAATTGGGATCAAGGCTCCCTTACATTAAATGAACTGGAGCATTTGTTATCTATTATCCTGAAACATGAAAAAATAATAGGCATAGACATTTGTGGAGAATGTTCATCTACACTCAATATATTCGAAGCAGAAAAAGGAACGCAGTTAGATAATACCGCCAATCAGGAATTACTGAACCTCTTCCTCAATTGCCAGACACGCAATCTGTGAGATACTATCAGAAGGATTATTCAAACGATCACTTTATAAAGTGACAACCATTATCAGGTCTTGCAACAACATAAACAATAAATGCTTCAAAAAACATTTGCACATACCACCAACTATAACCAACCAATATGTTCAACTAATAAAAGAAAATATTAAATTTGCATATTTATAGCACAAAAATAGACGGTTCTTAACCTTATATGATATATGATAGATGAAAAAAGATTAATATTATCTGTAAAATCCGGTTCCGAAAAAGCCTACCGATCCTTGTACGAAATGTGGGTATCAAGGCTATATCAATTTGTATATCAATACTTAAAATCGGAAGAAACAACAGATGATGTCGTACAGGAAACATTCTATCGCATATGGATTAACCGAGAAAAACTAGATGCCGAGTCATCATTCAAAGCTTATCTGTTTACAATTGCTTATCATTTATTACTTAAGGAGTTACGCCGACAGTTAAATAACACCTCAATGGAGGAGTTTATAGAATATAATGACAACATACGAACTTCAGGAGATGAAGCTGAAAAACAAATAGACTTCGATCAGTTCTGCAAAGCACTAAAACAAGCTAAAGAAAAACTTACTCCACGCCAACGTGAGATTTTTGAACTAAACAAAGAACAAAATTTATCTGTTGCAGAAATTGCAGAGCAACTATGCATAAAAGAGCAAGTAATACGTAACCAATTATCAACGGCCTTAAAAATAATACGAACCGAACTTCAGCAATATTCTTTCATATTACTCCTTTTTTTAAGCCATTTCTAATTTTTATGTTTTCTAACATAGAAATATACATGTTATATTTTACGTGTTTGTGGATATTACCAATAAACAAGGTAATAGTTTTATGGACACAAACATACAGAACAAGGTAAAAGATTTATTAGATAAATTCCGTTCGGGAGCTATATCTTCTGAGGAATTTAAAGAGTTATCGGCAAAGATAAACCAGTCATCTGAAGCTGATTTAGAGTTTCTGTTTTCTGACGAATGGGATAAATTCAACAGCTATGAGCCTTTATCACAAGATAAAATAAACTCTCTGTATAGAAAACTGAACAAGCAAAGACACATAACGCCATTCATAAAGGTGCAAAAATATTGGTTACAAATAGCAGCATCCATTCTTTTGATACTATCATGTGGCATCAGTGTTTTATACTACACTCAGCATAAAGATATTGAATATCTTGCTCAGCAAAATATAACCATAAACTCAGGTGAACATGGAACTTCATTGGTGACATTGCCCGATGGAACTCTTGTACATCTGAATGCAAAATCATCACTGTCCTACAAACAGGATTTCGGACGTGATAACCGTAAGGTAGAATTGTCGGGTGAAGGATATTTTGAAGTTAAAAAGAATACAGAGAAACAGTTCATTGTAGGCACTGAAGTAATGGATATTACAGTAACAGGAACAACATTTAATGTATATGCGTATGAGCACAAAAATTTTGTTGAAATGGCTCTTGTAGAAGGAAGTGTCAATGTTACAACAAAAGATCCCGCTCATAATACATTGAATGTAAAGCCGAACCAGAAAGTGATATACGATAAACGAACAGGGTTATTGAGCCTTGAAGAAACTTCAAATAAAATGGAAACAGCATGGCTGACCAAAGAGCTTACTTTCCGACATGAGAAGATGAAAGATGTATTCCAATGTCTGGAACGTAAATTCGGAGTAACTTTCAACATAAAGAACAAAAATATATTACAGGATGTGTATACAGGTTCTTTTAATGATGAAAATATAAGAAGCGTTCTGAATGTGTTGAAAATACACTACGGATTTGAATACACAATGGATGAAGAAACCATAACCATAGAATAACAACTAATTTAAATATTAACCTTAAAACTATGAAAAGACAGATGAAAACATGAAAAAAACATCCCCGGACAATCGGCAATCATCCGGGGAAATGGCTCAGTCCATAAGTAAAACTATGTTGGCGCATAGTAAAACCGAACTTTAAACCTAAATTTATTACGTACTTATGAAAATCAAACATCAATTTACTGATTTGCACAAAGATAGTAAAAAGCGTAGTAAGATTTGCCTTTTATGTGCATCTTTGTGTATGTTTACATTTACCGGTGGTTATGCACAAACCGGAAAAGTCAGCCTCAACCTGAATAACGCATCGGTAAAAGAACTTTTTACTGCTATTGAAAAACAAACTCCCTACCGCTTCTCATACAGAGATGTAGAAGTAAACGGTAAAACAGGCATCTCTCTGTCTGTTAAAGATGAAGAACTGAAAGACCTACTTACAAGTGAACTGGCAAAACAGAACTTATCTTATAAAGTTTCAGGTAATAAGATTGTTATTACCCCAATCAAGAAAAAATCCGATAAAAAACAGCCAACGAATATATCTGGAAAGGTTGTCGATGCAAACGGTGAACCAATTATCGGTGCTACGATAAAGGAAGAAGGTACCAGTAATGGCGCTATAACAGATTTTGACGGTAATTATTCACTCACAGTTTCAAGCCCTGATGCAATTCTGCAATTCTCTTATGTCGGTTACAAATCTGAAGAATTTATGGCCGATAAAGGTGTAATCAATGTTACTATGCGAGAAGATACAGAACGCTTGGACGAAGTGGTTGTTACAGCATTGGGTATCAAACGTGCAGAAAAAGCGTTGTCATACAATGTTCAGCAAGTAAAATCAGAAGAGCTTGTAAGAGTAAAAGACGCTAACTTCGTAAACTCACTGAATGGTAAAATTGCCGGTGTAAGCATCAACAAGAGTGCCAGTGGTGTCGGTGGTGCTACACGTGTAGTAATGCGTGGTGCAAAATCTATAGAAGGTGATAACAATGCACTCTATGTAGTAGACGGTATTCCATTGTTCAATACAAACATGGGAAATACAGACAGTGGTATCATGGGTGAAGGAAAGGCCGGAACTGAAGGTATTGCCGACTTCAACCCTGAAGATATCGAAAGTATCTCTGTATTGAGCGGTCCGTCGGCAGCAGCATTGTATGGTAGTAGTGCAGCAAACGGTGTGATCCTTATCACCACTAAAAAAGGTAAAGAAGGTAAATTGCAACTTTCATTTTCTTCTTCTACCGAATTCAGCAAAGCATACATGACTCCTGAATTCCAAAATACTTACGGTAATAAAAAGGATATGTATGAAAGCTGGGGTGAAAAACTCGCCACTCCTTCTGATTATGACCCTAAAAAAGATTTTTTCAACACAGGAACTAACTTTATCAACTCATTGACCTTAACAACCGGTACTAAACAGAACCAGACGTTTGCTTCTATCTCGTCTACCAACTCTGACGGTATCGTTCCCAACAACTCATACAACCGCTTGAACTTTACGATCCGTAATACTTCAACTTTCCTGAATGACAAGTTACAACTTGATTTAGGAGCATCGTATATCAAGCAAGATGACAAGAATATGGTTTCGCAGGGTCAATACTGGAATCCGGTTATGGCAGCCTACCTCTTTCCACGAGGAGAAAACTTTGAAGAAATCAAAACTTTCGAACGCTTTGACGACAGCCGTAAAATTCCCGTTCAGTACTGGCCGATAGCAGAATCAACTTATGCTTCGCAGAATCCATACTGGACCGCATTCCGTAACGTTTCAACCAACAATAAGAGCCGCTACATGTTCAATGTAGGATTAACTTACAAGATAACCGACTGGATTAATCTGGCTGCACGTTACAGAATGGACGATACTTATGTAAAATTCGAACGTAAGATTTATGCATCTTCCGACCAGGTTTTTGCAGAAGGTACTAAAGGACATTACGAATATAGCAATTACAATGACCGTCAGGAATATGCTGACTTCATGGTAAATATTAATAAGCAGATCAAAGACTTTAATATTTCTGCCAACCTTGGATGGAGTTATTCCAATTATTGGGCATTGGAAAGAGGATATAAAGGAACCTTACTAAAAGTTCCTAACAAATTTGCTGTTTCCAATATCGACCCGTCAAACGGCCGTACTTCAGAAAAAGGCGGTGACAGCCGTATCCGTAACCATGCTATTTTCGGCAACGTCGAACTGGGATGGAAGAGTATGCTTTACTTAACCTTGACCGGACGTAACGACTGGAACTCTCGTCTGGTAAATACCAACGAAGAATCATTCTTCTATCCGTCTATCGGTTTGTCTGGTATTATTTCGGAAATGGTACAGCTTCCTGAATTTATTTCTTATTTGAAAGTACGTGGTTCTTATACAGAAGTTGGTGCTCCAGTTTCTCGTTCTGGATTAACTCCTGGTACAGTAACAACTCCAATCGTCGGAGGTATTCCGTCGCCGACATATATTTATCCATTCACTGACTTTAAAGCTGAACGCACCAAATCTTACGAAGTGGGAGTTAGCTTACGCCTGTGGAACAAATTCAGTGCAGAAGTTACTTACTATAAATCGAATACATACAACCAGACATTCCTAGGAGATTTACCGGAATTCACCGGTTATCAGAAGATTTACCTGCAAGCAGGTAACGTAGAAAATAGAGGTTGGGAAGCTTCTTTCGGCTATAATGATAAGTTTAAAAACGGTCTGGCTGTTTCTTCTACATTTACATTCTCAAAGAATATAAATGAGATTAAGGAAATGGTGAAAGACTATCATACCGATTTGATGGAAGCTCCGATTAACATCCCGGAAGTACTGAAAGACAATGGCCGCGTTATTCTGAAAGAAGGTGGAAGTATTCACGATATTTATGCAAACACTTTCTTCAAGAAAGATAGTCAGGGATATGTTGAAGTAAAAAGTGACGGAACCTTCGGTCTGGAAAGAGGTGAGCCTGTATACTTAGGAAAGACATCTCCAGACTTTAACATGGGATGGAACAATGCCCTGTCATATAAAGGATTTGGATTCAGCTTCTTAATCAACGGACGATTTGGTGGAGTGGTTACTTCTTCTACCGAAGCTATCCTCGACCGTTTCGGTGTATCCAAACGTTCTGCAGAAGCTCGTGACGCCGGAGGTGCTCTGTTCCCAGGACAAGGCCGGGTAGATGCAAAGACATACTACCAAATGATTGGTACAGGAGGTTATGAAACTTCAGGATACTACCTGTACAGCGCAACAAATATCCGCTTGCAAGAAATGACATTCAGTTATACAATGCCAGACAAATGGTTTGCCAATGTACTGAAAGATGTTACCGTTTCTTTCATTGCTAACAATCCATGGATGTTATATTGCAAAGCTCCCTTTGACCCTGAGCTAACACCGTCAACAAGCACTTACGGACAAGGTAATGATTATTTCATGCAACCCAGCGTACGCAGCTTCGGTTTTGGCATTAAATTTAAACTATAAAAAACAAACCCTTTGATTATGAAAAAGATAAACCAATATAAATTTATAGCAGGCGTATTTGCTGTGTCACTATTGGCATCATGCAATTACGAAGAAATCAACACCAATCCATTTGAGCTGACTGATGAAGAAGGAGTCATGGACGGAGTTGCTGTAGGTGGTTTAATCACTACTATCGAACGTACAGTATTTCCAGTAGGAACACAGGCAGATGATACTGACATTATCAATCAGTATCAAACAGACTATCACTTATCGGCTGACTGCTGGAGTGGTTTCTTCGGACAGAATAATACATGGGGAGGCGGAAACAGTAACGTTACCTATTTCTTGAATGACAGCTGGATTTCCGGAACTTATAAACGTGCATATACCAACGCACTTGACCCATGGAAAAAGCTGAAAGCTGCAGCCGAGAAAAACAATACTCCTGAAGTATTTGCCTTAGCACAAATCCTGAAAATTTCAGCTTGGCACAAAGCATTGGAATGTTTCGGTCCGATGCCTTATTCACATGCAGCCGATGCTACCATGAATATCCCATTCGATTCCGAGAAAGATATTTATACAGCTATATTTAAAGATCTGACAGAAGCCATTGAAATCCTGACAGAAAAGGCAGAAAATGGTGTAGAGGTTATGAGTGAATATGATGTTGTATATGCTGGTAACTCGACCAAATGGGTAAAATATGCAAATTCTCTGCTACTCCGTCTTGCTATGCGTGTCCGCTACGCCGATGAAGCCTTATCGAAACAATATGTTTCACAGGCATTAAACCATTCCATTGGTGTCATGACTGCCAAAGACGATGAAGCACAGATGAGTACAGGAGCCGGATACACATTCCGAAACAACATCTATTGGTTGTCTGAACAATATGATGAATCTCGCATGGGTTCGTCTATGTTCTCTTACTTAATGGGATATGAAGACCCTCGATTAAGTGCTTACTTCTTGCCAGTAGACTCTAAAAGTACACAAGGAAAAGAAGCGTTCGATGGGAAACAGTATCAGGCGGTTCCTGCAGGACATCTATATGGAAAGAATGATGAATATAAGATGTTTTCTAAACCTAACATACAAGCAGCTACACCAACTTACTGGTTACGTGCTTCCGAAGTCTACTTCCTGCGAGCTGAAGCTGCTTTAATATGGGGCGGTGAATTTGGAAATGCAGAAGACTTGTATAAGCAAGGTATTGAAATGTCTTTCCAGGAAAACGGAATCAGCTCAGCCGTAGATGCTTACATGAATTCTGGTAAAACCCCGATCAAGCATGAAGTTGGTGGAAGTTATTCTTGTAGTTTTGCTGCTCCTTGCACCACAACCGTAAAATTTGAAGGTAATACGGAACAGAAACTCGAAAAAATCATGATCCAGAAATGGATTGCTCTTTTCCCTAACGGACAAGAAGCCTGGACAGAATGGAGAAGAACCGGATATCCTAAACTGAACCCTGTTATGGCAAACAGAGGTAGCAGCCAAGGAGTTACAACAGAAGGAGGTATTCGCCGAATGATTTATCCTATCAGTTTCTACCAAACAGCTGACGGACAGAAGATTTATAACGAAGCCGTTAAAATGCTAAGCAACGGACAGGACTTACCTAGTACACACTTGTGGTGGGACTGCAAATAATAACCGAATAATTAATACAGTAAAGACATGAAAACACTAAAAAAATTATTATACATCATACCTTTATTGGGAGCAATGATAACCTCTTGTACCGATGTAGAAAACATAGAAGTAGAACACATCGGTGGATATAACACTTTAGGAGACAGTGAATATTACGCTAACTTACGTGCCTATAAGGAAACAGCTAAGAACTACGGACGTCCGGTTGCTTTCGGCTGGTTCTCAAACTGGGCTCCTTCAGGTGTAATGAGAAAAGGTTACTTATCTTCAGTACCCGACAGTATGGATATCATCTCCATGTGGAGTGGTGCTCCGGGAAGATATGAAATCACTGAAGCACAGAAGGCAGACAAAGAATTTGCACAGAAAGTAAAAGGAATCAAACTGCTGGAAGTTAGCTTACTTTCTCACCTGGGAAAAGGCAGAACTCCTGAATATATCTACGATGAGATTGAAAAACAAGCAGCCGAAGAAGGATGGTCTGATTCAGAACTTGCAGCAGCAAAAAAATACGCACGCTGGGATTTCTGGGGATTCAAATCGCACAATTTCGACAATACGGAAGAATTGAATCAAGCCTTGGCCAAATACGCTAAAGCACTTTGTGATTCACTTTTTGTCAGTGAATGGGACGGCTTTGATATTGACTGGGAGCCGAGAAACGGTTTTAACGATTCAGACGGAACACTCAACCAAACAACTATTGAGTTTTTGGTTAAAGAAATGGGTAAATATATCGGTCCGAAAAGTGACCTAGAAGGCAAAGGACACAAGTTATTATGTATCGACGGAGATATCAAATATTTTTCTCCTGAAATGGAAGAGTATGTAGACTATTGGATAACACAATCTTACGGAAGCTCTTCGCCTCATCAGTATTCTCCAGGGAACATCCCAGAAAAACTAATTATCACAGAAAACTTTGAATCTTATGCAACTTCAGGAGGACGTCTATTACAACAAGCTGCCTGGATGCCAGCAGAAGGATATAAAGGAGGAGTTGGTGCCTATCGTTTTGACAATGACTATGACAATACCCCCGATTATAAATGGATGCGTCAGGCAATTCAAATCAATCAACAGGTATTCAACGAATGGAAAGCCAATCAAGGGAAAAAATAATACGAATCATGAAATTCTAAAGATATGAAACAACTATTAAAATATTTGGCGTTTTGCACCATAGCTGTATTGCTGAACAGTTGCAATGACAGTGAAAGCGACCTGCTGGAAGCAAAAGTTTACTTCGAAAGCAAAGAACATACCATTGAAGTTCTAGATGATAAACCTATCATTTATGAATTACAATCCAGAGTTTCTTCTGCATGCTCCTCTCCTGTTGAAGTATGCTATAGCATTGCAGGACAGAATGTAGTAAACGAATATAATAAGAAATACGGGACTAACTATGAAATGCTTAATGCGTCTAATGTGAAATTAGGAAGTAATACAACAAGCATACCTAGTGGAACAATTTACTCAGAAAAAGTACCTATAGAATTTTCAAATCTAGGAAATATAGAAG
Organism: Phocaeicola coprocola DSM 17136; assembly: GCF_000154845.1. Classification (GTDB taxonomy): domain Bacteria; phylum Bacteroidota; class Bacteroidia; order Bacteroidales; family Bacteroidaceae; genus Phocaeicola; species Phocaeicola coprocola. Next base: position 69,431 of record NZ_DS981460.1, on the reverse strand, counting down.
AAGGTAAATCTTATCTGCTCCCTGTATGTATTCAATCTTCATCCATCCCTGCTATTGCGGGAACTGACATTCTTTACTTTGTCATAACCAAGCCCGTACAGATTAAGAAAGCTGCTCAGTTCCAAAGTAATCACATTAAGATTCCTTTGGCTAGTGGAACAATATATAAGTCTGTAACTTATGAAGCACTTATCTATATTAATCAACTGCTGAGCAATAATACCATTATGGGTAATGAAGGAATTTTGATTCTTCGTATTGGTGACACAGCTTTACCAGATGGTCATAATGATTGGATTCAGATTGCAGGAACCAAACAGTATCATTCTACTCAAGCATTTGAAACAGGTAAATGGTACCACGTAGCATTCACTTATGATCAGCCTTCTGGTAAAACAGTTCTTTACATCAATGGTAGTAAAGCTGCTGAATCTACATGGGATACCCCAAGTTTCGACTTAGCTTCAGAAGGATCAGGAGGATTCTTCATCGGTAAGGTTGCCGGGTTTATGTGGGGAGAACGTCCATTCTATGGTTACATGAGTGAAGTAAGACTTTGGAATGTTGCACGCACAGAAAACCAAATTAAACAAAACATGCTGAACGTTGATCCGAATTCAGACGGTCTGGCAGCTTACTATAAGCTCAATGGAACTGATCAGTTTGAATCAGGAGGAACATGTTATGTAAAAGATGCATCACCTAATGGTATGGATGGTCTGGCAAACGGAGGAGGAAGTGCATTAAATATTATTGATTTGGAAACTCCAATAGCTATAAAATAAAAAATTACAATTCTTCATATCCTTTACTTAAGGATAAAGGAGTAAAGGAATGAAGAAAAATGCCTGCTTTTTTAACAGATTTGCTAAATATATTTGCAAGTTTGTGTAAAATCCGCCTGTATCCGCAGAGTTTGCGCATACAGGCGGTTCTTTTTTACGTTAATTCCTCACTTGATGTTGCCTCTCTGCTTACGCAAGGACATAAAAAAAGCAGTTACGAAATTCGTAACTGCCTGATATTATTTGTGGACCAGCCAGGGCTTGAACCTGGGACCTCCAGATTATGAGTCTGTTGCTCTAACCAACTGAGCTACAAGTCCGATATTAAGGTAATCCCTTAAATCCGAGTGCAAAAGTAATAGATTAGCTTGAAACTTGCAACATTTAAGAGGATTTTTTTATAAAAAAAACAAATATATATAGGCATATCAATATATATTGTATTTTTGTGCTACTTAATCAATTAATAACTAGGCATTATGTCACAAAACACAAATGAATCTCATTTGACCGGACTTACCGACCAGGAAGTCATTGCGAGCCGTGAAAAAAATGGAGTAAACCTATTAACTCCTCCCAAACGTCCTTCCATATGGAAACTTTATTTGGAGAAATTTCAGGATCCTGTTATCCGAGTATTATTAGTTGCAGCAGTTTTTTCACTTATCATTTCAATTATTGAGAATGAATATGCTGAAACAATTGGTATATTTTTTGCTATTTTTCTGGCAACTGGAATTGGATTCTATTTTGAATACGATGCCAATAAAAAATTTGATTTGCTGAATGCCGTGGGCGAAGAAACTCCCGTAACAGTAATTCGTAATGGAAAGATAAAGGAAATACCGCGTAAAGATATTGTTGTAGGAGATATCGTCATCCTAAATACCGGAGAAGAAGTTCCTGCCGATGGAATGCTGGTGGAAGCTGTTTCTTTGCAAGTCAACGAATCTACACTGACCGGAGAGTTAATGGTAAATAAAACCACCGATGAAGCCCACTTTGACGAAGAAGCAACATACCCCTCGAATTCTGTAATGCGTGGTACGACCATTACAGACGGACATGGTATCATGCGCGTAGAACGTGTTGGAGATGCTACAGAAATCGGTAAAGTAGCCCGTCAGTCTACAGAACAAAGTCAGGAACAAACACCACTGAATATTCAGCTTACCAAATTAGCAAACCTTATAGGTAAAGCAGGGTTTACAATCGCAGCACTGACCTTTATCATATTCACCAGCAAAGATTTATACCAGTATCTCACGGTAACAGAAGTTACTGACTGGCATCAATGGCTAGAAATAGCACGTATTGTCCTGAAATATTTCATGATGGCTGTCACTTTGATTGTTGTAGCTGTCCCAGAAGGATTGCCGATGAGTGTGACGCTCAGCCTTGCCCTCAACATGCGACGTATGCTGAAAACGAACAACTTAGTACGAAAAATGCATGCTTGTGAAACAATGGGTGCTATCACTGTTATCTGCACAGATAAGACAGGAACTCTTACACAAAATCTGATGCAAGTATACGAGGCACAAGTTGATGAAAGCCAGCCTGAACTGATAGCGGAAGGAATAGCTGCCAACTCTACTGCATTCCTTGAAGAAAAGGTGGAAGGAGAAAAACCTTCGGGCGTAGGAAACCCTACCGAAATAGCTCTCTTACTCTGGTTAAATGGTAAAGGACAGAACTACATGAAACTACGTGAAGAGGCTAAAGTCATTAACCAATTGACCTTTTCTACGGAACGCAAATACATGGCTACATTAGTAGATTCGCCGATTCAGAAAAAACGGATACTCTACATCAAAGGCGCCCCAGAGATTGTAATGGGCAAATGTAACCTGGATAAAGCTCAGATTGATAAGTATAACGAACAGTTGCTGGCTTACCAGAATAAAGCTATGCGTACACTTGGTATAGCATATAAAGTTATTCCGGAAAACGCTTCTGACGACTGTGCAGAACTAGTCGGCGAAGGCGGTATGACTTTCTTGGGAATCTTTGCAATCAGCGACCCGATTCGCCCAGACGTACCCGATGCTGTAAAAAAATGCCAGTCCGCTGGTATTGGAGTAAAGATTGTAACAGGAGATACTCCGGGAACAGCTACAGAAATTGCACGCCAAATTGGTCTTTGGCAACCTGAAGATACAGAGCGTAACCGTATTACCGGAGTTGAATTTGCTGCATTAAGCGATGAAGAAGCCCTTGAACGCGTACTCGATCTGAAAGTAATGAGTCGCGCACGTCCTATGGATAAGCAGCGTTTAGTACAGTTGTTACAACAAAAAGGAGCTGTCGTAGCAGTAACAGGAGATGGAACCAACGATGCTCCTGCATTAAATCACGCACAAGTAGGATTGTCAATGGGTACAGGAACATCTGTAGCAAAAGAAGCCAGTGACATCACATTGCTGGATGATTCATTCCACAGCATTGCAACTGCTGTAATGTGGGGACGTTCACTGTATAAAAATATCCAGCGCTTTATCGTATTCCAGCTTACAATCAATGTTGTTGCATTGTTAAGTGTATTGCTGGGTGCATTCTTCGGAACAGCCTTGCCACTTACCGTAACGCAAATGCTTTGGGTAAACCTGATTATGGATACATTCGCAGCTATGGCTCTTGCTTCCATCTCACCAAGTATGGATGTAATGAACGAAAAGCCTCGCCGTCGCACAGATTTCATCATCACCCCTGCTATGCGTAATAATATCTTTGGTGTAGGCTTAGGCTTCCTTGCTATTCTGATGGGATTACTGGTCTACTTCAAAAATCTCCCAGGTGGAATGGACACACATCATCTGACAGTCTTTTTCACCATCTTTGTGATGTTGCAGTTCTGGAACCTGTTCAATGCAAGTGTATTCGGCACTAGCCATTCAATCTTCAAGGATGCCAGCCATGCTTTAGGAATGCTAAGTGTCGCTATCATTATTCTTGTAGGACAGATACTCATCGTCAGCTTTGGCGGCAAAGTATTCCGTACTGAGCCTCTTCCTTTAAACGAATGGCTGTATATCATCGGAGGTACATCATTTGTTTTATGGATAGGGGAAATATGGAGAGGTATCAAACGCCTGGGAAACAAATAAATCGATGTCACAAACATTGGTTATAAAATGAATAAGCAAATAAAAAATATCATCTTCGACTGGGGAGGCGTATTGATAGACCTGAATCTAGAAGGGTGTATCAGCGCCTTCGAACAGGCGGGAGCAGTCAATGTACGCAATCTGCTGACAGGGACTAATGAACTGGGCTTTTTCCGCGATTACGAATGTGGAAATATAAGTACCCCTGAATTTCGTGCAGCCATACGTAAGTACATCAGCCAACCGCTTACCGATGAGGAAATTGATCGGATGTGGAATATGGAACTGCTTACAATTCCTGAAGAGAAGCTCCATCTGCTTGCTGAATTAAGCAAAAGCTACCGGCTATTCTTATTGAGCAATACAAATGAACTTCATTGGGAATATGGTTCCAGACAAGCTTTCTGCCATAACGGGAAGGACTATAAGACATATTTTGAACGTATTTTCCTCTCATATCGTATGCATCTGTCGAAACCTGCCCCCGCGATATTCCAAGTTGCCTTACAAGAAGCAGAGCTTCAGCCGGAAGAAACTCTGTTTATTGATGATGCGGAAGTCAATTGTCAGGCAGCTGCCTCAACAGGTATACAGGTAGCCCACTACACACCAGGAACTGATCTTGGCGATTTATTTAAATAAAATCCTACATGAAAATCATAACAGACGAGATTAAGCAGACACTTTTACCTTGCGTAGCAACTATAGGTTGTTTCGACGGACTACACCGCGGCCATCGTTTCCTCATCAAACAGGTTTGCAAAGAAGCCCGGCAAAGAAACTTCCACAGTGCTCTCATAACCTTTCCGATACATCCACGTCAGGTTATGCAAAGTAGTTACCGTCCTCAATGGCTTACTTGTCTGCCACAAAAGACAGCTCTCATCCAGCAAACGGAAGCAGATTACTGCATCATGCTACCATTTACCAAAGAACTGTCACTGCTTTCTGCACGTGAGTTCATGCAATTACTCCGAGAACGTTTTAATGTCCGTGTTTTGGTTATTGGTTATGACCATCGCTTCGGGCACAACCGCTGCGAAGGTTTCGATGATTATTGCCAATATGGAAAGGAATTGGGTATAGAAGTAATTCGCGCACAAGCATTGATAGAGGATGGAGTGTCTATCAGTTCGTCTGTCATACGCAAGGTCTTAAAAGACGGTGATATACAACATGCAAATCATTATTTAGGCTATCACTATTACCTGGATGGAACTGTCGTGGACGGATATAAAGTAGGACGCAAGTTAGGCTTTCCTACAGCTAATCTTCTCCCCTCCTGCCCCGATAAACTAATTCCCAAAGAAGGAGTATATGCTGTATATGCGTATATTGACGAAGTACGTTATGCCGGCATGCTGAATATCGGTCATCGTCCAACAGTTGACAATGGATCCAACCTAAGTATTGAAGTTCATATACTCAATTTTTCAGGCGATATTTATAATCATCATATGCGGATAGAGTTTATCGAATTTATCCGTCAAGAACAAAAATTTGATAGTCTGGAAAAGCTGATTACCCAACTGAATACAGACCGTGAAACAGTATCCCGCTTGCTACTGCACAGTTAAGGAATTATTCAGGTATTAAGACAAAAAATATCCCCGACATCTTTTTATTTAAAGAAATCGGGGATTACAAAAAACTATGATAACAAATTACAATTCCTTAATGCTGACAGCTACACCTCCACTCGGAGCAAGACGTTGTTTCAATTTTGTCTTATTAGTTACTTTCTTTGTAGAAATCACATATTCCTTTGGATTTGTACGCCAGTCAGCTGTTTTTCCATCGGCATAAATAGTTGCCTGATATTTCTTTCCAGCCGGAAGGAAACTCAAATCAATAACGGCTTCACGACTGTTTTCATCAGTAATTCCACCAATATACCATTCGTTCTTACCTTTTGCCTTACGGGCAATAGTGATATAATCACCCGGTTCTGCTTCCAGAATATATGTATTATCCCAGTCCACAGCTACATCTTTAATAAACTGAAAAGCATCTGGATATTTTTCATAATTCTGATATAAATCGGCTGCCATCTGAAGCGGACTGTACATCGTTACGTAAAGTGCAAGCTGTTTAACCAATGTAGTACCTAATTTTGCTTTGTTTGAGCCATAAACAGAAAGATCACCTTCAAAGATTCCCGGAGTATAATCCATCGGACCACCCATCAAACGGGTAAATGGCAAGATAGTCTGATGATCCGGACGGATTCCATTGAAGGACTCAAATTCCGTTCCACGTGCTGATTCTTGAGCTATCCAGTTAGGATATGTACGATACATACCAGTAGGACGTACAGCCTCGTGTGAATTAACCATAATATGATATTGTGCCGCTGTTTCTGCTACTCGATTATAATGGTTCACCATCCATTGTCCGTCATGATGTTCGCTACGCGGAATGATAGGACCTACGTAACCGGTCTTTACAGCATCATAACCATTTTCTTTCATAAAGCGGAATGCATCATGCATCTGACGTTCGTAATCGGCAACCGATGAGGTTGTTTCATGATGCATAATAATTTTTACTCCTTTTGATGCAGCATAACGCTGAAGCTCTTTCACATCAAAATCCGGATAAGCTTTAGTGAAACTATATATAAATTCCTTGGCATAAGCGTAATTGTCTTCCCAGCCTTCGTTCCATCCTTCTACCAATACTGCATCAAAACCATTTTTCGCAGCAAAATCGATATACTCTTTCACATGAGCCGTATTGGCACCATGATGTCCGTTCGGTTTCAACTTAGTATAGTCAGTTTTGCCGATTACGATATCTTGCGTATCAGTATAAGCCCATGTAGAACCTCCACCTGTAAAATACTCCCACCAAACACCAACATACTTGGTTGGCTTAATCCAGGAAGTATCTTCCAACTTGCAAGGCTCATTCAGGTTTACAATCAAATTCGAAGCCAGAATATTTCGAGCGTCATCGCTTACAATAATCGTACGCCACGGACTGGTACTACCTGTCTGAATGTATCCCTTTGTTCCGTTTTTATCGGGAGTAAGGTGTGAACTCATCAGGAAAGTCTGTGCATCCAAATTCAGGTGCATAGCTGGATAATTAACTAAGGCAGCCTCATGAATGTTGATATAAAGTCCGTCATCCGACTTCAGCATCAAGGGTGTCTGTACAGCAAGATTAGGTGAAGGCGATTTACAGGCCAAAGCCTCATCACGTGCCTTGTCTATCAACTGCGGAACCTCCGACAGTTTAGAAGTCGTTATCTGAAACTCATTAGTATCATAGTCAGCCGGAATCCAGAATGCCTTATGATCACCGGCCAACTGGAATTCTGTTACTTCTTCATTAATAGTAAAATGGCGCAATTCCTTCTGTACCGGGAACTCATAACGGAATCCTAATCCATCATCGAACAAACGGAAGCGGATATTCAGCAACCATCCCGTACCTTCTTGCTCCAAGGCAACAAACAATTCCTTATGATTATCACGAATAACACTATTCTGCCCCCATACAGGATTCCAAGTCGTATCGGAAGCATCCTCTTTTGTTTCTACAATACGGAAATTTTTGCTGAAATCGAACGATGGACGTATCTGAAAGCCCATCTTGCTTTCTTTTATTACATCCTTTCCTTTATACTTCAATGAATAAACCGGAGTTTTGTCAGCCGACAAATGAAAATCCATAACCAGATTTCCGTCGGGTGAAGTCAATGTTTGGGCTAAAGAAAATCCCACGCCAAACAGACAGATCATAACACACAGAATAAGTTTCTTCATAATATCTCTATTGATTAACGAAATTAATACTTTTGTAAATATAACAATTATCTGCTGATATACACTTACCGTACTTTTGAAAACTTCTTTATACCTTCAAAAAAGGCTTATCCAAAACATCCTTATCATAAATCAGAAAATATTTATTGTTTTTCGATAAATATTTTCTGATTTTCTTTTGTTCTTTAAAAATAATATCTACATTTGCATATCGAAAAACGATAAATATTTATCGAAAGCTAACACAGAAAAATAATTAAGAACCACAAACACGATGCAATTATGAAAAAGACATTATTAAGAAAAGCAGCTATGGCAAGCCTCTTCACCCTGATGACACTGACAGTCACAAAGGCAAACGCAAAAGGAACTTTCATTTATGGAGAAACAGACAACGGTTTGATTGTTTCTACCCTGAATGAGGACGGCAAAACACTTACTCCAAAATGGAAATACGAGTACCAGTACGACGAACAAGGACGACTGACCGAGAAGAAAGCATATCGATGGAATTTGCAACAACAGATGTGGACACCGGCCTATCTGCTCACTATTACATCGAACGACTCGATATGTATCATGGATTATGCCGAATGGAACAAACTTTTTTGTAACTTTGAGCGTAACCGCCAACAAAGTGTTTATTATGTAGACAGTTCGAATACTTTATTGACTTATTATAGCCGTTCATCCGCCTGCGGAATAAGTGAAAATAACAAATAACTAAAATTCAATTATTATGGGACGCACCATCAAATTATTGCTATACTACTTTGCCTACCAACTGGCATTCATGGGAGTTTTTCTGTGCGGATATATGATCTTCCATCATACCACAGAATTACCTCAATCTACCGACTCTACTTACATCACCCTCATCTTACTGGCACAGGTTCTATCTACAGCCGCTGTAGGTATCCATCTGATAGTGGGAAAATATGTACCACTCGACCGAAAGACTTGGGCGTATTACAATTCCGGTAAAGTTCTGATTGCCGCTATCCTATTAATTGTAGGTATGGGATTGTGGAGCAATTACCTGAACGAGCTGGCCGACTTGCCCAATAACATGCAGGAAATTTTCGCTATGATGATGCAACATCCACTGGGAGTCGTGGCAATCACCATCATGGCTCCTGTTGTAGAAGAGCTATTATTCCGCGGAGCCATCCAAGGACACCTGCTGCGCAAATGGAAGAAACCGCTTTGGGCCATCGTTGTATCGTCACTGATATTCGGTATCGTACATGGCAACTGGGTACAAGCTCCTTTCGCTTTCGTGGTAGGTCTGGCCTTAGGCTGGATTTATTATCATACAGGTAGTCTGCTTCCCGGCATATTGATGCACTTCGTCAACAATAGTACTGCTGTTTTCAGCTTTTGGCTTTCCGATGATCCGAATGCCACAATGGTTTCTACCTACGGTCCCGAAGGAGCCGCACTCATGGCTGTTGCAGGAGCGATACTTACTTTCGTATGTATCAAGTACATCCAAAAACAACTTCCACAACCTGCAACATGGAGAGAAGAACAACCCACAAGTACAATCGAATAATACCCCGAATTTATGAAACATCTCAGCATATTAGGTATATTGGCCATTTTTGCCTTAGCTCTAAATCTCTATTTTGCCATAGGCAGTAATTTTAATGATTTCAAACAAGGATTTGAAGATGGACAAAAGAGCTCTACTTACGACACACAAGCAGATTCACACGGATTTAGGGCAGAAATAAGAGTTACTCCTATCTCCACTCCAAGTGATAGTCTGAATTTACAATTACCCGGTAAAACTGTAAAAGCGCCCTATCAGGTTTCAGAAGTTACCTGTCTGATCAAAGAAACTCCGACAATGCTAATCACTATAATATTTTCAGCTTTGGGAGTCATCGTATTATCTGTTTATGGTGTCTACTGTCTGATACGTGTACTGATATGTATCACACGACAAGATATTTTTTCCCGCCGCAACATCCGATGGCTTCGCTGGATAGCTTACGGCCAGTTAGCAGTCACTTCCCTCTCGTTTTTATTAGACTGGAGCATCGAGCAGGCAGTTCTCGCGCAAGTATCCCTGCCAGGTTATCAAGTAACGGGTGTCACCCCGATACCCCTGCAATGGGAGTCAGTCATCCTGATCGTATTACTTACAGAGATTTTTGCCACAGCCGTCAAGATTAAAGAAGAAAACGATCTAACCATATAACCATATATCGCCTATGAAACCGAAAAGCAATTATTCACGCCCGATGGCGGCCATTTACATTATTATAAGTTTTCTAGCCACACTCTTCGTATTAGAATTGATTTGCTTCCTCACCTTCTATCCACTTTTGGAGAACAGGTTTCTGCGTATATTTGCAAGCTTAATATGGCTTTATGCCGGAGCTTTTGCCTATTATAAATTAACCCACCGTTATACCAAATGGTGGAAAAGACTAAACAACCAATAAACAGTATGCCGATTATAGTAAACCTTGATGTAATGATGGCGAAACGAAAGATTTCGCTGGGAGAACTTGCCGAAAAAATCGACCTTACTCCCGCCAATCTTTCCATTCTGAAAACAGGAAAAGCCAAAGCTGTCCGATTTTCTACTTTGGAGGCAATCTGCAAAGAACTCAATTGCCAGCCGGGAGATATATTAGAATACAGACCGGAAGAGTAAAGCTCTTCCGGTAAAAGGCTGTCAAATAGTAAAGAATAAACAATTCTTATAGCCGATAATCCATTAATTGTCCGTATCTTTGCAGCCGAATTAGATATTTGAAATAAATGAAGACATTTGAAGAACTCGGCGTTTCCGCAGAAATACGCCAGGCAATCGAGGAAATGGGTTATGAAAATCCCATGCCTGTACAAGAAGAAGTTATACCGTATCTGTTAGGAAACCGCAACGACGTAGTGGCTCTGGCACAAACCGGAACCGGAAAAACAGCCGCATTTGGTCTGCCGCTGATACAAAAAATCGATGTAACGAAACGAATCCCCCAAGCACTAGTGCTTTGTCCTACACGAGAGCTTTGCTTACAGATAGCAGGCGATCTGACTGATTATTCTAAATACATCACCGACTTAAAAATTCTCCCCGTATATGGAGGCTCTTCTATTGAAAGCCAGATACGTAGTCTGAAACAAGGTGTACACATTATCGTAGCTACTCCAGGACGTTTGATAGACTTAATGGAGCGTAAAGTTGCACGCCTGGAAACTATCCGCGATGTGGTAATGGATGAAGCCGATGAAATGCTGAACATGGGATTTACCGACAGCATCAACGCTATTCTGGAGCAAGTTCCAGAAGATCGTAACACCTTGATGTTTTCAGCTACCATGAGTCCGGAGATTGCCCGTATTGCTAAAACTTATTTGCATAATGCCAAAGAAATCACAATCGGGACAAAGAATGAAGGAAGCAAAAACGTACATCATATCGCCTACATCGTACATGCAAAAGATAAATACCTGGCATTAAAGCGAGTTGTCGATTATTATCCACAGATTTACGGTATTATTTTCTGCCGTACCCGTAAAGAAACTCAAGAGATTGCCGACAAGCTGATTCAGGACGGCTATAATGCCGACTCTTTACATGGTGAACTAAGTCAGGCACAACGTGACTTGGTCATGCAGAAGTTCCGTCAGCGCTATTTGCAACTGTTGGTTGCTACCGATGTAGCTGCACGTGGACTGGATGTAAATGACTTGACTCATGTCATTAATTATGCTCTTCCTGATGATACAGAAAGTTATACACATCGAAGCGGACGTACCGGACGTGCCGGAAAGACAGGTATATCTATCGCTATCATCAACCTGCGTGAGAAAGGTAAAATGCGTGAGATAGAACGCATTATCAACAAGAAATTTACAATAAGCACACTGCCTAGCGGAAAAGAGATTTGCGAACAACAGCTTATCAAGGTAATTGATGACATCGAAAAAGTTAAGGTTAACGAAGACGAAATAGAAGCTTTTCTACCAGGAATCTACCGAAAACTGGAATGGTTAAGCAAGGAAGACCTGATTAAGCGAGTGGTATCCATGGAATTTAACCGCTTCCTGGAATACTACAAAAATGCTCCGGAAATAGAACAGCCTAAAGCCAACGAAAAGAGCAATGAAGCTAAAGAACGGAAAGATCGTGGAAGCGACCGTGAAAAAGTGGCACGCAAGGCTGAAAAAGGCTATACCCGTCTGTTCCTGAATTTAGGAAAGACCGATGGCTTCTATGCCAATCAGATCATTGAGCTGATAAACCGCAACTTGAAAAAAGAGCATATTCAGATTGGTAGAATCGATCTCATGCAGAATTTCTCTTTCTTCGAAGTTGTAGAAAGTCAGGCATCGATGGTAATGAAAGCACTGAATAAGGTAACCCTGAACAAAGGTCGTAAGGTTATTGTAGAAATAGCTGGAGAAAATACGGGAAAAAGCGATAAAAGTGGTAAAAAGCGTGGTAAGGAAAGCGTAAGAGAAGAAAAAACAACCAAGAAAAAAGAAACCAAATCCGCAGAAAAGAAAAAAGATAAACCTAGCCGTGAAGAACGAGGCTATACCGCCGCACGTGGTCCTAAGAAGAAAGATGACTGGAAACAGTTCTTCCAAAATGACAATCGTCCTTTGCGTGGTGAAGAGCCGGACTTTGCAGAAGAAGGCTGGGCGAAACGAAGTAAGCGCAAAAAATAAAAATTCATACGATAAATATTTGAAAAGCCCGCCGATTGACTTGTGTGTCAAGGGCGGGCTTCTATATCAGTTATACTTCTACTATTCTACAACCAGACGAAGCTTTTTCGTTCCTGTGCGTGCCTGAAGCCATTCCAACATTTTTTCTTTCTCTTGTTTGGAAAGAGTCCGGTCGCAATCAACAAAAGCATAAGTTAAGGTATCCATACGAAGACTGTCTACACGAAGCTGAAGACTCTTTGAAACAGAAATTGTTTTTATACATGGGAAAAGAACCTTAATCTCCTGCCCCATCTTCTCATTCATCAAATTCGAACCTGTAAAATCTGGTAACAAACGATTCAGTGAGTCAAGTGCAGCCTGTTGTGACATAAGCTGTTTCTCACTATTCTTATAAAAATCCTCCATTACCATCGACTTGATATTTCCTATATCCATCGCACCGGCTCCATTAACTCCCTGAAAAACGACCAATTTTGTCTGATCCAGCTTATAATCAGCAAGTTTATTCCGCGCATTCTGTATTTGTTCCTCTGAAACTTCCTTTCCGATAAATACCACTTTAATCTCCCGTTTGTCAAATGAGATTTCACGATTCAGAATCTGGGAATCCGGGAATTGGAGTTCAGAAGTAATAAAGTTGTTAGCAGAAGAATGATAAATCGTTTCACGTACAATGTTATATGTCAGATAAACGGCCGGACACATGGTAGCAATTGCAATACCGATGATATATTTCCGGACCAACTTTTCTCTTACCTTATCAACAAACTGCTTACGCTGGAAATGCATTACCCGCACTCCTATATAAGTAGCCAGACTGATAAAAACAGAATTAATAAAATAAAGGTAAAAAGCTCCCAAGAAATAAAGCAGGTTGCCTGTTGCCAGTCCAAATCCGGCAGTACAAAGCGGAGGCATCAACGCCGTAGCAATGGCAACTCCCGGAATCACGTTTCCTTTTTCTTTTGTAGCCAATGCTACAATACCAGCCAGACCACCTACCAAAGCAATAAACACATCATAGATAGTAGGTGATGTACGCGCAAGCAGCTCCGACTGAACTTCATCAAGCGGAGTAAATGAAAAATAAATCGTTGCGGTAGTTACACTAAACAAAGTTGCCACCAGATAACTTTTCAATGAACGTTTCATCAGCTCAAAGTCATTCAACCCGACAGCAAGTCCTACTCCCATAATCGGTCCCATCAGCGGAGATATCAACATTGCACCGATAATTACCGCCGTAGAATTCACATTCAACCCAAGTGAAGCAATAAAAGTAGCAAAAATAAGTACCCACAAGTTTGTACCTTTAAACTCCACCCCATTCCGGATGGAATCAACAGTCACCTGTTCATCTTCCTTGCTACGGTTCAAGTCCAGATATTCATTAAAAAACTTCCTGATAATAAATTTTTTATCTCTTTCCATAACCTAAAACTGTGTTTTATTTAACAAAACGGTTCACAAAAGGGATTGTTTTCAAAGGTAAATCTTTTTTTAATATATAGGCGATAAACATCAACAATAATAAGGTACGGAACACTAATCTTAATCCAACATTAGATATTATAACCTCCTGCGAAAGAACAAATAAAACAGCAGCCAGTATCAGATAAACAGCCATATCCTTTAAAGGATAGCTGACCGGATATTTTTTCTGTCCGATAATATAAGACAACAAGGTTATTACTCCATAACCGGCCACTGATGCCCATGCAGAAGCGACATATCCATAAGTCGGAACCAACCATATATTCAATGCCAGAATTACCGCACATCCGATGATTGAAAAATATGCTCCCCATTGTGTTTCATCCGTCAGTTTATACCAGAAAGACAAGTTAAAATAAATACCCTTAAATATTTCTGCCCCCATTACGATAGCTACTACACTCAGTCCTTCCCAATAATCACGCGCTACCATATAACGAAGTATATCCATATAAAACATCACAGCAAGAAAAGCCAGTAAGGAGAAGATAAAGAAATACTTCATTGCTGCCGAATACATCTTACGGTTATCTCCTTCCTTGTTTTTACCAAAGACAAAGGGTTCGTAAGCATAACGGAAAGCCTGGGTAAACATAGCCATTATCATAGCCACTTTACTGGTAGCACTATATATTCCAAGCTGCACCAACCCTTCCTGACGGTCATCGAACAAGAATGGATAAATCATTTTGTCAATCGTCTGGTTCAATATGCCCACCACTCCGAAAACCAAAATCGGGAATGAATAAGAAATCATCTGTTTCAGCAGAACTTTATCCACACGATAAGAAAAACCTCTCAGTTCCGGAATGAAGAAAAACATCTGTACCAGCGACATGATCAGATTCGACACAAAGATATATCCTACCAGATATTCCGGACGGTAAAACCATGAAACCAGCTGATGGGCATGAACATCCAGCCACGGACACAACAAGAGGAAGAAAAGATTCAGGAGAATATTACCAACAATATTGAACAGCTTGATAGATGCGAACTTTATCGGACGTTTTTTGTATCGCAGATAAGCAAACGGAATACACTGAAATGAATCCAGGGCAACCACAAGTACCATCATCGCAATATAATCGGGATGATCGGGATACTCCAGCAATGAGGAAATGGGATGCAGGAACAGCATACACAGTATAACAAAAATCAGCGAAAGCCCACCTACAAAAATCAACGTATTGGCATATACCTTTTCCGGATGTTCACCCGACTTATTGGCAAAACGGAAGAATCCTGTTTCCATACCAAATGTCAGAAAGACCAAGATAAGTGCCGTATATGCATACACATTCGACACCACACCGTAACCACCTGTCGATGCTGGTATTACTGCGGTATAAAGCGGCACAAGCAGATAGTTAAGAAAACGTCCTACAATGCTGCTCAATCCATAAATAGCCGTATCTTTTGCTAACGATTTCAGTCCAGCCATAGTCTATAAAAAATAAAAGTGTGTGCCGCTGTTATGGCACACACCATAATTAATCATCAAAAAGTGTTTTTACATTATTATATATACTCCGTCCCAGATGCTTATAAGCCAGCTCCGTAACTTCTCGTCCGCGTGGAGTCCGCTTCAGAAAACCTTCCTTTATCAAGAATGGCTCGTACACTTCTTCCAACGTTCCGGGATCCTCCCCAAGTGCCGTAGCAATCGTTGTCAGTCCTACCGGACCTCCCTTGAACTTATCAATAATGGTACAAAGTATCTTATTGTCTATCTCATCCAGTCCGTAACGGTCAATATTCAGCGCTTCCAGTGCATATCGAGCTATTTCCACATCAATCCTTCCGGAACCTTTCACCTGAGCAAAATCACGTACACGACGTAACAAGGCATTGGCAATACGGGGAGTACCACGACTGCGCGAAGCAATCTCGCCTGCAGCATCTACATCACATGGAATACCCAAGATACTGGCCGAGCGCAAAATAATACGCGACAATACCGCATCATCGTAATATTCCAAATGGAGATTAATTCCGAAACGAGCACGGAGCGGAGCGGTAAGCAATCCACTGCGGGTAGTAGCTCCCACCAGCGTAAACGGATTCAAGTCCAGCTGAATGCTACGTGCCGACGGACCTTTGTCTATCATGATATCAATCCGGTAATCTTCCATTGCCGAATATAAATACTCCTCCACCACCGGGCTCAAACGATGTATTTCATCAATGAACAATACATCATTCGGTTCAAGACTTGTCAGGACACCGGCAAGATCACCCGGCTTATCAAGTACAGGACCGGAAGTTACTTTAAATCCAACCCCCAGTTCATTGGCAATAATATTGCTCAATGTTGTTTTTCCCAATCCGGGAGGACCATGAAGCAACACATGGTCAAGCGCTTCAGCACGAAGCCTGGCTGCCTTGACAAAGATACGCAGATTGTCGACTACCTTATCCTGACCACTGAAGTCACCAAACTGTAGTGGTCGGAGGGCATTCTCGAAATCCCGTTCCTTTCCTGTAGGTTTATAATCACGTATGTCGAATTGTTCTTCCATAATGATGCAAAAGTACAAATAAATCGTGTGAAGAACGATATAAAAAACTTTATCTTTGCAAGAACTACAACTAACTTTTTTACTTTAAAGCCTATGAACGAACTTAGCACCAATCATCTGGTATTTTTCTCTCCGACTCATACTTCTGCTAAAATAGCACGTGCTATTGGCGAAGGAATTGGTATGGGAAGAAGAATTGAAACCGACCTGACACTCGATGAAAGTGACTCACCTATCGAAATAAACGATTCACTTACAGTCATTGCTGCACCTGTATATGGCGGACGTGTTGCTCCGGTTGCCTTACAACGCATCAAGCGCCTGAAAGGTAACAACTCCCCGGCAATCGTCGTAGTGGTATATGGTAACCGCGACTATGAAGATGCCCTGTTGGAACTGCGTGACACAGTAGCATCATTGGGATTCACTCCTCTCTCGGCAGGAGCATTTATCGGAGAACACAGTTACAGCACAGCCGAAATGCCTGTTGCAGCCGGACGCCCCGATGCGACCGATTTACAAACAGCCCGCACATTCGGAGCCGACAGTTTAAAAAAACTGGAAAAAGCAATGCAGAATTCAGAAGCATTAAGCACACTGACTCCTTCCCTGCAAGCAGGATGCCGGTTAAAAGCTATGGGTGATAAATTGTCAATGCTGATTGGATCTTTTTTTATAAAAGGTACTTCTCCTTATAAACTGATACAGGCTTCCAAGCCATCAGCTCCAGTCTGCAATGAAGATTGCTTTGTTTGTGGAGAATGTATAGAGGTATGTCCTACCCATGCCATTCGTATCAGCGACGACGGCAGCCATATCGAAACAGATGTAAACCGCTGTATACGCTGTTGTGCCTGTGTAAAAGAATGTCCTAACGGAGCCCGTATCTATAACACTCCCTTTACAGCTATTTTACACGAAAAATTCAGCACACCACGTCAGCCTGAACTTTTTCTATAAAAAAGAAGTTAATATTTTGTCTTATACAAACGGCAGATTTTACAACATGGAAAAAGAGAAACGAATACTAGTAGGAATGAGTGGAGGAATTGACAGTTCCGCTACCTGCATTATGCTACAAGAACAAGGTTATGAAGTTGTAGGTGTGACTATGAGAACCTGGGATATACCTTCCCACTTTTCAACTCCGGAACAAGAGCAACCCGACGAAATATTAGAAGCAAAGGCTCTAGCCGAACGTCTGGGTATAGAACATCATGTTGCCGATGTCCGCGAGGAATTCCGCAATGTCATCGTACAATATTTTATCGACGAATACATGAAAGGACGCACTCCCAATCCTTGCGTCATGTGTAACCCGCTGTTTAAGGAACGCATCTTATGCGAATGGGCCGACCGTACCGGCTGTGCACAGATTGCCACAGGACATTACTGCCGACTGGAAGACAGAAAGGAGCACCGATATATAGTAACCGGTGATGATCCGACAAAAGACCAGTCATATTTTCTATGGAAACTCCCACAAGAGATATTGAAACGTATGGTGTTCCCATTAGGAGGAATGACCAAAACCGAGGTAAGGGCTTACCTCGCAGAAAAAGGCTTTGAAGCCAAAGCCAAAGGAGGAGAAAGCATGGAAGTCTGTTTCATCGATAAAGATTACCGGGACTTTTTGAGAGAACACTGTCCGGATATCGACGAACGAATCGGAACAGGATGGTTTGTCGACAGCAAAGGACTGAAGTTAGGTCAGCACAAAGGTTTCGCCTATTATACTATCGGACAGCGCAAAGGACTGGAAATCGCACTCGGACGTCCGGCGTATGTTCTGAAAATCAACCCTGCCAAAAACACAGTCATGCTGGGAGATGCCGAACAGCTGAAAGCCGAGTATATGCTTGTAGAAGATATAAATGTAATAGATTTACAGGAATTGCTGGAATGCCCCGACCTGTCCGTACGAATCCGCTACCGCAGTCGCCCTATTCCTTGTCAGGTTATCTTACTGGATGAAGGACACCTCCTTGTAAAATTCAAAGCTGAAGCTTCAGCCATCACTCCAGGACAGTCGGCTGTTTTCTATGATAAAGGCCGTGTATTAGGTGGAGGATTTATCGCTTTCCAACAAGGCATAAAGAAACTGATAGCCGAAAATGAAGAAAAATTCTAGTGTTTAACCCTTCATGTACCTGACAAAACATATCTTCCTGGAAGCATGTTTTGTCAAGTACGTGAAGGCACACGAAAAATATGCCGAGAAATCAGGAAAAACTTCTCGACATATTTTTAAAATTTGTACAAAAAATCAAGTACTTTACATGAAGTTTTTGAGAGACTTCAGCATTAGCGGTAAGACTCCGCAAATTCCTTTGATACAGAATTACTTACACTCTTACACACGTCTGCACTGAAATCCATTCCGCAGCGGATGATTGCATCCCAATCCGCTTCCGTCAGTTCGGCAAGATCAGCCCGACGGACACGATATTTCAGCAACCCGTATACCACACCTGCATTAAAATTATCGCCAGCCCCAATGGTACTTACCGCTTTCAGCGGAGTCACCGGATAGTCCTTACATACATGTTTCGTACGCAAACGGACATCACCATCAGCATCGGTACAGATAAAGTTCGGACAGTAGAATCCTACATGATTGCTGTACACCTTGTCAGCATCCGGCTGACGGAACATATTCTGAAAATCTTCTGTCGAACCCCTTAAGATATCGGCATACTCAAAGTTCTCTATAATAGTAGGCATCAACTTAATAGCCTCATTAGCATGCGTACTGCGGAAGTTGACGTCATAATATATGATTGCGCCTGCATCACGAGCACGGTCAAGCAACTCTTTTACTTTATCACGCAACACAGGAGTAATAGCAAAATAAGAACCGATCATGATAATATCATCACTCGATATTTCAGGCATATTTACTTCCAGCCTCTGGCGAGGATAATCTTTATAGAAAATATACTCGGCATCATTCCGTTCGTTCAGAAAAGCCAGCGACACCGGCGACTTTCCCTCCGGAAAGACATTCACATTTGCCGTATCAACTCCGTTTTCACGCATGTTTGCCAGAATCATCTCTCCCACACGGTCGTTTCCCGTTTCACTGATAAAGGTAACATTCTGCCCCATTCTTCCCAGTGAAATTACAGCGTTATAAACAGAGCCGCCCGGGACAGCCGCCTGTGGCTGTCCGTCGCGGAACAGAATATCAAGAATCGTTTCCCCTATACCGATAACCTTTCTCATAAGCAAAAATCTGTTTATTTACTCAACGCACGGGAACGCTCGCCCAGATAACCTCCATGATGGCGCTTGCTATATTCTTCAATAGTAAATCCTGTCTGCTTCATAGTTTCTACCACCAGTATATCTCCAATAACAGTCATGATGGTAGTAGAAGTAGTAGGAGTCATACCCAACGGACAAACCTCGTCCGGATGTCCAGTGGCAAGACAGATATCCGCAGCTTCAGCAAGCGGACTTTCCGGATTTCCGGTAATGACAATCTTCTTCAACGACGGATTCAAACGATCAGCCAAATCGGTCAGTTCCACGATTTCACGCGTTTTACCCGAATTGGATATAAGAAGCAGCAAGTCATTTTCCTGCAAAATTCCCAAATCGCCATGTTGAGCTTCACTGGGGTGAAGAAAAACAGCAGGAATACCCGTAGAACAAAAAGTAGTAGCAATGTTCATGGCAATCTGTCCGGCCTTTCCCATTCCACTGGTTACCAGCTTTCCTTTTTTGCGGTGTACTTGTTCTACAATCAGCTCAACGGCCTTCTCGTATGCATCTGTTACGGGAATATTCAATACAGCCTGTGCTTCACGCTGCAACAGTTCGTGAATAGATGAAATCATATTATGATGAGTTTAGTAAATTAATATTCGAGTAATTGTTTCAGCTCATCGAAAGTGTTGGCCACAGTGAAATAATTTTTCAGCGGGCGATGAGCGAAGTGTTGTGTTTCCAGTCCGGCAAGAAATTCAAGAATCCCGTTCCAGAAACCATTAACATTATAAAATATCACTTTCTTTTCGTGATAACCTATTGTGGCGGCAGCCATGACATGAAATATTTCATCGAGCGTTCCCACTCCACCAGGCAACGCAACAGCCACATCTGCTTCTTGCAGCATGATATCCTTACGGTCACTCAGATTGACAGCACGAAACGTCACATCAAGCAAATCGCTGACAGCTCCCCTTTCTTCCAACTTGGTAGGAACAACTCCCATTATCATAGCTCCATTTTCTTTTGCAGAGCGGGCAACAGCCTCCATAAGTCCTGTATTCGAACCTCCATAAATGAGCCACTTTCCGGTTTTACCAATCCATGCACCCAGTTCGGAAGCTTTTTCGGCATAAATCGGATCGATGTGATCGGAAGCCGAACAGAATATTGCAATTTTATTCATAATACCTTAATTTATATAATACCGCAAACGGCCAGGAACAGCCAGTGCAGTCTGTAGCGAAGAAAATCAATATACCTGCAAATATCTGTATTTTTTCAGTTACGACAATAAGTATTATTGTATTTTTGCAACGAAAATCCATGCAAAGAAGAAAACTCATGCCATACAATACTTTTATTTTGCCAAACGGACTGCGTATTATCCACGCTCCCAGCCCTACCAATGTAACATATTGCGGATTTGCCGTCGATGCCGGAACGCGTGATGAATTTACCAACGAACAAGGGATGGCTCATTTTGTAGAACACCTTATATTTAAAGGAACCCGCAAACGCCGTGCATGGCATATCCTGAATCGCATGGAAAATGTAGGAGGCGATTTGAATGCTTATACTAATAAGGAGGAAACAGTTATATACAGTGCCTTCCTGAAAGAACATTTTTCCCGCGCCGTGGAATTGCTGACAGACATTGTTTTCAACAGTATCTTTCCCGAGCAGGAAATAGCCAAGGAGGTAGAAGTCATTATCGATGAAATACAAAGTTACGAAGACAGTCCCGCAGAACTGATATTCGATGATTTTGAAGAACTGATATTTCCCAACCATCCGTTGGGACGAAACATACTAGGCAAGCCGGAACAGCTCCGCCAGTTCGGAAGTCAGGATGCACTTTACTTTACTGGAAGATATTACAAGCCTGCCAACATGGTATTCTTTGTTCAGGGGGATATCGATTTCAAACGGGTAGTTCGCACCATAGAAAAAGCTACGGCAGACATTTCTTTTTCAAACGTAGACAATTACCAACGTCAGGCGCCACATGCCTACCTGCCCAAGCAACTCACCCTACACAAAGACACCCATCAGGCACACGTAATGATTGGTGGACGCGGATACAATGCCTACGATGAACGACGAACAGGCCTCTATCTACTTAACAATATCCTAGGAGGTCCCGGAATGAACAGCCGACTGAACGTTTCACTGCGTGAAAAGCGCGGGCTTGTATACAATGTAGAATCGAACCTGACAGCTTACACTGACACCGGAACATTCTGCATTTACTTTGGTTGTGATCAGGAGGATGCCGATTACTGTACCGAACTCGTACATAAAGAACTTAAAAAGTTATGCGACCGTCCGCTTACAACCACACAACTACACGCTGCAAAAAAACAAATCATCGGACAAATCGGAGTAGCAAGTGACAACTTTGAAAACAATGCACTCGATATGGCAAAATGCTTCCTACACTATAAGCGTTACGAAGAAAAAGAAGAAGTCTTTCATCGCATAGAAGCATTGACTGCACAACAACTGCAAGACATAGCAAACGAGATGTTTTCCGAGAATTATTTGTCAATATTAGTATATAAATGAAATATCTACCTAAATATTTTTGTCTAATCATAAAATCAAAGCCAAAAATCAAACAAATATTACATTTTGACAAATAAAAATTTTTGTCAATCATACATATTTCATAAATTAGCCCCCGTTAGAGATAATAGATTATATCTATATATAAAAGTTATGGGGAACAACATTTTAATACTTGAAATCACATCAGGAATATGCTGTATACTGACAGCTATATTCTTACACTACTCAGCAATACCCAAAAGCAACAATAAAAAGAATTATCAAAAAGGGTACACGGTAGTAAAAATAGCATCTTTAATTCTAGGTATATCAGCACTATTGTTTGCCTACTTTGGAAATGTTATAGATACATATGATAAAAGAAGCTTTATACAGATAATACTTCCAGTAGAAACCCTATTGGTTTTCTGGGTATTTGTATACCCTTTGTACGATAAAAACAAACTAAAGAATTTCCTTAAGTATCAGGTATTTTACACGACAGTATTATGCACAGCAAACATCATCTACCTATTTGTTGCAAAGGGGATGTCTGGAGAATGGTTTTATTATCTGCTGGTGTCATGTTATGTCATACAATTTGCCTTTTACACAATAATATTTATACACATATCGAAAATCTGGCTAAAGAAGAAAAGCACAGAGTCAAGTAACTTTAAGAAATACCCTTTCCGTATATGGATAGCAGGATTTATCATAGGTGTAATGGGCATAGTAGCAGAAGTTTATCCAAACGAAATCTACTTACAAATATTTACATTATGCTATACGGTATTTTTCATTTCGCTCGGCATACAGTATCACAACTATAGCATTATAGCTCCAGTTGAAACAGTAAGTCAAGAAGTTACAATAGCTCCGGAAGAAACGAACAGCAAGCCTGAAACACCTAAGCCCGAGGAAAAACGCCATGGACAGGGAAATGACATTATTAAAGAAAAAATTACAATATGGGTACAGCATAAAGGGTATCTGCAATTGGGCGTCACCATACAAGATTTAAGCCGTGAAATCGGCATAAACCGTACATATTTGTCAAATTACATAAACGAAACATACCAGAGCAACTTCAACGGATGGCTAAACGACCTCCGCATTGAAGAAGCAAAGCAAAAGATCATATCATCTCCTGAAATAAACTTGAGCGACCTTGCTGAAATGGTAGGTTTTGCAGACCAGGCACATTTCAGCAAGCAGTTCAAACAGAAAGAAGGGATTCCTCCTTCCGTTTGGAAGAAAGAACATCGTGCCAAAAGTGAAAAAGACTAATATTTTACACTTTTGTCGAAAAATACACAATTATATACAAATAGACAAGCAGACACGTAGTATTTAGGCCTAGATTTGCACAATCAAATAAAAAGCGATAAATAAAAGTAAAGAACATTATCAATTATCATTCATTAATTAACCTTAATTCCGCAACATAATTGATAATTATTTTTATAAGTTCCTGAGCAACATTTTGTTGCCCAGGTTTTTGCCATGTCAGCGTTTTCACTTACCTTAGTGTTGCGAATCCAAAGACAAAGAAAACCGCAACAGGCATGGCAAAGGTAGCAATAAAATCCGAAAGACTCACTCCTTTTGGAGGCATATTTCCAATCATGGAGCAATTTACCTCCCTTCTCTCCTCTAACCATTGACTCGACAGTTGGCGTTGAGATGTCAGTCTATGGTTCATCAGGA
>NZ_DS981460.1:1538-45485 GCF_000154845.1 Phocaeicola coprocola DSM 17136 | reverse complement strand
AGTCAAACGCTTCAGGGCCGACTGCGGCTCATGCTCTGAAGACATTGTGGATGAGGTCAGGAAGCATTGCAGGACATTCTACATACGCGCCAACCGCTGCTGCTCGCTCTATGATGACATCTTCGCGCTCAGAGGGTGGAAGAAGGAAGAGATAAACGGCATCGTGTTTGAGTTGAACTCCATTCTCGTTGAGAAGTGGAAGGGCAAACCGTATCGCCTGGTAATCCAGAGACAGAGACGCATGGGCAGTGGACCGGACCTGTGGGAGGGGGAATATACATACCGCTGCATCCTGACCAACGATTACGAATCATCCATGAGGGACATCGTGGAGTTCTATAACATGCGCGGTGGCAAGGAACGCGTCTTTGATGACATGAACAATGGGTTTGGATGGGACAGACTGCCTAAATCCTTCATGGCGGAAAATACCGTGTTCCTGCTCCTGACGGCACTGATACGCAATTTCTACAAGGCCATCATGCAAAGGATTGAAGTGAAGAAGTTCGGGCTCAAGGAAACCAGCCGTATCAAGACGTTTGTCTTCAAATTCATTTCAGTACCTGCCAAGTGGATTAAGACCGCAAGGCAATGTGTGCTGAATATCTACACCGACAACCATGCATATGCAGAAGCCTTCAAAACTTCTTCCGGATGATTTACATCACTTGATGGCCACTGATTGCGTATTGCCTCAAGTCGCTTTATGGGGTAAGGGGATGGTATGCGCATTGAAACGGACGCGAGGACTTAATGGTTATCTTACGAATCAAAAGTCCATTTCTCTTTATGTAGGTAGCACTTCGGGAATGGAGTTGCGGATTTAAGGATTAATTAAAAGTATGAAGAAAAAATTCTATGGAGCTCTTCTGGTAGGAAGTTTATTCCTCGCAGGGGGTATGGTATCTTGCTCTGATTACGATGATGACATCAACAGCTTGAATGAAAGAGTTGATGCATTGGAAAAAACAGTAGCAGAACTGCAGAAAGCCATCGAAGCTGGTGCTGTCATCACAAATGTTGAAAGCACAGAAAATGGCGTTAAAGTTACTTTAAGTGACGGTAAGACATTTGAAGTAAAGAATGGCGCTAATGGTGCAGACGGCAAACCGGGTTCAGTAGTAACAATCGACAAAGAAGGTTACTGGTGCATCGATGGAATCAGACAAACTGATGAAAATGGTAATCCGTACAAAGCTCAGGGAGAAAAAGGAGAAGCAGGTGAACCGGGAAAACCAGGTGAAGACGGTAAAGACGGATGCTGGTATGTTCCAGCTAAAGATGGTTACTGGCACAAACAGTACTACAATGAAGAAGGTACAGTTGTAGATGAAGCAACAGATCAGAAATGGACTCCTTCAGCAGAAGAATCTGTACGTGTAGTTTATGACCCTGTAAATGGTTGCTTACAGATTTCTAATGCGGTAGATATGGAAGAAGGTCAGGTTATCAATATTCCTATTACTTCTAATTTGAAATCATTAGCTGTTATTCCTTATGTATTGGACAAAGAAACAAATTATCCTCTTGTATTCTTCTACAATATCATGGGATATGAAACCAAGGCAGAAGTAGGAAATGCTAACGCAAAACTTGTAGTTGCATCAAGTACAAATGCAAAAGCTCATTATCGTTTAAATCCTGCAAATGCAAATACCAAAGAGTGGGATTGGACAATGATTGATAGAACTGTTACTCGCGCAGCTGGTGATGAAAATGAATTGCTTTCTATTGTATCAACAGAAAGAGATAATGATGAATTCATTGTATCATTAAAATCTAATAAATCATTAGATGATTTAGCAAACGAGGCTTTATTTAAAGAACATGCAATTGCTGCCTTACAAGGAACTAATAAAGAAACTGCAGAAGTGATGACTTCTGACTATATTAAAGTTTCAAGTAAGGATTTGAAAGAATTCTCTATCATTACTGGTTATGATTTAGTTCAAAATGAAGTATTTGAATTACCAAGAGCAGGTGAACAGGAGCTCGATTCTTATAAAGATAGAGAAGCTGATGCACAATTCATTTACACAGAATCAATAGACCTGAATACATTGATTAAAACTTGGGCTAAAGAAGTTCAAGGACCAACTAATATCCCTACTATGGTAGATGATATGGTAGCAGAAGGAGAATTAACTTATCAATTTAGCTTACCGGCTGAATACAAACTTGGTGATAACGAAACTAATCAACAAGATTTTGTGACTTTGGAAGGAAGTATTTTGAAAGTTAATACAGAAAAATGGCCTAATGGAACAGGTGCTATCGGTACCACTCCTATAGTAGAAATTGTAGCTGTTGTTAACAATAAAATTGTTGCAACAGGTGTAATAAAAGTTGCCGTTGTAAAAGAAATCGAAACAGAAAAGCCTGCTTATGTAGTTACTGTAGATCCTGTAAACATGGAATATAGTAATATTAAGGATGGTGAAATTGTAAATAAATTCACATGGGAAGACATGCGTCAAGTATACGATGCATTGAAGATTACACGTGATGAATTTATCAACCAATACAAGAAATATACTATTGAAGATGGCAATGGCGTTATCTTGGAAAACAAGGCAGATGACGAAGTTGGAACTCAAACAAATATGGTTGAAATGAGTTTCGATCCAAAAGAAATCGCAAGTAATACAAAGGGATCTGTTAAGATTACATACACTCCGACAGATAAATTTGGATATGCTCCTATCGTAATTGAATTCCCATATGTAATATCACATAAACACGGAGAATGGTATCCTGAGTTCAATGAACAATTTGTAAATGGAGATGTTGCTATCATCAAAGGCCAAATGGTTGATGGTGTATGGACTCAAAAAGTTGAAATCTCTGAACACTTTGTAAACTTGAAAGAATATAAGCCACAGGGTAATCACGAAGCTCCAGTATTAGTTCTGAATGATGATATTGTATATAGCGAAAGACTCAATCTTGAAGGAACAACTTTGAGCAATCAAGTACTCACACTTAATAGTGAAATTAACGGAAACGAATTGAATGTACCTGTTTCAATCGTTGAAAAATTAGCTAATGGTGAATCATACTGCTTGAAGTCATACACTATTCGCTTCGTTAATCCATTTACAATGACTCCTGCAGCTATAAACTTGTCAGCTCCATTCCCTGGAAGAAAAGACAGCAAAGCTGTATCTTATACAGTAAAAGAAGGTAACAACACTATCGTTGGTAGCGATGGAAAAGTTACTGAATATGCAACTAAGACTTATGGTTTAACTAATGATGATGTAACTGTTACATATTCTGAAGGCAACTTCAATTGGGCACAATATGGTCTCAATAATGAAGCAGATGACTATGGAAATAAACAGAAATTGTCATTGTACAAAGAAACCAAAGACGGTACAACTACTTACAACATCAAATGGGAAAATAAAGGTACTGCTTTGATGAAAGAAATTAATACATTCTATCAAGTACAAGTAGTTGTAAAAGGTATTGCAGTAATGACTGAAAATGGTGCTGTAAAAGTTACTGAAACTGATATGTAATAACAAACTCAGTTAAATAACTCTCAAAAAGGGATTGTCCTGCCAAAGGGCAGTCCCTTTTTTTCAAATATATGTGCTATCTAATTAAATAGCCTCAGTCTGTAACAAACCATTTTAAAATAAACGATTATGAAACAGAGACAGAC
Source organism: Phocaeicola coprocola DSM 17136 (assembly GCF_000154845.1). Classification (GTDB taxonomy): domain Bacteria; phylum Bacteroidota; class Bacteroidia; order Bacteroidales; family Bacteroidaceae; genus Phocaeicola; species Phocaeicola coprocola. Next base: position 41,815 of record NZ_DS981460.1, on the reverse strand, counting down.
ACTAATGGCTCTCGCACTACTATGTGGAGCGACAGCTTTTGCACAAACATCTTCCCCGCAAATCAAGGAAGAAGGAAAAACAGAGTTTGTTCCTCATTGGTTCATGCAAGTACAAGCCGGTGCAGCACACACACGTGGTGAAGCGAAATTCGGAGACTTGATTTCTCCAGCAGCTGCTATCTACGGCGGCTATCAGTTTACACCGCTCTGGGGACTGCGTGCCGGAATAAGCGGCTGGCAGGCTAAAGGAGGATGGGCTGCCGACGGACAACTTTACAAGTATAACTACTTGCAGGGTAATGTAGATGCTACACTGGATTTGGGCAACTTGTTCTGCCGTTATAATCCAGACCGTTTCTTCAATGCATACTTGTTTGCTGGTGTGGGCCTGAATGGTGGCTTCAACAATGATGAAGCTGTAGCATTGGCTAACAAAGGCTATGATCTGCGCTACTTATGGACAGATAATAAGATCAGCCCGGTAGGTAGATTCGGATTGGGTACAAATCTGCGACTGACTTCTAATCTGTTCTTCAATATCGAAGTAAATGCCAATGTTTTGTCGGATAAATTCAATTCAAAGAAGGCTGGCAATGCAGACTGGCAGTTTAATGCGCTTGCCGGATTCACTATCAAATTCGGAAAGACTTCACGCAAGACAGAACCTGTTTATTATGAACCGACTCCGCAACCGGCTCCCGTTGTAAAAGAAGAACCGAAACCGGTACAGCAGCCTGCTCCGGTAAAACAGGAAAAGGTAACTATGACAGAAAATGTCTTCTTCGCACTTAATTCTTCTGCTATCCGCAGCGGAGAAAAACAGAAGATTGAAAAGCTGGCAGAATTTATGAAGAACCATGCTGAATGTAAAGTTACTATCTGTGGATATGCAGACAAGCAGACTGGTAATGCAGATATCAACATGCGCCTTTCTAAGAAACGTGCTGAAAATGTAGCTACCCAACTGAAAGAAATGGGTATCGACAGCCAGCGTATCACTGTAGATTACAAAGGTGATACCGTACAGCCATTTAGCACACCGGAAGAAAACCGTGTAAGTATCTGTATAGCTGAATAACAGAACTCTTTAATTCTTCATAACATGTAAGGAACGTCACTCTCCTATTCCCTAGGGAGAAGATGACGTTCCTTTTTTAGTTTTTGTACACGATGATGCTTTCCGAATGATGAATAAATCACTATCTTTGCGCAAACTGATAAATGTCGGGAAATACAAAACCATATATACACATGAAAATAGAAGATAAACTGACTGCCTCCGTCACCAACGGGGTAAAAGAATTGTACGGTGCAGAAGTGCCTGCCAAAATGGTACAATTACAGAAAACCAAGAAGGAGTTTGAAGGTCATCTTACGCTTGTGGTTTTCCCTTTTCTGAAAATGTCGAAAAAGGGACCGGAGCAAACAGCACAGGAGATCGGTGAATATCTGAAAAAGAACGAACCGGCTATCGCAAATTATAATGTAATCAAAGGATTCCTGAACCTGACTATCGCATCGGATGTATGGGTTGAACTGCTGAACCGCATTCACGCTGATGCTCAATGGGGTATCCAGAAAGCTACGGAAGATGCTCCGCTGGTAATGATAGAATATTCATCACCGAATACAAACAAGCCGCTGCATCTGGGACATGTCCGCAATAACTTGTTGGGTAACGCACTTGCCAATGTAATGGCTGCCAACGGAAACAAGGTCGTAAAGACAAATATCGTAAACGACCGTGGTATCCATATCTGTAAGTCAATGCTTGCATGGCTGAAATATGGTAACGGAGAAACTCCTGAATCATCAGGCAAGAAGGGTGACCACTTGATTGGTGATTATTATGTGGCTTTCGACAAGCACTACAAGGCTGAAGTAGCTGAGTTAATGGAAAAAGGTTTGAGCAAGGAAGAAGCAGAAGCTCAATCACCACTGATGCAGGAAGCTCGTGAAATGTTGCGTAAATGGGAGGCAAATGATCCTGAAATCCGCGCTTTGTGGAAGAAAATGAATGACTGGGTATATGCCGGATTCGACGAAACATACAAGATGATGGGTGTCAGCTTCGATAAGATATACTACGAATCTGAAACATATCTGGAAGGTAAGGAAAAAGTGCTGGAAGGACTGGAAAAAGGTTTCTTCTACCGCAAAGAAGATGGTTCTGTATGGGCTGATCTGACTGCAGAAGGTCTTGACCACAAGCTGTTGCTGCGTGCCGACGGTACTTCTGTCTATATGACTCAGGATATTGGTACTGCTAAGCTTCGCTTCCAGGATTTCCCGATCAATAAAATGATTTATGTAGTAGGAAACGAACAGAATTATCACTTCCAGGTGCTTTCTATTCTGCTCGATAAGCTGGGATTTGAATGGGGTAAGGATCTGGTTCACTTCTCTTACGGTATGGTGGAACTGCCGGAAGGTAAGATGAAGAGCCGTGAAGGTACGGTAGTAGATGCAGACGACCTGATGGAAGCAATGATAGAAACAGCGAAAGAAACCAGCAGTGAACTGGGTAAGCTGGATGGCCTGACTAAGGAAGAAGCTGATGATATCGCACGTATCGTAGGTTTGGGTGCACTGAAGTATTTCATCCTGAAAGTGGATGCTCGCAAGAATATGACATTCAACCCGAAAGAATCTATCGATTTCAACGGTAATACAGGTCCGTTTATCCAGTATACATATGCTCGTATCCAGTCTATCTTGCGTAAGGCTGCTGAAGCTGGTATCACTATTCCTGCGGTTATCCCGACAGGTGTGGAACTGAGTACAAAAGAAGAGGGACTGATTCAGATGCTTGCTGACTTTACAAACGTGGTACGTCAGGCCGGAAGTGACTATAATCCGTCTATTCTTGCTAACTATGCGTACGATCTGGTAAAGGAATACAACCAGTTCTATCACGATTTCAGCATTCTGCGTGAAGAAAATGAAGCATTGAAGGTATTCCGTCTTGCTTTGAGCCAGAATGTAGGAAAGATCGTCAAACTGGCAATGGGACTGCTCGGTATTGAGGTTCCTGAACGTATGTAATTAAGACATTAATCATACACTATCTTTTATTCACCACGGATTATACAGACTTCTACACATATGTGTGAAACTTCTGCATAGTCTGTGGTGAATTGGTTTATTGATATCGCTATTATACAGATTATGGCAAAGCAGCAGAAATTTTATGTAGTATGGAAAGGAGCGGAACCAGGAATATATACATCGTGGACCGACTGCCAGCTACAAATTAAGAACTACAAAGGTGCTATTTATAAATCGTTCGCTACACGTGAAGAGGCAGAACATGCTTTCGCTACTCCTGCTTATGTGTATCTGAAGAAAAGTCAGACAGCAACACACGAACCGGAAGAGAAAAAAATCCCTGAAAATTTCGATTTAAACTGTCTGGCCGTAGATGCTGCATGCAGCGGTAATCCAGGCCCAATGGAGTACCGGGGAGTGTATTTACTTACCGGACAGGAAATTTTTCATTTTGGACCTATGTATGGCACAAATAATATCGGAGAATTCCTTGCTATTGTCCATGGTCTGGCACTGATGAAACAAAAGGGGATAAACATGCCTATTTATTCTGACAGCCGCAATGCGTTGAACTGGGTGAAACAGAAGAAATGTAAAACAAAGCTGGAACGTACCGCGAAAACTGAAGAATTATTCCGGCTTATCGAACGTGCAGAGAAATGGCTGAATGAGAATCAGTATACTACTCCACTGCGCAAATGGGAAACTGATTTATGGGGAGAAGTACCGGCAGATTTCGGCAGAAAATAACTTTCTGCCTTATTGTGCGGGTTGTGAACGCTTCAAAAGCTGAATATATCGGGGATGATTTCTTCTGACATATCGCAATAGTTTTCGCCAAACTTTCTGACTAAGTAAAAACAACAGGAATATGGTTCCCACGATACATACTGCACCAAACAGTTCTTTCAGACTGGTCAGAAGCGTCTGACGGGTAACTTCTTCATACAATTGCTGGATGGAAACATCAGGCATCCATTCTTTTACCAAATCCATTTTACGGCTTATCAGACCGATATTATCCTGCTGCATGTACTTCAGCCAGCGGTTTAATATGGCTGTACCCAAAGGAGTAGCAATGCTGGTGCGGATAAAGCTTAATACACATAGTCCCTGAAAGAAATGTTCGAAAGGGACAGTCTTGGCTACATAGATGGTCAGCGATATATAAAGTATGCCGTGTCCTAGTCCTTTCAGAAAATTGGGGATGTAAAGGCTTTCAATATTCAGGTTGGGATGGATAAGGAAATACATATAGTACTGATAAACTACTATCAGCATGAAGCCGACGGTAATAAGCAGTTTATAGCCTTTGCGCAGCACTACCTGGCGGTAGAATACAACTCCTGCACCTGCCAGTATTCCGATAAACACACACCAGTTCAATGAAACGGCATTCAGCATATCATATTTCAGAATAGCACTCATAAACATTTCCTGTAAAACTGATGATGTAGTGAGAAACAAACACAGCATCAGAAAAAGGAACAGGATAGTCGGGAAATGACGGTACTTAAACACGTGGGGATGGATGTACGGACGGTGAGTCGTAAACATTCGGTTCACATTGATAAGGGTACATACAACTGCCAGTACGATACAGCCTCGTATCAGAGCACTGTCAAGCCAGTCGTAATATTCACCATAAATGCATACAAACACAATGGAGAAAAGCACTACAGCCCAAAGAAGAGCACTTGTCCAGTCTATGCCATACAGAGGCATCTTGCGGGCCATCCGAAAGGGACGTGTAAGAAAAAATACGCACAGCCATACTACGGCAAGCAATCCGATGACGAGCCAGTGCATGTATTGCCAGTTTGCCCAATCGCTGATATGTATGGCTACAAGTCCGGAAAGCTGGATGCTTTCGAGTACAATGATATAGATTACCGGATAGAATACGGAAAAATTTCCTGAGGGGGTTACACTCAAACGGATATTTGAAAAACATTCAAATGTACCCCACATTCTGAAAAAACCGGAAATAAAGCACGTTATGACCAGTATGAAGATATTCTGCACGTGCATCGTCACCAGGTTGCAGCAGATAAGTACCGGACATACCATCATAAATATCTGTCGGGTAGTAAAGCGAAACTTCAGACGAAACAGAATGGGAAAAATCACTGTCATACCGATGAATGAGGCATATCCCGCCATCATCACATCTTCTTTCAGGCAACCCAATGCACTTGACATCTGTACAGACGTAGGAAGAAAAACTCCTCCGTTGAACTGAAACACCATTGCAAAGAACAAGGAAAGAAGTATGCACACGGAAGTGGGGATAAATTCCTTGAAATATAATATTCTAGGACGTTGTTCTTCTGCCATAATTTGTCTTTTATTGCAGTTTTACGTAACATTCCACGTTCATACCGGCACGCAAACGGCTTAGATTCTCCTTGCTGTTATTATGTGTAAATTCAATTCGGACCGGTATACGTTGTTCTACCTTTACAAAGTTTCCTGCCGAGTTGTCCTGAGGAATCAGGGAATAAAAGGAGCCGGTTGCATCTGAAATGGAAATAATCTGTCCTTGGTATTTCACCCCAGGTATAGCATCGACTGTCATTTCTACCAGTTGGCCCTGTTTCATATCGGTAGTCTGAGTTTCCTTATAATTGGCAATTACCCATTTTTCGGTTCCGTCTACAAGAGTCACCAAAGTCTGTCCCGATTGCACCAATTCTCCTTCATGGATATTTTTGCGTCCGGTCACTCCATCGGCTGTAGCACAGATTACAGTATACGACAAATTCAATTTAGCCAGATTCAAAGCAGCTTCTGCCAGCTTAATGTCCGATTCGTTCTGCTCCAGACGTTGGGTTTGTTCCTGTTTGACAAGCTCAGATGATTCTTTCTGACGCAACAACTGCTCGTAGCGGGCTTTCGTGGCAGCATAGTCGGTTTTTACACGATCGAACTGCTGTGGAGTGACTGCTTCTTCTTTCATCAGCTCTGCATAACGTTTGTAATCGGTTTCTGCATTCTGAAGGCGGACGCGCTGTTCCTCGATAGCAGCTTCGGTTACATAGATATTACTCTGAGTTGTATTGATGGTAGTATGCATAGCACTCTTCCCTGCCAGTGCATTCTGGTAATCAGCCTCAGCCTGTGCTACTTTCAGCAAATATTCGGTATTTTCTATCACTACCAGTGTATCTCCTTTCTTAACGGACTGATATTCTTCAAAATAGATTTTTTTGATGAATCCCTGTACACGAGTATTGATAGGGCTTAAATGTTGTTTCACCTGAGCATTGTCTGTATACTCCACATCACCCAGATGTATAAACTTTCCACATATCCAGCTGATTCCTCCAGCCAGAACCAATGCTATAAAAAAATTAGGGATAGCTCTTTTCTTATTTTTTATCATAACGTCTTATTCAGTTTATAGCTTTATTAGAGATTTCCTGTCAGTTTTTTCAATAAATAATACTGGTATAAAATACCTATCTGATAATTCGCCAATTGCAGTTCCATATCCAGCTGTGTGTTACTGGCATCCAGCATATCTGTTATCAGTGCCAGACCGTTTACATATCGTTGACGGACAATATTGAAGTTCTCATGTGCCAGTTGTACACTTTTTTTCTGTGTGCGCAAGCGTATATAGGCTTCATTCAGATTGACATATGCAGCATGAATATCATTCTCAGCCTCTTCTTCTGCCACTCTGCGTGCCTCTTCCATTTTACGGGTAGCAAGCTGTGCCTGTTTCAGCTTTCTCTTACTTTTAAATAAGGCATCAATATTATATGAAATGCCGACACCAGCGTACCAATATGTAAAATTGTTATTCAACGGGGGGACTTCTATCAAAATAGGTCCAGTGAAATCGTTTGCTGCTACCAGACTTATCTTGGGCCTTCTTTCAGCACGTATCAAATCCTGTTTATTCTTTTCTTGCTCTATTCTGATATCAGCCAGCCTGACCGACGGAGTATGATGTATTTCGAGCAACCAGTCTTCTTCTGTACGGTTTTCAACATTAAATTTCAGAAGTTCGGTTGTATCGGGGAGGATTAGCACATCAGGCTCCAAACCGACTGCTGTAGCCAGTTTATGGCTCAACACATCTATTTTATCTTTGACAGAAGTCAACGAAAGTTCCAGACTCTGAAGCTGAAGCTCATAACGGGTTATATCACTCTTCAGCGCCGTTCCCTGACGATAAGACGCCTTCATATCCTTTACCAGCAAGCGGGTTTGAGAAATATTGCTTTCGTAAACACGCTTCTGATTGTTTAACTGGAAAAGATCCAAATAATATCCAGCCAGAAGAAAACGAATATCCTGGCGGTTTTCTACATATTCCAGTTCTGCTTCCTTTTTTTGTAACTTACTCCGTTCGATTCCTTTTGCCACAGCTCCTCCAGCATATATCACCTGACTTGCCTTCAGCACAAAAGAATTACCAAAATGAGGCATATCTGCATGTACTGCATGGGCGAAATTTCTATCGGTCATCACTCCGTCGCCTATATAGTTCAGTTCAACATGCGCCTGAATAGAAGGTAAACGATCATTGCAAGCTACTTTTACCCCTTGCTCAGCTTCAGATATTGCCAAATCGTACAACCGTATACGATTATTATTCTGATCTGCCAACTGAAACATTTCATCGAGTGTCAATGAACGAGTCTGGGCTAACCCTTGCCCCAATAAACCTAAAAAAACAACACTAACTAATAATACTTTTTTTATCATATATTTTGTTTAGTCTTTATGCACATCAATACCAGACAAATAAATTCTCATTCCTATATCTGGTGTACAATAAAAGAATCACTATTCTTTTTGTCCTAAAAACTTACCTTACTTTTTTGTTATGCAAAAGTAAGTCTTTAATTTTGTTCCGAATTTGCACATTACGCAACAATATTATCAAAATAAGCCAAGTTTATTCCTGATGAATACAGAACAACAAGAATATATATCGCTAATAAGCCGTTCCACGCACGACGACATTCTTATCAAAAAAACCGGTTGGGAAGCAATCAATTTCCAGGAGCATGCGCATGAGAAATTCCAGATTATTTATACACTTTCCGGAACATTGCATGTAGAAACCGGAGGAGTAAACTATTTTGTTCCGGAAAAGCATATAGCATGGATTCCGGAAAAAGCCAGCCATAAGTTATCAAGCAACAGCCGGCAGGTTTCACTCATCATTTTTTATATTAATTTGAACATCACTCCTGATGATGGGAAAAACCGTTTCTCAATATATAGTACCAATGGTATTATAGCCGAAAACCTGAAGTTCATCGCATCAAAAGGGAAAGTCATTACACGCGGAAAGCAAACTGATCTATACAACTTTGCGTTAAGTTTTTTCAATTTACTTCCACAAATGACATTAGGGGCAGACTTTCTGCTGAAGACACTGGTTATCCCCAATGATTCACGCCTGCATCCTATACTGAACTACATAACAGAACACATACATGAAGACTTAAACATGGAACAGATAGCATCACAATATAACTTGTCAGTACGTAATTTAAGCCGGCTGTTTAATACATCAGGCATACACTTCAGCAACTATGTAAACCATCTGCGTATTACACGTGCTATAGAACTCCTGACAGATGGAGATAATACGGTACAGGAAGTTGCTTACAAAGTAGGATTCAATACTCCCAACAACTTCAACAGAGTATTTAAACAAGTAACTGGAAAATCACCCAAAACATACATTAAGGGGATCTGAAAATCGACGAAATAACAATTCGTACTGCATGTAAAGTGAATATAAATGAAAGACAATCTCTCCACACTATAAAAATATGTATCTTTGTAAGTTCAAATTCAACAATATATGAAAAAAAGAATCGCGTACCTGATATTGGTCTTTGCAGTTATATTTATTTTCTTCATACTGCAAAAACCCTTTTTCATGCTTTATAATGATGCGCCCGGACGACTGGTTCCATTTAGCTGCTATTTGCAGGTAATGTTTCACGGAATGAGTCTCGATGCTGCTACTACAGGGTATCTTACTGCCATCCCATGGCTTACCATACTCATTAGTATATGGTTCAAGAAATTTCCTCTCCGTCAACTACTTGTAGGATACTACGCCATTGTCTGCTTGCTGATTTCACTGATCTTTGTAGGCGACATGTGCCTCTACCCTTTTTGGAACTTCAAACTTGACGCCTCTGTCTTTTTGTATCTGGACTCTCCGAAAAATGCTATGGCAAGTGTATCTACCGGTTTTATTATACTACGGATACTTGTCATCCTGTTGCTTTCTGGATTTGTAACCTGGATACTTTATCGGATTACTCCCCGATATCTGCCTCCAGCCAACAAAAAAATAACTGGTACACTTGCCACAATTCTGCTGGGAGGAGTACTTTTTATCATCATACGTGGAGGAGTGAGTGAATCAACCTCCAACATCGGTCAGGTATATTTCTGCAACGATGAGTTTTTAAACCATTCTGCCGTAAATCCAGCTTTCAGCCTGATAGCTTCAGCCGGAAAAACAAAAAACTACTCAGAACAATTCAACTACTTCGATGAGACACACCGTAAGGAACTGTTCGATAATCTTTATCCTACCGGAGGAGAAAACACAGTAGAATTACTAAATACCAAACGTCCGGATATCCTGATTATCCTAATGGAAGGTTTCGGTGCCACCATGGTAGAATCGCTGGGAGGCGTGAAAGGAGCCAGCCCTAATATAGACCGTTTGTCAAAAGAAGGAATTTGGTTTACGCAATGCTATGCCAATAGCTTCCGGACAGACAGAGGAACGATTTGCACATTTAGCGGCTATCAGAGCTTTCCGGATCTATCGGTAATGAAAATACCAGCCAAGAGTCGTACATTGCCTTCTATCGCCGGAAAACTGGCAAAAGAAGGGTATCATACAGACTTTCTATATGGCGGTGATATTAATTTTACCAATATGAAAAGCTATCTGCTGGAAAGTGGATATCAGAACCTGACCGCTGATACCGATTTCCCCATGAGTCAGCACCAGAACGCTTGGGGAGTCAACGATGATATAACCTTCGATCATCTCTATCAGATGCTGAAAGACCGAAGAGACTCCCCCTGGCATACCGCTTTTCTTACTCTGAGCAGTCACGAACCTTTTGAAGTACCCTATCACCGGCTGAAGGAAAAACAACCAAATGCTTTTGCTTTTACCGACCATTGCCTCGGAGAGTTCGTAGAGCGTATACGCAAAACTCCTGTTTGGAACAATCTGCTTATCGTTTGTCTGCCCGACCATGGATTCTATTATCCAGCCGAAGGAAACGGACACGACGCACGGATACATCATATTCCAATGCTCTGGTTAGGAGGAGCAGTTAAGCAACCGATGGTAATAAATCAAGTGATGAACCAAAGCGATCTGGCTGCGACCTTACTTGCTCAACTCGGCATCGACCACAGTGAATTTAACTTCAGCCGAAACATACTGAGTACAGCATATACTTATCCGTTTGCCTATTGGACATTTGGAGGAGGTTTTGCATTTGCCGACAGCACAGGAGTAACATTAGTAGACATTAATGCCGACCGCCCGATGCTGGAGATACCTTCACCTGATGAAAACCGAATCTTGCGTGGAAAGGCTATCCTACAAAGCTCCTACGATGATTTGGGAGAAAGGTAGCAGTATAAACATTATGTTTAACGGACATTGTTTCCTCAATTTAATCTCTGCAACAATAAACAAAAATAGCTCTGCCATCTCCAAAACAGGGGAAGTCAGAGCTATTTTTATTTGTAACATGAATAACTTATAGGCTTTTCACAGAATCCAAACTTCAGACATATTTCTTAGTTATACATGTTTCCCGATGTATCATTTCATTATTCCACGAATTTCACTTTTGCAGCTTCACGAGGTTTAGCAGCTGGAGCCTCATCAGGATAACCGAATCCTATGCAATACAGCAATTCATATCCTTCACTAAATCCTAATTTCTGCAAATATTCGGCAGCTTCAGGAGTCTTCATAAAACGAGCTGGACTTCCCAAGCAGCAACTGCCAATACCCATAGACCATGCTGAAATCATCATATTTTCAGCAAGCAGACCACAATCGAAAGGAGAACTTTCCGATTTCGTATCATGACCGATGAACACCACTGTAGGAGCATTACGGAACATATTCTTGAATGCCGGATCTTCAGCTGCTTTCGGATTGGCTTTCTTATATAATTCTGTTACTCCATTGATATAATCAGCATTATCTACAACACGTACTTCCCAAGGTTGCTTATTCATTGCATTTGGAGCATTGATTCCGCATTCTACAATCGTTTGCATCTTGTCCCGCTCTACCGCCTGAGGTTTATACTGGCGAACACTACGACGTGTCATGATTGTTTCTACTACCTGATTTTTCAAGCTATCCTGTACAGGAGTTTCTGCCGGAGCCTGTTGCTGTGCTCCTCCTCCACATGCCATCAATGGCAATAATAACACAGCAAAAGTTGTTTGTTTTAAGTTTCTCATAAGCAATCTGTTTTATTTAAATTAGAAATTTTCTTTCCAGCGTTATTTTACACAATATATCGACAAATCAACAGAAAAAATTGAACTTTATTTTCAATCTGGCATAAAAATAATTTTTTCTCCGCTATTTACACATATTTCTTTTAGAAAATTCAGAAGCACTTCTCTATTTCATCATTCCACAAGATAAAAAAATAAGAGGATACTCTTTCGAGTACCCTCTTACGTTGGTTATTTTGTAACTTTATATTCAAATTACAATTTCGGACCAGCAGCAACCAAAGCCTTACCAGCTTCGTTTCCAGTGAACTTAGAGAAGTTCTTAATGAAACGACCAGCCAAGTCTTTTGCTTTTTCTTCCCACTGACAAGCACATTCGTAAGTGTCACGAGGATCCAAGATCTTCGGATCAACACCCGGCAATTCAGTTGGAACAACGAAATCGAAGTAAGGAATAGTCTTAGTAGGAGCTTTTTCGATAGAACCATCCAAGATAGCATCGATAATACCACGAGTATCGCGGATAGAGATACGCTTACCAGTACCATTCCAACCAGTGTTAACCAAGTATGCTTTAGCACCAGTCATTTCCATCTTCTTAACCAATTCTTCTGCATATTTAGTTGGGTGCAATGACAAGAAAGCAGCACCGAAGCAAGCAGAGAATGTCGGAGTCGGTTCAGTGATACCACGTTCTGTACCAGCCAACTTAGCAGTAAATCCTGACAAGAAGTAGTACTGAGCCTGTTCAGGGTTCAGGATAGATACTGGAGGCAATACACCGAATGCATCAGCAGACAAGAAGATAACTTGTTTTGCGTGAGGACCTTTAGACACCGGTTTAACGATGTTTTCGATGTGGTGGATAGGATAAGAAACACGAGTGTTTTCAGTTACGCTCTTATCAGCGAAGTTGATTTTACCTTCAGCGTCAACAGTAACGTTTTCCAACAAAGCGTCACGACGGATAGCGTTGTAAATATCTGGTTCTGATTCTTTATCCAAGTTAATAACTTTAGCGTAGCAACCACCTTCGTAGTTGAACACACCTTCGTTATCCCATCCGTGTTCGTCGTCACCGATCAACTTACGTTTCGGGTCAGTAGACAAAGTAGTCTTACCTGTACCAGACAAACCGAAGAAGATAGCTGATTCAGTTTCGTCCATATTAGTGTTAGCAGAGCAGTGCATAGAAGCGATACCACGCAATGGGTTGAAGTAGTTCATCATAGAGAACATACCTTTCTTCATTTCACCACCATACCAAGTGTTCAGGATAACCTGTTCTTTAGTAGTCAAGTTGAATACAACTGCAGTTTCTGAGTTCAGACCCAGTTCTTTGTAGTTTTCAACTTTTGCTTTAGAAGCGTTGTAAACGATGAAGTCAGGTTCGAATGATTCCAGTTCTTCTTTAGAAGGACGGATGAACATGTTAGTTACAAAGTGAGCCTGCCATGCAACTTCCATGATGAAACGAACTTTCAAGCAAGTAGCTTTGTTAGCACCGCAATAACCATCAACAACATACAATTTTTTGTTTGACAATTCTTTTGCAGCCAAAGCTTTCAGTTCTTTCCAAGCTTCAGTAGTAACAGGTTTGTTATCGTTCTTATATTCTTCAGAAGTCCACCATACAGTGTTTTCACTTGTAGCGTCTTTTACCAGGAATTTATCTTTAGGAGAACGACCAGTGTAGATACCAGTCATTACGTTTACTGCACCCAGTTCAGTTACCTGACCTTTTTCGAAGCCTTCCAAACCAGCTTTTGTTTCTTCTGCAAACAATACATCGTAAGAAGGATTGTGTACGATTTCTACGGTTCCAGTGATACCGTACTTAGTAAGATCTAAATTTGCCATTGTTCAAATGATTAATTTGGTTATTATATCAAATGTTTAGTTTTCCGTTTATACCATCCAATAGACCAGTGAGTTCAATCCTCCTCGTCTTTGGCGATACAAAAGTAGTAGTTTATTTTTAAACTAAAGAAGTTATTACAGAAAAAAATCCGTAATAAACTAAAGATTTATACTTGTGTAACAAATCTGTCATTTCGACATTGCAACTACGAATATTACCACCTAGAATAATAAGTATAGTATTTAATCCATTCTTCCATATCTTTCATGAATTATCCGTATATTTGCGGCATAAACATGTAACAATCAAAAAAAGAGAAACAATCTATGAAAATTGTAGAACTGAACCGGAATAATAGTATTCTAAACCAGTATCTGGCAGAGATTCGCGATGTAAATATACAAGGTGACAGCCTGCGTTTCCGCCGCAATATCGAACGTGTCGGAGAAATCATGGCATACGAAATCAGCCGTGATCTTCCTTATCAACCGCTGGAGATACAGACACCTTTAGCCATGGCAACCGAAAACGTTCCTACCATACAGCCTGTCATTGCTACTATCCTGCGTGCCGGACTGCCGCTGCACCGGGGATTCATTAACTATTTCGACCGCGCTGAGAATGCTTTTGTTTCGGCTTATCGCAAATACATAGATACCGACAATTTTGATATCCATATCGAGTACATTGCCTCTCCGCGCTTGGACGGAAAGACGCTGATTCTGGTAGACCCGATGCTGGCTACAGGTGGTTCAATGGAACTCGCCTACAAAGCATTGCTTACTAAAGGTGAACCAGCACACATACATATAGCATCGGTTATTGCCAGCCGACAGGCAGTGGAACACGTACAAAAAGTATTTCCTCAGGACAAAACAACAGTATGGTGTGCAGCTGTAGATCCGGAATTGAACGCACACTCATACATCGTACCGGGACTAGGTGATGCCGGTGATTTGTGCTATGGAGAAAAAGAATAAGTCTTTTTAAGAAACAGTCAACTATCAAAACAAATTCCGGTTCTGCTTCAATCTGATATTTCGCAAGTTCCTGCTCCCACAAAGAAACACCTTTCTCGCGCAGACTATCGAAAGTCATTCCGTTCAGTTCTTGCAAATTCAAAGTTGCTCCGGCTGTACTGACAGCAGAAACAGCCGTCTTCACTATGATTTCTTCTCCTTCTGCTGCTTCAAAAGATATACATGCCATCAGATTCTTTCTCCAAGCTTCATAACAGCTTCTGAAACGAGATGTGTTGTAAATGACCGGTTTCTTATCTTGCATAAAACGCAAATTTTTCAGCTTCTTTGAAAACACGGCTGTAAAATATACATGGCGCTCCGGTCCCCAACCTTTCACAAGCTTATACCCTGTCAATGTAGAATCGTTTTCCATACGTAAATTCGACCATTCACAACTTTGCCACAAGGTATGGTTCATATCAATCATGATAAATGCCTGCTCCGATTTGGGATAGGTAAAGCGAAACATTCCACTCCGAAGACCAGCTGTCATTTCAGCTTTCACACCATAATCGGACAATTCTACAGCATAATAATTAGGTGATGCCCATTCTCTATCATGAGAATAACGAGAACGGTAACCTTCTGTAGGATTCTCACGTGTACCCGGATCAAGCTTCATCTCTCCTGTACCTGGAATAAACAGGAAGTCGCCCAAATCGGGAATCCCTGTTCCACTTAAATGCGTCAGACTAAATCCTAGAATAGAGGTATGATTATACTTATATCCAGCTGCTGCATCATAAAATTTTGCATCTGTGTCTGGACTAATCTGTATTCCTCCAAATGGTATCTGCGCTCCTGGATATACATTCCCATATCCATCTGTACCAATCATAGGATTGACATACTGAGTTAAGTTCTCTGCAGAAAGAGAAAACACCGGCAAAGAAACACATAGAAAGATTGTTTTCAGTATCTTTTTCATAATCAATGATTTTCTGTTTCTTGAATATCGCCAACTGCAACTTGATATTCATACCACAAGTCATCTATATCATACTGCTCTCCTAAAGCATATTTTATAGCCCCGTTAAATGACCAAGGAACAACCTCAAGTGTACTTCGATTAAACTTACGAAGAAAGTCTTTATCTTTATTATCTCTTAACCATACAAAAAAGTATCCGGCAGTACGATAACCATCCATATAGTTTCCACCTTTAGGACGAGCATCCGGAGTAAAACCTCCATTGGCAACACGTACTGCATCAGCCATTCCCTCTATAAAAGCCCAGAAAACACGACTGCTTCCATAATTACCTATCCCTTGAGGCTCCAGCTGATATGCATGAGTCAATTCGTGTAACAAAACACCCCTTGTTTCAAAAAACAGCTTAGCAGTATCATTTGCTGCAAATGAGTTTTCAATATGACGAGTACTATAAAAAATGCTCACAACGCCATTACCTCCTCCTTTTGCAGAAATACCCTCTATATCCTGCAAAGAATAATGAATTGTATCAACCGGAACAATACTGTCAGCCGGAGAATCATATAATGTAGCAAGTACTGTACGTGCCTGATCTGCAATATACTCCTGAGGATTAGTTATTATACGATGATAAACTTTTGATCCTTCTGTCTCTGGAGCCTGATCATCAAATACAATATGCCCAACCGGATAATCTTTCCAGACCTCCATTGTCTCTTTTTCAGTCATCACATTTTTCTTGTTCCCCGTACAAGCCGATATACCACTCATTCCTAATATTATACCAGCTAATAACAATTGTGCTTTCATACTATTTGATTCCGTTTGTTAATGAATAAGGCTTATTTTCTGCTTTTTGTCCTCTTTTCTTGTTGGGTGAGGTTCCCATCTTAAACTCCCAGACTCCTCCTTTCAACAAATCTGCATGAGTAATATATAATTTGTCATATTTCTTGCCGTTAATAGTAAGTGACTGAACATAACGTCGGGTATCGCTCACTCCTTCAGCTTTAATTTCCAAAATGTTTCCATTAGGTAAACGCAGTTTGAGATAAGGGAAATATGGAGCTCCTAATACATACTGATCTGTTCCCGGACATACTGGATAAAATCCCATTACCGTAAACATATACCAGGCAGACATCTGACCACAATCATCATTTCCTCCCAACCCGTTTATATCATTACGATACATACGGTCGATTATCTCACGAGTCCAAAATTGAGTTTTCCAAGGTTGTGATGTCCAAGCGTATAAGTAAGGTATATGATGACTTGGTTCATTACCATGCACATATCCGCCAATCAGCCCTTCTTCCGTAATATCTTCATTCTTTTCATAATATTTTTTAGGAAGATGCATTTCAAAAAGCTCATCCAAACGAGTTAGAAAAACTTTTTCACCTCCCATTAAATCCATGATACCATAGACATCATGTGGTACATGGAAAGAAAAATTCCAGGAATTACCTTCGATAAAACCCTCTCCATGTGTTTGCAGAGGATCAAAATCTTTTTTGAAGCTACCGTCAGTATAACGCGGACAGGCAAAGCCATTTTTCTTATCAAAGACATTACGATAATTCAATGCACGTGCATAATACTGCTTAGCAATTTCTTCATTACCTGCTCTTAAAGCAGTCTGATAAATAGTCCAGTCATCATATGCAAATTCCAATGTAGAGGAAACAACTGTACTACTCTTTTCAAAAGGAATATATCCCAACTGTTGAGAGAAAGCCGGAGTAAAGATTAAACCGGCGAGCAAACAAAAATGTATTTTTCGAAGCATATAAAATTAAGATTTAAGCCAATATCCTATATGTAAAAGTAATAATAGATAACTATATTTTTTTCCTCTTTAAAGACATTCTTTCTCCCTAAATCAAAATGTCCTAATAAAGAATCATATTCAAAATACAGAACAATATTACAATCTGATTTACAGCATATTAAAATTACAATAAAACATTTAGAGAACAAAGTAGAAAAAGCAGAAAACAGATTTAAGAACAGGCAAGCACAAGAAAAAGGAATACTTATAACACCATATAAGTATTCCTTTTATAGTTATGATTCACTTTCAGTCAATGTTCCTGCCTTATGATGTGCACGATAATTTTTCGGAGTAGTCCCATATTTATCTGCAAACTCCTTATAAAAATACGGACGACTAGAAATACCAATACTTTCTATTACCTCCTGAATAGACATATCAGTTTCCAACAGAAGTTGAGCAGCCTTTTCCATACGGTATTTCTTTATAAAATCACTAGGAGTAATTCCTGATAAATCTTTAAACTTCCGAGAAAATTGACGAGGACTTATATGCATCCTTTCAGCCAAGAAAGTTGGTCCCAGCTCCTCTTTATCCAAATTCTCTTCTATTATCTCGATGATTCTTTGTATAAATGTAATCTGTTCAGGCTGATTACAATAAGGAAAAAATGCTACCCAGTTTCCTAAAGCACTTGCTTTCACCAATAAGTTTTCCTGCTGAATTTCTCCCAATCCTTTCGATACAGCCCATGCTCGCGCCAAACGTTCAAAGAATCCTTTCCTATGCAGTTTACAAATATACCCTGCCAAACAAAGAATTATCAAAAGGACAAGAGTCAAATATGCCCATATCGTATGATACCAGAAAGGAGCAATTTTAATAGCAACAGAATACTCCTTATAGACAGTATCCAATACGTCTTTCTTATACCGTATACGAAGTAAATACTCCCCAAGGGGAACATTTTTAAACATAGCCTCATTTTCTTTAGAAAAAAGACTCCATTTTTCATCATATCCCTCTAAAATATAAGCATATTCAATATCTGAATTAAGATAATCCAATGCTACAAATTGTAAAGAAAACGTATTCTGTTCTTCAGAAAGCAGAATCTGTTTTCTGTCTGCCGAATAAAACCTGTTAAGGTTAACTTCCTCACGATCAATAATCAGCTTACGAAGAATTACTTCAGGATAATATTCCGGAATAGAAGACTGACTATCATTCATATACAATAGTCCATCTACTCCTCCTAAAAAAAGATCTCCATTATAGGGACTACGATAATAGCTATCATCACTAAACTCTCCTATTTCAATCCCCTTGCTATAATAATACGTATAAGATCCACCACTAACAGGGTCATATTTTATCATTCCTTTATTTGTACCCATCCATAATATTCCAGCATCGTCTTTTACAATGCCGTGTACCATCTCATTAACCAGTCCTTGTTCGCGACCAATGTATGAAGGCACAATATTTCTGCCATTAATTGCAACAGAAACCAAACCGGCTGTAGTACCAACAAAAAAGTGATTGTTATCATATTCACACAAACACAAGACATCATCTACAGCTTTTCCCAGCATCGTACGCAAGGAATACACCTGATACTCATATTTTCGAATATCAAACCGAACTAACCCTTGTCCACGACTTCCCAGCCATAAAATAGAATCACCTTGTACCCATAAAGAAGAATATTCTACAAGTTCTTTCTGTTCTGCAAAACAACGGAAACGTCTGAATCTTTTGATCTCCGGAATTTCATGTGATTTATCTAGCACAACCTTAATAAGACCTGAGCCAAACGTTACTACCCAAAGAACAGAATCATTTTCCTCATATAAGCCATGTATTTCTGCCGGATAACGTATAGAGCCTCCCACACGTATCAGTTTATCAGACTGATAAGAATAATAATACAATAACGAATCGGACATTCCCACCAAAAAATCATCTCCTTGAGTCTTTTTCTTCAGCATAAATACCGGATAGAAATTAGGTCCGCGCACATAATCAGTCAAAGCCCATTTTCCTTTAGGTGAATAAACTGAAAGAGTTTTAAGATCAATCTCTTTTTGATAATCAGGTATACGTATCAGACCGTCTCCCTTAGTTCCAACCCACAATGTACCGTAACGATCGGTCATAATACCTCTAACCTGCCCACTTACAGATGAAGACATGCGATTTAGCATTAAATTCGTAACCAGAGCATCTCTTTTAGTAAACTTCACTACACCGGCTCCATCTGTCCCCATCCATAAAATCCCTTGCTGATTATCTGTATAAGCTGAAAATATACGCAAATCTACACGTATCAAATCTTCTGTATATTGCTGAGAAGCCATCAGACGAAGGATACCACCCGTATGAAGAGTTATCAGAATATCATCATAAAAAGGAAATACGTTCATGAAGTTACCATACTTTCTATATAGTTCCCCTACATTACGAATATATACTTTAGACTTCTTGGAAACATCATACAAATACAAATCATCTGCTTCGTCAATGAAACAAATAACCCCGCTTTGAATAAAAGTCTTTTTTATAACCTTGGAATGTAAAGGTGAAGATGTAACATCCAAACTTGTCTGCAAAGAATCAGCAGAAAAAGAACTCAATGAAAAATGAATCATCTTAGTATCATTAACTGGTACTATATGAAGTCCACCTTGTCCATCTACATAAGCACTTTGTTGAAGGTTCTCCAAATTTAAATTCATTGCACCGGCCTTCACAAAGCAACGATGATATGTATTATAATAATACAAATTCCGCTTTCCAACAATCCAGCTGTCACCTTTCCGATTAGAAAATACAATAACTTCTTCATCTGGAAATACATAATTATCGATAACAGATAAAGAATCTGTAGAAAATAAGTTTACTCCAGAATAGCTTTGCACCCATAATTTGTCATCTGAAGCAATCTGAATACGAGAAATAATGTTATTATCTAATGTTAGGCCCTTGGAAAAATCAGTACGAAATACATCTATCGTTCTACCATCATAACAGTTTAATCCATCGTAGGTACCGAACCACATCAATCCCTGATTATCCTGTAAGATGCTTAAAACTGCGCTATTTGAGAGTCCTTGTAAATGGTTTATTGTAAAAGAAGAATAAGAACTAGAAGCCAGCATAACCTGAAAGCATGCTATCAAGAAACTTGCCAGATAGATTTTCATATTACTGATGCTTCTTATCATAATTCTACTTTATAAGATATAATACAAAAATTTGGATAAATAAAAACAAAAAAAATAAGGAGCCCCATAATATTGACTCCTTATTTTTTTCTTCCGCTTTATTTTATTTCCCAAGTATCATTGGTTGCAAGCAATTCAGCAAAATTATGATATTTCTTTTTCGCAGAAACTTCTTCTATTTGTGCTTCGACAGATTCATCATATGTAGGCGCTTCTACATCACGAATAACTCCCAATGCAATCGGGAAATCAGGCCCTTCCATCAAAGCCAGTTTCAACTGAAGTGTATGATCTTCACAATGAGCATCATGTACTAGAATATCTTTTTCCGTAATTCCATTTTCACCCAGTTTAACGACTTTCAATCCGAAACCTTCCTGCATTAATCCAAACTCTTTATTCGGACCGAAAAGCATAGGTTTACCGTGTTCCAGATAAATGGCATTGCGTTCACGATCTTCTTTTTTAGCGACAGCATCATGAGTACCATCATTAAATATCACACAGTTTTGAAGAACCTCCACTACCGATGTTCCCTTATGACGAGCTGCTACTTTCAATACTTCTACTGACGGACCTCCATCTACAGCGACACAACGGGCAAAAAAGCGTCCACGCGCGCCAAAGCATAATTCTGCTGGACGGAACGGATCTTCTACTGTACCGTATGGTGACGACTTACTGACAAAACCTCGAGCTGATGTAGGAGAATACTGCCCCTTGGTAAGTCCATAAATACGATTATTCAGTAATATAATATTAATATCTACATTACGACGGATAGCATGAATAAAATGATTACCTCCAATAGCCAGTCCGTCACCATCTCCTGAAATCTGCCAGATAGTAAGATTTGGATTAGCGACTTTAGCACCTGTGGCAATAGTTGCCGCACGTCCATGAATCGTATGCATACCATATGTATTCATATAATAAGGCAGACGAGACGAACATCCAATACCAGAAATAACTGCAATTTCATGGGGAGAAACTCCTAATTCTGCAAGTGCCTTATGAAAGGAATTCAAAAATGCGTGATCACCGCATCCGGGACACCAGCGCGGTTGTCCTGCCTTATAATCTGCTGCTGTATATTTTGTTTCGCTCATTGTCTATTCCTCCATTAATTTAGTAAATGCTTCAACCAGTTCTTGTACAACAAAAGGTTGTCCCTTTACCTGATTAAACTGATGCAAATGAATACCTTCTATCTTCATTCTCAGATAACCTGCCAGCTGTCCCATATTCTGCTCTGCAACAACGATCTTTTTATATCGACGAAGAACTTCTTCTGTATTCTTAGGCAACGGATTGATGAACTTAAAATGAGCTAAAGCAGCTTTCTTTCCACGTCTGTTCAGCTCATCCATAGCCGAATGCAAATGACCGTATGTTCCACCAAAACCTACAATCAGTAAATCTACATCCTGATTTCCTTCTACCTTCAAATCAGGTATAGAATCAGCAATCTTAGCCACTTTCTCAGCACGCAGACGCGTCATCAGGTTATGATTTTCCGGATCTGTTGAGATAGCTCCCGTTTCATTACTTTTTTCCAATCCTCCGATACGGTGCATAAATCCTTCCATACCTGGAGTAGCCCAATAACGTACGCCTGTCTGTGGATTACGCTGGAAAGGTGTCCAGGCCCCAGCCATGTCAGGTGTTACATAAGGAGGACGAATATCAGGATATTCAGCTAAGTCAGGCAAACGCCATGCTGCCGAACCGTTTGCAATATATGCATCAGTCAACAAAACAACAGGAGTCATATGTTCCAATGCTATTTTACATGCCATATAGGCTGCATCAAAACAATCTGTAGGTGAGGATGCAGCAATAACAGGCATCGGGCTTTCACCATTTCTTCCATACAAAGCCTGTAATAAATCCGTCTGTTCTGATTTAGTAGGTAGTCCGGTAGAAGGTCCTCCACGCTGTACATCAACGATTACTAAAGGTAATTCAGTAATTACAGCCAGATTCATAGCTTCACTCTTCAGACAAACTCCAGGTCCGGAGGTGGTTGTTACAGCCAAAGCTCCGGCAAAAGCAGCACCAACAGCCGAAGCACATCCTGCTATTTCATCTTCACACTGAACCGTTTTTACTCCCAATGATTTATGTTTTGCCAATTCATGTAAGATATCTGTCGCAGGAGTAATAGGATATGATCCCAGGTAAAGCTGCAATCCAGCCTTTTCTGCAGCAGCAATAAGCCCGTAAGCCGTAGCTTTATTGCCATTAATATCCATGTAACGTCCTTTTTCTTTTTGAGCTTTACTAGGAACCAGATAGCTCATCGCAACTGAAGCATGCGTGTTTTCTCCAAAATGATAACCATCGTATAAAACCTTCACATTAGCTTCTGCAATCTCCGGCTTTCTCGCAAATTTCTCACGAAGTAACTTTTCACCTACCTTTACATCACGATGGAAAAGCCAGCACACTAAACCTAATGCGAACATGTTTTTGGTACGCATAATAGACTTATTGTCCAACCCACTATCCTTCAGGCTTTCTTTACACATTGTCGTAATGGCAGCTTCCACTACCTCATTCTTAATACCAAGCTCTGAAAAAGGATTTTCCAATACAAACTGAGCTTTTTCCAGGTCACGCTTTGTAAACGAGTCTGTATCAATTATAATAACCGATTGAGGCTTACAAAATTTATACTGAGTTTTCAATGCTGCAGGATTCATTGCAACCAACACATCGCATTTATCTCCTGGAGTATATACTTTCCCAGAACCTATATGTACCTGAAATCCAGAAACACCTGTTAATGTACCTTGCGGAGCCCGGATATCGGCCGGATAATCTGGAAATGTACTGATATCATTTCCCTCGGCAGCTGATATATTGGAAAACATATTTCCCGCCAGCTGCATACCGTCGCCTGAATCACCAGAGAAGCGAACAACTACATCATCCAGCTCCTTGATTATCATTTCTTCTGCCATAATATGTCATTTAAAGTTTACAAATTCATTAATCGCAAAATTGGCGAACTTCCTTTAAAAATCAAAATAAAAAAGGTAGTTATTTCATTTGTAAAGGAAGCTCTCAAGTTTTTTAAACAAAATTATTGGGATATTCCGAAAAAGAAGTATTTTTGCAATCAACTTGCCCTTGTAGTTCAACGGATAGAATAGAAGTTTCCTAAACTTTTGATTCGGGTTCGATTCCCGACGAGGGTACAAAAAGAAAGGAGCCATGTCTAAATTCTGACATAGCTCCTTTTTCCGAAAAACAAACTAGAGTTTTATTCTGCTTCGTTCAGTGTTGCAATACTTACGCGGTTCCAGTCTGGTTCTGAGAACATTTCTCCTACTCCTTGACCTTCTGCCGTAATACGGCTTGCGCTTATTTTGTATTTATTAATCAAGATAGTCTTCACAGCCTCTGCACGTTGCTTAGCAATACGTGCATTAATCTCTGCACTACCTTCAGGAGAAGCATATCCTTTAATAACAACTGTACTAGAAGGATTATTCTTCATGTATGTAGCAATACGTTCTACATTTGGCAACTGATCAGCACTTACAGTAGCCTTTCCTTGTCCGAAAGTAATAACCGACTCTAAAGACTTAGAGTGAGTATTCTGAACAATAGTTTCAACCTCTTTCGGTGCATTCATACACTCATTCAGTTTTTCTTTCAACTGATCATTTTCATATTGCAAAGCTTCAAGTCCTTCTGTTTTTGCAGCCGATTCTGCACGCAATGTGTTAATTGCATCATTCAGCAAATCAACTTCAGCCTGGTTGTATGGAGTCTGAATTGTTTGGTAATGCTTTCCATTACTACTTGCAAAATGATAGGTCACACCCGCCAAAAGTTCTATAGCTGATTTATTAACATTTAAAATCTGCGATCTGTTTCCTGACATCTGATATACAATAGCAGGACGTACATTTATAGTCCAAGCTTTCGCCTCTCCTAAATTGAAGTTAAAACTTGTTCCAAAACGGCTTACCATATATGATTTGTCATAGCCCAGACCTGAATTTACAAAATCATGTCCCCAGCCAATGCCGGCAATCGCCTCAACTTCAAACAATCTGGGCTTACCCAAATAGCCACCAAATAAGTTATTTAAGTTGATTTTACCCAAGGCTCCCAAATTAAGTGCATCAAACGCTGTACGGCTTTCGCTCGTGTTGACAGTTGTCAGTCCTTCAAAAGAAACTCCCAACACCGGAGTAATTTGTTTCCCAAGCTCAATACCAGCTGTTCCACGCATATTTTTCCAGAATGCAGAATGTGTTGTTGGGGTAATGCCTCCACCTTTGATACCCATGTACCAATTATCAAAGAATTTATTACCTACGTATGCATCTTGTGCATTACCCACCATTGCAACAGCTACAAGCGCCATTGCGAAAAAAAATCTTTTTTTCATACTTTGAATAGTTTGGTTAGTTGTTTAGTCAGTCTGTTAATCTTACAGTACATAGATAAAACAAATCTATGCCTACTTTGTTCTTCAAACTCAATAATCAGCAATAAAAAATCATAGGCAAACGAGTAGGAGGAAAACGAAGTAGTTTTCTTCCTACTTTCGTTTTCCGACCTCTCACACCACCGTACGTGCCGTTCGGCATACGGCGGTTCTTTACTATGGATGCCTTTCGTATTCTTCGAAAGACACTTCCACGACATCTTCTTCAACCATCCATTTGTAGGTCTGCGCTCCTTTATACCCTTCGCATTCCGTCCTATCTCTTTAAAGGTAGCCCAATACTTCTGTTTTGGTTTTATGCATTCGTTCCAACAAACGGTAGTTTTCAGTTATGCCGTTTAAATAAAGTTTGGTCCTTCCCTATAGGCATACATGCCTTGGGTACTACGACCTCTGCTGACTTCTCACGGCAAGCTTTACTCCATCATGGTACTTCGAATCATTCATCCTCACCATATGTCCGTGAGACCTCCTCGGATAAGGGTATTAACTTTCAATCTTATGTCTGCTCCATTTACACTAACCGTCCCGAATAGCTATAGGGCTTTAGTTTGTTTCGCAACCTTACCCACGGTCATATGCCTTATATGAAGTTTCTGTTCGTCAGACCAGATGTTTGCCGCCAGCTTCTTTCAGATTCCAACTCGCGATGGACACCCTTGCTTTTGGCTGTATGATTCCCGCTATTAGGGCTCATTGGGGACTTGCACCCGTTAGCTAATACTCATGCCGAGCATACAAAAAGAAAAGCCTCTACCATAAGTGCTATGGTAGAGGCTTTTACCTCAATCTATAATTTTAATAAATTTATTAAGCTTCTGCTTTTTCTGTATCTTTCATCTTATGTCCCATTGTCAGATATGCAACTGGAGCTGCCACGAACAATGATGACAAAGTACCGATAACAACACCCAGAATCATTGCAAAGGCAAAGCTACGAATACTATCACCACCTAAAATCAAAATACTCAACAATACGATTAAAGTACTTAATGAGGTATTAATAGTACGGCACAATGTAGTGTTCAGTGAGTCGTTAAACAGTTTAGCACGATCACGTTTCGGATACAAGTGGAAGAATTCACGTACACGGTCGAAAATTACCACCTTATCGTTGATTGAGTAACCGATTGCGGTCAAAATAGCACCGATGAATGTCTGGTCGATTTCCAATGAGAAAGGCAGTATACCATACCAAATAGAATACATACCAATAATCAACAGTGTATCAACAGCCAATGCAACAGTAGCACCTACACTATAGGCAATATTGCGGAAACGAACTAAAATATACAGACCAATTGCAATCAGAGCCAACACAACTGACCAAACAGCAGATGTTTTGATATCATCAGCGATACTTGGACCAACTTTCTGTGAACTGATGATTGAACCACCAGTACGGTTATCACGGTCGATAAATATTTCAAGTGTAGTTCCTTCACCAAGCAAATTACCCTCTTTCAATGCATCATACAAGAATTCCTCAATTTCAGCATCGATAGTTGGAGAATCTTCTTCTATACGGTAGTTTGTTGTAACACGGATAGTCTTACCATCTGTACCCAATGCAATAGCCTGAACATTAGCATCACCCACCTTTGGCTGCAACAAGCTACGTACAGTTTCCGGTTGTACAACCTGTTCGAACTGAACAACGAAGTTACGTCCACCGGTAAAGTCAATACTTTGTGACAAACCGCGAGCAAAGAATGAAATGATACAAACAACAATTACAGCTCCCCAAATTATGAAAGAACGTTTGGTAACACCCATAAAGTTGTAATGCACATTCTGCATCAGGTTCTTCGAAATACCAGTAGTAAAGGTCAAGTTCAACCACTTATCTTTACCCATATAATGTTCGTAAACCAGACGAGTCAAGAATACAGCTGTAAAGAATGAGCAAAGAATACCGATAATCAATGTAGTGGCAAATCCACGGATAGGACCAGTACCAAAGTTAAACAAGATAATACCAGTAATAATAGAAGTCAGGTTTGAGTCGAAGATTGCTGAGAATGCATTAGCATAACCTTCCGACAAAGCTTGTTTAGTTCCCTTACCAGCCTTCAACTCTTCTTTTGTACGTTCATAAATCAATACGTTAGCATCCACCGCCATACCAAGTGAAAGCACCATACCGGCAATTCCAGACATTGTCAAGGCAGCCTGGAAAGAAGATAGAATACCTAATGTAAAGAAGAAGTTAACAAACAATGCACAGTTTGCAATCATACCCGGAATAAATCCATACATAGCACACATATAAATCATCAAGACAACCAGTGCAACTACGAATGAAATAATTCCTTGGTTAATAGATTCCTGTCCCAAAGACGGTCCTACGATATCTTCCTGTACAATACGTGCAGGTGCCGGCATTTTACCAGACTTCAGCACGTTAGCCAAGTCTTTTGTCTGTTCCGGAGTAAAGCTACCAGAGATTTCTGACTGTCCTCCAGGAATTTCACCATTAACACGTGGAGCACTATATACATAACCATCCAATGCAATAGCGATTGATCTGCCAACATTTTGTTTAGTCAAAGCAGCCCAGCGACGAGCACCTTCTGTATTCATAGACATGCTCACGCACGGTTTATTATACTGGTCGTAAGAATCTCTTGCATCAGTTACGACATCACCTTCCAAAGGAGCACGGCCATTACGCTCTGTAGATTTAATTGCATACAATTCGAAAATACGACCACTCTTATCGAAGTCAGCAGCAGCAACACCCCACATCAATTTCAGATCACGAGGTAACTGCTTCTGTATTTCAGGCATACTTAAGATACGATTAACTTCAGCTGTATCGTTACGGTCAGCATAAGCAACAATAGCTCCTACGCCACTCTGGTTCAACTGAAGAACAGAAAGCAACGGATGTTCCTTCTTCATTTGTTCAATATTTGCACCAGAAGTATTAGAAGCAGTTTCACCTTTCAATGCAGCAGCTAAACTGTCTTTAGCAGAGATTGCAGGCTGAGCAGTAGCAACAGTATCTGTTTGTACAGAATCAGTAACTGTTCCTGCAAGCAAATCACGAGCACGACTATCAGCAGAAGCTAATACCGGAACGATTTCTTTTGCTTCAAAAGTTTCCCAGAATTCCAGATTAGCAGAACCCTGCAACAATTTTCTAACACGTTCTGGTTCCTTAATACCAGGCAATTCTACCATGATACGTCCCATCTTACCTTCCAATGTCTGGATATTAGGCTGAGCCACACCAAAGCGGTCGATACGAGTACGCAATACATTATAAGAATTGTCTACCGCAGCTTTCACTTCTTCGCGTAATACAGCTTCAACCTCAGCATCAGTACTGCGTGTAGTTACTTTATCCTTTAACTGTTGAGTAGCGAATAACTCTGCCAGCTTTCCTTCCGGAGCCAGTTTCTTGTATTCACGAATAAAAATTGTGATAAAATCATCCTGACTGGTAACCTGTTGTTTTGCAGCTTCAGCAACGGCTTTATTAAATGCCTCATCTGTTTTGTTATCAGCCAAAGCTTTTACAACATCCGGTACAGAAACTTCCAGAATAACGTTCATACCACCTTTCAGGTCAAGTCCCAGTCCGATTTCCATCTCACGACATTGTTTCAGCGTATAACTGCCCAACCAAACCTTTTCATTCTGTACTGAATCAAGGTAGTGAGTTTCCCCTTTCGGATCTTCTGCCGCCTTTTTCATATGATAGCGGGTTACAAAAGAGAACGAAAGATAGAACACACATACAAGGGTCAGCAATATCGCAAAAACCTTTACGAATCCTTTGTTTTGCATGTTACTTTAATTTATATATTTACTTTTTAATTAATATACGTTTATTCAAGGTTGCAAATATAGTTTTTTTTTCATTTATAAAGGGAAAGGTTTCTAAATATTTAAGTTTTAAGCTATAAATTTCCCTTTTTCAAAGAAGCATTTCATATCAGTATTATAATTTGACAGATCAAATCGTTAGAAAACAGCTGTACTGCATAACTAAACGAGTAGGAGGAAAACGAAGTAGTTTTCTTCCTACTTTCGTTTTCCGACCTCTCACACCACCGTACGTGCCGTTCGGCATACGGCGGTTCTTTACTATGGATGCCTTTCGTATTCTTCGAAAGACACTTCCACGACATCTTCTTCAACCATCCATTTGTAGGTCTGCGCTCCTTTATACCCTTCGGATTCCGTCCTATCTCTTTAAAGGTAGCCCAATACTTCTGTTTTGGTTTTATGCATTCGTTCCAACAAACGGTAGTTTTCAGTTATGCCGTTTAAATAAAGTTTGGTCCTTCCCTATAGGCATACATGCCTTGGGTACTACGACCTCTGCTGACTTCTCACGGCAAGCTTTACTCCATCATGGTACTTCGAATCATTCATCCTCACCATATGTCCGTGAGACCTCCTCGGATAAGGGTATTAACTTTCAATCTTATGTCTGCTCCATTTACACTAACCGTCCCGAATAGCTATAGGGCTTTAGTTTGTTTCGCAACCTTACCCACGGTCATATGCCTTATATGAAGTTTCTGTTCGTCAGACCAGATGTTTGCCGCCAGCTTCTTTCAGATTCCAACTCGCGATGGACACCCTTGCTTTTGGCTGTATGATTCCCGCTATTAGGGCTCATTGGGGACTTGCACCCGTTAGCTAATACTCATGCCGAGCATACAAATAAAAACAGGCCAACTTCAGAAAAGAAGTTAGCCTGTTTTCGTTGCGAATTATTATAAAACAAAGATCAATCTATAAAAAGTATTTCGCCAAAATTTGGTCTGGCAAGCATCAATAAAAATTTATTTCGTTTTTTCAAGCAAGCACCAAACCGGATAATGATCAGAAGTGTTTATGGAACGATCAATTTTACATTCCAGTATACGAAAAGCATCGCTGGCAAAAATATGGTCTATGCGGAAATAAAAACGATTCTCATAATAAGTAAAACCAGGCCCTCTACCCGCCTTTCTATAAACATCATTCAAACCCTGTCCGACTACTCGATGAGCATACGAGATAGGAGAATCATTAAAATCACCGCAAACAAGCATATAGCGAGTACGATTCACAGCAATAGCCTGTGCAACAGAGTCCGCCTGAGGGGCACGTACAGCCACAACCTTTGCTATTTTATGAAACAAATGCTTTCCCCCATTTTTTATATTCTTTTCCCTTGGAGATTTCAATATATCATTATATACAGTCTTATCATGTGCATCAAGCTTATTCGACTCCAAATGATTATTGATTAACACAAGAGTATCATTTCCAAATTTCAACCGATAAAGAATACTGGCATTGGATTCAGTCTTATAATCTATTGTTTCTGCCGAAAGAATTGGATAGCGTGAATAACAAGCAAGTCTGCCCGGCCCCTCTCCCTTTACACGTACATGGTAAGGATAACATGCCAAAGCACGATCTATTTCCTTTTGTTTTACCTTTGCACTAGGATTAAACTCTTGCAAGCAAATAATATCAGCATCACTGTCCCGCAAGTAATTGAGAACAGGATTACCTTCCTGTTTATCATACTCTTTCGTTAACGCAATATCCTGCGTGTTATAAGTAAGCAACTTAATTACCTCTCCTCCTTCCGGTTTCTCTTCTGATCCCAGCGGACAATAGTTCCAAATACTGCTCCAGCCGGCAACAAGAACCAGCAACGAAAAAAAAGCATACCGCCATTTGATACAAACCCACACAAATATAAATAGGAGATTAGCAAGAAACAGAAAAGGGAAAAACAGCCCAGCACACGCCCACAACGGATGACTGACCGGAGATATATACGGACTGTAAGCACTTATCAAAAAGCCAATGGCAACTAATATATTTAAGGTAAACAATACCCACCGAACCAAACATCCAATTTTCCTCATATCTATATTATTTTATATTATCAATATTGCATTCGGATATATTTTTCTTCCATTGGCAGAAGCCCAAACGAGCTTTATTTACTTTTTACTTGCATCAAACAAGCTCTTTTTTTCAGCATCAGTCAAACTACCGTAACCAGACTTACGCAACTTATCTAATATTCTATCTATTTCCTCTGTTCGTTCTTTTTTTCTGGCATTAAAATCATAGTCTTTCTGCTTGTCACTGTAATGCACTTTCATTTTAGGCTTTCTGGAAACAGGCTTCCAGCTTCCAGATAAAAAGTCGAGTATATTATTTATCCATTTTGTTGCATCATGACCCTTCTGTAACCCTGCGGCAAACCACCAACCGGCTAAAGCCCCTCCCAGATGAGCAATATGTCCACCTGCATTTCCTGAAGTCATAAACAACAAATCCAGCAACAACATGAATATAGCTACCTGCTTTAGCTTTACAGTACCGACAAACATCAACTGAATAGGATAGTTTGGCTCACGTACACCAACTGCAATTACAATAGCAAGCACTGAAGCCGAAGCTCCTAACAAATAAGAAGAATATACCGCACCAGCAAAATAGGGAAACAAATTATATGCAAGCATATACATCAATCCTCCCACAATTCCGCCTAATACATATAAGCCACGCAAATGTTTTGCCGAAAAAAATTGCAAGAACAAACGCCCGAACCAGTACAGCCATAACATATTGAACAATATATGCAGTATGCCAGCATGCATAAACATATAGGTAAACAACGACCAAGGCTGTCGGATAAAACGCTCCCACCAAGCGGGAAATTCCAAATAGTTCGTCCAAAAGCCAGCAGGCTGATTAAACAAAGTCAGTACAATGTTTACCAGTGTGACAACCAGGAAAACTCCTATATTTATATATAGCAGCCGAGTTACAATATCCCCTCTCCTGAAATTTTCTTTTAGGTTAGTAATAAAACTGTTGTCCGCCGCCATTCTTCTTTCTCCAATATATAATCAAAATAAAACCAAAAAGCATTCCTCCCAAATGTGCGAAATGAGCTACTCCGTCACCTCCTGCAATACCAAGAACAAGCTCCAACACAGCATATCCGATTACAAAATATTTCGCTTTAATCGGCATCGGCAAAGGAAAGATAAACATCTGACTGTTAGGAAACAGCATACCGAAAGCTAACAAAATAGCATATACAGCACCTGAAGCTCCAACCGTATTCAGACGATTCAAAAACTCAGCCATAGGTATAACTCCCATACCTGTATCTACTCCATCGTAGTGCGACCAACTAACCAAATACTCTGTATACTGTACAGCCTCCTGTATTAGTCCGGCTCCTATTCCACATAAGATGTAGTAAAATAAAAAACGCTTAGGACCCCAAACTTGTTCAAGCACCCGGCCAAACATCCACACGGCAAACATGTTAAAAAATATATGCTGGAAGTTGGCATGCATAAACATATAGGTAATAAGCTGCGCAGGATTAAAATCAGAGACCAGGAAAAAATGTAATCCCAACAAGTTTTCCACATCTATGCCGTAGCGTCGTGCCACTATTGTGCCAAAAAAGCACAACACATTAATAATCAATAGATTTTTAGTTACTGTAGGTAGGTTGTTCATAAGCTATCTATTATTCATGTTTTACAATACTATCACGTAGAACCAATAAACTTTCAGGTCCCATATTAAATAACAAATCTATAATACTGAGATTAGGCAAAAAATTGTTTTTCTGGTCAAATACCTGATAATAAGGTTTAGGCAGAAAATCCGAATCACACTGCACATATGCTTTTTTAGGATGTATCAATTCACGAAAATCATCCATATCCTCTACATTGGCAACATAATCCTTTGTCATTACAAAGGAAGGATGTAAATCGATCTGTTCACATATCCAGTTACACAATTCCATATTAAAATCGAACAAGAATTCATATCTATGTTCATAAAACTGATGAAACTCATCAGCATAGTAATCGAAAAAAGGACTTTGCTTATAAGCTGCAACAAAAGCGTTCCAATGCACATGCCGCCAGTTGCCATGATCAGAAATACGCACATCCTTCATCAGGCATTTTAAATCATCACTTTTTTCTGTCGGGATAGTCAACGACAAACTTCCATCTGCCGAAGCTATCGTGCAACGATTACGATAAGTTTGCTTCATATAGTGGTCAAACTGCTCTATATGTATAGTATCATACGCAAACAACTTCGTATAATATTCTACTGGCGCAAGATACGCCGAACTAAGTATAACTTCTTTCTTCATTCTTATTGCACACGTTGAAAAAAACGTTCTTTACAGGAAGGAAACCAGATAAACCATGCTTTACCAATAATATGATCTTCCGGAACAAAACCAAACAGCCGTGAATCGTACAAGTTTACAGGATCATTCGAAGCCATCCAATAATAGTCTTTACTGAATGTAAACGAAGTGGCAGGTTTTCCTTCTACCCACAACGTATCGCCCCGCACTTCAGCCTGCTTCTGCTCATGCGAAACAATTGTATTACATAACAATACTACATTCCACGGATATACTTTTACAGCTTCCCCTTTGCGAGGAACAACATAAGGATGTATCTCTTGCGAAAGTCTGTTGTTTAGCGGAACAAAATCGATTCGCTGTCCTGCTTTTTGTGAAACCAAATAAAATTCATAATGACTAAAGCTACGGATATACCCTCCATCTTCGGTATATCCTACCAGTGAATTTTCTTTCAGCCCTACTGCATCCAATATAATCTTCATCAGATCTTCTTTCGATGCAGGATATACATACAAAGCCTTACTGTCCGGACTTAAAATCTCATCTCCGGTATTTATCAACTCTCGATTCAACATCAGTGTATCTCCGGGAGTAGCAATACAACGGCTTATAAAGACACTGCGCCACTCAAGCCGTTTATTTCGCTGAGCAGCCCCCGGATCATTGAAAATTACAATATCCCCTTTCCCTACATCACAGTTTCCGATACGGTGATAACCTAAGAATGAAGGAAAAGGCATACGCAGACCATAACTCCACTTATTCACCAGCACCCCTTCGCCCTGATAAAGTGTATTTTCCATTCCCGACGAAGGAATAAAACATGATGTAACAAGAAAAGTCCTAACCAGCCATACAGCAATAATGACAAATGCCGATAGCTTCAGTCCTATTTTCCAGTCATTACTCAATATGATGCAGTATCATTTTATCGAATCGACAAACTTAAACAAGCGATTCCAACGGACTTTTCCGTCGAACCAACCTCTATCCTGATCGAGTGACAACCAGATAAAGATAGGCTTACCAACGATATGATCTTCAGGCACAAAGCCCCAGAAACGTGAATCGGCAGAGTTATGACGGTTATCACCCATCATCCAGTAATAATCCATCTTAAAGGTATACTTCGTCGTTTCCTGTCCGTTTATATAGATTTTTCCGTCCTTCACCTCCAGAGAATTTCCTTCATAATTCTTGATAGGACGTTCATAAATCGGCAGGTTGTCCAGTGTCAAATCGATTGTAGCACCTTTTTTCGGAATCCATACCGGACCATAATTGTCTACAGTCCAGCCAGTCAGTTTATTTACAGGATACAATCCGCCGGCATCATCATCTGGAGTATTTTCTATAGACACAACCAGATCCTTCCGAGCCAGCAAAGCTGCTTTAGCCTTCTCTGTCAACGGCATGTTATAAACCGATTCTTCGGTGTAATACATCATCAAATCCTCCTGACTAATACCCAGTTCATGACACAAATCATCAGGAAGCATTCCCTTAGTCTTGACAAAATAACGATACTGTACATTATCCGGTTCCTTATTCGCTTTTCCGTCCAGATAAATAATACGGTTCTTTATCTCTAATGTCTGACCGGGAAGTCCGACACAACGCTTTACATAGTTTTCACGACGGTCGACCGGACGGGTAATAATCTTACCGTACATCTGCGGATTTTCATCAATATATTTGCGTCCTGCCTGATAATAGAAATCGTACACCTGACGCTGCTGTTCCAAAGTAAGGCGCGACATATCTACCGGCTGCGAAAGCTGCTGTCCTGCCTGATAACTCAACCGATACAAATCTTCAGCAGGAACGGCTGTAGCTACACTGTCACCGGCCGGAAAGTTGAAAACCACAATGTCATTCAGTTCTACCTTACCCAAACCTCCAACACGCTTGTAATCCCAATGTACCCAGTCAAGATACGACTTACAGTTGAATACCGGAAGTGTATGCTGAGTAAGAGGCATATGAAGCGGAGTCTGTGGAATACGTGCTCCATAACTCATCTTGCTGACAAACAGATAATCGCCTACCAGCAACGACTTTTCGAGTGAAGAAGATGGTATAACGTAATTCTGGAAGAAATACAGATTGACAAAATACACTGCCACCAGCGCAAATACAATTGCATCTACCCAGCTCATTACTGCCAGAACCGTTTTATTTTTCGACTTTTTCCACCATGTCCATGGAATTTTCTTTGAGATATAAGCATCAAAGATAAAAGGAACAACAACCACTCCCAGCCAGCTCTGCAACCAGATCAGGAAAATCAGGTACAGAACTAATACTATACTAAACTTTATCCACTGCTTACGTGATGCCTGTATCATATCTTAAAACTGAAATAAATCGTTCATTCCTAAAAATCCTTCGTGAGTTGCTGTGTACTCGGCTGCCAGTACTGCACCCAATGCAAATCCTTTGCGGTTCTTTGCATCGTGCGTAATAATGATAGAATCAGCTTCCGATTCATAACGGATAGTATGAATTCCGGGCACTTCTCCTTCACGGATTGCACTTACAGGCATTTCATCCGATGCGCACGCTGTAGTACCGGTTACAGTTCCATCCGGAGCTGTAAGTGTACCCATAACCCATTTGTTCTTTCTGTCCAGGTTCTCCAAGATACCTTCAGCAAGTGTAATTGCTGTTCCACTTGGAGCATCCAACTTATGGATATGGTGTGTTTCTACCATTGACACGTCATAATTGGGAAAGTTGTTCATAATCTTTGCCAAATATTTATTGACAGCAGAGAAAATTGCTACCCCCAAACTAAAATTGGACGACCAGAAAAGAGTTTTTCCCTCTTCTGCACACAGACGACGCATTTCTTCTCCATGCTCGCCCATCCAACCTGTACTGCCGGAAACTACCTTAACTCCGTTTTTGAAAGCTTCCAGACAGTTGCCATAAGCTACAGAAGGAGCCGTAAACTCAATCGCAACGTCTGCTGAACGGAACGCTTCCGATGCAAAGTCCTGACGATTGTCTACATCAATAATACTTACAATTTCATGTCCGCGGGCAACTGCAATCTTTTCGATTTCCTTACCCATTTTACCATATCCTATTAATGCTATCTTCATAAATCTCAAATTATTTTAGGCACAAAGATAACGTTTTTCGTTATTAATCATTACATTTAGCGAACATTTACACCTCATTAACATGGAAGAACTCTTGCACTACGTGTGGAAACACAAACTTTTCACACTGAAACCTTTGCAGACAACCGACGGACAACCGATTGAAATTATCGATCCCGGTCTGGCAAACATGCATGCCGGTCCGGATTTTTTCAATGCAAAAATCAAGATAAACGATGTAACATGGGTAGGAAACATCGAAATACACCAGCAGGCTTCCGACTGGTTCCGCCATAATCATCATCTCGACCCGACATACGATTCGGTTATTCTGCATGTGGCTTCGGATATAGATGCTGTTCCCACACGAAGCAACGGAGAGATTATTCCACAGATGGAGTTACACTACCCACCTTATCTATTGGAAAATTATGAAGAATTAATCCGCGCCGACCGCTATCCGGCCTGTTTCCGAATCATTCCCCAACTGCCGTCTTTCCTGCTACACAGCTGGCTGTCTACGCTTCAGGTAGAGCGTTTCGAAAATAAAACGCAGCAAATAGAGAAGTACTTGCATGAATACAACCAAGACTGGGAGTACGCGTTTTTCATTACGCTGGCACGTAATTTCGGATTTGGTGTAAACAGTGATACTTTCGAGCTATGGGCGAAGAGTGTACCGCTTGCTGCTGTCAACAAACATCGTGACAATCTGTTTCAGATAGAGGCCTTTTTCTTCGGACAAGCAGGACTTCTGCAAGAGTTGCCTGTTGATGCATATACGGAAAACATGATAAAAGAATACAATTACCTGAAACAGAAGTTCGGACTACAACCTTCTTCTGATTGCCGCTGGCGTTTTCTCCGCCTGCGTCCAGGTAATTTTCCACATATCCGCATCGCACAGCTTGCCTGCCTGTACCATCGTTCACAGGGCTTATTCTCACAACTGATGGAAGCAGAATCGGTGAACGAATTACGGAATCTCCTGAAAGGTGGAACATCGGAATACTGGCTGACACACTACACTTTTGGTATACCTTCTCCTTCTCATCCCAAAACCATCAGCCAAAGCTCAACCGATTTACTTATCATCAATACGGTAATACCATTTCTTTATGCCTACGGCAAGCACAAGTCGAACGACGCCTTATGCCTGCGTGCGACCAAACTGCTAGAGGAACTGAAGCCAGAAAACAATTACATCATCCGTATGTGGAAAGAGTGTGGACTAGAAGCATCACATGCAGGCGACAGTCAGGCACTTATCCAGCTCAAAAAGAATTACTGTGACCTGAAGAAATGCTTGTACTGCCGCATCGGATATGAGTATTTCAAGAAAAAAGAAATATAATATTTCGAAGTAGTAACTAATTTTTAACTGTATCTACTTTTATCTGAATAGAAGGAATATAAATAGTTTGAACAGAAGGAACAGTAATAGTTCCTCTATCGATATTAGTAACTTCTGCTTTTACATCATTCACATAAATTTTATCCAACGGATAATATAGCTTATAGGTTGGTAAAGAAGTTATCCATTCGGTCTTTATATTCACCGG
Source organism: Phocaeicola coprocola DSM 17136 (assembly GCF_000154845.1). Lineage (GTDB taxonomy): Bacteria > Bacteroidota > Bacteroidia > Bacteroidales > Bacteroidaceae > Phocaeicola > Phocaeicola coprocola. The sequence goes on along the minus strand of NZ_DS981460.1, from coordinate 4,144 downwards.
TTCTGAAAATATATCTTCACATACTAAATCAAAAGAAAATGAAGCAGTACGATCATCTCCATCACCAATAACATCAGTACTATTCACACTAAAATAATAATGCCCATCTTCCATGTAGCCCCACTTTAAGTCAAAATAATCACACTCTACATATTTTGAAGTTTCAGGATTCAGCCATTTGAGTTCCATTTTATCAGCAAGTGTCTCCATGTCATCCATGTTATCAATAAATGGATTTCCATTTTCATCTACCAGCTCGAAATAAAATTCGTAAACGCTAAACTCAACATTTTTATCATTTTTATCACAACCACTTATCAAAATAAATAATAACAGGACCACTGAACTTAAAATAAACTTTTTCATAAGCTAATTAGATTAATAAGAAGGTATTATAATTAATTTAAGTTTCGCAAGTGCTAAAATGATGTAATAAAAAAGGCTAAAGTGTTTGATAATTCGTTAATTATCACTATATTAAAGTCGTCAAACAAAAAACATAGAACCCTTTAGCCATGAACAAAAATAGACATATTATCGGTGAACTCCAAGAGTTTTTTGCAAACAATGATGCCAGCAACACGGCTCTTTCATTTAAAACAACCTCTATAATCCTTGTTATTCTCCGAAAAACCATTATTTTTGCGCACAGCGATGCAGGAAGCACCGCTTCCGGTGTTTCTTTTTATCGTTCATATAAAATTATTTTTGTAGGCGGAAATCAAATGCGACAGAGGTCGTTTTTTGATTTCCGCCTTAATTTTCGCTATGCGAAAATAAGATTTATTTTGCTGATATGCAACATTTTGCATATCTAATATATAAAAAAGAAACATGCATTCTGCCGTCGTGGCAGCATAATGAAACATCTGAAAGAATTTGTGAAATCAGTGCCGGATTACCGCAGGACAGACAAGGGAAACTACAAATACAAGCTGGAAGATATTCTTCTCCTTGTAATACTCGGACGGCTGGGCAAGTGTATGACAAGACCGGATATAATCAGATTCGGCGAGCGTAATCTGAAACGCTTCCGCTCTTTAGGAATTTTGTTGGACGGTGTGCCTTCTGAACCTACGCTCTGCCGTATATTCAAACATATTGATGATGAAGCCATGTCTGAGCGGATGTCTGAATTTACCTCCACCTTCCATGATGAGCTTGTCGGTTGTGCCGGAGACATCCTCTGTATTGACGGCAAGGCAATGAGAGGGACGGTACTTGAAAACGGACGCACCCCCGACATCGTATCCGCCTATTCCCTTGAAGGAGGTTTCACCCTTGCCACGGACATGTGTGAAGAAAAAAGCAACGAGATAACTTCCGTACCCAAACTGTTGGACAAGGTGGATGTGTCAGGATGCATAGTTACGGCAGACGCCATGTCCTTCCAGAAAGCCATCATAGATAAAATCCGGGAAAAAGGCGGTGATTTCCTTATCGAGCTGAAGGCAAACCAGAGAACTCTGCGATATGGGGTTGAGGACAATGTCAAACTTGCAGAGCCTGTGGATGTATATTCGGAAGGCCCTTTTCTTGAACATGGCAGAATAGAGACCAGAGTATGCCGTATCTTTCGTGGAAATGACCTGATTACGGACAGGAAAAAGTGGAATGGAAATCTGACGGTTGTCGAAATACGGACTGCAACGGAGAGAAAATCTGATGGTCAGAAATCTTCCGAGAGGAGGTTCTATGTCTCCAGTTTTCACGGAAGTGCCAGGCGGCTGAGTACAATAGCCAGAATGCATTGGGCAATAGAAAGCATGCACTGGGACCTTGACCGCAACCTGAGGCAGGACTTCATCAGGCGGAATAGTGCAAGGTCCGCCAGAAACCTTGACACGATACAGAGGATAGTACTGGCAATACTTTCTATATGGAAAGGTAAAAGGAAAAAGCTCTCCGACAAGGCTAAGGGAACGGCCGAACTTATTAGAGAACTTTCTTTGGACTTTACCGCAATGATACATATGCTGGATCAAAAATGAGATAATTTGTAATTTCAGAGGATTCGTAACGTTTTGGGTATCAATCATAACAAAATCCCTACTTCCCATAAGAAGTGGGTGGGGGAATTATGTGCCTTTATCTAAGCTTAAATGAAAGAGCCGTGTGCCAGCAAGGCAATAAACAGCATATCAACCATAATGAACAGCATTAGGATACAGAGCAAAGTCATCGGTTCAGTCAAGAATCCGAACTGCAAGTTCACCTGTCTTCAGGTGTTGCAGTTGCTCGTGCTCTTCCCGTTCTTCTCGGTGAAAAATGCTGCCAATTATTCGTCCTCTGCACTCTGCAAGTTGTTTACATGCGATAAGGATATGTTCTATCGTTTCATGAATGACGGCAACGTCAATTGGCGATGTATAATCTACTCGGTTTTCAGACAGCTGTATTCTCGTGTGAGCCGCAAGACAACAGCAAAATCTGATGTCAAATGCGTCATTATCGATGATACAGATCTTCCTAAGACCGGATTCAAGACAGAGAAGATCGGTAAAGTCTTCTCTCATACTCAAATGAAGCCTATACTGGGCTTCAAAGCAATGTTCCTATGCTTTACTGACGGTATATCTCAGTCTATTCTTGACTTGTGGGAATTC
>NZ_DS981460.1:0-1438 GCF_000154845.1 Phocaeicola coprocola DSM 17136 | reverse complement strand
ACTTCTCTCTTCATGGAGAAGAGGGTAAGCGCAGGGCCAAGCCCACAGGGGCTTATCCAAGAAGCAGGCAAACTCACGTTATTCCAAGGAACGTTCTGAGGATGAGCGTATTGCTAAACGTAGCTTCTGAGTATCTGCAAAGCAAGATTGAGACTGCTATCAGTATGCTGAAGCGCTCAATCATTGAGGGTGTACGCTTCGACTATCTTCTTGTCGACAGCTGGTTCACCTGCACCGAACTCCTGAAGTTCATAGTCTCAAGGCACTTTGGTTGCCATCTTATTGGAATGATAAAGATGGGCAAGATCAAGTATGAGACAGCTCTCGGAACCAAGACCGCACCTGAACTTATCAAGGTTCTTCAGAAGACAAAGAACTTAAAGTACAGCCGATCAATCGGTTATTATACTGCTACCATCTCTGCAAAGATCTCAGGCATCAAGGTCAACCTGTTCTTCTATAGAAAAGGCAAGAACGGTAACTGGAATGCCCTGCTAACCTCCGATCTTAAGTTGGACGCCAAGGAAGCCTTCAGACTTTACTCAAGAAGATGGGTTATTGAGGTCGCTCACAAGGAAATGAAGCAAAATCTAAAGCTCGGTAAAAACCAGTGTAGGGACTTTGCCGGACAGATCGCCGGCATATCATTATGCGTCTTGCAGTACAATATACTCAGTTATGTCAAACGCAATGAGTCTTACGAGGCCATCGGAGGACTCTTTGCTGAAATTACAAAGAACTCTGTTGAACTTTCAGTAGCAGAAAAAATCTGGCTGCTGATCGTAGAAGTTATAAGCGTCATTGCCGAGGCTCTCAACTGTGACGCTATGGCTCTGACCGAACAGGTAATATCAAACGATAAACAAATTAAAGCAGTGAAAATGGCCTTTGACAAGCTGGCGGTCGCCGCCTAACGGGGCTAAAATTCACTTGCGAAACTTAAGTAATTAATTGTTGCAAATCATCTGTGAGTATTTATGAAGAATAAAATCAACCATTTTTTGTTATACCTTTATTAGTTGTTCTCAATTATAACAATAGTTCGTTAAAAATTCGCCAAGCCTAAGCGGCTCTGGCAGTAAATAAAATGAGTTCTTTGAAAAGTTTGTCAATAACTTGCGGGTCTGGGCTAATCCCAAACACGCAAATAAATCGTTCAAGCATATAAGCATTGTGTATGAAAGACTTGCAGGAGGATATGGAATAGGTTATTCCGAGCCTCTTACATGCCGCTTTGGCCAAGTTGACAGCAGCAAGCGATGCATTGAAGTGAAAATCCAATTTCCTGAAGTCGGTAGACTGGCAGCTGGTGATTCCTGCATGCTGCTTGCCATCTCTAAAGCAAAATTCCAACTGGAACCTGGTTCTGTAATAATCCAGCACCTCGCGTCCATCCATGGATTGTTCTGTAGAGAAATAAAGTTGCCACTTGTCTGTT
>NZ_DS981461.1:12401-78977 GCF_000154845.1 Phocaeicola coprocola DSM 17136 | reverse complement strand
CGATATACTCATGCTCGTAATATTGGGCAGACTCAGCAAGTGTATTACCAGAGCTGAAATACTTCAATTTGGCAAACGTCACTTGAAACGCCTGCAGTCGAAAGGGTTATTTCCGTATGGGTTACCCTCAGAAGCTACGCTCTGCCGTGTGTTTCAAAGCATCGACGATGAAAAGATGGCTGATCGAATGTCTGCTTTTGCAGAGGTTTTCCGCAAGGAAATATCCGCTTCGGCAACTGACATCATTTGTATTGTTGGCAAGGCCATGCGAGGTACCTTGTACGACAACGGACGCAACCCTAATATCGTCTCTGCATATTCACTCCGTTCCAGCTTTACTTTGGCTACTGATGTTTGCAAAGAGAAAAGTAATGAAATCAAATCCGTGCCCCGACTATTGGATAAACTAGATGTGTCAGGATGTGTCGTCACAGCAGATGCCATGTCATGCCAAAAGGGGATAATAGACAAGATTAGAGGTAAAGGAAGCGACTTCGTGATCGAACTCAAGGCGAATCAAAGATCTTTGCGCTATGGGCTTGAAGACTCTATAAAAGCCACCACCCCAACTGATATCTACAAGGAAGGTCCATACTTGGAACACGGCAGGATTGAGTCAAGGGTATGCCGTATATTCCGTGGGGAAGAACTGATTGCCGACAGGGAGAAATGGAATGGAAATTTGACAGTTATAGAAATACTCACATCTACGGAGAAAAAGTCTGATGGCAGAAGTACGTCTGAACAGCGACTGTATATTTCAAGCCTGGATAGCAGTGCAGAGCGGCTTAGTCAGATAACCAAACAGCATTGGGCTATTGAAAGCATGCACTGGGATCTTGACCGCAACCTCCGCCAGGACAGCATAAAGCGTAAGGCTGAACGAGCGGCTAGGAACCTGGATACAATTCAAAGGATGGTGTTGGCACTGATTGCCGTTTGGAAGAACAGAAGGAAAAAAATATCAGATAAGCAAAAGGGAACGGCGCAGATAATAAGGGAGCTGGCGGTAAGCTTCACTAACGTGTTGCATTTTCTGGCTCAAAAATGAGAAAAATTCAGATTTGATATATTCGTAACGCATTGATTACCAATAATGGTATTTCCGCCCATGCCGCATTGGCATGGGTATGGGAATGGTACGCCCAATTCAAAGCTTAAATGAAAAAGCCGTGACTTCTTACGACTACAGACAAAAATACAAATAAAAATACAACGGCTTGTCAAATTGGATAAAAAACGTCTATATCGCAAATCTTAATTCCCTGTATCGCAAAGACAACATTAACTTATTCTTCTGATTATCAATCATAATAATATTCAAAATAGATACTCTACATTTTTCTTTTTGGGGATCTTCTTCAAATTTGGCGGTATCCCCCTCCTGATCCGCTTCTCTTTTGGGGATATAATGATACTAGATAACAGGCGGAACACCTTTAAATCCCCTGTCATGTATTATATTATCATGGATAGCCAGTTTTTGTTATCGCGGAGGGGCGGTGAAAAGAAAAAATGATTGCGGAAGGAGGCCGTGAAACCAGTCTCCGGAAAACAGGATACGACGGAGATCAGATACTGTGAAAAAAGAAAAAAATCCCCACCGGAGATGAATGAACCGGCAGGGAACGTAACAATAAAGGAACGGGCTCTCTCAACCCTTGATGTAACCGTACTTTTTCAGGTCGTCCATGAAATGCTCCGGCGTGTCGGTCCTCACCGTCACCCCGTGCAGTTCATGGTAACGGTTGGAGAAATTCACCATGTACTCCTTATCGGTGCACCCGCTGTCAAACCAGCTGCCCTCACGCAGGAGACGTACAAACTCGGAAGGGTCGGAGGCGGTAATCCTGCCGCCATCCGCCAAAATATACATATGCCTGTTCATGCCGATAATTTTTTAGTTCTCAGTTTATAATATAGTTTCTGTTCACCATCCAGGAAGGGGATGTCCTGGAGCGCGGTGGCCGCAGGCACCTGCCCCTTTGTGGCAAAGGTAACCAATTTGTGGAGAAACAGCACCCAGTTACGCATTTTTGTGAAGTTGGTCGTTCCCGAATGCTGGCGGAACTCGACCGTCTTGTGCCGTGAGTAGGCCTCGAGATTCACCTTATGGTAACGGTTGCCGATCCTGCTTTTCAGATCGTCCACCGTCCGGGCGGAACGTATCATCCCGTCAGAGACATGGCCCAGTCCACGGCAATAGTAGTTATCCCTGCGGGATGCCGGCATGAACCTGTCGATGACCGGTTCCAGATGTTTGTAACTCAGGGCCAGGTTACGCCAGGTCTCCATGCTGAAACCGGCGGCATCGATATGCACGTGAAGCCCGCAGCTCCCGTTCACTTTCATGTCACACAGGTCGAGCACCCAGCAGACCTTCTCCAGCTCCCGCAACCCTGCTTCGCCGACAAGGATCGGACTGACCAGCTCGAAGGTGTCGTTTCCGTTTATACTGCTGTCCGTCACGAGTTTCCAATGCGGACGGGTGGTATGGTTGTAACTTTCCACCGTAACCTCGATATCGGCCTCCCTGAGCTCGCGTGCGAGCCGTTCACGGGAGCAGTTGTAAGCCTCGATCTCGATACCGAACTTGCGGTTGAAAGTGTAATCCGGTGCGGCTGCCAACGGTTGAACGTTCGGACCGCCCTCACGTTCCCTCATCCGGCGCAGGGCATTCACTACAAAGCCGTAGTTTCCGTTGGTCACCATTCTCGCGATTTCCGCACGGGGAACACCCAGAAGATACAGTTGCCGGATCTTGCTCGTCTTTGTCGTTTCTTGTACTAAAATGTTTCTGATTTGCTCGTTCATTACTTGTTTCCTCCTTTATTTTTCGCTTTACTAAAGTAATGCTTTTACAGGAGAAGTCGTAATTATAAGAACCTTATTATCATGCCATTAGCTTACTTTATCTTAGGCTAAAACTTCTTATTTAAGGTGTCTAATCGAGTAGGAGGTAAACATTAATCATAGGTGTTTATCTCCTATTTTCATGTTCACCGACCTCTCACACCACCGTACGTGCCGTTCGGCATACGGCGGTTCCTATTTTGGGTACCATTCGAGATACGAGCCCATTAAGGTAGGATATCCTGCTTTTCGCAGGCTATCATTATTTATCGCCACTTTCAATATAGGACTGTCAGCGATACGCCAATAACCTTTGCGAGTGTTACCCCATTCACATGCCTTATATTTTTCTATACCGCATTTAATGAGGTTCCCCACCTTGGTCTTGGGTTTCTTCCAAGCTTTCCATATACACATACGTATTCTACGTCTTAACCACTCATCTGTGTCAAGAAGAAAGCGTTTCATATCGGCAAGGTGATAGTATCCAATCCACCCACGTATGTAATCTTTCAGCTTCTGTTTCCTCTTGACGTATCCCCATCCATTGCTACGATTAGTCAGCTCTTTGAGGCTCAATTTCATCTTTGCTTTGGATTTAGGGTGTACTGTAAGGCGATATTTGCCTTTCATTACATAAAAGGAATAACCGAGATACTTCACTCCTCGAACATACGATACTACAGTCTTTTCCTTGTTGACTTTAAGATATAGAGTTCCCTCTATAAATCGGGTTATGGACTCTTTGACTCTTCTTGCTGCCCTTTTGGACTTACAGAATATCATCGAGTCATCGGCATACCGCACAAAAGGAAGTCCTCTGCGTTCGAGTTCCTTGTCCAGCTCATTGAGCATAATATTACTTAACAATGGACTTAGTGGTCCTCCTTGGGGAGTTCCTTCCTCGCTCACTTCGAACAGACCTTTGTTCATTACACCGCTTCGGAGATATTTGTGTATCAGACTGACAACTCTGCCGTCTTTAATAGTACGGCTGAGAATTTCTATGAGTTTGCTATGGTTCACGGTATCGAAGAAGCGTTCAAGGTCAAGGTCTACAACGTACGTGTAGCCTGTATTGATTATCTCTTGGGCTCCTCTCACCGCGTCATGACAACCTCTTCTCGGACGGAAGCCATAACTTCTCCTGGAGAATTGTTTCTCATATATAGGACTCAGAACTTGGTTAATGGCTTGTTGCACCAAACGGTCTACCACAGTGGGGATTCCTAATAGACGCATCTTGCCATTGTCCTTGGGGATTTCTACCCTTTTGACGGGGTTCGGACGGTAAGAACCGTCCATCAAGGAACGGATGAGCGCATCTTTGTTGGCTAATAGCCATAAAAACAATTGTTCACATGACATATTGTCGATACCGCCACAGCCCTTGTTTCCAATCACTGCCTTATAGGATCGGTTTAGGTTCGCAGGACTCAGGATTTGCTCGAAAAGGTGTTCCTTGTCGAATGGTACTTCCACGATGTTGTCTTCACATATCCACATGAAAGTCTGCACTCCCTCATACCATTCGGTTTCCGACCTATCTCTTTGAGGGCAGTCATTAACTTCGGATAATGTTTTCTGCATTCGTTCTTTCATTAGGTATGTTTCAATTACTATCGTTTAATTATTAGGTTCAGTCCTTCGCAAACCTATCGGCTCGTTTGCTACTATGACTTCTGCTGACTTCTCACGGCAAGCTTTACTCCGCTGATTTCGATTTTTTTCTATTTTCATGCGTCCGTGAGACCTCCTCGGATAAGGGTATTAACTTTCAATCTTATGTCTGCTTCATCTACATTAACCGTTCCGAATAGCTATAGGGCTTTGGTTTGGGTAGCAACCTTACCCACGGTTTTTATGCCTTATATGAAGTTTCTGTTCGTCAGACCAGATGTTTGCCGCCAGCTTCTTTCAGATTCCACCTCACGATGGACACCCTTGCTATTGGCTGTATGATTCCCGCTATTAGGGCTCATTGGGGACTTGCACCCGTTAGCTAATACTCATGCCGAGCATACTACCCTGACATCCGCTACCGGTCGGTATCGGATTCCTCCAGGCCGATGGTACGGCATATCTCCTCCACCAGTTCAGGAAGGCCGGAGCTTTTCTCCTGACGGGGATCGGGTGGAAACAGCGTGGAGCGGAAGACACCCTTGCAGACAGGGGCCGCCTCCCTGTTGTAGCGGAGGGTGTTCGGAATGTGTGAGGACAGCAGCCGCAGCCCCATCTTGTCGATGACCCGGTTCCAGGCGTCATACAAATCCTTCCGCCCCCGCCTGTCCACCATGTTCCAGAACAGCCAGGTCCCTTTCAGGTTGCAGTTCTTCCTGGAGACCAACTCCTCTTCCAGAGCCTTGGTAAACTGCAGGGAACTCTGCATGACGATGTTGTCCGCCTTGATCGGGATGAAAATGTAGTCCATCGCAGCAACAGTATAGACCACCCCCTCGCTGCGGAGCGTTCCGGGAAGGTCGAAAAGCACGATATCGAAAGTTTCCCCCTTTTCGTCCATATAACGACGCAGGTCCTCCACCGCCTTTTCCGGATCGCTTTTGATGACCGGATAGGCAAGCTTCCGGATTCTCTCGTGCTGCCGGTAAAGGCTCACCTTCAGGTCGTCATTTTTCATGACACTCTCCATGTCCCTCTCACGCATCAGGGCGATGCTGTGCTGCGGGTAGTCACAGTCCACAACCGCCACACGCAGGTCTTTGCGGTAATGCAGCACACTGGCCAGCAGTACCGTAAAGACGGATTTTCCCACGCCACCCTTCTGGCTGGCGACGGCAACCAACAACTCTTTTTCTTTTTTCATCATACTTCTTGCATTAAATGTTAAACACTATTATGACCGGCCGGGCAGGGACTCTTCCAGAATCATCTCCACCGTTTCCCTGTATTCTTCCAGATGCCGCGAGACAAGGTGGTTGATGAACCCCTCCAGCGTGACCTTCCCATTTCTCGAGGCTCCCGCCAGGATGGACAGTTTCCGGTGCAGGGCGGCAGGAATATGCAGTGACCGGCGCTGCACGCCCGCAATGCCACGCAGGTATTCCTCCCCATAGACGGACGGCTGCATGGGGCCGCTTTTCCTTGCGGGACGCATTATGTCGTTACCGGACATTCCACGTCCCTTCCGGGGACAGGCAGGTGCTTCCCCCATGATCTCACGGATGCGGTCCGCGTCCATCCCGCCGGGACCAATCCGGTCTTTTACGTTCTTTCCTGTCATGATATATCTTCTTGGACAATGACAACATTTTATCGGCGGGCCGTTCCTCCACGCTGTCCGTCCTCATCCCAGGGACGGTAGACCTCACCGAGCAGGGCGGCGATATCCTCCCTGTGCTCCTCCATATGGAGCTCCAGCAGCCGGATGATAAACCCGGAGATGCTGCCGCAACCGGCGGCCCTGACCAGCATGGCGATCCGGCGGTGCAGCCTCCCGTCAATATACGCGGTCTTCCACTCCACAGACTTGGGAGCGGGAACAAGAAACCTCCTCTTGTATTCTTCCGGGGCTGTCACTTTCCCTGCACGGACCTGCCTTTCATGCCCCGGCATACCCACCGCCGGTTCCGGGGATGGGGAAACGGGAGCTGACAGAAGGTTTCCCGTGAGTCCGACCCTCTCGAGAACGATATCGGAAAGCCGGTTCTTTTCCTTTTCTGAATCCATTGTCTTAAAATCTTAATTTATTAAATTACACAACTGGCATTGTTTCGGAATACAAAATAAAGAAAGAAGAGGACAGGACGGAACCACCTGTCGCTTATAGTCATCCAAAGTCGTTTATTGTCATGATACACATGATGGTGGGGACGAACATATGGTTCCATCCGGATGCTTCTTCCCATGCGGGAGTGACGTCAGAATCCTGCTGTCCGTAGCGGCGTGGAAAAGTGGCGGGATTCCGTTCCTTGTCCACCGCCCCTTTCAAATCCTTATGGGCAGGTGTGGGAGCATGCATCCGTCCTGATACGGATTCTTGGATTATCGGTCTGTGGAAGTGTAAAAATATCAATCCGTTAATGGAGACAAGGAAGAAAAAAACATAAGGCGTACACGGCTACCTGCACGTTCTCCATTTGCAGAAGTGTAGAAGTGGCAATCCGTTAATGGAAACGATGAAAAAAAACAATAAGGCATATACGGCTACCTGCCATTCTCCATTTGCAGAAGTGTAGAAGTAGCAATCCGTTAATGGAGACAATGAAGAAAAACCATAAGTCATACACGGCTACCTGCACGTTCTCCATTTGCAGAAGTGTAGAAGTAGCAATCCATCAATGGAGACTAGAAAAAGAAACCATAAGACATACACGGTTACATGCCCATTCTCCATTTGCAGAAGTGTAGAAGTAGCAATCCATCAAAGGAGACAAGGAAGAAAAACAATAAGGTGTATACGGCTACCTGCCCATTCTCCATTTGCAGAAGTGTAGAAGTGGCAATCCATCAATGGAGACTAGGAAAAGAAACCATAAGTCATACACGGCTACCTGCACGTTCTCCATTTGCAGAAGTGTAGAAGTAGCAATCCATCAATGGAGACAAGGAAAAGAAACCATAAGACATACACGGCTACCTGTCATTCTCCATTTGCAGAAGTGTAGAAGTAGCAATCCGTTAATGGAGACGATGAAAAAAACAATGAACTATATACGGCTACATGTCCATTTCTCCATTTGCAGAAGTGTAGAAGTAGCAATCCATTAATGGAGATAATGCAGAAAACCATGAAGCATATACGGCTACATGTCCATTTCTCCATTTGCAGAAGTGTAGAAGTAGCAATCCATTAATGGAGATAATGTAGAAAAACCATGAAGCATATACGGCTCACTGCCGCTCTCCATTTGCAGAAGTGTAGAAGTATCAATCCATCAATGGAGACAAGGAAAAGAAACCATAAGACATACACGGTTACATGCACATTCTTCATTTGCAGAAGTGTAGAAGTAGCAATCCGTTAATGGAGACAATGAAGAAAAACAATAAGGCGTATACGGCTACCTGTCATTCTCCATTTGCAGATGTGTAAAAATAACAATCCATTAATGGAGAATAGGGTATGGAAAGGGCAGATTTCCAGTACATACGTCTCCCTTATTCCTGAATTATGGGCGTAAGTCACATGATTCAGGAGAGATAGCCACCTTTTTATGGGGAGAGCAGCCGGCAAATGCCTGATGGAAATGACCCGAAAATCACAGGAGAATAACCGTACAATAGGCTGATACACAATTCCTATTGGAGAATGTTGTCCCCATTAGGGGACAGCAAGTTGTGTTTTCGTTTAACGAAAACAGGACGGTTTAACGGAGAATACACCGATAAACCGTTACTTATTTCAAGCTCCAGCGTCGCTTTTTACATATCTAACTATAATTCATTTGAAATCACAAAACAGATTGAACCGAATGTGGTTAGTTTGTCTGTTTATTTCATGTCCGAATCATTAGTATGCTATGTTGCAAAGTTCGTATTCATTATGAAAAAATCCGCTTACGAGAACAAGATATTCAGGTAATTTGCCATCCTTTCCCCAAAGAAGTTCGATGTTAAAAAGTTCAGAAAGCGTTTTGGCTATGTCAAATCCGAAGGCTTCGAGTGACGGACGCACTTTTTCCGGGTGTCGGCATGGTGTGCCGCAGTTACGCGTACACTCGTTATCTGAGCAGTGAAGACATTTACCTATATAGGCAAATGAACGCCCTCCATATTTCCGCTCCATATCCAATAATTCGCTCTCGATTCGTATCCGTTCCGGTAAAATGAGTTTTTGTGTATATTCAATCGGAATATCTTTGTCTTCAGGGATTATCTTCGTTGCCATAAGATGTGCATACTTGTATTGTCGGAGAAACGATTCCGTATCAAAATCAAATGGAGGACACCCCCAACTTTTACCGTAATTGGTACATTGTTTGCAAAGTTCAAGAAAATGTGGTTCGTCACGGAATTCGGCGATATATCCTTCAACAGTGATGTCTGAAGTAAAATTTTCTACAGTGTATATACTCATTGTTTCAAAATCATTGTACCGCATAAGGAGTCGAAACGGATGTTTTCATTTTGGAAAAGTCTGTCAATGTATCCGCTTTTCTGCATTTCAGACGCGGTCAAGCAACTTAAATTCGGGGTATCTAACAATGCTATCGAATCGCACATGGACAACGCGATGTCAAGTTCATGTGTCGAGAACATGATACATTTTTTCTCGTCGTGGACAAGCCTACGAAGCAACGCCACAAGTTCGTAGCGATTAGGCATGTCAAGAAAGGAAGTCGGTTCATCAAGGAGAATGATAGGAGTATCCTGTGCCAATGCACGAGCAATCATCACACGCTGGCATTCGCCATCCGACATTTTATCCATCGTGCGGTTTGCATAAGCCTCCATTCCCACCGAAATGAGCGATTGCATGACTATCTCCTTATCTGTTTCTTGCATCCTACCTATCCAGTTGGTATAAGGAGCACGGCCTATGGCTACGACATCCTTGCACCGCAGGTTGGCGATGCGCGTGCGCTCGGTCGTGACGACAGCCAGCGTTTTTGCCATATCTTCGGTTTTCATGCAGGCGATGTCGTGCCCGTCGAGAATGATTTTTCCGGAATAACACCGGTTCAGACCGGCTATGGCGCGGAGCAACGTCGATTTTCCTGTCCCGTTTCTTCCGATAAGGGCTGTCAGTTGACCTTTTTTTATCGTGGCATTTACCTCGTGGAGCAACGAGTTTTCTTTGTAACCTATGGAAAAATGCTGTAATTCTATCATGCGGTGATGGATTTGTTGCGTAAAACCACCCATACGACGATTGGGATTCCCAATAGAGCTGTAATGGCGTTGATCGGCAAGGTGAATATTTTAGAAATGATGTCGCAAAGAAGCAATATCGATGCTCCCGAAAGAATTGTTCCGGGCAGAAGGACATGATGATCACTATTTTGGAAAAGCATTCTTGTGACATGAGGCATAGCGAGACCTATGAAACCTATCGGACCGCAAAAAGCGGTTATCGTTCCGGCGAGCAGCGTTGTCGAGAGAAACAACAGGCTGCGTGAACGCCGAATATTCAGTCCCATTGTTACGGCATATTCCTCTCCGAACAGCAGGAGGTTAAGCGGTTTGATGGTCAGTACCGCCAACAGCAGTCCGGCAAACACCGATGGAACAAGAATCAGAAGTTGTCCGGAGGTGACGTCACCCAAAGCCCCCATCGTCCAAATGACAAAGGCTTTCAGCGATTCCTCTTTGCTGAGGTACTGCAATATCTGCACGACAGCACCTACGCCCGATGAGAACATCATGCCCAGAATCAGGATTACCATGATGTTTTTTATTCGCTGTCCGACGGCAGTTATCACGAGCAACACGACAGCCGCACCCACCCACGCTGCTCCGGCAATGCCTATTGATGAACCGATCCCGGCAAGTACCACAAGTGCCACACCGAGACTTGCACCGGAACTGATGCCAAGGACATAGGGACCGGCAAGAGGATTACGGAAGAGGGTCTGCATCTGAAGACCGCTGACCGATAAGGCAGCCCCGGCCAACAGTGCCACTATAGCTTTTATGAGGCGTATGTTGAGTACGATTTTTTCCGTGGCACGGGAACAATTTCCCCCGGTCAGTGCTGCCCATACATCGCGGATCGGAATGTTGACAGCTCCCACGGCCAAGTCCAGTAAAAAAAGACCGACCGTGAGCGTAATCAATATGGAGAATAATATAGTCGAACGGGAACGCATCTATTTCAGTTGCTTGTAATACACACACTCTTCCTGCACCAGTTCAGGATGGAATATCTTCACGAGGTCGCGGAGCACGATGTCAGGATTCACGACGGCAGACTCGTAATAGTCGTTACCCCCGGCTGTGTTGGTACGGGCGTTGTTGTTATACACCTCTCCATTTTTGAAACATCGGGTATCGGTGAATTTCGGACATGATGCCTTCAAGTCGTCAAGGGAGTTCGCCATTCCCACGTTCAGCCACATGTCCGCATCCGACGCGAGCAGATATGCTTCTTCTAAGTCAATGGGGATAGAAGCGTTTCCCGTGTTCTTCTGGTAGATATAGCGGCCTCCCGCATCAGTAATCAAGCGGGCTACATAACTTT
This sequence comes from Phocaeicola coprocola DSM 17136, assembly GCF_000154845.1. Classification (GTDB taxonomy): domain Bacteria; phylum Bacteroidota; class Bacteroidia; order Bacteroidales; family Bacteroidaceae; genus Phocaeicola; species Phocaeicola coprocola. The sequence continues at coordinate 67,984 of NZ_DS981461.1, read as the reverse complement.
GGGTTGAAGGCATGAACCACGAGTCGCCATAGGGAACATTAAGCATAACCGAAGGAGTGCCGAGGGTACTGTCGGCCACTTTCTTTTTCAAGGCGTTGTATCTGACCGGGATTGCGGCAAAGGCTTTTTCACCCTTCTCACGTTTTCCTGTGACTTCTGAAAGCACTACCATCCATTCGGCCTTGCCGAGAGGCGACTCTTCAAGATAATCGCCGACATACATGAACGGTATGTCGAGTTCTTCGAGTTTGCTTTCCATTGCGCTTGCGCCGTTCACCCCATAGAGCAGAACGAGGTCGGGATCGAGCGAGAGCAGCAACTCGTAGTTGATGTTCCCTTCATAGCCGACATCGCCAATACTGTCGCGGCGGGCTTGGATGTCTGGGTTGGAAATGTAGTCGATTCCCGAAACGCCGGTTATACACCGGACTTCACCGATTGCGTCAAGCATGGCGATATGAGTGGAAGACATCGCCACGATGCGTTTGGCGTCTCCTTTGAGTACCTGTCCTGCAAACCCTTCGGGAACCTCTTCACCGTTGCGGACGATAAACAGCCATGTGGTTACACTGTCCGCTCCCTGCCAGGGATTCCTGACGGTTATCAGTACGCTTTCCTTCCCGCCCGCCCCTTTGATGTCGAAGCCGGAGGCATATTCGGGAGCATAAAGCAGCAGGTTGAAATCATTGATTTTTGAGCTTTTGTTGTGGCAGCCTGTAAATGCCAGAGAAAGCAACAAAATCAGGCTTAAATTCTTTAATGCGTTCATATTGATGCAGATTATCGTTTACTATTTTTGTTTTTTCCGAACTTGGGTGTTATGCCGATGAATATCTCGAAATTGATGCCCGGCATGGGACGGGACAATACGGAAAGGTATTCTTCATCGAACAGGTTGTTGATGCTGCCCTTTAGCGACAGATCGGCCCATCGGAAAGAGAGCTGTTTTTCCAGTGTCACGTTATTCATGAAGTAAGGGGGCAGATAGCCCGTCAGGGTATAGTCATTACTCGACATGGTATAACGCTGGCTGTAATAACACCATTTGTAAAGCAGGCTCCATGTCCGCCATGACAGACGTCCGGTCACCGTTGCGGAAAACTCCGGCACGTATGGCAACTGTTTGCCGACGGATTGGTCTGCCGGACTCATCGGTTCGCTCTCGTTGATCGAGGAAGTCCACGAGAAAGTTCCGTTCATATCCAGTTTCCAGTCCTTTCCGAGCATTATATCAAGGTGGGCGTTGGTCTCTGCCCCGTAAGCATGTACCTTTTTGAGGTTTCTGGGGGAGAAGAATCCCTTGGTTGTGGGTAGCCAGATGATCCAGTCGTCGATGTGCGAATCGAACCAGTTGATACCACCGCTCAAAGCATATACATTTTCTTTCCCCACCGAGAACGACAACCCCACGTCGTATGTGAAGCCGTGCTCGCTTTTCAGGTCGGGATTACCGCCCGGCAGAAAATAGAGGTCGTTCAGCGTGGGAAAACGGTAGTTCCGGGAGATGGATGCTTTCGCCACGATATTGCCTTTTTTCGACAGTACCCCGTCGATGAAGAAAGCCGGGATAACCGGGGCCCATTCCGTACCGAACATATCCTCGCGAAGGACAAGCGAGGCGGCAAAACGATCGACAGGCCGCCATTTCGCAGAAACGGAACCGGAAAACTCGACACGTCCCTTGTCATACCCGACAACAGCCTTGTTACCTTCCTGCGAGATGATATTTTTGTCCGCGCTTTCCACCAAATGCTGGTGTACGGAAACACCGGCCGTGAACAGCCATTTCTCTGAAGGAGCATAATCCCCGTCCGCACTTCCGTAGAACGTGTTAATCTTACTGCGTGAGCGGGTCATCGAAGCCATTTCGCCGTTTCCCTTGTCCCGCTTGTAATCATAGGCCATCCATGTGTGTATATAGCCGCCTTTTACACCGACCTTCCATTTCTCCCGCACGCGATCCCACGAGAGGACGCCGCGAAACGTCTGCTCCCTTTGGCGGTTCTCGAAGTCCATGTCGTTCCCGTAATCCGTGCTGAGCATCGCCAGTTCCCGGTTAGAATTGATATACCAGGCGTTTAGCCCGAACTTGTCGCCTTCGCCCGTGTTATAATAAATTTCCTGCAAGACGTGCAGATCCTTATAAGCCCCGCTGCGGTTGCGTTCCGTCGGGTAATAGGAACCGATGATGTTCTTGTCCTCGTCATAGATGTTTTCCTTCTTGTCCCGGTTTCGGTATTTGTAGTCGTTGGGGGAAGAGGAATACACCACACGGGTGGAGGACTGCCAGTGTTTGTCACCGTAGGTCAGGCGGAGAAACTCGTCGAACGTGCTGAACGACCCCACTCCCTGCACGTACTGCAACCCGAACCCTTCATGGTTGGCCGGAGAAGTGGAGAGCCTGACCAGACCACCCAAGCCGCCGCCCGTTTCGTTTACCGATGACGTTCCGTGCAGCAGCGAGGCATCATCGATAAAGTAAGAAGGGATGGTGGAAAAATCCGTCATGCCCAGCATCGGGTTGTTAATGCGCATACCATTCCACGTCACTTGGGTATGCGAGGGAGAGGTACCCCGGAAAGCCACGGTGGATAACGTGGCGCGTCCGTAGTTCTTGACAAAAACGGATGAGTTGAATGTCAGCACATCGGCCATAGACAAGGCGATGTTCTCTTTCATGGCGATGGAATCGAAACGGGTTCGTTGCACGCCTATATCCTTCATAGGTCGTTTGCCCACCACCGTAACCTCCGGAATACGTAGTACCCTTTTGGTAATGCTGACGGAATTTTTCTGCTGGGCGGCAAGCAGAAAGGGCAGGCTTACCCCCACGAACAATAGAATAAGATGTCTTTTCATTTTTGTCCTCCTTCCTCGTTATTTCCAGCAGAAAGCTCCCGGAATGATTCCCACGTAAAATTCATCGATCAGCTTGCCTTGCGGCGAATAGCGATACACGATACCTTGTTGCTGGTAATCAATAGCGTCGGCCACATATACCTCCCCGTTGTTGGGATTGACCGTAAGGCCGTAGTATTTGGTGTCCCGAAACTCCAGAAAAGGCCGGACGGGAACACGGTCGGCTTCCACCGGCATTCGCCAAATATCGTTGTTGATCCAGTAAAGTGTATCCCGTGTACCGTTGAGCTGGACTTCCGAAGGCCAGTCGCCCAGCTTAAACTTGAACTGTTTCTCTACGGTGAAAGTCTCGGCGTCTATACGATAGAGAGACGGTGCCTCGTAACCGTATGGGCTGCCCTCGTAACCGCCATCCGTGATGGTCCACATCTTGTTGTATTTGTCCATGACCAGCGAAGTAGGTTGTATGCCGATGGTCAGTTCGTCCACGACCTTGTCCGTCTCCGTGTCGATTTTCAGGATGCGGTTCTGGTACGACCAGCAGTTCACATAGACGTACTTGCCGTATTGTACCATTTGTTCGGTGGAACCCGATTCCATGTCCATGTCTGGACATTCGATATAGCCGGTAATCTCGTATGTCTTGGGGTTGATGATGAAGATACGGTAGTCCCATATCTGCGTCACATAGGCTTTCTCATCCGACAGAAAATGGATATACCGGGGTGAGGTGAAACCTGTGATACGGCCCACTTCCTTGAAAGTATTGATGTCGATGGCGAAAATCACATGCGAGTTGTTCACCACGATCCAGCCTATACCGTCCCGGATAACCATAGACTGGGCCACATCGCCCAACTTGAACCCGTTGGCACGGTAAAACACTTCATTCTCCACTTCGCACGTGGCGGGATCGTAGTAGGAAAGCGTGGCATTGCTGTACTGGAAATTCCCCTCGTTGGTAATGAAAAGACCAGAGGCCGATACAGAGAAATCTTCCATCTCTCCGTAATCCCATTTCATGCAACTGCCGAAAACTGGCAGGCAGAAAAGAAAAAGGCAAATCCGTTGTATTGTTCTGCTCATTGTCATTCGGATAAAAAAGAGTACCCGAATCATTACGGGTACTCTGGTTAAGGTATAAGGTTTAATCCTGCTGCGTATATTGTTTGTCCTTCATATTTTGGAAGGTTGGGTTATACCCACATTTCGTCACGCTCCAACTTTCCCCCGTAATCATTCCGTTTTCTATAAACTTGCCGAAGAAAGTGTAGTCGGTAAATTTCGTCAAACCGTCAAAAACAACCCCATGCAAGGTCTCCAACTTCTCCATGGAAAGTGTTTCCTGAGAAAGAGAAGTCGCACTTTTTATCTGTAGCGTACCATCTATAGTCTGTAATTTATCACAAGTAATGCCTGTTGCTTTATTAACGAACAACCCTTCACCTCCTACGTGAAGCAATTCCGGAATATCCAGCGATTTACTTTGCAAAGATATTGCTAACGAACCCTCTCCCTCTTTATAATATACAGGAGAAGCTGAACAACAAACTTTGGATAGTAAGGGCAAGTTACAACTGGTAAAATTTCCAGATAAATAGAACTGTCCTCCCACTTCTTTCAAGACTGGCATTGTGATTGAAGCAAACATGGGTATTTGGATATATCCATATCCATCTATGATTTCCAAGTCGGGAAATTTGGCATTGCTTCGCATTTGGCCTGTCACATTTAGATTTCCATATACATGTTGAATTGTCGATATGGTATAATCGATATTGTTGGTGGTTGGCTTACAAGTGAAGTCTTTGATATTCTTGAACGTGATTTCAGGGAACTTATTATTCGTGAGACTGGTGATGACAAAATTTACATTTGACAAATCTTCGGCTGTTTCAATTTTGGAGAGCTGCACCTTGTTTATAATTTCAATCTGGGGCGCTGTTTCTCCGAAGGTTTCAAATCGGGCGTTCGGCAACAGCAGTGTTCCGCTCACATCTTCAAGATAATCCAGCGTGATGCTTCCAAGTGTGGTGATCTTGCTCCAGTCGGGAAGTTGTTTGAGTGCCGTGAAATTCTTTATCTTTATCTGTCCCTTTATCGTTGTCAGTTTGTCCATTCCACCGAAAGCCTGAAGCACGTCATTTCGTTGGGGAACAAAACTACCGGTAGGAGGAGCTTCCATATTGGCTTCCATAATAATACTTCCGTTTACTGTTTCGATTTCCGGAAGGTTGATGGTTTCCAACATCACGGGGACGGTATGGAAATCAAGGCCACCGGTCTCTTTCAGCTTAAGGAAGCTCATGGAAGTCAGCTTGGCAAGATTGTTTACGGACAAGACCCCTCCGACACTTGTCAGTTCCGGTATTTCCAAAGACGCAATCGAACCGGCTGCTGTGTTCTCTTCATTGAGTCCTTGAAGATTCAGATCCTGACCTACAGTAGTCAGAACCGGAAACTCAAAACTCTGTAACGACGACGCATTGAACATCACGCTTCCTTCAATAGTTGCCAGTTTCTCGAATAGGACATACGTCACTTGGTCGTTATATACCGATATGTCTCCGGAGAGCGTTTCCAATGCTTTCATGGAAATCATGTGAAGTTCCGTAGCTTTCGAGGCGACATCGGTCGAACCTACCTGTAAACCTCCGGCAGAAACGATATTATCCAACCCTGTCAAGTCTGCACCGTTGTAACTGTTACGAATGACAATGTTGCCAGTAACCTCTTTCAAAGATGCCAATGCAGATATGTCAGTGATTTTTTCTGCCTCTTCCGCATCAGAGCCGATAATCAGGTTCCCTTTGACAACGGTTGTTTTGGTTGCGGCAAAAGAAGCTACCTCCTCGGTGGTCTTCAACTCCACATCTCCGTCAGATTCTATCTCGCTTTTCACGACCTTATAGGTATATTCGCGGGCATCTCCGTTATAGGATGTCACCCGGAAGGTTCGTTCGTTATCCCAGTCCGTTACCGTTTCAGGATCAGGTATGATTGTTGCAGAAGTTGTGTACTTGAATTCCACTTCGGCGTTGTTCAGCGATACCGTATAGGGAACGGTTATTGTTACTGTATTGTCCGTAATGTCGGCCGTGTACGATTTCCCGTCCACGGTCATCACGACCGATGTGATGAAATTTTCATCTGCATCTTCAGGTATAATTTCATCGTTTTTGTCACACGCTCCCAAAAAGAACAAGGATAGGAGCATGGGAAGAAAATAAATTTTCATACTTGTAATTTTTATTATTTGGTTAGATCCTCAAAAGAAAATACCTCCGTAGAAACTTCGCCCAGCCAGCCGCTTTTGGCCAGAACACCGCATTGTATTTTGATAAAGTCAATATATTGCAGATTGGCTTCCGTTCCATCGGCATGGATGGCATTGGAAATTTTGAAACCGTTCCTTTGTCCGCTTCCATCCACCGTACTGCCGCCTTCTATCTGGTCGTTTCCGAAATTATCCACGTACCCCCAGTCATAACTCTGATTATCCCAATAACCGGTTTGAGAATCTTGGGTGTTGCGGGCGGCCAGACAAGTGCCTGTCAGGGTATAACTGTTTTCCGAAATCCAAGCCGGATAATAATAGTCTTGTGTATGATAAGCGGACAGATAGTCTACCCAGCCGTTTCTACCGTCGGAACTGATCCATTGGACATCCATTTTTTTGCCTTCCGGACGGTAATAGGTCACTTCAAAATTCTGTATTGTTTCTTCCTTGCCTGCTTCAGATCCTTTCAGTTCGTACCACTCGTCATCCGGCAATCCGTTTCCGTTTATATCTTGCATGACCCATACGATACCCGGTTCGGAACTGCCGTCAAAGGCGTTCCCCTGAACACAGAAATCATATTGGTTACCCGAATTGGGAATACTGTGGTCGAAGCCGACGATGATATAACCCCCGAAAGAACCTAAAGAGACGTGCAGTTTGTCTTTCAAACGCTGTGTTGCCCATGCGACAGCCGCTTCAGGGGATGTTTCGTTGCCGGTCATACCGCCTATCGTGCTCGTCTCGTTGATAAATTGGCCGGGAGCTGGGGTATATTCATAGACTTTATTCCAGAGCTTGGAACTTCCCGAAGCCCGGAAGCCGTCTTGTTCCTTTTTGTCCACACAAACGACTTTTACGGTGGCAGTGACAGCCGTTTTCCCTTTGTCGATATTCCTGCTTATTTTTTCCGTCGGTGTGTCTTCCGACACAGTACAGGAGACGGTGTATTCTCCGGGTGCGGACGGCGTGAACTTGAACATGCGTTCCACTTCTCCTTCCATGACCTGACCGTCCACACTCCACTCAAAACGGGGATTGTCGAAATACTCCAACAACGGACGCAGGAAAACAGGACGGTCGGCAAAAGTGTACCTGTCCGTGGATGTTTGCAGGTAAGACGGGGTCGGGAATTTGACAACGTAGGGCATCGTTTCCACGACCTCTACGCTTACGTCTTTCGTTGTTGTCCCATCTATATTGGAAGCGTTGATTGTCACCGTATAAACACCGAGTTCTTTTTCATTGAAAGTATAAGTATTCTCGGTGGAAACGATTTTTCCTTCCCGTACCCATTCGATTTTGAACCCTTCGACATCCGAATGCTGAATATCGGGAGTAAATGTGTAATCGGTATTCCGGACGACTTTTAGCCCCTGCGAAGGTAGTGCCAGTGAGATGACCGGAGGGGTGAGTTCTTTCACTTCTACTTTCAGTTCCTCTTCGGCATAGCCTTCCGCATTGTCTACTCTTAGTTTGACATAAAAATCCCCGCATTCATTCCATGTACGTTGAAGAGACGGACCCGAAGAAACCAGCGTACCGTCTATCGTCCAAGCAAAAAGAGCATCTTCAACATTCTGGTATGTCGGGGCGATAGTCAATTCGTGATCGACCTTGACCGTGTAAATACCGGTCTCGCTGTCAAGTTCTATTATAGGTTGTCCTCCTACTTCTTCGGTAATGACTTCATCCTTGTTGCAGGAGGTGAACAGCATACAGGCAGAAATAATAAAATAGTGAAAACGATGCATGATGTGTGGATTTTAGAAAAATAACAGGGATACCCCCGACAGAAGGGATATCCTTATATTCTTTTTATTGTATGGTGATATCATCAATACAGATATAAGCCGGAGTATTCAAACCGTATGCTCCCGAATCCGAACCCTCGAAGTTGAATTTCACACTTTGCACCCCTTCGGCATTGATTTCCCAATAATCCCATGTCGTGATAGGATCAACCTGTTGTTGGCCGTTACGATAATCGGCTAAAAGACGTTTGTAAGTGCGGATCAGACCGCCATTCGCATCATAACATTCCAGATTCACTTGGAAATACCCTTTCATCTCTTTCAGAGGAGTCGCTACCCCCGTAGAACCGAACTGATTACCATAAGTAATGACACCATAAGTGTATGAGGTGTTGCAGATCCACAGGCCGACCAATTTCCGGGGAACATTGAAATAAAATTCTGGTTTAGCCATCCATGCCTGATTGTAAGCATCCACATATCCGTAAACGACACCGAAATTGGAACCGCTGTGCCCGGCTTCCTTATTCTGTCCTTCCGCTTCCACCGCAGTGTTATAGACAGAACATTGGTTTAGATAAGAATACCACCAGTCTCCGGTATTTCCCGACTGATTGGAGCGGATGTTCCAGTTGGAAAGTGCGATGCCGCCGCTGGAATACTCTGTGCTTCCACCTACAGTATTAAACATTGAAAGGAAGAGATATTCTTCCGGAGTATTGTCGTAAATGGTGGTTACTTGAGGATACCCTTGGTACGAATAAAGATTTTCTCCGGCCGAGGTAGGTCCTGCTAACATGCCGGGATCGAAATCATCGAAAGTGATAGTTAAAGTACCGTCCGGATTTGTCACAGCACGGGTTTGCGAAGTTCCGGAATCAACCGGGTCCATCAAAAAGTCATCGTCCGAACTACAGCCAGAGAACAAGGCGGTTGCGGTAAATAGACAGGCACCTGCCAGAAAGCGTAATTTTCTTTTCATAGGTCACTCATTTTAATGTAAAACATATTATTAACAAACACAAAAAATTCCCGTTCGTGCGGACTTACACGAACGGGAATATGTCTGTCTTCAAATATTGAATGGCCGATGAGCTATTCCTTATTTGATTACGACCCGTATATCCCGCAGGTGTAAATCTCATTCCGGTCATGGCAGGTCTTCTGACTCGTCCCGGTCATCGTGCCTTCCCGGTATTACACCAGTGGCAAAAGTTCGATGTCCGTTTTTGTGGACTCACAGCAGCGGGTACTGTCCCGGATTTTCACCGGGTTCCCTTTTCATTCGGAAGGCGTAAACCTCCCGAAACCATTTCCCGACTGCAAAATTATCTATATTACATATCAATTCCAAATAATTCATAATATTTATAATAAAACACACAAAGCATGACAACCGTACTGTTTTAATTAGAGCATTCAAGTTTACGACAAACGAAGACGGTAATTATCATACACAATATCCATAAACCAACAAAACAGCTTGCCATTTTCCATAACAATGCGTTCTGGAATAGATAACTGTTAACTGCAATTATGCAAGCAAAAAAAGCAGACAGAATAATGACTATTAATATCATGCACCAGAAATTAATCCTATAAATTTATGGAAAACAAGTAAGGGAATGGAAGTTCCGTTGCCGCATGGATGCAGGTGAAGGACCTTCTCTTTTAACGTTGGATACGCCAATGCACGCCAACGGAAGACTCTGATATTATCTGTTTGGAAAGGATATAGGATGTGCGTTACTTTGTCGCATATTCAGAATCTTAAAAAGAATTTTAGTATGGAACTGACAATTATTGAAACAAGCGCGTATTAGGAGTTGAGAAAGCTGGTCAGCACGCTGGTCGTACAGATGGGCGACTTCCAGAAAAAGATTGCCCCGCCTGCGCCGGACAAGTGAATGGATGCGCAGGACGTATGTGATGGACTTATGCCCAAACACTTTCTGAAGAGTTTCCAGCAGCATCCCCTTGAGTATGGCCAGAACGGCAAATGCGTGGCGTCCGATGTGCGGGGTGACCTCGCCCCGGAGTTGCATTTCCTGCCTATGATTCCAAGACTGAGCCGCATGGCATTGTATTCACCTACCGGAAAGACACATTCGGGGAGTCTTTCTTTTCATCCGTACCCCTATATTTTTCAATCAGTTCGATAGCAATGGGCAATAATTTTACGACATACGCCACTCCCGTTTTTATACGGTTGCCCATCAGCCATGTACCGCCGTCGGAGTCGGTATGGATATTATCGTATGTTATGGCTTTCAAGTCCACATAGGAAAGACCGGTGAAGCACATGAACAGGAACATGTCGCGCATGGCACGCTGGCGTTTGTATCTCGGTTCTATATGGATTATCCTTTGCAGTTCCTCTTCGGAAAGGAAAGAACGCCTCTTGTATTCGGGCATACACTCGAATGATGCGAACGGATGAACCCGTATCCAGCCTTTTTCCTGCGCGATATACATCAGCCACTTCAAGGTATTGACACGCCCGAAGACAGTGGAGTTTGCCAAAGCGCATGTACCGAGCATCCAGTTGTAGTAATCCTCGATGAATGATTTCTCAAGTTCTTCGATGACAATATCCTCTGCATTCTTCTTGCTTTTCATGAAAAGCAGGAGACTCTTGTAATCGGCAACCAGACCGCAGTAGGTGCTTTCGGCTTTCTCTATGCCGATTTTCTTTTTATACGGTTCCAGCTGTTCCCTGAAAAGGTTCATAAGGGTGTGGCATTCCTCTGAGAAGCCGACATAGCGGTTATAGACTTTCTTGGCTGTAACAAAACTGTCGTGGTCGCAGATGTACTGGTAGTGCCTGGTGATTTGCGCCTTGATATTGTCAAGCTCCTGATTGAGTGTACGGGCCTCCTCGGACTTGCCTTTGGCCCGGTTGGTTTTGACGTCCCACAAAGCGAGGGACACTTCTTTCTTACAACTGAAACCGGCTTGGGTTCCATTGATGGTGATACGGCCCATAATCGGTGTCTTTCCGTTTTTTACAGACTGTTTATTCTCAAAACACTTAGCTATACATGGTCTGCGATAAGCTAAGAGAGATTCCCCTTACACAAAAGCATGGCATCTCCTTGTCGTATCTCGCCTTTATACTTTTATGTATAGTAGTCTACCGGATCGAATGAACAAGACCTATCCCATACATAAACCAATTTAGACTGCTATGTTATTTTTGAGGAAGAAGATGGAATGAGACCAGATACCCTCTTTAAGGCTGACTGTAAGTCGATTAAATGTAGAAAAAGATTGCTTTTGTCACAAGTAAAGTGTATATTTGCAGGCTGAAGTTACGAAAAGAGTGTAATTTATTGGAAATGAGCGTAGGTTAATTGCTCTTGATAGTAATAGGTTACGATTTAGTTAGTTATCTACTGCATTATCCTTCTGCGCGTTGCGTAACCTTCAAAGAACTCTTCGTATGCAAAAGTAGCTATTTAATTCGAGATTTTGATATAAACTCCCGTTTTTTATCCCCTCATTCATAAGAATTTTCCGTAAAAGCGGTATTGTCCGTCGGCACACCATTGCCCAAAACGAGTTTGGAACAAACGTGTGCCGACTACCGCATAGCTGGAGAAAAGGGCATTGCCTCACGCCTAAACGATGTTTAGACAGATGAAGCAATGCCCCTTTCTTTTGCGCCTATGCCAAGAGGTGCTTTTACGGGTTTTCAAATGATTTTTCTTTTTTCGCTGTCTCTTTTGCCGGAAGCGGAAAGTGAATGCAGAGTGTGTCAGCCTGCCCCATGAATGAAACAGGCGCCCACACACAGCCGGACAAACCGGGAAGAATGATTGTTGCCACCCGGCTGAACAAGTTCCGTCGGATCGGAAACAATCATACTTCCTTTGTTGTGGTTTGCCCTTTTCACGCTTCCGGTGATGTCTTTTTCCTTTTGGTGATTCTTTTTTTTACGGATTTTCCCCTGAAGTTTTTTTCTACACAATCTGCCTCTGTTTTCGTTTACCTCCATTTTGCGCCTTTCAGTAAGCCGCATCAGTCAGTCATTTTCGTTCTGGGCGCAAAGGTAATTCCGGGATTGGACGGGAAAGCAAGGTCAAGCCTCCTGTTTTCGGTAAAAATCTCCAGCCCTGCGGGTAGTATTTTGACCGAAAAACCTTGCATTCCCTAATCCCTACCTTTTCAAGCACCCGAAACGAAAACGACCGATGCGACAGAAAGACGCATAAAAAAAATGTCGGATAAACGAGAGGCAGATAAGATAGTTTGAAACTCAACTCCCTCAGCTCTTGAATCCGCATTAAAAACAAAAAAATCAAAAACAGCGAAGATATGACGGCAACGGCAAATTTCAGACAAATGGCGCAACACATCGGGTTGGCGATATGCGGCTTGATGATGCGCACCGCCTTCGGGGTGTTCGGCATCCTTTGGGGCATCATCAGAGAGATTGTAAACGGAGTGTTCCGAGTGGCGATAGGTGTAATCGTGGCTATCCTTTCCACCATTGCCTTCTTTGGCTTCATCCTTTGGTTATTCACCCTTTAACCCTTACCGACATGGCAAAAAGAAACAGCAAGACGGCAGCGCAGCAGTGCAGATATTACGAGGTGGACAACATCTTCGTGTATATGGTGGAAACGTACATCAACGGCAATTTTGAAACTTTCCGAAGATTGTACCACGAACTGAACAAGGACGCACGGAGGGATTTCATGGACTTCCTTCTCAGCGAGGTAGAGCCGACCTATTGGAGAGAGATACTGAAACAGATAATCTAAAAATGACAGCGATATGAAAGGAACAGACCATTTCAAGAGAACGATATATATGTACTTGGAACAGCGTGCGGAGGAAGATGCGCTATTTGCAAAGAAGTACCGCAACCCTGCCAAGAACATGGACGAGTGCGTGACCCACATTCTGAACTATGTGCAGAAAAGCGGTTGCAACGGTTTCACGGACGGAGAGATATTCGGGCAAGCCATCCACTACTATGAGGAAAACGAGATAGAGGTGGGCAAACCGATGGACTGCCAAGTGGTTGTGAACCACGTTGTGAAACTCACGGCAGAGGAAAAGGCGGAGGCACGTCAGAACGCTGTCCGCAAATACCAAGAGGAGGAACTCCGCAAGTTGCAGAACCGCCACAGACCGTCAGCGAGAAAAGAAAACCAACCCCAACCCTCATTATTTGATTTAGGCTTATGAAACCGAAGACCAAGATACAGAAAGAGGTGGCAAGACTTTCCGCCAACCTTCGCCCCATATCAGCGACACAAATAGATTGGGCATACCGCCACTGCGTTGAGCATATCGGCTACCGCACCAAGAAAGGGAACATCACCTGTTCCGACTGCGGTCACGAGTGGCACAGCGACAGCGGACTATGCGACACCCTTGAAGGCTGCACCTGCCCCAAATGCCATGCCGAACTCAAAGTGCAGGACACACGCAGACGCATCTACAAGGAAACGCAGAATTTCAGCGTGATAACCACCTGCAAAGGGTATCAGGTAATCCGCGTGGCGCAGGTCAGATGCGAGAGCAGGAAAGGCGAACCGATGCGTTTCTACTGCCACGAGGTCGTGCAGCGTTGGATTTCACCCGACGGCAAGGTTACGGACATGGCGTTGCTCCGTGGCTTCCTTTTCTGCTATTGCGATGTGTGGGCATTAGGCAGCGATATGGAGGTAAGACCGCACAACAGCCTATACGATGATGTGGTGGCAAGAAGCTGTGCATATCCAAAGATGAGGATATTGCCCCAACTCAGACGTAACGGCTTCAAGGGCGATTTCCACGGCATCTCCCCCGTGCGTCTTTTCAAAGCCTTGCTTTCAGACCCAAGAATTGAAACCCTTATGAAAGGCGGTGAGATTGAGGTCATGAAACACTTTCTTTTCAATACCCGTACTGCCGATGAATGTTGGGCATCATATCTGATTGCCAAGCGTCACAAGTATCAGATAGACAACCTCTCAATGTGGTGCGACTATCTGCGTATGCTCAAAAAACTCGGTCAAGACCTCCGTAACCCGAAGAACATCTGTCCCGAAGATTTCATGGCGGCACACGACAACGCAACCCGAAAAATTGAAGCCATACACGAGAAGGAAAGAGCCGCAGAGCAACGCCGTTGGGAGATTGAAAGGCGTGAGCGTGAGCAACAGCGACAACTCCAACGAAAGAAAGATGCGGAGGATTTCATCGCCAACAAATCCAAATTCTTCGGCTTGGTAATCACGGACGAGGAAATAATCGTCAAGGTGCTTGAAAGCATAGACGAGTATTACAACGAGGGCAAGACGCAGGGCATCTGCGTGTTTGGCAGTGGATACTACAAGAAAGCCGACACCCTCATACTATCGGCAAGGATTGGCGATGAGATTATTGAAACCGTAGAGGTGGACTTGCGAACCCTCGAAGTGGTGCAGTGCCACGGCAAGCACAACCAGGACACCGAATATCACGAGCGCATCATAGACCTTGTGAACAAGAACGCCAACCTTATCCGTGAGCGGATGAAAGCGGCATAGCATAACCCCTAAAACAACATTGATATGGAAGTAAGAATTGAAAGTATGATTTGTGTGTGGGATGATGCAATCCCCACGATGTTCCTTGAATTTGTGAACCTCCTCACTCTCACAACGAGTGAGGGGGAATTGAGAAAGAGCGTAAAGGAGTTTGCCGAGAAGCACGAACTTGACAAGTTTTTCCTTTACGGCTTCGGCTCACACCATTTCTACCTGCACCAACGCTACACAAGCAACCCCGAAATGGTGATGAAGAACAGAGTTCTGTCAGTACATTTTTAACCATCTAAAAAGCAACATTATGACAACACGAATGACCATCAACGGAGTAAGCACCTGCGCGGAAGCAGGTACGGAGAAATACGAGCGTTTCCAATCGGGTATCGGAAGACGCAGGCGGACACTTGTGCAGTACGACTACCGCCACCCCATAGACAGAGAATTGTTCTCTTGTGTCAAACCCACGTTGGACGAGTGCCGAGCCGCACGGGACAAGTGGCTGAACGCAAAGAAGGGAAAGGAGGACAGACTATGAACACGACCTATCAAACGCTGATAGTCAAGTTCAGCGAACCTATCACGGCATTGGACGGTATCTTTGACGATACCGGAGCGTGGGGAACGGACACCCTCAAGGGGTGGATAGATGATTACGAAAGCACACGTTTCACCGCCACCGACAGCCATACGGCAGTCATCACGAGCGAGTACAATATGGAATGTGTGAAAGAGTGGCTACAACGGCAGACCCCCATTTCCGAAATGCGAGAATTTTGAACGGGATGGCGGTGTCCGCACCGCCAATACTTAAAACCCTAAAAACAAAAGATATGATAGCCAAGACGATATTACAGCAGATAGGCGGAAAACGCTTCACCGCCATGACAGGTAGCCGTGATTTCATAGATATGGGCAACGGCTTACGGATGAGCCTTGCAAGGAACAAAACAAGTGCCAACCGCCTTGACATCATCTATGACGAAGGGGCAGACCTCTACAATATGCGCTTCTACCGCAGGACGTTCAGCAAAAAGACCTTTGAGTGCAAGACAAAGGACATTGCCGTACACGAGGGTATCTATTTTGATATGCTGGAGGAAATGTTCACGATGGTGACGGGACTTTACACACGCTTTTGAGTGGCGGGGCGGCGAGAGCCGCCCTACTTTCTTTCAGTGAGCATGATGGCGGACAAAGAAAGTAGCAAAGAAACCTTTGTCCAATCTGCGATAACTAAAAAATCCGCAAGTAAAACTTGCGGAGGCTATATATTGGGTCGTTATTTTTTGGTGGAGGGGAATGATAATCTCGAACCGTTGAACTACACATTTCTGCTTCGTCTCCATTTCCCCCAACGATTTGATACGTTCAATCATTTTTGTTGTTGAAATCGTGGAGAAGTGAATAGACAGTATTACCCGACAGAGCAACTATGACAACGTAACGCCTTTACAAAAAAGTCGGTACACGAAACCCATAGACTAATTGTCTTGACCTAAAAGAGATTGGAATTTTCAGGACTGCCTATCACTTAGATAGAAGTCCAAGGTCTGCTGAAATACATAATTCAAAAATTGAAATTGCTTGACTGCAAATTTAGTAACTTTGCTTGACAAATTAACGAGAAAGAAGAGAAAATGAAAACCGACCGCATAATCGAGTAGACGGCTCCGCCAGTAACTGACGGAGTGCGCCTCTCACACCACCGAGCGTACGGGTCACGTACTCGGCGGTTCGCAAAGAGATGGGTTAAGTTGTAAATGTAATTCAGTTAAGGAAACATATCCTCTTTTCTTCAAGCGTTGTAAAGTAATGGTAGTGCCTAGAATAGGACTTTGTGCTATTGCCCAACCGCCTTTCCGTGTTCTGCTCCAAGCGTAGGCATGGTCTTGGTCTACACCTAATCGAATCAGGTTTTTCCTTTTCCTTTCGGGTTTTTTCCAATGATGCCAAATGCAATAGCGCAGTCGGTTGCGAAGCCAACCATCTAAATCTCGTAATTTGCCCAAAATACTCGTGCCTTGGAAATAGTTCAACCATCCGCGTTGCACTTCTTTTATCTTGGCAATACGCTCTTCAAATGTGGCTGGTGTGGTTTTTCGGGTGATTGTTTTAAGTCGTTCTTTTAGTTTCTTCCATGCTTTTTCCGATACAATAAGTTGGTATTGATTTTTACTTCCTTTCTCGTACGTAGGTACGAATCCGAAACCCAAAATTGTGAAGTGGATTGGTTTTCTGATACCACTCTTTTCTTCATTTATAGTTAATTTGAGTTTGTTTTTCAAAAACTTTTCAATTACCACTCTTGTTGCCTTGGCTTGATTGTGGCTTTTGCAATAAATACTAAAATCATCCGCATAACGTACAAATTTGTGTCCTCTTCGAGTCATTTCCTTATCCAGT
Organism: Phocaeicola coprocola DSM 17136; assembly: GCF_000154845.1. GTDB lineage: Bacteria > Bacteroidota > Bacteroidia > Bacteroidales > Bacteroidaceae > Phocaeicola > Phocaeicola coprocola. Next base: position 51,164 of record NZ_DS981461.1, on the reverse strand, counting down.
TGATGTAGTAAAATGTTCGACAATAATGGACTTAAAGGGCTTCCTTGCGGAACGCCTTTTCTTCTCTTTCGTAGCTTTCCGTTGATTTTAATAGGTGCTCTGAGCCATTTGCGTATGAGTTGCATGGTAGCTTTGCATTTCACTTTTTGATAGATTAAATTCAGTAATAAACAGTGGTCAACTTCATCAAAGAAGTTTTTCAGGTCAATATCCACAATGTGGTTTAATCCTGAATGGATGTAATCCCGAGATTGTCCAACGGCTTGTCGGGCATTCTTGTGAGGTCTAAATCCATAGCTGTAATTACTAAATTCGGGCTCAAAAAGTGGTGCAATAGTTTGTGCTAAGGCTTGTTGCAACACACGTTCTGTAGTGGTGGGAACACCCAATAATCGAGTTTTCCCATTTCCTTTCGGAATTTCAATACCTAAAATGGGTTGTACTTGATAGTTGCCTTGTTTGATTGCTTCAATCAGTTGTAGTTTCTTTTCAGAAAACACCTTGCGGAGCTCTCTTATAGAAACACCATCAACACCCGCACTACCTTTATTGGCAATCACGTGTTCCAATGCTCTTTGAAGATTAAACGGATGTACTACTCTTGTTATCATTTTAGTTGTTTTTAACCTGTTTTCGTTAAGTAGGGCTACTATGTGTTCCGTTACCTATTGAAAACCTCTTTACGTTCAGTCCTTCCTTGTTTGTGAGACCTATGCGGTATCTATTCGCACCTCGTTTGCCCTCAAGTACTATGACCTCTGCTGACTTCTTGGATTGATTAACTCGTAATCGCCAAGACCTCCCCTGGTAAATGCTTTTTCCTTCCGTCTATCGCCGGTACATCTACATAACAATAATCTGATTTAATAGCATGTTCAGAACACTGTTTTGGACTTCGTATTGCTGTGGATACTCATCCTTATTGTTATGCCTCTTATGTACTTTCTGTTCGTCGGTACAGACTTTTGCAGTTCTGCTTCCTTCAGTGCATACCTCACGATAAACCACCTTGCAGCTTGCTAACGATTCGGGGTTTCAATCCGCTCGTAAGGGACTTGCACCCTCTGGAAAAATAACACCCCGAAAACTTGGTTCGTAAAACTAAATTTGTATTTTTGAACTATTTGAAAAGCTTTCGGGGTGTGTCCTGCATATGCAGGGCACACACATATGGTAGCCGATAATTGCCGGCTTTCGTGCCAACTTGATACTTTGGTGCTTTTAACGAACCGAAGTGCTAAATTGATACGAAAGTGCTGTAAATCCGGCAACTACGGCTACCATTTTTCGTTATGCGGCAGCTTAAAAGACGACACCAAACCAGAAAAATCATCTTGACAACCACCCGACTTTGAACTACGAAGGATGAAATTTTTCAGGGACAACTTCCAGCATTTCCAAAAAACAGTTTACCCATTGACTTGGAGACAAACAAACAATTTGAGCATTAAGGTTTAAACCGAATTTTTCCGAAATTGACCTGACCTGACTTTTCCTGAAAATCGACTTTAAAGCTGTTTTTACAGATAAATCAGGTTTCTCTAACAGACAGGAAATAAATGCTAAGTATTTGGCTTTAAACTTAAAATCAAAAAATAACTGTTTTCTTTTAATGTTTAACAGGGCTGATTTGACAGTTGGCGGTGGAAAGAAACTTTCAGGACCTACCTCATAGACAAGTTTCAAATCAAAAAAAGTATGATAGAAAACGGTATATGGATTGTAAAGCTTCCTCGAAAATAACTTTTGTGTAGGTTCTAACTGAAGGACAATGGAACCTCCCAGAAAATTTCCAAGACTCTCAAACATCAGGATTTTGAAAATATCGGAAGTAATGCCATAAGGAATATTTGACACCACTTTGAAAGGAAATTTCGGAACTGCAAAATTCCTAAAATCACAACCGACAACTTGAACATTTCGGGCATCAGAAAATAATTTTCGTAAATGTTCAACCAAAGCTGTGTCGTTTTCAATAGCAACAACATTGTTGGCGATTTTTAATAAACCTTAATTCCGCAACATAATTGATAATTATTTTTATAAGTTCCTGAGCAACATTTTGTTGCCCAGGTTTTTGCCATGTCAGCGTTTTCACTTACCTTAGTGTTGCGAATCCAAAGACAAAGAAAACCGCAACAGGCATGGCAAAGGTAGCAATAAAATCCGAAAGACTCACTCCTTTTGGAGGCATATTTCCAATCATGGAGCAATTTACCTCCCTTCTCTCCTCTACAATTGACTCAACACTTGGGTTGAGATGCAAACTCTATGGTTATCAATACAGCGAAATCATCCGCTCCCTCCTATGCGTTTACTTCTGCGGCGGTTCTTGCGTTGAGGATGTCACCGCCCACTTAATGAGTCATCTTTCCCTTCACCCCACACTCCGCACCTGTAGCGCCGACACCATCCTTAGGGCAATAAACGAACTGACCCGGGAAAACATCTCATACACGTCTGATGCCGGAAAGTCCTATGATTTCAATACGGCAGACACACTCAACACATTGCTCCTGAATTGCCTGTTGTCCACAGGGCAGTTGAAAGAGGGCGGGGAGTATGACGTTGACTTTGACCACCAGTTCATTGAGGCGGAGAAGTACGATGCAAAGCCCACGTACAAGAAATTTCTTGGTTACAGGTCCGGTGTGGCCGTTATCGGCGACATGATTGTCGGCATAGAGAACAGCGACGGCAACACCAATGTACGCTTTCACCAGAAGGACACGCTAAAGAGGATTTTGGAGAGACTTGAAGAGAAGAAGCTGACAGTCAAACGCTTCAGGGCCGACTGCGGCTCATGCTCTGAAGACATTGTGGATGAGGTCAGGAAGCATTGCAGGACATTCTACATACGCGCCAACCGCTGCTGCTCGCTCTATGATGACATCTTCGCGCTCAGAGGGTGGAAGAAGGAAGAGATAAACGGCATCGTGTTTGAGTTGAACTCCATTCTCGTTGAGAAGTGGAAGGGCAAACCGTATCGCCTGGTAATCCAGAGACAGAGACGCATGGGCAGTGGACCGGACCTGTGGGAGGGGGAATATACATACCGCTGCATCCTGACCAACGATTACGAATCATCCATGAGGGACATCGTGGAGTTCTATAACATGCGCGGTGGCAAGGAACGCGTCTTTGATGACATGAACAATGGGTTTGGATGGGACAGACTGCCTAAATCCTTCATGGCGGAAAATACCGTGTTCCTGCTCCTGACGGCACTGATACGCAATTTCTACAAGGCCATCATGCAAAGGATTGAAGTGAAGAAGTTCGGGCTCAAGGAAACCAGCCGTATCAAGACGTTTGTCTTCAAATTCATTTCAGTACCTGCCAAGTGGATTAAGACCGCAAGGCAATGTGTGCTGAATATCTACACCGACAACCATGCATATGCAGAAGCCTTCAAAACTTCTTCCGGATGATTTACATCACTTGATGGCCACTGATTGCGTATTGCCTCAAGTCGCTTTATGGGGTAAGGGGATGGTATGCGCATTGAAACGGACGCGAGGACTTAATGGTTATCTTACGAATCAAAAGTCCATTTCTCTTTATGTAGGTAGCACTTCGGGAATGGAGTTGCGGATTTAAGGTTATCCTTTTTTCAACGGGCGATGGCTGCCGCCCTGCGCCAGCGGGACATGGCCAGACGGGCCACCTCGCCGTTGCTGCGGTCTATCATACCCGCCGTTATGTTGTTCCACACGTCGTTCAGGGTATAATAGCGCAGGCTCAAATAGAGCAGATGCAGTTTCCGGCTGAATGCCGCGAGCTGGTCGTTCAAAGCCCACAGGGTTTTGCTCCGTTCCGCCCCCGTGAGCATGTTTTCCGTGCCGCCTTTGGCCACGGCGTCGTTCAGCAACGTGAACACGGAAACCAGCTCCGTCGCCGTCTCGATATAGAGGTTGTTCATGTTCATGCTGGCGACGATGCCCTGCGGGTTGTCCCCGATGGCTTTGCCCAGTTTTCCCAGCGTGAGGAAAATCCGCACGCCGTCGTTATAGAGGTGGGTACAGGCTTTCAGCGACGAAGCATAACCGTTCGCCGTCTTGAGGTAACTGTTGTACTGCTTTTCCCACTCATGTATGCGGTTGAACTCCGCTGCGATACTGTTCTGCATCAGGGCGGTCTGTGTCTGCCCTTTGATTTGTTTGTCTATCTGGCCGTTTATCAGTTCGTTTCCCTCGGCCAAGGCTGCCCATTCCAACGGGTTCGAAGCGGCAACCTGCGCCTTGGCCAATTGCGGAAGCAGACCGGCAAGCACAAAGACCACCCATATGCTAATGATTCGTAATCTCATAGATTCCCTTTTTTCGTTTATTGATTTCCACACGTTCACGGATAATCGCCACGATGTCGTTTCCGCGCCGGATACCGATAAGGTCGAGCTTCGGGCTGTTCCGGTCCGTCGAAAGGATAACGACCGTTTTCAGACCGCAAAGCTGTTGCAGGAGGCTCTGGTGTTCCTGAAAGTCCACGATACGGTACAGTTCCATGTAGTCCACCCTGCGGCAGAAAAGTCCCCGCTCGCAGACAAGCTGTTCGTTGCCGACCCGGTAACATATCCGGCGCAGGCAAATGAAACGATACAGCAGCACGAGGAACAGAAACAAGGCAATGACCGTCGCCATACCGCCAAGCGGCATACCTTCCATGCCGCCGTACACCAGTCCCGCCATGCACATGAATATCAATGGCAGTTCGTCGATGACGAATTGCCCGGCGTGCGGGCGCAGGATAATGTTCCGGACATCTTGTATGGTATATGGCATGGTCATCGGCGAAAGTGTATCTGTCGTTCCTGCCCGGCGTTTTCTTCTTTTTCCGACTCCTGCCCGACAGTCTCTTCACGTTTCTGTTCAGCCAAAAGCTGTTCGTTCCAGCTCGTATGGCGATAATCCGGACTTTCCCAGGTAATGGAGACATCATGCTCCCTGTCAATACCAAGGAACTCCCGTAGTTTCTCTCGATATTCCCGGTAGCACTTGTTCGTGGTATCTATCTGGTCCTGCACGTCTTCCGGGGCACACAACCCGCTCGAACGCATCGACTCCGCTTCTTCCGATTCGGCGTCGAACCGTATGCAGATTTCTTGCAAACCACCCTTGGGCAATAGGTAAAATTCTCCGTCTGTCAAATCCCCGCCGTCCGGTATGGAATCGAGATAGGGTTTCCTCTCCGGCGTTTCCTCTATGGCAAAACGTACTGAGCGGCATATCTCCTTTTGCAAATCCCATGTGAGATTCGACCCTTTCCGGGTATTATCGAAACAGATATGTTGCCGGGCAGGGATGGTAAGATCAAGTATCTCTCTCATCTGTTTCCCGATAGGCTTGCCGCCCGTTGAGATAAAGACCGCCTTTCTCAAATCCTTGTTCTTCGCCTGATGGAGTTGGTAATAGGCCATCGCGTCATAGGTACTCCCGAACCAGTAGATATGTTTGGCCTCGGCAAGAGGTGTTCCGGCAGGACTTGCAATCCACAACCCTTCGCTCTCATTGCTTTCCTCGCTCTTGCCTTTATAGCTATCGCATCCGTCCATTCTCATACGTTCCCGTTCCTCGAAACCCACGACCGTACCGCCCTCTTTGGGCAAGGTCAGTGGAAAAGCGAGACAGGTGTATGCCGCACCGTCTGCGCCGTGTTTTGTTGCCAGGCAGAAATGACGGTGGAAAGCATTCTGCGTGCTGAGGTCGATACCCCGGTTCTTGAAATAGGGATAGAATATCTCCTGCATCTCATGGTCTTGAGGGTTGAATCTGTGCAGGTCGTAGTCTGTTATATCGAATGGTCGTAGGTCTTGCTTGACCGGTACGGTTTGCACCTCGTATTCTTCGAAGGGGATGTTCAGCAGGCGGCTGCACACGAGGTTTACCAGCCGGTTCAGGTCTATTCCCTCATAATATTCCGCGAATAACGCCGGGTGCTCCTTGATGAACGAAACGACGTTGTATTCCTTCTGCCGGGGTGGTTGGCAACAGCATTTTCCCTGTTGCGTTATGACGAACTTGTCACCCCGGATACGCTTTTCCTCACTGTCCGTGCGGATAAACGAGGAGAGGCGTAGTCCGAAGCGTCGGTTCTGGCGATACCCGGCATCAAGCAGTACATCCCGGATATCGAGTCTTTGCAAAAAATCATTATGTGTCAATTTCTTGTCATTCATTGTCTTCTCTTTTCTTTTGTTGTTTCATGTAGGGGGTACTGCGTTGTCATCGGTGGAAACGTGCTTGCCGTTCCTGTTCGGGTTCTTCTCTTCTGGCCGGCTCTTCGTGAACTGATTCTTGCAGCCTGATCTTTGCCAAGAGCTGTTCGTTCCAGTCCTTATAGCCTTTTTCAGCGGGCTCGTACACAATAAGGTCGGTGCTGTCCTCGCCGGGAGCGGGAAGATTACGGATCGCATCCTCTATGGCCATGATATTTTGTCTCATGCCCTCCAGTGTTTCCTCACTGGCCGAACCCTCGGCAAGGGCTATCTCGTACTCGTCTTGGCACACCATGCTCATCTCCTGCAAATATCCGTCGCCGATTGTCCGATAGTCGAGCGTACCATCTTCCCGATAGATTTCTTTGGGACGTAAAAGCGTGCCGATTATCCTGTGAAAGTCGAAGGGTTCGAGTTTTATTTCGTAGTTCTGGTTCTCCTCGCCACTGATACGGACCAGCAGTTTGTCGTCTTTCGTCACGTTGCTGGTGAATGTCTTGCCCGCCTGGGTGAGCGCGAAGTTGATGGCGAAGATCTGTCCGGCACGGTCCTGGTCGAAGCAGAGATGGTGGTAAGCGCGTGGAGTGGCCTTTATCATGGCTTTGAACTGCTGTTGGCTCGGTGCCCCGCCGGTAGAAACGAACACTCCCTTTCGCAGTTCCTTGTCCCATTTCTGGTTAAGCTGGTAATAAGCCATCGCGTCGTAGGCACTCTCGAACCAATAGATACGCTTAGCTTCCGCAAGTGGGGTTTGGGCAGGGCTGGCAATCCACAGCCCCTCGCTCGAATTGCTGCCCTCGGCCTTGCCTTTGTAGCTGCCGCTTCCGTCCATTCTTGCACGTCCCCGTTCCTCGAAGCCCACGACCGTGCCGTCGCCTTTGGGCAAGGTCAGCGGAAAAGCGAGATTGGTGTATGCCGCACCGTCCTCACGGTGTTTCGTCGCCAGACAGAAGTGGCGGTGGAAGGCGTACTGGGTGTAGAGGTCGATACCCCGGCTCTTGAAATAAGGATAGAACTTCTTCTGTGTCTCCCGGTCCTGCGGGTTGAACTTGTACAGGTCGTAGTTCGCGATGTCGAACGGGCGGATGTCCCGCTTGGGCTGTATAATCCGCGTTGTCCGGTCCTCGATGGGATGGTTCAGCAGCCGGTTGCACACGAGGTTCACCAGTCGGTCGGGAGACATGCCCGCACGGTATTCAGCGAAAAACTGCGGGTGCGCCTTGATGAACGAGATGATGTTATAGACTTTCTGCTGCTGTGCTTGGAAGCAGCACTTTCCCTGTTGCGTCACGATGAACTTGTCGCCACGGATACGCCGTCCCTCGCTGTCCAGACGGACATACGAGGGATAGCGCAGGCCGTCGCGCCGGTTCAGGTGGTAGCCCGCGTCAATCAGCACGTCCTGAATGTTCAGCCTTTGCAGGAAGTCGTCGTAGGTAAGGTCTCCTTCTCTCATAATTGTCTTTATCTCCCTCTTCTCATATCGTTAATATCCTGATTCATCTGTGCCTCGAAATTGCGTATAGCCACGTCCCTCGGCGTATCGACACCGGGCTTGAAATACGGACGCGGCTCGCCTCCGAAACGCTCACCGTAGAACTCCGGACCGTGATGATGATGCCGCAGGCCGTGGACGACACCCGCCGTGACGACCGTTCCTGCCGCAAGGGCGGCGAAAATCTTCACGCCGAGACCGCGCTGTGCTTCCGGCCGCATCTTCATGTCCACCTCGCTGAATATTTTCGAAAAGATTTTCATGCGGTGGTAGTCATCGACCGCAAGGAATTTGTCGTAATCCTTCTGGCTGATCTCGTGGCTGATGACCTGCCCGTCGATGACGGCCGTCATCTTGTACTTGCCCTCTATGGGGGACGGGTGTACGGCTATCTCGCCGACCTCGACCTCCCTGCCGTGCCGTTCTTCTCGGTACCAGCCCTTGCGCTCGTCAAGGACGGAAATATCCCGTCCATCGACGGAAGCAGCCGCACCATACGGCATCTCCTGCCGGAGCTGGTTTTCCAGTGGGGAGAGGATTTCCTGCTCCTGTTGCTGACGCTGCGTCAGTTCCTCCTGTACTTCGGGGTGCAGACCAAGGGCGATACGTTGTTTGCTGTCGAGGTCCGCCATCGTTACCTTGTCGGCAAAATCCGCCCCGATAACCCCGTTCAGGACTTCCAGCCGCTTCTCGACCGGTTGTTCCTCGATGGAGTTGGAGGTCAGGACGGCCGTTTCTTCTTCCGTCAGGTCATAGACCAGATCGGCGGTCACCTTTTCGGACTGTACGGTCAGTGTCCGTGCCTCCTTATCGACGATAAGGCCGTGGGAGGCAAGACATTCCTGCCATTTCTCGTTGGAAAAATAGACAGGAGAGCTTATCAGTTCCTTGTAGGTACGGGCCGGTTCCGTGCTGCGCGGACGGCTGACCAGCGGCGTGATGACCGTCTGCAGGTTTTGCAGGACGTCGGCCTGTTGTGCCGGTTGCACCGGTTGTCCGGCCTTGTATTTGTAATAGAAGCCGTAGCCGCCCGACTGCAATTCGCCCGGCTTCATGCGTCCGTCCCACCGTTCAGGGACAACGGGCGGTCCCGGATAGAACAGTTGGCCGCCGACCCGCCGCAGATGGAAGCCCCACTGGTGGCGTGGCGTCCAGCCGAGAAACGGGGGCGGCATACCCAACCGTCCCACATGCCCGTATTCGCCGATACCGATACGGTAGCCGTGCAGCCCCATAGCGACACGACCGTTGGCATTGCGGGCATGGACGAAGTTCTTGGGCATATAAAAGTCTTTCCCTACAATGCTCGTGAACACGTTGTAGGCTTTCTTGTTGGCCGAGTTTGTTCCCCAGTCCGTCAGGGCCAACATCTGACGCTCGGTAAGGTCGTAGGTCAGCAGCGGCGAATCGTGGCCCTGCACCACGAGCCGGTAGCCCGTGCCGTCGCTGACCACGTGGGCCTGCATACCGTTACGCCTCAATATGTCCTGCATTTCGGGTTGCAGGTCCATCATTCGGGGGTTGGTATTCTTTCGTATCGCCATAATCCGTTGTTAAAAAGGGTTTCCGTTATGCATCTCCGTTCTCCATCGCCGCCTCCAGTTGCTCGTCCTTGTAGTGGACGAACTCGGCGGCGGATTCGTTGCCCGCCATAAGGCTGTGCTCCTTGCAATAGCGGGCATATTCCTCCTGCCATTCGGGCGAGAAATGATTCACATAGTCGAGCCAGCCGTATTCGCCGCGCTCCATCTTCTCGATAAGTACCTCTTCGGAATAATATTGGTGTTCTGCCATATTCGCTGGATGTTAAGATATTATTTGTGAACTCCCGCCGCACGGTTACGCTCGGCGCTTTTCTTCTGTTCGTTCCACAGTTCTTCGGTATATTCCTCTTCGGGAACATAGTCGAGGTTGCCGTCATCGTCCATCACCCAGCAGCCGTACACGCCGAAAGTGTACTTGTCCCACTCGCGTTTGGGCTGTTCTTTCCATTTCTGGCTGTCGCCCGAACAGAAGCGGATGCCGGTCTTGTCATGCAGGTCGATGCCCACCGTGACGGGTTCATCGTCCACGACCAGTGTCAGCGGTTCGCCGTTCTGCATACTGTTTACCTCCATTGTACCGAGGTGCATTATGTCGGCCAGCACTTGCAGGTTGCGCCCGATAATCGGCGTGGGGATATACATCACCTGCTTCGTTTCCTCGTCTATCTGCACGAATGCCTTGCTGTGCCGTCCGTCTGCCGTCTCCACATCGGCAAGAATCGCCTTGCCTGCGAGCAGTTGTTTCTGTTGCGCCTCGTCGTAGCGTTCCAGTGGCGAGGATTCCAGGACGGGATAAAATACCACGTCCGACAGACCGTCATCTCTACGGACAAGGGCGAAGCGGCTGCGGCTTTCGATTAGTTCTCCCTTCTCGTCACGGACACGGACCGGAAGCACGGGAGAGTGTCTGCCGTCGCAAATCTCATCGAGGACACGCATCGGCAAGTCCTCGATCATCTCCTGTGTAAGCCCGAATCGGGCCAGTGTCGGATAGGGCAATTCAATTAGTTCAAATCGTACTACATTCATATTTAATTTTGTATTTTGAATTACACTTTGCAAAGATAGATTCTTTTCATTCCCTTGTATATAATAGAATAATATTAGTGTATTAAGAGAGTTTATTTTTATGTTCAGAGTATGATTTTGCGCATAAATTCATACTCTGAATGCTTTTTTTGTTGTACTTTGGTCGAAAAAGGCCGTGGAAACGGGACATCTTGGGCAGGGCTGGTTATATTTGCCGCATGAGAAAGAAACTACTGGTTTTGATGGCGGGTGCTGCAAGTATCGCAGGCCCCGTTCAAGCACAATTCAATACGGTCTCGACCGTGCCGTCCCGATACAGGGTTGAAGTCGTTTCTGCCGGTAGGGATAATGTGGCGACCTTGCCCGGAAACATGCTTTCCGTCCAAGACTCCTTACCGTCGGCAGGAGACGCCGCCCCGGCATTGCCCGCCGACACCTGCAAACACGTATGGATAGAGCGTTACCTTAGCGTAAGCTATCCGCTGCACCGGATGAAAATCAACTCGCTTTATGGGTATCGGAAAGATCCTTTTACCGGAAAAAAGAAGTTTCACAACGGAATCGACCTCCACGCACGGGGCGACGAGGTGATGGCCATGATGGCGGGAGTGGTAGTGAAAGTCGGGCAGGACAAATCCTCCGGCAAGTATGTGACCTTACGGCATGGAGACTACACGGTCAGCTATTGCCACCTGTCGCGTATCCTTACCCGGAAAGGGGCTGCTATCGGGCCGAGGGATGTCGTCGGTATTACCGGTTCTACAGGACGCAGCACCAGCGAACACCTGCATATTTCCTGCAAGCTCGATGGAAAAAGTGTCGATCCGTTAATGGTACTGGATTACATCAAGTCCATACGCGAAGAGTGCGTGGCGGCACTGGCCGAATCCAGAGAGGCCCCCGCATTAAGTCCTGCGGGTGGAAAACACAGATGATTCCGTTTATTTTTGTTAATCATTTCACGGGAATGGTAAAAAAATGCCTTTATGCTTACCTTTGCAAGGCAAAATTAAGGTATGAAAGGATTCGTTGCTGTTCTATCGTTGGTGCTGCTGGCCTTGGTATGCAATTCCGGGGCGCTGCATGTTCCGGCGGCCGGTGTGGCGGCTGCGCAGGAATGTTGTGTCCGAAATACGGACAACGCCTCTTTTCAGCAATTCCATGACAGAGACTCTATCCGGCAAAAAAAGGACAGCGACATAACAGGCATAATCGGGGAAATCCCCGATGTGGCTTGCCGTGCCGGCGCATCGGTAAAGGGGATGCATCTTCGGTACATATCTGTGGAAACGGCCCATTTTCTCCGAATTTTACAGCGGTATCTCATTTGCCGCATGAACAACCTGACCTATTGTTGTACCCTCGTGCATGACTCTTCCCGTAGCCCGAACTGGGATAATGCCTGCGAGCATTATATCTTCGGGATGAGACGGATTCTGATTTAGCGGTTTGTTTTTTTATCGTTTATACTGACGGTTACACTTGGCTGAAAAGCGGGGTGTGGCTGTTCGTCGTGAGTATATCTTATTATTGAACAATCAGCAAAAATAAAATTTTCAATCCGTATGAATCAAAACATTTCTGCTGCCGAAACCCTGTTTTCCGCAGCGCATCCCGATATAAAGAAGATTACCAATATTTCGGCTCTTATTCTTTCCCTCCTTTTTTGTGCGGTGGGACTGTGCCTTCTGTTTTTCTCGTCGAAAGTGGAAGATTCCTCTTCCGCGTCAGGTCCTGTCCTGCTGGTCGGCGGAATCGCCTTTCTGGTGGCCGGAGGTATTCGCCTGATGATAAGAAAAAGGAGTCTGATATACGTTCCGACCGGCAGTTTGGTGAAAAAAGGTTCTTGTTTCTTCGATGCGGGCGACCTCTCTGTATTGGGGCGGTTGCTGGAGGAGAAGACTTTTGACGGCAAGGCAGAGGTACTGCCGAAGAAGGACGGCGGTGTGCGGATGGACTACATGGTTTCGCAGGACGGTAACTTCGCTGCCGTCCAGTTGCTGAAGTATGTTCCTTACGCTTACGAACCGGCATCTTCCGTACTCCATTATACGGGAGAAGAGGCCAGCGCTTTCGTGAATGCTTTGCGGGTCGGCCGATTCTGATTCTGGAAGGGAAACGGTAACAGTTTCCGCAATTTGGCTCGTCCGGCAGCCGGTTCTATAAAAGAACGGTTGCCGGATTTGTTTTTATTGTGGACTGGGGTTTGTTTCTTTGGAAGGCTTTCATTTGCACGACAAATGTCCGGTTCATACATGACGCCATGCTCTGGAAAAGACCCGGTTGTACGGCAGGTTTTCTTGTACTCTGTATCGTTCCGACCATTTTTTATATGTTGAAGGTTAAAGTAATGAGTTATTATATATACCGATTGTTTGGTATTGGCACGGCTGGTAAAAGCTTGTAATTTTGTACCCGTTTTTCATTTCTTTTAAAAACTATAAAAAAATAACGGGTAATTGTGCGTATATCTGTTCTCGGACTGATACTTATGTTCCTGTTTCCGATAACTCTATTTGCCCAACAGAGGGTGGATGTGACCGGAAAGACCCTTGTCGTTTCCAACAATGGAGAAGGACAAGAGGTGTTGCCCTATACCAATATCTTGGTACTCGAAGCCGGGGATTCCACCCTTGTAAAAGGGGTGATGAGTGATGCCGGCGGGAATTTCCGTCTTAGCTTCCATGCAAAGAAAGAATCGCCTTACCTGCTGAAAGTTTCTTATATAGGTATGAAGCCGGAGTTTCGTGCATTAAATACAGGCAAGACGAAAATCCATGTCGGAAACATTGTCTTGACAGAAGGTCTTGAACTGTCCGAAGTGGTGGTCACGGCTCCCATAAAGGAGGTGGAACTGGTGGGCGACACTACCGTCATCAATGCCGATGCCTACCGGATTCCCGAAGGCTCGAACTTGGAAGAGCTGGTAAAAAAGATACCGGGCTTGGAATATGACAGGCAAAACAAAACCTTGGTTTATAATGGGCTTCCCATTGCGGAAATCAATGTTAACGGGGAAGCGTTCTTTGCAGGAAACCATGCGCTGGCTTTGGAAAATCTGCCCGCCGATTTGGTAAGCAGGATAAAAGTGTATGACAAGCGTAGCGAAATGGAGAAATTCATGGGGATAAAAACAGGGGAAGAAAACTATGTGCTCGACCTGCAAACCAAGAAGGAGTTCAACGGTACACTGATGACTTCCGTAGCCGCAGGCAAGGGTAACAACAAGAAAAAAGAAGCGGAACTAATCAGCAATTTCTTCAAAACCGGCGGGGAAAACCTGTCGGTAATCGCCAAAAGCGGCAACCGCAACATGACATCCGCAAACAAAGACAACCGCCAAGACAATGTAGCGGTGAACTTCCTGAAAAAGTTCGGAAAGAAGATACACCTTAACGGGAATGTCATGTACAGCAATGCTATCAATGGGAACGAGGGGACATCTTACTACGAGCAATACCTGAAAACGGGGAACCGCTACCGCTATGCGACCAGCGACCGCCACAACACCAACCGCATGGCAAGCACCATGCTAAGCATGAAATGGAATATCGATAAGATGACCTTGCTGAACCTTTCAGGCAGCTTTAGTGCGATGAAAGGGACAAACGGGAGTGACAGCCGGCAGGCGACCTACAATGAAAATCCAGAATTGGATATCACAGCACCGTTCAATGGGGAAGAAAACGGCCAAACGGAAAACGATATCCGGGTGAATGGCATCCGCATGAACTCCCGTTCAACAAGCGCCAACCGGCAGTATTTCCTGAACGCCGACCTCACCCGACGGCTGAACGAGAAAGGCAGCAGTTTGGGGCTAACCATGCAATACTCGGAGGGGAGAGGAAAGAACGAGGCGTTTTCCGTGTCCTCCACCACCTATTACCAATTGCAGGATGAGTGGGGTAACGATTCCGTCCTCTACCGTAATCAATATTATGACAGCCCAAACAGAAACCGCAAATTCAGCTTGGGACTGATACTGACACAGCCACTACACAAGAGCCTGCGGGCACAACTTTCGTATAAATTCAGACGGGAAAACCAAAACAACGACCGCAATACCTACGACCTGTCCCGCTTTTTCGACGGTACGGACGATGAACCCTTGTACACCCTGCCGGAAGGCTACGAGGCAGCCTATACCGACAGCCTGAGCAACAGAAGCCGAAGCCACACGACAGCGCATGAAGTGGCCCTCCACCTTAACTATACGGACAGAACTTGGGAAATCAACGCTGGCCTGTCCGTCGTTCCCGAACGGCAGAGTCTCGACCAGAAGACCGGGCGGATGCAAGCCGACACGCTGAGAACCTCCGTGAACTACTACCCGGCTGTTACCGTCTTGTGGCACAAAAAGAAAACACGGGTGCAACTAAGTTACGAGGGAGACACGAAACAGCCGGGACTGACCGAACTGCTGACACTGACCGACAACAGCGATCCGCTGAACATTACACGGGGAAATCCCAGCCTGCGCCCTTCGTACAACCAAAGGGTGCGCTTAGAAGCACGAGACACGAAGATAGGTTTGAACGGAGACATGACTTGGGCGAACACGGTGAACAGTGTGACACGGGCTGTGACGTACAATACCCAAACAGGCGGTATAGAAAGCTATCCCGTGAATGTGAACGGGAATTGGAACGCAAGAGCCACCGTGCGATACCAGAAGCGCATCAAACGCCGATTTTCCGTTACCGCACGTACCGGCGCTTCGTTCAGCCAGAACGTAAGCCTTATCAACGAGGGACAGCAGGAGATGCCGGAGCGCAGTACGACCCACAACACGACACTGAATGCCAACCTGCGTTTTGGCTACCAGCCCCAATGGGGAGGTTTCGACCTGACGGGTGACTGGCGTTTCCGCCACTCCACCAACCTTTTGCGCGAAACCGGCGATTACACCCGCGACTACCGCTTGGGGGTGAACGCCTACGCCGACCTGCCCGGCGGCATTCAGTTGCGGAGCGATGTCGATTATTCTTTCCGCAACGGGACGAACATCACCCCCGGCGAAGATGACCAGGTAGTGTGGAACGCCTCCCTTTCTTGGCGTTTCCTCAAACAGAAGAAGGCGGAACTGTCATTCTACTGGGCGGACATCCTTAGCCAGAAAAAGAACTTTACCCGCAGCGTCTCTTCCTCCGGATTGTCGGAGAGACACACGCAGCAGATAGGTAGTTGGTTCATGCTCTCCTTCAAGTACCGTTTTAACAAACAATTATAAAGCAGGAGCGAAGTTTATATTTTTTTAGTTAATGAGTGGTGATTTGCTTCTAATTATATACCAATTTTTAGGTATTGTGCTCTGAGTAAACTCGTTATAATTTTGCACCCCGAAATAATAATCCTTAAATCCGCAACTCCATTCCCGAAGTGCTACCTACATAAAGAGAAATGGACTTTTGATTCGTAAGATAACCATTAAGTCCTCGCGTCCGTTTCAATGCGCATACCATCCCCTTACCCCATAAAGCGACTTGAGGCAATACGCAATCAGTGGCCATCAAGTGATGTAAATCATCCGGAAGAAGTTTTGAAGGCTTCTGCATATGCATGGTTGTCGGTGTAGATATTCAGCACACATTGCCTTGCGGTCTTAATCCACTTGGCAGGTACTGAAATGAATTTGAAGACAAACGTCTTGATACGGCTGGTTTCCTTGAGCCCGAACTTCTTCACTTCAATCCTTTGCATGATGGCCTTGTAGAAATTGCGTATCAGTGCCGTCAGGAGCAGGAACACGGTATTTTCCGCCATGAAGGATTTAGGCAGTCTGTCCCATCCAAACCCATTGTTCATGTCATCAAAGACGCGTTCCTTGCCACCGCGCATGTTATAGAACTCCACGATGTCCCTCATGGATGATTCGTAATCGTTGGTCAGGATGCAGCGGTATGTATATTCCCCCTCCCACAGGTCCGGTCCACTGCCCATGCGTCTCTGTCTCTGGATTACCAGGCGATACGGTTTGCCCTTCCACTTCTCAACGAGAATGGAGTTCAACTCAAACACGATGCCGTTTATCTCTTCCTTCTTCCACCCTCTGAGCGCGAAGATGTCATCATAGAGCGAGCAGCAGCGGTTGGCGCGTATGTAGAATGTCCTGCAATGCTTCCTGACCTCATCCACAATGTCTTCAGAGCATGAGCCGCAGTCGGCCCTGAAGCGTTTGACTGTCAGCTTCTTCTCTTCAAGTCTCTCCAAAATCCTCTTTAGCGTGTCCTTCTGGTGAAAGCGTACATTGGTGTTGCCGTCGCTGTTCTCTATGCCGACAATCATGTCGCCGATAACGGCCACACCGGACCTGTAACCAAGAAATTTCTTGTACGTGGGCTTTGCATCGTACTTCTCCGCCTCAATGAACTGGTGGTCAAAGTCAACGTCATACTCCCCGCCCTCTTTCAACTGCCCTGTGGACAACAGGCAATTCAGGAGCAATGTGTTGAGTGTGTCTGCCGTATTGAAATCATAGGACTTTCCGGCATCAGACGTGTATGAGATGTTTTCCCGGGTCAGTTCGTTTATTGCCCTAAGGATGGTGTCGGCGCTACAGGTGCGGAGTGTGGGGTGAAGGGAAAGATGACTCATTAAGTGGGCGGTGACATCCTCAACGCAAGAACCGCCGCAGAAGTAAACGCATAGGAGGGAGCGGATGATTTCGCTGTATTGATAACCATAGAGTTTGCATCTCAACCCAAGTGTTGAGTCAATTGTAGAGGAGAGAAGGGAGGTAAATTGCTCCATGATTGGAAATATGCCTCCAAAAGGAGTGAGTCTTTCGGATTTTATTGCTACCTTTGCCATGCCTGTTGCGGTTTTCTTTGTCTTTGGATTCGCAACACTAAGGTAAGTGAAAACGCTGACATGGCAAAAACCTGGGCAACAAAATGTTGCTCAGGAACTTATAAAAATAATTATCAATTATGTTGCGGAATTAAGGATAAGTAGTTTTTCTCCCAAATATAAATTTTGATAGCTTCATTTAAGTAGGCATTTTTAATCTTGCCATCGCTAAATTGAGCCTGATCGTAAAAAGAGTAAAGACGAGCAGCAATTAATGCAGCCGGTCCATTAGAGCAAGCATTCTTTGATTTTGCGACATCCGTCTTCCAAGTAATTCCACCAAACCAGGGAGCTTCATCTTCCGGTCCCCATGTAGGCCAAATCCAATCATCATATACTTGCCTCGCTTTCTCTATATATTTTTTCTCCCCTGTACTTTCAAACATTCTTATTTGTGCTAATACGATCCATTCCATATCATCAACAAAAACATTCCACCAAGGATCTTTGGGATTCATTTTTCCGGCAAAATTATATTTGGGCATACCTTCCCACCACAAAGGAAAAAGTTCTTTATAATACGATTTACCAGTACGCATATACGCATCCACCAGAACATCCATTGCATGTGCCTGTGGCCAATAGTTATTTGTTGACATATCAGAAAGATCGCTACCATAATTAAAATAATAGCGTTTTTCGTAGCCCTCAAAACTAGCTCCCCAAAAATGTTTGATAAGTGCTTCTGAAGTACCATTAGCCATTTTATTCCAATAAGTTATATCTTTCTGAGCAAATACTCCAAAGACACAACATAACATAAACAGAATCGTTAAAGTTTTTTTCATAACTAGCTTCCTTATAAATTTTAATCAACTGTAATGACAAGTTTCTTTCCCTTTTGCAACTGTCCGTGAGATACAAAATATCCATCAACGACCTCATTATCATAAGTTATCTGACGGATTTTTCTTCCATGTCCTTGCTTCACAATAGTAAAAGGTTTATCCTTTAAATAAAACGTAACCTTATCAAATAATGGAACTGTAACGATATATTCTGGATCTGCAGGAGAGTATGTATAAAGCCCAATGGCATTAAATACATACCATGACGACATTTCACCAGCATCATCCATACCAGCATATGCCAATTTATCCTTACCCATATCATAATAGTGCCCCATCAGAGAATCAAGTACCGCTTGTGATTTTTCCTGCTTCCCGATAAAATAATAAGTGTAAGGAATACTATGTCCTGGCTGATTTCCATGACAATAGTTTCCAATAAATCCAGTCATATTATCAACTTCATACCCATGCCAAGGCTCTGTAAAAAGAGAATCCAATTTATTCTCAACTGCCTTATTATTAGGATAGAGCTTAATCATTCCTTCAGGATCATGGGGAGCAAAGAAAAGCGCATTCCAGGCATTCGCTTCACGGTACATGTACTGATAATAAGGATAATATGGATCAAAATCTGCAATCCAACTTCCATCTTCAATTTTACCACGCCAGAAACCTGTACCCGGATCGAAAAGAGTTTTATAATTATTAGCACGTTTTATCAACACATCATAATTCTCCTTATCACCTAATTCTTTAGCAACCAAAGCTACAGCATAATCATCATAAGCATACTCTACAGTCTTTGTTACAGCACCTTTATATTCATCTTGCGTAGGAACATTTACCGTATCTTTTTCTGCAATCCATCCACGTTTTATATATTCATCCAAATAAGGTCGTCCTCCTTTACCTGGAACCGTAGCATTTTTCAAAATCAGGTTATATGCCCTTTGTAAATCAAAGTCACGTAATCCACGTAACCAGCTTCCCGCAATAAAAGTAGAGGCATGATCTCCATGAAAAAATGTTGGCATATATCCGTTACTCTTTTCTCCTTTATCGATAATTGACTTAATGACATCAATTGTCACCTCAGGTGATAACATTCCCAACAAAGTCAACTTATTACGATAGTCATCCCAAAATGATGGATTGGTATAATAATGAAATCCATTATTTACCACATTCCCTTTAATATCAGTATATTCAAAATTTACATCACTTCGTAAAGCCGGCCATTTAAAAGCATGATACAAGCAAGAATAAAATAAGCTTTTTTCACGTTCCGTTCCCCCTGACACTTGTATTTTAGACAAAAGCTTTTCCCAAACTTCATCTGCTTCACAAGCAACTTGCGCGAAGTCTTTATGAAGCATTTCATGCTCAAAATTCATTTTTGCATTCTCAACACTAACAAATGAAAATCCGATTTTCATTTCCAATGGTTTGCTATCTTTGCTATTGACAAAATTGACCAAAGCGACTTCATGATGCCCGTCTTTCTTCATTACGACGTCATCGATTACATAATTGGTCGTCGCATAAAAAAAGATTTTACCTTCTCCAGCCTGATATCCTGTAAAAACCTTATCCCCTGATTTTTCGATATGCCATTCTGTAACAGTGTTATTTGAACGACGAATATCCACTAATACAGACTTTGCATCTTCTTTACGAAAAGTATACTTATGATAAGCACAACGCAACGTACTTGTAAGTTCAACATTTACATTGTATCTATCCAAATAAACCTGATAATACCCGGGACGTGCAGTCTCTTTCTGATGGCTAAAATGTGAACAGTAATTACTTGGACTAATTTCTCCAACAACAGGCATCATTGGAACGTGCAATAAGTTCCAATGTCCTTTATTAGTATGAGAAAATCCATAAATAACACTATCTTCATACTGATAACCAGCACCACTCCGATATTGAGTTACAGGACTCAACTGCACCATTGCATTAGGTAGCGTTGCTCCAGGAAATGTTTCTGCTCCCCAAGTTCTCGTTGCTTTCTTACGTACATAGCCCAAATCTTCCTTTTCCCATAATGTAGCACTTCCCAATAAAGGATTAACATACTCTGTCAGTTTATTCTGACTCTCACAGTTTGTAAAAAGTATGAGAGATATGATTGATATTAAAAGTTCATTTTTCATTTTATTTTCTATTTTTTCATACCTATTGAAGATTGTACATCTAAATATTCTATTAACCACCTAATGCCAATGCAATGTAAGTGAATACATTCAATTATATTATCAACCCCACTGAAAACTCCTTCTGCCATACTTTATCAACATGACAGTTTTCAAAATCACCATTAATTATAAAACTTTATCAATGGCTTCTTTTATTAATGTTTCCATAACTATATATCCTTCGGCAGTAGGGTGAACACCATCTTTTGTATATTTAGGATTAAGAGCTCCATTTTCTCCATAAACCATTTTTCCGTAATAATCTACATAGGGTATCTTATGTTGATAGGCATATTTTTTGATTCGTGCATTAAGAGAAGCTATTTTCTTTTGCGCATCTTTAATCGCTGGATTCCAGCCAAAAGCAGCAGCCGGCAACGTCAAAGTTAGTATAACCTTTATTTTATGTGCCTCAGCCAGTTCTACCATAGATATTATATTTCCAAAAGTATACTCTTCATTATAAGCACATGTGTTCTCTGCAACATCATTAGTACCCGCATTAATAACGACCAATGACGGAGATAGCTTTATAACATCTTCACGAAAACGCAACAAGAACTGATATGAGGTCTGCCCACTAATACCACGTCCCACATATCCATTATCTGTAAAGAAAGCAGGGTGGGTATTCACCCAACCCTCTGTTATAGAATTCCCCATAAAAACAACTTTTACAGTTTTGTGAGAAATAGTTATATCTTTATTCTCTTGAGCATAACGATTTAAGCCACCAAAATCTCGATCCTGTGCATTTATATGCGTACACGTTAAACTAAAGGAAACAATTCCTATACCTAAATATTTTACCAATAGTTTTGTTCTCATAACACTTTATTATATAAAATTTACTCTACAACAGCTGCCCATCCCCCATTACGTACCAATTTAATATTTAATTTATCAGAAGAATTAACCTGATGTTCTTTTTTGCGATAATCCATTGCTTGTCTATCAGCATTAATACCATCCTCAAATGAAGTCATACGGTAAGTTCTATCTTTATCCAAAAAGTCAAAAGATAAAGTAAATCTACGTGAAGCTTCCTTTCCGTTACAGATTGCACCAATAAACCATTTATCACCCTTTCGTCTGGCTAGTACTACATATTCACCAATCTTAGCATCTAATATTTTCGTTTCATCCCATGTAACAGGTACTTTTGTTATAAAATCTGTACAATCAGGATTGCGATAGTATAGAGTTGGATTATCAGCCAGCATTTGAACCCCACTTTCGAATACGACATAAAGAGCAAGTTGATAAGCACGAGTTCCGATACTAGCTGCATTCGGGCGGTCTGCTCTATAGACTTCAGGTTGCATACTGATCATGGCTCCAGGTGTATAATCCATTGGACCTACAGCATTTCGCATGAAAGGTAAGTACAAACTATTATCTGGATAACATCCCCCCATTTGTTCCATTCCGCGAACACCTTCATAAGACAAAATATTAGGATAACGATACTCCAATCCTGCTGGTTTGAATGAACCATGGAAATCAATCAACAAATGATATTTTGCGGCTTCTTTTGCTACCCGTTCATAATAATTGACCATCCACTGATCACTACGATCCATAAAATCAATCTTAATACCTGCTACTCCCCAATCAGAAAAAGTTTTAAACACATCAAAATGGTTCTCAACAGTAAGCCAAGTAAGCCACAACAAGACTCCAACTCCTTTTTCTTTTCCATAACGGATTATTTCATGTACATTAACTTGAGGATTAGGAGTATAAGGATCACGTGTACTCAAAGCCCATCCTTCATCCATCAATATATAAGGGATATGATACTTAGCTGCGAAATCAATAAAGTATTTATAGGTATCCATATTAAAACCGGATACAAAATTTACATCAGGACCATAAGGAGTAGCTCCATTCCACCATTCCCAACTTACTTGTCCTGGTTTTACCCAACTATAATCTTCCAATTCACAAGGAGAAGACAAGTTATAAACCATTTCATTACTCAAAATATCTTTATCATCGGAAGAAATCATAAAGAAACGCCACGGAAAAGTTCGCTTTCCTTCTGTCTTAGCGATGTAATTAGCTTCTTTAAGAATCTTTACGCTACGATCTCCGTCATCTCCAAACTCCAAAGGGCATTTCGGAAAAACAGCAGTCAATCCATTCTTATCTGTCCCCTTCA
This sequence comes from Phocaeicola coprocola DSM 17136, assembly GCF_000154845.1. Classification (GTDB taxonomy): domain Bacteria; phylum Bacteroidota; class Bacteroidia; order Bacteroidales; family Bacteroidaceae; genus Phocaeicola; species Phocaeicola coprocola. The sequence goes on along the minus strand of NZ_DS981461.1, from coordinate 28,874 downwards.
CAAACATACAAGGATAATCATCTAAATCAGCCTCCGAAATCAATATATTATATCCCTGCGGACTCTCTAATAAAACCGGGAAATAACTCATTTCATCAGACGACTTATAATCCATTGTATTCAAATGAGAATATGGATTTTCATATGAAGTCTTAAATCCTGAAGTCTTAGACAAATGAGCCCAATAATTAGTCGGGAAATGGATAGTAAATTCTTCGTCTAATATCTCAAGCTCATTTTTTCTATCAGTTACAAAACGATAAGCAATTCCATTATCGTAAGCTCTAAACTCAACAGAATAATTACCCTTCATATTCATACGAAGAGTATTACAATGATTCCGGACTAATGCATTTTTTAATGGGATAGGACGCAGTACTTCTTTATCAATCTTTCCCCTCTTTATATTTTGAAGACTTGGTTTTGCCCCTAAAACATTATCTGATAAAGTCATAGACAATGTACAATCTTTAAGAATTGTATCATTTTGAGAAATCACAGAATAATATATTTTCTCTTTCAAATCGATTACAACCTTAAGTTTTCCATCAGGAGATTGGACATCAAGAGATCTTCCCTGTACATTAGAACAACAGCAAAATATTCCCAAAAATCCGAACAATAACATTCCTTTTCTCATAGCATTCTTATCATCCAAATAAAGTTATCAATAAACAAAATTTCTGTACACTACTCCTAAACGCTTCATTAATTAGATATACTTCCTTGTTTCCATTGGTTTATAAGATATTGAGCTATAACCCAATGACATTACTATCTCAATTTATATTAACATAATCTCTTTCCTGATTTTACCTATCATTTCCCATTAAAAACATTATCCCAACCTTTTCGCCGTTTACTTATATACCCGAATCCCCAATCAACAAAAAAATTCAAGAAACAAATATCCTTTGTCTGATTTTAAAAAGTATGATATAACGTTTACAAAAAGAGAAAGATACATCGCCCAAATCAATGTTCTTAAAATGTCTAAGACTAATAAATATAAGATTTTGAATGGAACTATCTTTCAACTTTATAGCCGTTATATTTATTACAATCAGAGCTTTAGCAAAATCTAAGATTATTACTTATGTTAGAGGTAAACTAAAAAATTTACACGATGAAATAAAGTGTTTTTCAATTATTGATTTTAATTGTTTCTCAAATCCTTTTCGAAACTTTTTTCTATTTCATGATAATAATCCATAGAAACAGAAAAAAGTTTCAAAAAAGATTTTCAATCAGATCTTAAGACTTCTGTATTTTTACATTTTTAAGACCAAGTGTTCCTAGTTATTTACCCCACAAGGATCTCGCTTCTATAAGTGCACATCCACTAGTCTGTGCACCAAGCTGAGTGCTACCAGAAGCAGGTGTAGTCCAGTTAGTACTAAATAAAATATCTAACTTATTTACACCCTTACGCCATAAAACTTCTGCATTATTATTAAAGAATGTCTCAAATTTTTTACGATAAAGCTCATCTAAATCCGGCTCCATGATTAATTTGACGAAATAACGCATAAAAATACCTTTGAAAAAGCCACCATCACCAGAACCTTCATCACGTAGCACATTATTACCACTATCAATCATACCAGCATCACTAATACAGAAGTAAGCAGCTTTACGTGCATCCTTTAAATAATTTGCTTCACCTGTAACCTTATATAATTCGTGTGCTGCACCCAAGAAAGTACCCTGATTGTAACTCAATGAGAAACTACCAATTTCACCTGTTTCGCCATTTAAATTATCATAAACAGCTCCAGTAGCCTTGTTAAACAGATTCTCACGCAGCCATGCATAAATTTTGATTCCCCAATTTTTATATACTTCATCTTGAGTTACTGAATAAAGACGCATTGCTAATAAAGCAGCAGGGCCATTTGAACAAGCATTTTTACTCCAACGCTGATCAGATTTCCATGCGATACCGCCACCGCCATACTCTTCATTCCAACCACCTTCAATATATCCCCATAACTCTTTAGCCGTATTCAGGTACTTTTCATCTTGAGTGGTTTCATACAAACGTACCATCGTAAGAGCTATCCATTCCATATCATCATAAAAATTATTCCAATATGAATTGCCATTCTTTACTTTAATACCTTCATACCATGGAGTAAAAAGATCGGAGTATTTAGTATTTCCACTACGCAAGTAAGCATCGATAATTACATCCATTGCCTGTGCCTGTGGCCAATACTGGAAACCAGTGCCATTTCCATCGTTTTCATAATTAAAATACCCTTCTTCATTCCAAAAACGTTCCGGCAAAGTAGAGCTGGCACTATCTGCTGCCGCACTCCAGTCTATAGCATAACCAGTATCATATACATATTCATCTTCAATCTTACTACAGGAAGCTAAAAGCATTCCTGTAATAAAAAAGAATAATAACTTATATTTCATAGTTCTATCACTTAACAAGTTCTACATGATGTGTATAATTATCTCCAGAGAAAATAACAGAAATACGAGTAACAGCTCCCGGATTAGCTCCATCAGCAGCTCCATCGAATTCATTATTCAGTTTCCATTTCTGATCCCATTGGTTATTAGGAGTGTCAGCTATATAGAAATAAGGATCATCAGCTGTAGCTTCTCCTGGAGCACTATCTGTTGTATTCTTAGTTCCCCACATTTGTGTTGTACCATCAGCATATGTCATCAAGAACTTATAACGTTGGTCTCTACCCCAGCTTTCCTGTTTAAATTCAATCAGATCTTCTCCTTCAAATACACCATTACCTTTATAAGGAAGTTCAAAAGTAACCTCATTGCTAGGACAGAAGAAGAATCCCATACTCTGGATTTCAGTCATCTTGACAGAAGCCGTTGTAAAGTCTAATACAATACGGTAAACACCACCTTTATTTACAGTAGTTTCACCCTGACCTTCAATGATAACACCACTTTCATTGATATAATAAGACTTGGCATCAGCAGAGTTATTATCAACCAGTCGATAAGACTTACCCTCCTCCAATTTAGTGAACACTTCAAACACACCTAATTCATTAGGCATCGAACAAGGAACTGCTTGTGCAATATCTGTTCCTCCTTCAGTAGCTTCACCTGTCAAATAAACCTGATTAGGTAATTCAGTAAATCCTTTCAAACAAGTAATGGTCAAAGTTCTTGCTTCAGTAGCCATCGCTGAATTTAAACCTCTGGAAGCAACAACTGTCCATTTTACAGTTCCGGTTTCTCCACCATTAATACCAGCTGCTTTACCAATCTTATCCAACACTTTATGAGTTATTGTTGCATAATTACGAACTCCGTTATTATCAGCAACAACACGATAAATCGGATTTGTAAAATTACCATCTTCTTTATCAAAAACAACCTCATACAAAGGCGAGCCACTATCTTCAGCTTTTGCTGCAGCCCATTCAAAGAAAAGTGAAGCTGTAGACGAAGCAACCAGTGTTACACTCTGACCATCTGTCGGTTCATACAACTGAGTTACAGGACTAACTTGTACATCCTTATATTCCATATCTTTAGTACATGATGTAGAAAACAATACAGTCATGCACATTGCAAATACATAAAAAAAACTTAGTTTCATCATTATAAGTATTTAAATATTTAAAGTTAATCAGTTTGCATATCCAGGATTATTAGGAGCCAAATTATGATTCAAGTCAATCTGGCTTTGAGGCACAGCCCATAAATAATCTCTTTGTTCATTAAAGTTATAAGAGTCTACACGAATTGTACCAACTCCATCAAAAGTAGCACCTTCAACATTGCCTGTCAAATATTCTGAACCTGCCTTCCAGCGCTTAATATCAAACCATCTTAATCCTTCCATAGCCAGTTCACAACGGCGTTCGTTACGAATCAGTTTTCGCATATCATCTGAAGACAGAGAAGGATATTCCAATGCACCTGAATCAGTAAATCCAGCTCTTTCTCTGATACGTTTGATAGTCATATTCCAAATGTCTTCAGTAAATTCACCTTTTTCGAATTTAGCTTCAGCATACATTAACAGCACATCGGCATAACGCATTGTAATGATATTCAAGCCAGAATTCAAATCACCGGCATCTTGTGGACTATAATATTTACGTACATAGTAACCTGTAGCGGTATTATTACTACCATAAATGTATTTATCAACAGTTGTCGAAGTATTGGGATCAATATGTATAACAGTACCCTGGCTTCCATCATTTACATTACCGCTCCAATCATATCCATCATATATAATAGTAGCAGTCATACGAGGATCTCTATTGGCATATGGATAATCTTTATTGTAATTACTTCCCTGCTCATCGATTCTCTTTCCATTCAGCATGATATAACTATCAACCAACGACTGTTGAGGAGCACGATTTATAGCTCTACCTCCAACGCTCAATGGAGCCATATCTACCATATCTCCCCAAGTCAAGAGTTTCTTTACATATGAACGGTCCATTATTACTTCCTGATTATACTCATTTTCTTCCTCAAACAATCCTCTGTAAGAAGGGTACAAGTCATAGGTACCATATTCACCTTGATTGTTGATAAGATTATCTGTATAGGTAATTACTTTATCCCAGTTTCCTTCCATCAAGTATACACGTGCCTGCAACATGCTTACTGCACCTTTCGTAATTTTACCCTGTTCGTCTGCCGATAAAGCAGTATTAATTGGCAGATCATCTTTAATATCTTCCAATTCATCATGAATAAACTGAAGAACAGTAGCAGCAGATGTACGACTTATTGAATTTGCTTCATCCAATGTTATGTCTTTTGTAAAGAATGGTACATCACCATAGAAATTTACAAGACGGAAATAAATAGCAGCACGGATAAAACGAATCTCAGCTATCATACGAGCCTTTGCAGCAGGATTCATATTAGGAACCAAATCTACCTTTTCCAAAAATACATGGCAAGTTTTAATTCCACCATACAAATTTTTCCACTCACTATCAAAAACACCTATAGAAGGTGTTGCCTGCCCTTTACGGATAGCACGTTGATCAGTTACAGTACGGCCGTCAATTACATTATCGCTCAAACTTTCATCCGACCACATTTTCCCTGCATCATACATCTGGCTATAGACCATGTTCACCACATTCTGTGCCTTTGCCTCCGATGTCCAATAACTATTATCAGTAAATTTATTTGTAGGTACATTTTCCATGTCATTGCAAGCAGCCAATAACATCATTGCACTTACAACATACAACATATATGTTTTTAATTTCATAAAGTCACATTATTAAAATTCCACATCAATACCAAAACCATAATAACGCAATGTCGGATAAGAACGTCCACTATTAGCTCCACCTGCAGACATCTTAGAGTCAAACTCAGTTGATTCAGGATCAATAAAACTATTATTACTGAAAGTCAATAAGTTTTCTCCGCTCACGTATACTCTAAGTTTTTCCATTCCCACTTTCTTCGACCAAGATTTAGGAAGTGTATACCCTATCACCAAATTCTTCAAACGCATGTATTTACCATCAAGAATCTGCATGTCAGAACCAGTTCTATAGTTATTTTTATTCGAGTCAGAACCTGGAGCTGCTAGACGAGGCCAAGTTGCATCCGTATTTGTTGGAGTCCAGAAATCAAGCTGATGTTTGAATATATTATATGAATAATTTTCATGAAATGGTTCAATCAATTCACCACGCAACATCATATCACGTTTTCCGACTCCCTGCCAGAACATACTGAAATCAAGTCCTTTCCAAGAAAGATTATAAGTAAATCCAAATGTATATCGAGGGAATGCGTTTCCTAAGATAAAGCGGTCTTTTGAATCAATAACTCCATCGTTATTTCTATCAACAAATTTCACATCACCAGGTTGCACTTTACCTCCAACAGGAATAGCAGAAGCTTCGACCTCCTCATAGCTCTGGAAATATCCGTCAGTCTTATAACCATAATAAGAGTTCAAAGGTACACCTTCACGAATGATACGTTCCAGTTCATTAACCTTTGTAATTTGCTCATGACCAGGGAATTTTAAAACCTTATTATAAGAGTCACTCAAGTTAAGGCTAAAGCCGTGCTGAACCTGACCTGTACGTATATTGTAGTTAATACCTATTTCCCATCCTTGATTTTGCATTTCACCGATATTATCCATTGGCATATCTGTTCCAAAAACAGTAGGAACTATAGGCTTCATCAAAATATCAGTTGTACGTTTGTAAAAATAATCAAATGTAAGATTCAATTGATTATTGAAAAAAGAAGCATCTACACCTATATTAAATGTTTTTGTTTTTTCCCAAGTCAAATCATTCAATCCTAAAGCAAAGCCAGTTCCTGAAACAACCGAATTACCATAAGCATAATTATTATCATATACTGTATAAGTTGTAAAACGGTCGTAAGTACCGATAGCTTGACTTCCCAGTATACCAAATGAAGTACGTAACTTCAAATCGCCTACCTTCTCTTTATAGAAACTCATAAAGTTTTCTTCTGATAAACGCCATCCCAAAGATACTGAAGGGAAGAATCCCCATCTGTAATCTTTATGGAATTTCGAAGATCCATCATAACGGAAACTGAGCTCTCCATAGTACTTATCAGCATAAGAATATCCGACACGACCCAACAAAGAAGTAAGACTAGTACGATTAGTATCGTCTACAGAAGTCTTTCCTGTTATATTACCAGCTTCTCCCGTAGTAGTATCTGTACCGATTCCTAAATCTGGATCAACATATTTCTTTTCAATTTCATTGGCAGTATAGGTATACGATTCATTTGTAACACCAAACAGTCCATTTACAGTATGTTTACCAAAAGTTTTATTGTAGTTCAATAAAAGCTGAGTATTTATCAGATACGCATCACTATTCCAGTTACTGGTTTTATTATTCGCTAAATTAACAGGTCTTGGAGTAGTAGCGTCTTCACTTGCATAATATTCTACAGCATTATTTCTGGTAAAACGAGTATCATTGATTACATCTGCTCCCAAAACTCCTTTTAAAGAAAGCCCATCAATAATCTTCATCTCAGCAGAAACATTCGCATTTAAGTAATTATTACGATATTTATTGAATCCGCCTGCTTCCAACGCTCCTAAAGGGTTAAACTCAGATAAAATATCATTCAATAAATAGCGTCCGTCTGCCGATTTCATTTTATAATAATAGTAAGTCGGAACACGTTCTGCATCAATTTCCAGACTACTACCAGTAGTACTAATACTATTATTACGCGTATATGCCAGAATTGCATTCAATTTGAAACGACCAACCTCTGTATTTATATTTGTACGGAAGTTATAACGTTCCACTCCGAAATTCTTGTTACCTACATAATTACTTTCCTGATCAAAATATCCCATAGAAACCATATAGGTCGTATTAGCAGATCCTCCTGAAACACTCAGATTATAATTCTGCTGTAAAGCTGTACGCATAATCTGATCGTAGAACCAACTTTCTTCACTCTGATGTGCAGCTAAATCACGAATCTGCTCTGGAGTAAATTTCGGATCATTTCCAACATTTGTATTAGCCAAGTTTGTTAAGGTTGCATTCTGATACCCAGCTACCGGAGAGAATAAAATATCAGGATTTTGCCAACCCACAGAACCATTTAAACGTACTGTTGGTTTTTCATTCTTTTTACCAGATTTAGTAGTTACCACGATTACACCATTTGCCGAACGTGATCCGTAAATAGCGGCTGTACCAGCATCCTTCAATACAGATATATTCTCAATATCATTCGGGTTCAACTTATTGAAACTTCCTCCATCAGACACAATTCCATCAATTACAATCAACGGACTATTATCATTCAGCGTACTGATACCTCGAATATTAAAGTTAGTTTTATTATCGTTAGGGTTATAGCTTGTCTGTTGGACAATTACTCCCGGTGCTGCACCCTGTAAGGCTTGTGTAACATTAGCTACAGGACGCTTAGTGATTGCTTCAGATTTTACCTGACTGACAGAACCTACTGCACTTTTACGCGTAGTAGTACCATATCCTACAACGATAACTTCTTCCAGTTGTTCCGTATCTTCCTGCAATGTAATCATCAGATCAGACTTATTTCCGACCTTCACTTCTGTTGTCTTATATCCGATATAAGAAAAAGACAACACATTTCCCTTTTCACACTGAAGGGTGAAGTTACCATCTATATCGGTAACAGTTCCCTGTCCCGACCTACCTTTCACTGAAATGCTGACTCCTATCAACGGCTCTCCATTTACATCCTTTACATTTCCCCGGATTGTCATCACAGCTTGCGATACTTCCTGACCGCCTACAGTTGCATAAAGAGTAGCAACAGGTGAGGTTAATGTAATGGCCGCCAGAGCAGCTAACATTTTTAAATTAGTATTCATTTTTATTGATTTAAAGTTATACATCTTCTATATAAAGCTTCGAAAAATAAGATAGAATACAAATTATCATCTTATTACTTTATTCCATTCAGCAGTTCCAGTTTGCCATCTGCAATCAATTTCAGTATCAGCTCACCAAATAATGTATTCTGCCATGCGAACCAAGGACGAGTAAACTTCTCTGCATTATCCTTATGGAAAGATTCATGCATAAAACCAGTTCCCGCATCCGTAGTCATCAGCATTTTTATACAAGACTGAATTTCTTTATCATCCTGACTGGTAAAAGCTTTCATCATAATACTCATAGGCCATACCATATCATAACCAATATGAGGTCCACCTATTCCTTCGCCTACTTTTCCTTTAAAGAAATAAGGATTATCTTCACTCCAGACAAAACGACGTGTATTCTGATAAATAGGGTCGTTTACATCAACATCTCCCAAATAAGGCATTGCCAGCAAACTAGGAACATTTGCATCATCCATTAACAGATAATTTCCAAATCCATCTACTTCATAAGCGTAGATCTTACCATATTTAGGATGGTTGTAAATCGCATACTTCCGTAAAGCTTTCTCAACTTCATCAGCCAAATCAGTACACTGCTTAGCTAATTCTGTTTTTTTATTAACCTGCTTTAAAATTTCTGCCGCTTTTCTCAAAGAAGTAACAGCAAAGAAATTAGAAGGAATCAGAAACTGGAAAGTAGAAGCATCATCAGAAGGGCGGAAAGAAGAAGCTATCAAACCTACAGGCTTCACCGGATTTCCCCATCCCTCATTCGTCATCGTATCCAAAGCACGTTCTGTTTTTCTTTGGAAAGAATATGAGCCACGTCCGTCTTTACGTTGCTGATCCTTAAAAGTAGTCAATATATTCTGAATAGCTTCAAGCCATAAATCTCCAAAGACAGATGCATCACCTGTAATTTTCCAATAGTGATAAGCCAAACGTAAAGGATAACACAAAGAATCAATCTCCCACTTACGCTCATGAAGTTCTGGTTTCATATCTGTTTTATCACTCATCCATTCTCCACCAACCGGACCATCATTAAACCCATTTGCATAAGGATCAATATTGATACATTTCCACTGACGAAGAATCACTCCTCTAAGCATTTTTTTCAAAGCCGGATCTTCATTAGCCAGATCTACATATGGCCATACTTGTGCGCCAGAATCACGTAACCACATGGCATGAATATCACCCGTATACACAAATGTATCATCATCCCCATCCTGAGTACGATAATGCACGGTAGTATCAAGGGTATTCGGGAAACAATTTTCGAACATCCATCTTAAATAAGGATTAGTCAATAGCTTCTTTACCTCTTGTATCTTAGCCTCAACAGCTTTCGAATGAAATAAACGTTTTGAAACTTCCGGACGTTGTGACACATAATCTTGTGTACTCTCACGAACTGCAACAGGAAATGGTTCTACTAACGAAGAAGCATAACCGTTTTCTGACATAAAGCTGGCTCCAATAAGTGTACACAACAATACACTTTTTAAACTAACTGAGTTTTTCATAACTATTATATTTTACTTTATTTTTGATAATCTTGCATACATTTCTATCATCGCAGCTTGAGTAAGTAACCACTTCGTATCTTTACTTTCACTTCTTTTCTCTACAAAGCAATCATCGTCAAACAGCATATTCTGATTGGGGTTATGTTCCCACATATATTGCAATGTTTTCTTAAAACTATTCAAATAAACAGGATTACGATCTACTTTATACAACTCCTCAAATCCCCTCAGCATAATGACAACAAACCAAACATTTCCATTTTTTATTGCCTTAAATGATTCGCCATCTTCAGCTACAAAGTCTTCAAAAAAATATTGACCACATGCCGATGCCAAACGTTGCGCTTCTTCTAAATATAAATTCTCTTTTGTCAGATTATACAATAGCACTGAAGCTTGCAACATCTGTCCTGCATTATATTGAAACTTGGTTCTATTTACGCTACCATCCAAAGTAATATTATCAAAATAAAGAAAATCAGCAGGGTCTTGTAAATTCTTCTTCGTCCAATAATATAGATCCTGCCCCATTCTAAAAAAGTGTTTCTCTTTAGTCAATGAATACAACCGTAAAGCCAGCACTGCTGCCGGAGCATTCGAACATGTATTCTTAGATTCTTTTTTTTGCTCACACCAGTAAACTCCACCTCCTAGAATTGAATCGCAACCACTTTCTATAAAACTCCAAATATTGCGTGCTGAAGCTAAATAAGCATCATTTCCTGTTTGTTCATACAGATCCAAGAAGTCTAATCCTAACCAAAGATTATCATCATAAAAACGATCCGACTTCCCACTTTCTGTAAGATAAGATTGATAACAACCCGGTACACGCAATGAATCAAAGTAACATTCCAGGCCCGGTAAGATTACAGATTCAATCATGTTCTCATATTTCTTATCGCCTGTAGTTTTCTGCAAAGCATTCAAAGCTGAAAACATACCTGAAGTCGGCCATAAATAAGCAACTCTATTCTTACGTATGGTGTCAGCTCCTGCTAAATAGGTAACCAGATCCGCATCACGTTTAGGATATGTTTCATAAAACAGGACCTGACCAGGTACTTTATAATACATCAAAGTACTATCCATTAACGTCATGGCATAGCTTGCAAAATCAGATTCATGTTTTACTTTGTGACACCCACTAAATATGAATAAACACCCTATAAACAGGATTAAGATTTGGTTTTTCATATCTTTAATAATCTAATTAAACGCCTTTCACTCATTTAAGTTGCAGCAAAGATAATTTAACAATACGTTTTTTTTATATCCAAAACTGACAATCATGTAACGCACAAGAAATATGTAAATTGCTAAAGGCCTCCCTATTGTATACATCCATGACATAAATGTATTTATATATGTCAATTATGTTATTCAGCATCTCATACGGCATAGCATAATACTTTTCAGAATAGGGAGAAGATAAAAAAAGAAAAAGCCATAGCATGATCTCAGAAATAAATCTTGCTATGACTTTTTACAATACTTCGGTAAATTTTTACCGAAAAATTAAAAGTTAAACAATAAAACCGGCAAAAGTCGGTTCGGAAACACTAAAGAGGTCATTGAAATGTTGTCTAAAACGAATGGTTAAGCATGAAGAAATGTGCTGAAAAAAATGTGCTAACCTGCTGATAATAAAGGTAAAAAAGTATTGCATAATTCGCTGGTTTTTTAGTAAATTAGAAGTCTCTCAACTCTTCTGATTATGACTAAAGAAACACTCCTTATGCAATACCAATCCGAGTGCCTGTCGGCTCTCAAATCAGTAGCGAATATACAAAAACCTTTTGAAAAAACGTTCATGGACACCATGAAATTATTCATGGCCATCCCGGATCGTATAAACTTCCTCCAATTGGGCAGATATGGCTGTTTCTCAGAACAGACTTATCGTAACCTTTTTGAGCATGAAACTTTCGACTGGTTTGCGTTCAACGGCTCTATCATCAGCAAGCATCTCACAGGCAAAAGAAAAGCCATCGCCATCGATCCTTCCTATATTCCCAAATCAGGCAAGAAGACACCTTGGATAGGTTACTTCTGGTCTGGTTGTGCAGGAGAATACAAGCGTGGACTGGAAATCATGGGCATCGGTGTCATTGACATCGACAATCATGAATGCATGACTTTAGGTTCCATTCAGACGCCGGATTGTAAGACCTTGGATAATATGGACAAGAGCCTCGTTGACTGGTACAGCAGCTATCTTATCTGTAGAAAAGACAAGCTACAGAGCCTGTCCAGAACGGTGGTTGCAGACGCATTCTTTTCCAAGGAAACATTCATAACACCTATGTGTGAGAACGATTTCCATGTCATCAGCCGCTTTCGGAATGACGTAATCCTGTACTATCCGACATTGGAGCAGAAAACAGGAAAACGTGGTCATCCCAAGTGGTTTGACGGCAGGATTGACTTTGCCAATCTGGATTTGACCCGGTGCAAGGAATACGAGGTGAACAAAGGAAAGCTATACGGATTGAGGGTATATGCAAAAGCTCTCAAAAGGTATGTTTCCTTAGCCGTCTGGTATCCGATGGACGGGAGGACAGACAAGTGGCAGCTTTACTTCTCTACAGACGATTCCATGGATGGACGTGAGGTGCTGGATTATTACAGAACCAGGTTCCAACTGGAATTTTGCTTTAGAGATGGCAAGCAGCATGCAGGAATCACCAACTGCCAGTCAACCGACTTCAGGAAGTTGGATTTTCACTTCAATGCATCGCTCGCAGCTGTCAACTTGGCCAAAGCGGCATGTAAGAGGCTCGGAATAGCCTATTCCATATCCTCTTGCAAGTCATTCATACACAATGCTTATATGCTTGAACGATTTATTTGCGTGTTCGGGATTAACCCAGACATGCAAGTTATTGACAAACTTTTCAAAGAACTCATTTTATTTACTGCCAGAGCCGCTTAGGCTTGGCGAATTTTTAACGAACTATTATATTCATCAAGCCATTCAATATTGATATTAGGTAATAAACTTCCAGGACTACTCCAGGTCAATAATAACTCTAGTTTCTCTTTATCTATAGACAAATTTTCCTGTTTCCTATTTTTTAGATCTTCTAGTAAAGCAGATATATGATAATAATCACAGGTAACATTAGTTCCTAATTCTAAAAACCAATAGCCATTTTTATGTACTATTGTAATATCTCCTATTTTGCTTGCCAGCAGTCTTAATTTACGGATATTGACACTGCGATTATTAGCAGCACTTGTTTTACTCATATCAAACCAAAAAGTTTCATCTAGACGTTGCGAAGTAACTCCTTTTTCATTCTTTATAGAATTTAGAAGTAAGAATAAGAATAAATGTTTTAATGTTGGGGTAAAATCTCCTGTAATGTCTTGTCCTAAAGAATCAAAAACTTGAAAGCCTCCTACTAGAAAAATTGTAGATTTAACTTCCTTTCTATTGATTTTTTGAGTAGTAATTTCCAAAGGTATATGTTCTAATTTTTCTGCTAAAGATAAATTATTGAGGGTTTTTGTTTCTGGAAGCTTCTTTACTTGTTGCCTTTTTTTTCTCCAATGAAGCATCAATAATATTAAAATAAATATGGTTATTCCCGTCAAATACCCCCATTTATCTGATTTATTTTCAATATTAGAAGTTTTGGTTGGTATTAAAGGAGGAAATGCTAATTTGTAAATACGGCATAAAGAACTTTCATTCTTTGAAGGTTCTAATATAACAGCATAAAGTGAGGTATCATTAGGATGATAGAAAAGATCACAATATGAATAGATATCTCTGAATTTGTATAAAATAGAATCACTAACAATTTGTCTTATAGGTCTGTTTGTCTTAATTAAGAATTGGCTTAAGTAGATAGCTGTATTGTAACAATCATTTCTATATGTTAAGGCATATATGCTGTTAGTAAGAGTATCAACGATAGCAGAATTACCCATTACAAAATGTTCGTCAGTATGATTCATCTCCCATAGTTTTTTGCATGTACCAGTGTTCAAATTCAATAAATATAAATCATAAAAGTTTTGAGGAAAGTCTTCCTGTTTTCCTGAATGACTTCCATATCCACCTAGAACAAGTAGTTTATTATCAGAATATTTTCCTAAAGCTGATAAATATCGTGGAGAGATCAGTGTATCTAAATTCATTTGAGACCATTTAAAATTGTCTTTTAGATTATATTCGTAAAGTGCCCCGCTATATTGATGTCTGCCATATCCTCCATAAAGATATAGTTTATCGTGATCTTTGTCAAAAAAACGATTATGATGTTGATTGTCATCTACTGTTATTTTTTGATTGACACTCCATGAAGATGTTGTTGGATTAAACCAATTTAATTTATTATGATAAATATTGTATGAAAGGAGAGTTTTCTTTAATGGATGAAATAGCATTTGACTGGAAACTCCTAAAAAAGGAGCCCCTTTAAATGATAGGGTATCTAAAGTTTTATTATTGACATTATATGTATATAGTTTTTTATCTGAAGCTACAAAAAAATTACCTTTTATCTCATCAAATGCAAGTTGAGGATTCTTATAATCAATCTCAAAAGAAGTAACCCGTTGCCAATGGTAATGTTTATCTATTTCCCATTTCCCATTTTTTACATATGCTGGTAAGTCAGAAATACTATCATAGACAAAGTTATTAGTGGTTTTACTACTTCTGTCTAACTTCCAATAATAAAAAGTTTTTCCTTGAAGAGATTGAAGAGAAAGATTTCTTATAGACATTGGTGCTACATCTCCAGAAAAAAAACGTCCTAAATTACTGGCTCCAAAAATAATTTGAACATCATTAAAATCGCGAAAAGAATGTGATAGATATATATTTTTTCCATTGATTTTTATTTTGGCTGAGTTTGGAAAAAACTGAATCTGTATTGGCATCCATTGATCTTTTCTTATTAACATAGAATCGGCAAGATATACCATTTGAGATTTCTCATGGCTAGATCCAGAAATGATACTGATCTTAGAGTCATACAGATAAGAAACTAAATCTAAATTTTGATCATTATGTGATATAACTCTTAATATGTATCCATAAGTATATAATTCTTGACGTAATTTGATGTCAAAGTTCATTATAAAACCTTCTGCAGGGAATGATATTCCTTTTCCTGAGTTTAAGATTAAGCTTGTCCGATGATCTTGGTCTACTGTATGGGCAGCAAATGTTAATCCATAATTTTCAATTTTATGCTCAAATGTATACCCGTAAGAAGTTGCTGATAATGAAAGATATATCAGTAAAATTATAATTTGATGGAGTCGGTGAAATATCATATGATTGTGAGTTTCTATTATTAAATTATCACAAAATTATGACTTTTATCTTTTATTCCTAATTCAAGTTTCGCAAGTACTCAAATAATGTAATAAAAAAGGCTAAAGAGTTTGATAATTCGATGATTATCACTATATTAATGTCGCCAAACAAACGATATAGCACCCTTTAGCCATGAACAAAAATAGATATATTATCGGTGAACTCCAAGAGTTTTTTGCAAAGAATGACTCTAGCAAGGCAATAAACAGCATATCAACCATTATGAACAGCATAAGGATACAAAGCAAAGTCATCGGGTCAGTTAAGAATCCGAATTGCAAATTCACCTGTCTTCAGGTGTTGCAGCTGCTTGTTCTGTTCCCGTTCTTTTCAATTAAGAATGCTGCCAACTATTCGTCTTCTGCCCTGGGCAAGATGTTTGTCTGCCACAAAGATATGTTCTATCGTTTCATGAACGACGGCAACATCAATTGGCGACGTATAATCTACTCGGTTTTCAGGCAGGTGTATTCACGTGTGAAACGTAGAACGACATTGAAGTCGGACATCAGGTGTGTCATCATCGATGATACAGACCTTCCGAAGACCGGATTCAAGACCGAGAAGATTGGCAAGGTATTCTCTCATACCCAAATGAAGCCTATACTTGGATTCAAGGCAATGTTCCTCTGTTTTACGGATGGTGTATCCCAGTTTCTCCTTGACTTTTCTCTTCATGGAGAGGAAGGAAAACGAAGCGATAAGCCACAGGGTTTATCCAAGAAACAGACGGAAGCTCGCTACTGCAAGGAACACTCAGAGGATAAGTGTATTGCCAGGCGTAGCGCTGAGTATTTTGCAAGTAAGATTGAGACGGCCATCAGTATGCTCAAACGCTCAATCATAGAGGGCGTACGTTTCGATTATCTTCTTGTTGACAGCTGGTTTACCTGCTTTGAGCTTTTGAAGTTCGTAGTCTCAAGGCACTTTGGATGCCACCTTATCGGAATGATAAAGATGGGCAAGACCAAGTATGAGACAGATCTTGGAAACAAGACAGCGCCTGAGCTTATCAAGGCTCTCCAGAAATCCAAGAGCGTAAAGTATAGCCGCTCAATCGGTTACTACACAGCAACTGTCTCTGCTAAAATCTCCGGCATTAAGGTCAGTCTGCTCTTCTACAGAAGAGGTAAGAACGGCAATTGGAATGCTCTGCTTACCTCTGATCTTAAACTTGATGCAAAAGAAGCCTTCAGACTTTATTCAAGAAGATGGGT
>NZ_DS981461.1:0-12301 GCF_000154845.1 Phocaeicola coprocola DSM 17136 | reverse complement strand
AGACTTTATTCAAGGAAGATGTGTTATCGAAGTGGCTCATAAAGAGGTGAAAGCAAATCTCAAAACTCGGAAAGAAACCAGTGCAGAGACTTCGCCGGACAGATTGCAGGCATATCATTGTGCGTACTACAGTACAATATACTCAGTTATGTCAAACGCAATGAGTCATACGAAACTATCGGAGGACTCTTGCTGAAATTTCAAAGAACTCTGTTGAACTTTCAGTAGCCGAAAAAATTTGGCTGCTGATCGTAGAAGTTATAAACGTCATTGCCGAGGTACTTAACTGTGATGCAATGGTTCTGACAGAACAAGTAATATCAAACGATAAACAAATCAAAGCAGTAAAGCAGGCTTTCGACAGGCTGACACCAGCCGCCTGAGGAGCTACACTTTACTTGCGAAACTTAAGTATTCCTAATAATATTATGAATTATTGTAATTGCAAAATATTTAGTAAAGGGAGCGAAGAGTAAACGCATGAATAATTTCTTTGAAACCTGTGTTGGATAAGGTCATTACTGTCCCGTAAAAGTGGATAAATAGTTCTTTGAAATAACTGAAATATAGCTTATTATACTCTATTTGTAAAGCGCGACGATTTGAAATTGTACCTTTGAAACCAAATCAAATGGCTTCAAATGAATCAAGACAAATATGTTTTCGCTCAATTGGTAGAGTTTTTGAACAACAATAAATTCAGAAGAATCGTGGACAAATACGATGGAAATCGTTACGTCAAACATTTCACTTGCTGGAACCAGCTTCTTGCTATGATGTTCGGACAGCTAAGCAATCGTGAGAGCCTACGCGACCTGATTGTTGCATTGGAAGCACATCAAGCCAAGTGTTATCATTTGGGATTGGGTCGTGAACCCTTGGCCAAAACCACACTTGCATCAGCTAACCAAAATAGGGATTACAGAATCTTTGAAGATTTTGCATTCTTCATGATGAAAGAAGCCAGTGATAAACGAGCTACTCATATTCTGGATATCGAAGGAAAGAAGTACGCTTTTGATTCAACCACCATTCCGTTATGTTTGGCAACATTTCCTTGGGCTAAATTTCGAAGTAAAAAAGGTGGAGTCAAGGCACATGTCCTTTATGACATTGAGGCTCAGGTTCCGGCTTTTTTTACAGTAACCACAGCTTCAAAACATGACTCAACAGCAATGTCTGCAATTCATTATGAACCAAATGCATACTATATTTTTGATAGAGCGTATGATTCGTTTAAGGAACTATATCGGATTCATCTTACTGGCTCTTTCTTTGTCGTAAGAGCCAAGTCGAATCTTAAATTTAAGTTCTGCAAATGGAAACGCAGACTACCAAAGAATATACTATCTGATGCTGAAGTGAAATTATCAGGATATACCTCTGAAAAGAAGTATCCGGAATCATTCAGGATTATCAGGTTCTATGATGAAGAAGATGATCGTGAATTTACCTTCCTGACAAATGCCAAACATATATCTGCACTTGATGTAGCTAATCTCTATAAAAAGAGATGGCTTGTAGAACTGTTCTTCAAATGGTTGAAGCAGCACCTTAAAATCAAAAGGTTCTGGGGCACCACAGAAAACGCAGTCCGTATTCAGATAAGTGTGGCTATTATCACTTATTGTTTGGTAGCTATTATCCAACATGATTTGCACTTAAGCCGTTCGACCTATGAGGTCCTACAGATTTTGAGCATTTCATTAACGGATAAAACACCTTTACAAGAGTTGTTCAATAAGACTAATTTCAATGATGTCAAAGAGCAATTAAATCCCCTTTTCCCGGGGTTGTTTGATTAATATTTAATTCGTCCCGATTTTAACGGGACACTAATGGGATAAGGTTTTAAAGTAAGCTTAGCATTATTCTGAGATCATATTTATAAAGTATAGGAAAAAGAACAGCATCTTTTAGGAAATTCTTCTCGATCTTTTTTGAAAATTTGTACAGAATTTCTTAGGCTTTTCAGCATCTTTTTTTTAAAAAGAAAGCTCGCCCTAAACAATGTCATCTATTTTTAAGATAACCTTGCTTAGGGCGAGTTAATATAATCTTGTGTCTGATATTTATTTTACAATGGAAGTCAACGGATGCCTATTTCCTTTTATATCGGTGAGGAATGCCTTGGCTGAACCAAAGTTCAGATACATATCCAGTCGGACTGGCAGATGGTTACGGTCGTCGGTTACATAAAAGGTGATAACCTCTTTTTCTTTGTTGTTTACATATTCTACCAGTGAGAAAACCAGGCAACGATAAGTAACTCCTTGTTCAGAGGTGAAGTTTTCTTTTCCTCTATAAATCAAAGTCTGTTTTTCTATGGCGCGACCTGTTGCCATAGAGAATAGTATTTTTACTCCCGGTTTGTAATCCGAAGGATCGTATGAACGAGCTTGCAGCAAGATACTCAGCATGTCGTAAACACACACAGGCATTTCATCATGCTTTTTATCTGTCTTACCATATAAGGTACGTTGCTGGTCGACAATGCATTTTCCATTGCGGTAGCTGAAGTTCACTTCGTCTACAGTATAGCGTTTTCCTTCTTCTGCTCCTTTACGGAAATATAAAGGCTCCAACTGTTGTGTAGTAATACATGTTAATGTATCACGCATCTTGAAGAAAAAGTCTATTTTTTTATTTGTGTACGACTGCAAGTCTGTTTTCAGGCAAGGCTGACCTTTGTGTGTCGTTTCATTGACAGTCATTTTAGCCCAACCTGCATTTATCCAGATAAATTTCCAGTTGAATTTCAGTTCGTAACTTAGTGTTTCTCCCGGTTTAATTGCATCGTTTTCAGCGCCGCATTGTGCTTTAGCTGCCGTACCTCCTATCAGGAGGCACAGGCATAAAAAGATTTTCTTTATCATGACCTTCCTAGATTTCTGGCTCGTTCCTTATTCCTGTCTTTTATCTTTTTGGTTTCGTCAGGTTTCTGTTTCTTTATTTCATCCAGTTTTTGCTTGTCGAGTGGGGTAGCATGTAGGTTCCATGTTTCCTCAAACTCAAAGTTAGCTTTCATTTCCCATACTTTGGGGAAGTAGAAAACTTCTTCTGCCTGACGTTTGTCTTCATAAAGTCCTGTATCCCACTTTCCGTTATTATTATTATCGTTAATCAGTCGGATATAGTATTTCGTACTTGGTTGCAGGAAGTAAAAGTCACATGTTTTTTTATCTGTAACTGGTTGCTGGCGTACTACGGCATCACTGCTGTTCAACAGTTGTACGATAGCGTGTGGTCCTGCACCTACGATGTTCAGGTAAAGCGTTCCGTAATCTTCAAGCGTCTTAACCTTTAGTGTGTTCTCTATTTTATCAGAAGACAGACCGTAAATACCTTTAAAACAAAGAGAATCAATAGTTAGCTTGTATTCTACTCCCGGCTGCCAGTTTGCCAGTATCTGATAACGCCGTGGAGCTACACTGTCTGCTTGAAAAATGAAAGGTATATCCTGCCATACAGAGTCTACCATTGTACTCATGTGTATGGCCGATGTATCTATACTGGCCAGAGGCTCTTCAAAGCTCAGTACAATGTTTCGGTTTAGGTCGAGCGCTGAAGGTGCATCTGTATTGACAGTCAGAAATTGAGTTTCTACGGTTAGCGTATCTCCTTTCTTTTCACGTCTTTTACGCTCTTTTTCTTTTTTCTTATTCTCTTCCTCCAATAAAGCGAGTCGTCTAGCTTTTGGTATTTTGTTTATCATACGTAACGTATCAGTCTTGGGAACCAGTTTTCCAAGAGTATCTGTTGCGAGATAATCCAGCTGCAAAGTCAGGGTATCACGTTCGCACAGAGCGGTATCCTTTATCCAGTAAAGAATGCTATCGTTGCGCGGATTGGCTTCGACAATCAATTCTTTTTCATCGAAGTCTAACCCTTTTAAAGTGGGTAGTGTATCCGATTTAGCACTGAAATAGAGTGAGAACTGCGTTGTTTTGGGGCGCTCACTCTTCATTAGGTACTGGAGACTGCTTTCTTCCTTGAATGCCTGTAATATGATATTGTCTGGCAAAAAGCGAGTATAGTTGACTTGTTTTATTGTATCAATTTTTGTTGTATCTTTCTCATTCCATAATGTATCCTGGCGGACAGCACCTTCCATGCTGGGTACAATGACGGAGTCCTGAAAAGCAATTACTTCTGTTTTTGAATCGAACAGATAGTTCTGGTTTCCATCCATCAAAGCATAAATTCGATAACTGCCTGGAGCAATACCACGGATAGTGAACTGTCCGCGACTGTCAGTACGTGAGATACGATCGAATGGGAGTGTGGTGAAGGCCGAATCATTCAGGTTTTTATGCAATCCTACCTGAATTCCTTTTATAGGTTCCAGATTTTCGGCATTTAATACAGTACCCGATACTTGCATGGTATCAATTCTATCTCCGGTAGAAAAAGCATATGAGAATTGTCCCAAGGGGTTTCCTTCATTATTGTCTACAATAGCATCGCCGAAGTCGATTGTGTAGGTAGTATTTTCTTGTAAAGTATCGAAAAACTCTACAAGTACACGCTTTCCGCTAGTTTTCACTTCGGGGCTTTCTTTTTGCGGTGGAGAAATGATTACCTTCTCAGAAGCGTTTTCAAGTTTGATAAATTCATCAAATTCGATTGAAATCTTCTTACGAGTATTATTGGTTGCATTTGGCTCAGGTATAGCACGTATAAATTTAGGGGGATCTTCATCATAAGGTCCTCCATCAGGTGATCCGGTACTTGCACATGCATAGAATCCGATGATTACCAGTAATATGGCTATGTATTTAGGTATGGGCTTCATATATTAAGTTTTAGCATTTCTTCGATGTAGTCACGGTTGTTGCTCAAACGCGGTACTTTATGTTGTCCGCCCAGTTTCCCTTTTTGCTTTAACCAGTCGTGGAACAGATTAGGGCGTGCTACGATAATTTCCAGTTCCTGCAACGTAATATCTTTATGACGCTTGGCTTCATAATCAGAATTGATATCCTGCAATGCTTTATCAAGTGTATGTCTGAAGTTTTCCAGAGAGTCGGGCATAGTACTGAATTCTATCAGCCATTGATGTCGGCATTTTGCATTAGCATCCATAAATACCGGTGCAGCTGAGTATTCTAGTACTTGAGCACCTGTTGCGGCGCAGGCACGTGCCAGGCCTTTTTCTGCATTATCTACCATCAACTCTTCGCCGAAGGCGTTGATAAAATGCTTTGTACGGCCGGAAATTACAAATTTATACGGTGATTTTTGCGTAAACTTGACCGTATCTCCAATAATGTATCTCCATAGTCCGCAGGAGGTGCTGATTACCATTGCATAATTCTTGCCGATTTCTACATCTGCCAGTGGTATGATGGCTGGAGCCGGATTGTCTATTTCCTCCAATGGAATGAATTCATAAAAGACGTCGTAATCCAACATCAGCAACATGGCTGGGTCGTTCAGATCACTTTGCAGTCCGAAGAAACCTTCACTTGCATTGTATGTTTCCATATAATGCATTTTATCGCTTGTAATCAGCTGCTTGTATTGTTCTCGATATGGTGTGAAACATACTCCTCCGTGGAAAAAGACTTCCAGGTTAGGCCAGATTTCGTTCAGGTGCTTGGCACCGGTTTTTTCCAAGATACGTTTAATTACGGCAAGCATCCACGACGGAACTCCTGAAAGATTGGTTACGTTTTCGTGAATAGTTGTTTCAGCTATCCGTTCTACTTTTTCTTCAAATTCGCTTAACAATGCTATGTCTTTGCTCGGTACGCGGATGAAGTTTACTAATGGATTAATATTTTGTATCAGAATAGCCGACAAGTCACCTACCAGACTATCTTTCAGATTGTAATTAGGGCTGTGGCTTCCTCCTAAAATCAGTCCTTTGCCCGAAAAGAAATTACTTTGAGGGTTTGATCGCAGATAAAGGGCTACAGCGTCTGTTCCTCCCTTATAGTGAATATGGCGTAATCCGTCTTTGCTGACAGGGATGAATTTACTTTTATCGTTGGTTGTTCCCGATGATTTAGCATACCATACTACCTGTCCGGGCCATAAAATGTTTTTCTCTCCATGTCGCATACGGTCTACATAACCTTTTACATCATCATATTGTTGTATAGGTACACGCTGAAAATCAGTGTATGTACGTATGTTGGCATAATTATATTTCTTTCCCCATTCCGTAGCGGCGGCGGTTTGTATAAGTTTTCGGAACACATGTTCCTGGATAGCTTCTGTCTCCTTCGCGTACCGGTCTATTTCCTTTTGTCGCGAAACAAATAGCTTTCCGATTAACTTTGTTGAAACCATTTATTTATATTTTTCTTTTTCTTATCTATATCTTTATCTTTATCTGCAAAGTTAGGCTATTTCTCTTTCAAATAGAGATTTTTCCTTTCAGAAATCACAAATCTACACTTTTTTCTTATAACTTTACCACAAGTAGTGAAAATTTAAAGGTTATGAGAATAGGAATCTTAACATCGGGAGGCGACTGCCCTGGTATAAATGCAACTATCAGAGGAGTTTGCAAAACGGCAATCAGCCATTATGGGATGGAAGTTTACGGAATACGCAGTGGATTTCGTGGTTTGCTGGATAACGATATTATTCCATTGGATGAGAACTCTCTGACTGGACTGCTGAGCATGGGCGGAACCATATTGGGAACATCGCGTGAGAAGCCTTTTAAGAATAGAGCAAATGTACCTGTTTCGGAAGATAAGCCAGCCATGATGTTGAAAACAATTCGTGAGCGCAAGCTGGATTGTGTTGTGTGTATTGGTGGAAACGGTACACAAAAGACTGCAGCCAAATTGGCTGCAACTGGAGTAAATGTCGTGACTGTACCTAAAACGATTGATAATGATGTGTGGGGGACCGATATCTCTTTTGGCTTTGATTCTGCTGTAAGCATTGCTACTGAAGCAATAGACCGATTACATTCCACTGCTAGTGCACATCAGCGTGTGATGGTTATCGAAGTCATGGGACACAAAGCGGGATGGATAGCACTTTACTCAGGTATGGCAGGTGGAGGAGATATTATTCTGTTGCCGGAGATTCCTTTCGATATACATCGTATCGGTGATACTATTATTAGCCGCCTGAAGAAGGGTAAGCCTTATTCCATCGTAGTAGTTGCAGAAGGTATTCCTACACTGGGAGGCAAGAAAGCTGCACAGTATATTGCAGAGGAAATAGAATATGAAACAGGCTTTGAAACCCGTGAAACGGTGTTGGGATATATACAGCGTGGGGGAGGCCCTACAGCTTTCGACCGTAATTTAGCTACTCGTATGGGAGGACATGCTACAGAGCTGATTGCAAGTGGACAATTTGGTCGAATGGTTTCTTTGAGAGGTTCAGAAATAACTTCTGTACCTTTAGGTGAGGTAGCTGGAAAATTGAAATTAGTAACAGAGGAACACGATTTGGTTATTCAAGGACGAAGAATGGGAATCTGTTTTGGATAAGGAGTAAATGGCTTATATATTTTCTCCGTAATAATGGTGGAGATGTCATTTGTGTTATAAATTTCCCTTATTTAGGATACAGATATTTTTAATAAATGAATTTGTCCCACAAGAAATAATGGAAAGTATGAAGGAAATAATTCATAATAAGAAATGGGGTAAGTTTAATTGTTTTGGGATATATGCTTGGTTAATATTGGGAATCACTTCTTGTTATCATAAAGTGCAAGAAGAGAAGAATTCTGTTAATAAAGAAATAGTACAACAGCAAGAAAAGATAAGATCATTTTTCCCTTTTCCTGAAATACCTGCAATGCTTACACAGCCAGAAGAGCGTAAAGCTTATCTGATAGCGCATTATTGGGATAATTTTAATTTTGCAGATACGGCGTTAGTAAATAATCGGAATATAACAGAACAGGGTATAGTTGATTTTTTAGCTATATTGGCAGATGGGACATTAGCTGAGAGGCAGCAAGTAGAATGTATAGATAACTTTTGTGGTGGTTTAGAACAGCAGGCTTATGCACAAAAAATATTTCTACAGATGATGGAAGATTATTTGTATAATCCAAACTCTCCTTATTATAATGAAGGTCTATATGTTCTGTTTTTGAAACGTATGTTAGAAAGTAAATATGTAGATGACTTAAAAAAGAGTTCGTTACTATTTACTCTACAGTTGATAAATCAGAATTTTCCTGGTCAGAGGGCTATGAATTTTATATATTATCTTCCGGATGGCAGTAGGCATACATTGTATCAGACAAGGGTTAATAAGAATCGGCTTTTATTAGTTTTTTATGATCCAGAATGTCCAAGTTGCCATGATGTCATGATGGAAATGCTACATGATAAATTGCTTCAGCAAGAGGTTGATGCTGGAAATCTTACTGTTCTAGCTATATATACAGAAGGAAATTTAGATGTATGGAAGACAACTATAAGTGAATTGCCCAAGGAGTGGATTGTTGGAACTGACCGTGAAGAAATTAAGCAACGTTGCTTGTATGATTTAAAAGCAATGCCATCACTTTACCTACTTGATGGAGATAAAAAAGTAATTCTTAAAGACGTTTCTTATAGAAAAATATGTAGTGAAATATTATACTGAAAAACAAACGAGTCAGAAGTTGGAAAGTCCATTAGACTACAACTTCTGACTCGTTTGTTTTTATTTGCTTTCACGGAAAGCAACTTCCTCAGCCTCTGCAATAATACGTTCAGTATCTACGAAGTGCTCTTCTGGAATTTCCTCTTCCCGAACGCTAATACTTTCTTCGACTGCTATAGCTTCTTCGTGTATAGCTGTTGTATTTTCCGATTCGGCAGTTTCTGCTGCTTTTTCTCTTTCTGCTTTAGCTGCAAAAATGGCGTCAATAAATTGTGGGTCGCCTTTTATTTTAGTCAGCGTTGCATGTGCAGCTTCTTGCTGGGATTCTTTTTTAGAATATCCTTTGCCTGTACCTGCCGGAATATTTTCTACGGTAATTTGCGTTTCAAAAATCGGATTCTGATCGCTGTCGAGTGATTGTTCTATCAGGTTAAACTCTACACAGAACTTGTTCTTCTGACTCCATTCTATCAGTTTCGACTTGAAGTTGACTTCCTTGCGTGATATTTTTTCTAAGTTCAGGTATTGGTTGATGATACGTTCTTCCATGAACTTCTTGCATGCACGATATCCACGGTCCAGATAAATAGCTCCGATAAGTGCTTCGAAAGCGTTTCCACACATATAACTGTTATGTGAAGACTGGCGTGTAGTGTATTTTATCAGTTTATCCAGTCCTATTTCTACGGCTACACGGTTCAAGGTTTCGCGTTGTACGATCTTGGAACGTGTATTCGTAAGGAAACCTTCTCGTTTACCTTCGAATTTTTTATATACGATATCGGCAACTATGGCATCCAGAATGGCATCACCCAGAAATTCAAGTCGTTCGTTGTTCAGTAATCGTCCTTTACCGGCTTTTATTGAAGACGATTTATGCAACAAGGCCTGTTGGTAGATTTCTATATTTCTCGGATAAAATCCGAGCATTTTGTAAAAACAAAGATAAGGCTCCTTATCCTTGCGGAAAAGAAGTCTTATCTTATCAGTTATATTGCTAAACACAGTTTATTCAGTGTATTTTTTTACGATTACACATGCATTGTGTCCACCAAAACCGAATGTGTTGCTCAATGCAGCACGAACAGTACGATGTTGTGCCTTATTGAATGTGAAGTTCAGGTTATAGTCGATTTGTTCGTCGTTATCACCTTCTTCGTGGTTGATTGTTGGAGGAACAATGTCATTTTTCACAGACAGTACGCTGGCAATAGCTTCTACAGCTCCGGCAGCTCCCAGTAAGTGACCTGTCATTGATTTAGTAGAACTGATATTCAGCTTATAAGCATGCTCTCCGAACAGAGCTTGAATAGCTTTTACTTCTGAAATATCTCCTACTGGTGTAGAAGTACCGTGTACGTTGATATAGTCGATATCTTCCGGTTGCATACCTGCATCTTCCAGAGCGTTTGTCATAACCAGTTTCGCACCCAGACCTTCCGGATGAGAGGCTGTTATATGATAAGCGTCGGCAGAAGCACCTGTTCCGGCCAGTTCGGCATAAATCTTCGCGCCACGTGCTTTAGCGTGCTCCAGTTCTTCCAGAATCAGACATCCGGCTCCTTCTCCCATTACGAAACCGTCGCGGCTTGCGCTGAACGGACGTGAAGCATGAGTCGGGTCGTCATTACGTGTAGACAATGCATTCATAGAGTTAAAACCTCCTACTCCAGCCGGATAGATTGTTGCTTCAGCACCTCCTGCAACGATCATGTTAGCTTTACCCAAACGAATCAGGTTGAAAGCTTCACCGATAGCATTTGATGATGATGCACACGCAGAAGTAGTAGTGAAGTTAGGTCCATGGAAGCCATAAATCATAGAAATATGACCAGATGCTATGTCTGCAATCATTTTCGGGATGAAGAACGGACTGAAGCGCGGACCGATAGTATCTTTAGTCTGTGCATAATTCAGAACTTCTTCTTCGAAAGTATGAAGTCCTCCGATACCTACTCCGAAAATAACTCCGATTTTATTCAAATCTTCTTTTTCGACATCAATTCCGGAATCAGCTACAGCTTCCTTTGCAGCAGTGATGGCATATTGTGTATACAAGTCCATCTTACGAGCTTCCTTGCGATCGATAAAATCGTTCACATTGAAGTTCTTTACTTCGCAAGCAAACTGAGTCTTGAACTTAGATGCATCGAAATGAGTAATAGGCCCTGCTCCGCTTACTCCATTGATAAGGTTGTTCCAGAAATCAGGAACAGTATTACCTATCGGTGTGAGCGCACCAAGACCTGTTACCACTACTCTCTTTAATTCCATAAAAGTAGAATTAAATTATTTTGCGTTAGCTTCGATGTAAGAGATAGCGTCGCCTACAGTCTGGATCTTTTCTGCCTGATCGTCAGGAATAGAGATACCGAATTCTTTTTCGAATTCCATGATTAATTCTACTGTATCCAAAGAGTCAGCACCCAGGTCGTTAGTGAAGCTAGCTGCTGGAGTAACTTCTGATTCTTCTACGCCCAATTTATCAACGATAATTTTCTGTACTTTTGATGCGATTTCAGACATAATTTTCTTGTTTTAAATTTATACAATACTTCGGTAAATTTTTACCGAAAAATTAAAAGTTAAACAATAAAACCGGCAAAAGTCGGTTCGGAAACACTAAAGAGGTCATTGAAATGTTGTCTAAAACGAATGGTTAAGCATGAAGAAATGTGCTGAAAAAAATGTGCTAACCTGCTGATAATAAAGGTAAAAAAGTATTGCATAATTCGCTGGTTTTTTAGTAAATTAGAAGTCTCTCAACTCTTCTGATTATGACTAAAGAAACACTCCTTATGCAATACCAATCCGAGTGCCTGTCGGCTCTCAAATCAGTAGCGAATATACAAAAACCTTTTGAAAAAACGTTCATGGACACCATGAAATTATTCATGGCCATCCCGGATCGTATAAACTTCCTCCAATTGGGCAGATATGGCTGTTTCTCAGAACAGACTTATCGTAACCTTTTTGAGCATGAAACTTTCGACTGGTTTGCGTTCAACGGCTCTATCATCAGCAAGCATCTCACAGGCAAAAGAAAAGCCATCGCCATCGATCCTTCCTATATTCCCAAATCAGGCAAGAAGACACCTTGGATAGGTTACTTCTGGTCTGGTTGTGCAGGAGAATACAAGCGTGGACTGGAAATCATGGGCATCGGTGTCATTGACATCGACAATCATGAATGCATGACTTTAGGTTCCATTCAGACGCCAGATTGTAAGACCTTGGATAATATGGACAAGAGCCTCGTTGACTGGTACAGCAGCTATCTTATCTGTAGAAAAGACAAGCTACAGAGCCTGTCCAGAACGGTGGTTGCAGACGCATTCTTTTCCAAGGAAACATTCATAACACCTATGTGTGAGAACGATTTCCATGTCATCAGCCGCTTTCGGAATGACGTAATCCTGTACTATCCGACATTGGAGCAGAAAACAGGAAAACGTGGTCATCCCAAGTGGTTTGACGGCAGGATTGACTTTGCCAATCTGGATTTGACCCGGTGCAAGGAATACGAGGTGAACAAAGGAAAGCTATACGGATTGAGGGTATATGCAAAAGCTCTCAAAAGGTATGTTTCCTTAGCCGTCTGGTATCCGATGGACGGGAGGACAGACAGTGGCAGCTTTACTTCTCTACAGACGATTCCATGATGACGTGAGTGCTGATATACAGACAGTCACTGATTTGCTGATTCCACCACATTGGAGCTCAG
>NZ_DS981462.1:1750-99151 GCF_000154845.1 Phocaeicola coprocola DSM 17136 | reverse complement strand
CCTTCAGGTTGTTTCACCTCCAACTTTACGGTTGGACTGTTGCAAGGCTTGCCGGTTATCCGGACTTTGGCAACCTTGGGTTGCTCAACCTGAACTGTCTTGCCTAACTTTTCGCTCCATAGCTGATGACGCTGCCAGTTCATGAACTTGTCGTAATTTACTCCATAATCCGCACAGAACTCACGAAGATCCTTGGTCTCACTGCATAACTGATAGAGGTCATATACCTCCTGGTAGTTTACTTTTTCTTTTGCCATAATCATTGTTGTTTAAGGGTTACGGCGCAAAGGTAGGTTTAGGGAACATGCGTGTCAAGGCGGAAAATAGAATGGTTACGGATGACACCACTTAACCCACAGACTGCATGGAGTTTATACCCATAATAATACATGCTTTGTGATGCGCAGTAGCCTACCTCAGGTGCTTTACTAAAATCCTTCTTTCCCATACTGCAACGTTTGGAACGGGCAATACGACATACTTCTATCGGCTTCGAATCAATACAGAAACAGTCTTCACCACCATCCATTTCAGAAACCATTCTTTCTCGGATTGCATTACATAGGGAGGAAGTTGTTTTACGCCTGTCATTGTATTGTCGGCGGGAAATAAGGTTGGGTATTTCAACCCTATATTCCTGTAGCTTTGCAAACAACAGAGACTCACTGTACAATACGGGGCAGCCTCTGATGCCATGTTCAAAGCCACTACTTCAAGGTCTGAGAATTTAGGGACGACTCCTCGTCTTGGCACATTCCCAGATTCATTGACTAAATTGCCGGCAATTTGCTTGCATATGTTCAGTAATTTTGCGAATATTGCATATAAGTTGTGCATACGATATTTGTCTATTAAAAAGTTTGGTCACCTTTAATTCACTAAATATCAACAATATGCACAACTTTTTAAACATAAATCTTTTATAATTTAATTCCGCCAATAGGTAAACACTAGTGAACTGAAAGAAGTATTCAGCAGCAATCTCTGTCTTTACATAAAGAGTCGGGAGTTTCACATTCGATAGTCGTGTGCTGAATACCCTTTTTTCGTAATTCATTTTTCAGATTCCATTTTATCTCTTCCATTTGTAATAGATTACTGATGACGATGTGTACAGTTGCTGCATTTTCAGTAGTGCTGACTGCCCATATATGTAAGTGATGCCATCCTTCTATGCCCGGAGCCTGTGTTAGGATTTGTTCGATTGTCTTAATGTCAATGTTTTCCGGAACAGCATCCAATGAAAGAAAGAGACTTTCCTTCAGTAACCTCCATGTAGAGAGTAAGATAATGGCGGCAATTACCAGGCTGATTATAGTATCGATGATTGTAAAACCTGTATAAATAATAATGATACCCGATATGACAACACCCACAGAAACGAGTGTGTCCATAACCATATGCAGGAATGCACCACGCACGTTCAAATCGTGTTTCTGATTTTTCATTAAAAGCCATGCCGTTATTCCGTTCACAAGAATACCTATACCGGCTGTCCATGATATTGCTTCACCTGATGTCGCTTCCGGATGTTTCAGTTTGTAAAAGCTTTCAATAACGATGGCTCCTACCGCTATCAGTAGGATAATTGCATTGACCAGTGAAACTAACACCGTACTTTTTTTGTATCCGTAAGTGAAATGCCGGTTGCTGTGATATTGTGACATACGGAATGCGAATAAAGAAAGCAGCAAACTGAATACATCGCTGAGATTATGTCCGGCATCGGATAAAAGTCCTAATGAGTTATAGATAAAACCTACTCCTGCTTCAATAAAAACAAAAGCAAGATTGATTACTATGCATGCAATAAATATTGAATTAAGTGAGGATATTGCATGGTGATGTTCATGATGATGTTTGTGATGATGTGTCATTTGATTAGTTTTTTATCAGGAAACAAAAATACATACGTTATATCATAAATTCAATATATGCGTAGTCTGATTTCATCTGTGCTAACTTTATTTGCAACCGAGTTGCATTGAAAAACAGTGTTTTATATTAAATAATGTAAAAAAGAAAGGCAAAGATATCTGTTATTGAGTTATTTGTATTTACTTTGAGTTGTTTAAAATAAAAAATACAGGAGATTATGAACGAATTAATTGCAAAGATTAAGGAATTGAATGCAGCTTTGGTTGCTGATGCAGAATTGCAGGTTGCTAAAGGAAATAAGGCAGCTGGAACTCGTGCTCGCAAGGCTTCATTGGAACTGGAAAAAGTATTGAAAGAATTTAGAAAAGTTTCTCTGGAAGAGTCAAAGAAATAATCTTTTTTCACTTTGTCCATAAGAGGCTATATCATTTCGTACAGACGATGTGATATGGTCTCTTTTATTTTTTTATCATCTTCTCTGCCGTTTCTTCGCAATGAACTTTGTACTTTTGTAGTAAATCGTATGTTTCCTTATGAGAGTAGTAATGTGTATATTGATAATAAGCTTCACGGTCATCTTTGGAATGTCGTGTGAAAGGCACATGGAGCAGCAAGTTTCTTATACAGAAGCCGATTCTCTGAATCATCTTGCTTATGATATGCGCTATAAAGACTTGTCTGTTGCTATGAAAGCAGCCAAGCGCGCATGTCAGTTGGCTGAAGGAAATTCCGATTTGCGTGCAGAGGCTTTAAATAACATGGGCTTTTGTGCCTTTATGCGCATGGATTTTGAAAAGGCTTCTTCTTTGTATCTACAGGCTTTGAAAGAAGGAGGTAATGAAATAGAACATTTGATTTCGGATGTAGGTATGATGAAAATATGTCAGCGTACATCAATGAATAAAGAGTTTTACGATTACCGGAATAGCGCTTTACAACGTTTGAAGCGTATTCGTGAAGATGAGGCCCTTATTTCTGATGCTCACGAGAAACAAAGACTAAATTATGCTGTTTCCGAGTTTCATATTGTATCGGGTATTTATTTCTATTATCTGGAACAGCACGATGAATCATTGCGTTCCATTAATTCTATTACACCCGATGTGTTGCAGGGAGATACAGCACAGTGGTTGTACTATGAATATATGAGAGGTTCTGGAGGAATGTATGAGGCTCCCGCTCGCGAGGAAATTACTATTGGAGAGTTTGGCTGCCTGACGAGTTGTCTACTTCAGAGTCGTAAGGGAGGATATATTTATTTTGAGGCTAATGCCATGCAGGCTATGGCAGAATTGCTGAATTTTCGCAGTAATCGGAAAATATTGGAAGAAAAGCATTCGGGGCTTCTCCGTTTGGTCAATAAAGAAGACTTACCAGTTGACAGCTTGCCGCTGTATTATGCACGTCAGGCGCTGGATTTGTTTAAGAAATATGGTGACGGTTATCAGATTTCGGGAACTTATCGGACGATTGCTACGTATTATAATTACTCGGGACAGCCGGAAAAGGCTTTGGAGAACCTGAAAGCTGCATTGCAATATGTTAACTGGCATCATGAAAAATATTATCACTGTACAGATACAACCGATCGCTTGCAGGCCTATGCTCCTGATGAAGTACGGTCTACTGAACTGAAATGGATTGCGGATGAAGGCATCAAAACTGTACCGGAATGGATACTGCGCTTGCGTGAGCAATTGAGTAGGACGTATGCAGCAATGGGGTGTAAGCTGGAATCCGATTACAATCGGAATGTTTATTTGGACTTACTGGACTATACCCGGCAGGACAAAGCTTTGGAGAGTCGTTATGCAGCTTTGGAGAAAGAATCAAGACAGATTAATGCGTTATTATTGCTGGTAGTGATAGGGATTTTTCTGCTTATTGTATTATTCGTTATGCTGAATAGGCGTTGGCGCAAGAGAAATAAGCTTTATATATCCATACTGAAGGAAGTATTTGATTTGTGTCGCAAGATAACTTCGTCTGTTCCGGAAAATGTAACAGAAGTAGAAGAAATTACTGATACTGTCTGTCATACGATAAAAACCGATTTTGAGCATATCTTTGGAGCTACGGATGTAAAAATTGTATTAGAAGCGTGTTCATCGGAAGATGAGCGTGAAGAAATTGAAGCCGGCTTTTATGCCTTCGAGCTCTTTTCTCCTGATAAAAGCAAGAATATAGGGAAATTATTATTGGAATTACCTCATCCGCTTCGTAAAGAGAAACAGACATTACTCCAGCTGGTCTTGCCTTATCTGGCATGGACATTGGAAAATGGAATGAATCTTGTTTCTTTAGACGACGAGCGGCGGCGTCTGGAAAAGGAACAGTATATTCATGAACAGCATGTAGCCGAGAACAAACGTCAGAACATGGTAAAAAAAGCTTGTCTTTCTATTGTGACAGGTATATTTCCATATATAGACCGAGTAGCTAATGAAGTGCATAAGCTGCAATCTGTACCTTATGCCAGTCGGGCTGACATTAAGAAAGGAAAGTTTGAATATATCGACGAACTAATTACCCGGATTAATGAGTACAATGAAATATTAGCAATATGGATCAAGATGCGTCAAGGGGTATTAAGTTTGAACATTGAGAGCTTTGCCTTAAAAGAACTTTTTGGGATTATTGCTAAAGGTAGACGTTCTTTTGAAATAAAACATCAGGAGTTGCAGGTCGATCCGACCGAAGCTGTTGTAAAAGCCGATAAGGCACTTACTCTTTTTATGATAAATACCTTGACCGAAAATGCACGTAAGTATACTCCCGAGTATGGACATATTACACTATCGACAAAAGAAACGGATGAGTATGTAGAGATTTCAGTGTCGGATGACGGTCCTGGTCTGTCGGAAGAGGATGTAAACCGTATCTTAGGTGAGAAGGTCTATGATTCTGGAGCTATTGGAATGGGAACAGCTGCTGATACGGAGGAATTGCGCCGGCAGAAGGGATCTGGTTTTGGCTTGATGAATTGTAAAGGGATTATTGAGAAGTACCGTAAGACTAATGCTGTATTCAGCGTTTGTTGTTTCTCGATAGACAGTACATTGGGAAAAGGAAGTCGTTTTTATTTCAGATTGCCTAAAGGAGTAAAAAGAACTCTTTCTATATGTCTGATATTCGCCATGAGTATTTTAGGCCTGGGTAGCTGTCAGTCGTCGGTATACAAACAGCCTGAAGAAAAGAACAGAGTTGCTTACGACAGTTTGCTGTCGATTGCTAATGATTATGCAAACTGGGTGTACGATTGCAATGTAAATGCTCGCTATCAGGAGGCGCTGGTATATGCCGACAGTGTTTTATATTACATGAATCTGCACTATCTGAAATATTCCAAGCGAAAATATCCGTTGCTGAAATTATATCGCGATGATTATGAAGCAGCAGAACAGACATGGTTGGCCCAAGGATTTGATACCGATTATTATATTCTGCTTGATGTTCGTAATGAAGCAGCTGTAGCCGGACTTGCAGTAAAGGATTTCCGTACATATTATTATAATAATCGTGCTTATACTACCTTGTACAAGCAGATTAGTAAAGACCGTTCGCTGGAAGAATATTGTGTGCGGATGCAGCAGTCTGCCAATAATAAGCTGATAGCCTTAGGAATTTTTCTTTTACTGGTTGTGGTCTGTCTGGCCGGTTATTATATACTATACTTACGTCATCGTTTGCATTATCGCTATAATATGGAGCAGGTATTCGAGATAAACCAGTCTATCTTCTCTGTTGCGCAGCCGGGAGATGAAGAAGAAAGTAATGTAGCAGAAGACATTCTTAAAAAGCTTTCCGAGGAAATGAATGAACTGTTCCCCATTGCGGATATGGCTTTAGCCTTATACGATGAAGAAACCTCATCTTTGCATTATATTTTCGGTGAAGAAGGAGAGAACGAAGATTTGTGTAACCGGATGGAACGCTGTTTTGAAAAGAAACTAGTATCGTGGACGAATGAAGCTTCCTGGAATTATTTTCCGCTGAATGTAGATATTAATGAAGAGAATTATTGTGCAGGTGTACTTGCCGTGAAGGCCGCACTTCCTTGTGTGCGCGAAAATGACAGATTGATGGTAGAGCTGATTGTAAGTTATCTTGCTGTTGTGTTGCATAATGCGGTGGTCTGTGTCAGACGTAAACATTACGACATAGAATTGGCTCAGGATGATGCAAGGCGAGCTTCTTATGAAGAAAATATGCTGCATGTGCAGAATATGGTACTCGATAATTGTTTGTCTACCATAAAGCATGAAACAATCTATTATCCTAACCGGATAAAGCAGATAGTCGATCGTCTGAACAGGCAGGATAATATCTCTTTACAGGAGGAGAAACAGCAGCTGCAAACCATTTCTGAACTGGTGAGCTATTATAAAGATATATTTACTTTACTTAGTTCGTGTGCCTCCCGTCAGCTTGACGATATAACGTTCCGACGGGCAGAGGTCAATGTAGCTGTGTTAATGGGACAAGTAGAAAAATATTTGCGTAAAATATCTCGTAAACTGTCACATTCGCTGAAGTTGGAAGTCGAGCAGGAAGCAGGCTTGTCAGTAGCAGGAGATGGCGTTTTGCTTTTATTTCTCTTCGAAAATTTACTCGATGAGGCTGTACGTTTCCCGCAGACGGGTGTTCTGAAGTTATCAGTTTTTCAGGAAAACGGCTTTGCACGTTTCAACTTTACGGATACCCGACGGAATCATACACAGGCAGAACTGAACGATCTGTTTTATCCGGCATTGTCTCGTTTTCATGAAGGCGGCACAGCTGGCCTGCAGGGTACAGAGTTTCTGGTCTGTAAGCAGATAATTCGCGAACATGATGAGTTCGCAGGACATCGTGGATGCCGGATCAATGCTTGTCCGTCTTCAGAGGGAGGATATACCGTATGGTTTACCATACCGCTTATTGTGAAAAAGTAAAAAGACTGAATATATGGAAAAGTTTAAAGTTATCATTGTAGAAGATGTTAAGTTGGAATTAAAAGGGACGGAAGAAATCTTTCGTCACGAGATACCTAATGCAGAAGTTATAGGTACGGCTATGACTGAAGCTGAATTTTGGCCGTTGCTGGAACAGCATACTCCCGATTTGATTTTGCTTGATTTAGGTTTAGGAGGTTCTACTACTATCGGTGTTGATATTTGTGCCCGTTTGCATCGTGAACGTCCGGAACTGAAAGTTTTGATTTTTACCGGTGAAGTATTGAATGAAAAATTATGGGTTGATGCTTTAAATGCAGGTGCTGACGGGATCATTCTGAAAACAGGTGAGCTGTTGACTGCTACGGATGTAGAGGCTGTCATGGCAGGAAAGAAATTAGTGTTCAACTATCCGATACTGGAAAAAATTGTGGAACGCTTCAAGCAGTCGGTAGAGGTGGAGATGCGGCGTCAGGAAGCGATCATTGATTATGATATCGATGAATATGACGAACGTTTGCTTCGCCATTTGGCTTTGGGGTATACTAAGGAAATGATCACCAACCTGAAGGCTATGCCCTTTGGAGTGAAATCGATAGAAAAACGTCAGAATGAATTGGTAAACCGCTTGTTCCGTCCTGAGGAGCGTACCGGAGTAAATGCTTGCCGATTGGTAACACGGGCTTTTGAACTGAGGATATTGGATATCGACAATCTGGAACCTGATGATGAATAGACACTTCCTTCATCCTGCCACGCTTTTCTTTCTGCTTACGTTGGTAGTGGTCCTCCTTTCATGGGTTGGGAGCATATATGGCTGGTCGGGCGTTCAGAGTCTGCTCAGTGCGGAAGGGTTACGCTGGCAACTCAGAAATGTTGGCGACGGCTTTTTTTCCGCTCCTTTTTTTAGCGACATCTTGTTGTTGGCTTTCGGGGTGGGACTCTGTATGCATTCAGGTTTTTGGGAGGCTGTCCGACGAGTAATCTTTCATGGCAGAAAACTTTCCCGAAAAGAAAAGCGTTCGTTGTTGTTGAGTCTGACCGTTGGGGCAGTTTATATACTGGCAGTTTTGTGTCTGGCTTTAGGTCCATGGGGGATAGTACGCAGTATTACAGGAGGGTTGAAGAATTCACCCTTGTCAGAAGGTGTCAGTTATCTCCTTTCGTTGGGGCTGGGAATAATGGCGATAATTTACGGATACAGTATAGATTTATACCGTACGGATAGAGATATAATAAAGGGCATGTCGTATAGCTTTGTCCGTTTCTCTGGCTATTGTGTTACACTGTTTTTTGTGATACAGCTGTTTACATCCCTGCACTATACAGGATTGGATTCTTTTTTCGGGCTTTCTTCCGAAGGATTTACTATACTTTATACCTTGTGCTCTATTCTTCCACTATTTGTTGGAGGGAATAAACTGAAGTGATAAGCGGAAGAATATACATTAATTTGTTTGCCTTTCTGATTTAAAGGGCTACCTTTGCCGCCATTAAACTATTTTATTATTACACATTTATTATGAAGAAAATTTTATTGATGGCAACTGCCGGATTATTGGCATTTGCTTCTTGTCAGGAAAAGGCTGGGTACACGATTAAGGGTACTATTGAAGGAGTAGCAGAAGGGGATACTGTGTATTTGCAGAATTTTGTAGACGGATCACTCGTTAAAATGGATTCTGCTGTTGTAAAAGGTGGTGCATTCGAATTTAAGGGCACTCCTGATTCTGTAACAGTAAGCCGTTATGTAACCTATAGAAAGAACGGTATGCGCATGACTGCGATGGTATTCATTGAAAAAGGAGATATCACGCTGAACATGGGCGCTGAAGCCAATAAGGTTGCTGGTACAATGTGTAATGATGCTTACCAGCAGTTTATGGATAAATTTGTTGCTATCAATAAGGAAATGTCTGAAATATATCAGAAATCAAAGACTGATACTACGTTGACTGACGATCAGCGCAAAGATTTGGAAAAACAGTTGGCTGAAAAAGATAGCTTGGGAACTGAAATGGTTTACAACTGCATTAATGAAAACATCAACAACCTTGTAGGTGTACAGTTGCTGACTTCATATGCTAATGCATTCGAAACAGCTAAAGTAAAAGCATTATTGGATAAAGTTCCAGCTGCTTACAGCGCAGATAAAGATATTGTTGCTTTGAAAGAGCACATTGCTACAATAGAAAAAACAGAAGTAGGTCAGAAGTTCATTGATTTTGCAATGAATACTCCAGAAGGTAAGGAAGTAAAACTGTCTGACTTTATTTCTCAGAATAAGTATACTTTGATTGATTTCTGGGCTAGCTGGTGTGGTCCTTGCCGTGCAGAAATGCCAAATGTAGTAGCTGCATACAATGCATTCAAGGCTAAAGGTTTTGGTATTGTCGGTGTTTCTTTGGACAACAATGCAGAAGCATGGAAAAAGGCTATTAAAGACCTGAATATTACATGGGCACAGATGTCAGACTTGAAAGGCTGGAGCTGTGAGGGTGCGAAACTTTATGGTGTTCGTGCTATCCCTGCAACTGTTCTGGTTGACCAGGAAGGTACTATCGTTGCTCGTAACTTGCGTGGCGAAGAACTGGCTGCTAAACTTGGAGAACTTTTGAAATAAAAGAATAATTTTTACCCCTTTTGCAGACTTTTATAGCCGACCTTTACAGGGCTTGGCAGATAAAAAACAAGAAAACTGCAAGAGGGGTAAATTATATCCTGATATTTGTCGTAAAATTTGCTGATAAAATAAAAAAAGATGCTGAATTTTTCATCAAAAATTCAGCATCTTTTTTTGCTTCGTGCAGAACTGCTGCTTATGCTATTCCGTGAGCATTAGCTTCTTTATCGATCTTTTTAATAAGTCCCTGTAAAACAGCACCCGGACCACATTCTGTAAAGTCTGTTGCTCCGTCTGCAATCATGTTCTGAACTGTCTGAGTCCAACGTACAGAAGCAGTCAGCTGAGCTACCAGATTAGTCTTGATTTCAGCAGGGTCTGTATGTGGTTTAGCGTCTACGTTCTGATAAATCGGGCATTTCGGAGTGTGGAATTCAGTTGCATTGATTGCTGCTTCCAGCTCAACTTTGGCAGGATCCATCAGCGGAGAATGGAAAGCACCACCTACTTTCAGCGGCAATGCACGTTTAGCTCCTGCTGCTTTCATCAGTTCGCAAGCTTTGTTGATGCCTTCGATAGATCCTGAGATAACGATCTGTCCCGGGCAGTTGAAGTTAGCTGCGACACAAACTTCGCCTTCTGCACTTACCTGAGCACAAATTTCTTCTACTTTTTCATCAGGCAGGGCGATGATAGCAGCCATTGTAGAAGGCTGCATTTCGCATGCTTTCTGCATAGCCATAGCACGTGCGTACACCAGTTTCAAACCGTCTTCGAACGACAGAGCACCGGCTGCAACAAGAGCAGAAAACTCTCCAAGTGAGTGTCCGGCAGTCATTTCAGGTTTGAAGTCATCACCCATGCAAAGAGCAGAGATAACAGAGTGAAGGAATACGGCAGGCTGAGTAACTTTAGTCTGACGCAGGTCTTCGTCTGTGCCGTTGAACATGATATCGGTGATACGATAGCCCAAAATATCGTTTGCTTTCTCGAATAATTCTTTTGCCAGTGCTGAGTTTTCGTAGAGGTCTTTACCCATTCCTACGAATTGTGCGCCCTGTCCGGGGAATACAAATGCTTTCATAAATTTATTTTTGAGTTAAGTTATTGATGACAAAGGTAATGAATTATTTTAGATTTCTGATTTTTTTGATTTAATCTTCATCGGAAATATGCATCGGTACGGGAGAGTGGAAGTGATTCAGTGGTCCGTGCCCTTCTCCTATGTGTACATCTTTACCGGATAGAATACCTTGATATACATATTCTTTAGCTTGTTTTACCGCCTCGGGCATATTGTTGCCTAAAGCAAGGAAAGTAGCAATGGCAGACGAAAGTGTACACCCGGTGCCGTGTGTATTATGACTTTCTACTTTTTGTGCCATGAATAAATGAGGTTCGCTTTCATCCTTCAGTTGCAGTACGTCGCACATGTTTCCGTCTTCCAGATGGCCTCCTTTAACCAGTACGGCACGGCATCCGTAGTTCAGCAGTTCACGCGAAGCAGTTTTCATCATTTCAATGTTGCGAATCTGCTTTCCCGTCAGCACTTCCGTTTCACTCAGATTGGGAGTTATAATACTGGCAAGCGGCATAAGAAGTGTGGTGATAGCTTCAATTGCATCATCCTCCATAAGTTTGCATCCGCTGGTTGATACCATAACCGGATCGAACACGACAAACTCCGGCTTGAATTTTTTCAGAGATTCGGCTATAACCTGCACAATCTCTACATCGTTTATCATGCCAATCTTGACCGCACGTGGACGGATATCCGTCATAACAGCTTCTATCTGTCCCTTTACGTAGCTGGGAGGTACAGGATGAATACCTGTTACTCCACAAGTATTTTGTACTGTGATTGCTGTAATGGCACTGGCAGCATAAGTT
The DNA here is from genome assembly GCF_000154845.1 of Phocaeicola coprocola DSM 17136. Classification (GTDB taxonomy): domain Bacteria; phylum Bacteroidota; class Bacteroidia; order Bacteroidales; family Bacteroidaceae; genus Phocaeicola; species Phocaeicola coprocola. The sequence continues at coordinate 87,826 of NZ_DS981462.1, read as the reverse complement.
CCCAATGCTGATATAGTCTTTATGTCGGCCTGAATGCCGGCTCCTCCACTGCAATCCGATCCGGCAATAGTGAGCACGCAAGGATAATGTTTCATAACTTCATTATTAGGATTGTTTTATGCAAAGATAAGAAACTAATTTTAAAGTACTTTTTGTTGCAGTGTAATTTGCTTGAATCTCTTTTCGTATCACCTACAATAATACATTAATTATATATCGTATGAAGTATGAAATCTATATACTTGTATAATAATGTTTTATAACATGATAAATATTCTGATATTTTTGAATAACGAATTGAAAAAGTCTTTATATTTGCAGTGTTGAAAGAAAATAAAGATATGGAAACTCAGACCGGAAATAACCTTATAATCGATGTACACGTTTCAGTGGACTGTGTCCTGATTGGCTTCGATGGAGAACAGTTTCGCGTTTTGCTTGTGCGCCAGATCGGAAAACAAACGGATGGTGGATTTAATGACCTGAAGCTTCCCGGTAGCTTGATTTATGCCGATGAAGACTTGGATGAAGCTGCCAAGCGTGTACTTAATGAACTTACCGGTTTGAAAAATATCAAGATGAGCCAGTTTAAAGCTTATGGCTCCAAAGATCGTACGGCTAATCCGAAAGACGTGTTGTGGCTGGAACGTTTTCATCGCATTACGGATAATAAAGTCGGCAGGATTGTTACGATCGCTTATCTTTCTTTATTGAAAATTGACCAGCGAAACCGGCAGCTGACTGATACGTATGATGCTTGCTGGACTCCGCTGTCGGAAGTGAAAGCCCTGGCGTTCGACCATATTCAGATATATCGCGACGCGCTTGCTTTTATACGCCATTATGTGGAAACAAATCCATCGGTAATGTTCGATCTCTTGCCTAGAAAGTTTACTGCGGCACAGCTTCGTGTATTGTATCAGTTGGTATACGATAAAGAGTTTGATGTGCGTAATTTCCACAAGAAGATAGCACTGATGCCTTATGTCGTACCGATGGAGGAAAAAGAAAAAGGTGTGCGACATCGTGCTGCACGCTATTATAGATTCGACAGAACGATTTATAACAAACTAAAGAAATAAAATATATTAGAGTTATGTATTTGTTAGGTTATGATATAGGTAGTTCTTCGGTTAAAGCCAGTTTGGTGAATTCGGAGACTGGTAAATGTGTAGCTTCTGCTTTCTACCCTAAGACAGAGGCAGAGATTATAGCTGTGCATCCCGGTTGGGCTGAACAGAAACCGGAAATGTGGTGGGCAAACCTGAAGCTTGCAACTGAAGCTGTTATGAATGAAAGCGGAGTACGCAAGGAAGATATTGCTGCTATCGGTATTTCTTATCAGATGCATGGTCTGGTATGCGTGGACAAGAATCAGCAGGTGCTCCGTCCGGCTATTATCTGGTGCGATTCTCGTGCAGTTCCGTATGGAGAGAAGGCTTTCAATACGTTGGGTGAAGAGCTGTGTCTTTCTCATTTGCTTAACTCTCCGGGTAATTTTACCGCTTCCAAGCTTGCCTGGATTAAAGAGAATGAACCGGATGTCTATGCCAGAATAGATAAAATTATGCTTCCGGGCGACTATATCGCTATGAAGCTGACTGGTGAGGTTTGCACCACTGTATCCGGACTTTCAGAAGGTATGTTCTGGGATTTCAAGAATAATGAAGTCGCAAAGTTCCTGATGGAGTATTACGGATTCGACAATTCACTGATAGCCGATATCAAACCGACTTTTTCAGAACAGGGACGTGTAACCGCTATTGCAGCAGCCGAACTAGGATTGAAAGAGGGTACACCTGTGACTTATCGTGCGGGTGACCAGCCGAACAATGCGTTGTCGCTGAATGTTTTCAACCCGGGCGAAATCGCGTCTACAGCCGGAACGTCGGGTGTAGTGTATGGTGTAAACGGTGCAGTTAACTATGATCCGAAATCACGTGTCAATACATTTGCGCATGTCAATCATACGGCAGACCAGACTCGTCTGGGAGTGTTGCTCTGCATTAACGGAACAGGTATTTTGAATTCATGGGTAAAACGTACCGTTGTACCTGCAGGCGTTTCGTATGCCGAAATGAATGATATGGCTGCTCAGGCTCCTATCGGTGCGGGAGGAATCAGTATCTTGCCTTTTGGAAATGGTGCAGAACGTATGTTGCAGAATCGTGAAACAGGATGTTCTATCAATGGAATAAACTTTAATCTGCATACGCGCAATCATATTATTCGTGCTGCTCAAGAGGGTATCGTATTCTCGTTCAAATATGGAATAGATATTATGGAAGGCATGGGAATGGATGTACATAAGATACATGCCGGACATGCAAATATGTTCCTGAGTCCGATATTCCGCGATACGCTGGCCGGTGTGACTGGAGCTACCATCGAACTGTATGATACTGACGGTTCAGTTGGAGCTGCAAAAGGAGCTGGTATCGGAGCAGGTATCTATAAAGACAATAATGAAGCTTTTGCTACGCTGGATAAGTTGGCTGTTATCGAACCGGATATGGCAAACAAGGCTGCATACGAAGATGCATATCAGCGCTGGCTTTCATATATGAATAAAATCTAATTTACTTGTTTTGCTGTCTGGAAATAACTCCGGACGCAGGACAATTTCCTGAAATAAATAAAAATAATTAACTTTTAAATAGAGTATAACTATGGCAACAAAAGAGTATTTTCCCGGTATTGGTAAAATTAAATTCGAAGGTGTAGAAAGCAAAAACCCGATGGCTTTCCGTTATTATGATGCAGAAAAAGTAGTAATGGGCAAGAAGATGAAAGACTGGTTGAAATTTTCTATGGCTTGGTGGCACACATTGTGCGCTGAAGGAGCTGACCAGTTTGGTGGCGGTACTAAGAACTTCCCATGGAAAGGAAATCCTGACAAGGTACAGGCTGCTAAAGACAAAATGGATGCAGGCTTCGAATTTATGCAGAAAATGGGTATTGAATACTACTGTTTCCACGATGTAGACTTGTGTGATGAAGCTGACACAATCGAAGAATATGAAGCAAATCTGAAAGAAATAGTAGCTTATGCAAAACAGAAACAGGCTGAAACTGGTATCAAACTGTTGTGGGGTACTGCAAATGTATTCGGTCATGCTCGTTATATGAACGGTGCTGCTACAAACCCTGATTTCGATGTTGTAGCTCGTGCTGCTGTTCAGATTAAGAATGCTATTGATGCAACAATCGAACTGGGTGGTTCAAACTATGTATTCTGGGGCGGACGTGAAGGTTATATGTCACTGTTGAACACAGACCAGAAACGTGAAAAAGAACACTTGGCACAGATGTTGACTATTGCTCGTGACTATGCTCGTGCAAAAGGCTTTACTGGTACATTCCTGATCGAACCGAAACCGATGGAACCGACAAAACATCAGTATGACGTAGATACTGAAACTGTTATCGGCTTCCTGAAAGCTCATAATCTGGACAAGGACTTCAAAGTTAATATTGAAGTAAACCATGCAACTTTGGCTGGTCACACTTTCGAACACGAACTGGCTGTTGCTGTTGACAATGGCATGTTGGGTTCTATCGATGCAAACCGTGGTGACTATCAGAACGGATGGGATACAGACCAGTTCCCTATCGACAATTATGAACTCATCCAGGCTATGATGCAGATTATCCGTGGCGGAGGTCTGGGTAATGGTGGTACTAACTTCGATGCTAAGACCCGTCGTAACTCAACAGACTTGGAAGATATCTTTATCGCTCACATTGCAGGTATGGATGCTATGGCTCGTGCATTGCTGAGTGCTGCTAAGTTGCTGGAAGAATCTCCATATAAGAAAATGTTGGCTGAACGTTATGCTTCATTCGATTCTGGTAAAGGTAAAGAATTTGAAGAAGGTAAGCTGACTTTGGAAGATGTTGTTGCTTATGCTAAGGCAAACGGCGAACCAAAACAGACTAGCGGTAAGCAAGAATTGTATGAGGCTATTGTAAATATGTATTGCTAATAGGTTTTTATAAGAACCAATCTCTATCCCGGCTGATTTTTATCAGTCGGGATATTTTATTTTGTCAAAATAAAGCTATATTTGCAAAACATCTAAAAATGAATCGTGGTTATGGCTTTAAACAACAATCATATAGTTATCATGGCGGGAGGTATAGGAAGTCGTTTCTGGCCTATGAGTACCCCCCAGATGCCGAAGCAGTTTATTGATGTTTTGGGATGCGGACGAACATTGCTTCAGCTTACGGTAGACCGCTTTCAGGATATTTGTCCTTCTGAGAATATATGGGTGGTAACATCAGTCGACTATGCAGATGTCGTAAAAGAGCAGTTGCCGTCTATTCCAGTAGATCATATTCTGCTTGAGCCTTGTCGCCGTAATACCGCTCCGTGTATTGCTTATGTAAGCTGGAAAATAAAAGCTAAAAATCCGAAGGCCAATATCGTAGTGACTCCAAGTGATCATGTGGTGATGGATGTGAGGGAATTTGCACGTGTCATTAACTCTGCTATGAAATTTACAGCCGATTCGGATGCTATCGTTACATTGGGAATGAAGGCAAACCGTCCGGAAACGGGATATGGCTATATAGAAGCGGACTTGTCGATGGCATGTCCTTCCAATAAGGAGATTTATAGAGTTGATGCTTTTAAGGAAAAACCTGATTTGGAAGTTGCACGTCGCTACATTCAGCGGAAAAATTATTTTTGGAATGCAGGGATTTTTATATGGAATGTCAATACGATAGTCAATGCCTTGCGTGTTTATCAGCCTCCAATGGCAGAGGTTTTTGAGCGCATGCTTCCATATTTTTATACAGACAAAGAGCAGGAAATGCTGAATGAGTTATTTCCTACCTGTGAAAACATATCTGTAGACTATGCTATCATGGAAAAGGCAGAGGAGATTTATGTCTTTCCGGCATCATTTGGATGGAGTGATCTGGGAACCTGGGGTTCTTTGCATGAAAACTCAAAAAAGGATGCGCATAACAATGCCTGCATCGGAAATAATATCAAACTGTATGAAACCAGAAACTGTATAATTCATACTACTCAGGAAAAGAAAGTGGTAGTACAGGGATTGGACGGTTATATTGTTGCCGAGAAAAATGATAAGCTGTTGATTTGTCGCCTGACCGAAGAACAACGTATCAAAGACTTTGCTGAAGAGTAAGGTGACTGTATATTTCAGATAGCAAAATGGCGGAAAGAGAATTTTATGTAAGTTTCTCTTCCCGCCATTATTGTTAGTTGGTTTAGTTATTATAAGAGGGGTAGCAATTATCGTTGTTCTTTAAGTGCTGCTAAAGCAGAATCGTAGTTGGGTTCCTGAGTTATTTCCGGTACGAGTTCTGTATAGATAACTTTTCCTTCCGGGTTAATAATTACTACGGCACGCGCCAACAGTCCGCATAATACGCCGTCAGTCATCAATACACCATATTTTTCTCCAAAATCAGAAGTATATCGGTAGTCTGAAAGTGGAATAACATTTTCAATTCCTTCAGTTGTACAGAAACGTCCCTGCGCAAAAGGAAGGTCTTTCGAAATTGCCAGAACAACGGTATTTTCCATTTCGGCTGCCAGCTTGTTGAATTTGCGTACTGAAGTTGCACATACACCCGTATCCATACTAGGGAATATATTCAGGAGTGCGTATTTCCCTTTAATATCATTTTGAGTGAAAGAACTTAAATCTCCTTTTACCAGTGAAAACTCTGGAGCTTGAGCTCCAACTTTAATAAACTCGCCTGCCAGTGAAACTGGGGCTCCTTGAAATGCTGTTTTTGCCATGATTATTTTTATTAAATATTTCTGTGAATATAACAAACAATCGGATATAATGTTTGTCCTGTGATGCCTTTTTTATCTTTTTAATAGATACATTTCTTTTTTTTCTGTTACTTTGCAAACCATAAAATTCTTAGGAAAACAGATAAAATTTAAGATGAAACGAAGTTTTAAAGACTACGCCTTGCTTGCCTTAAAAGGTATGGGTATGGGGGCGGCCGATGTAGTACCTGGTGTGTCAGGAGGAACAATTGCTTTTATTGTAGGTATTTATGATGAATTGATTGATTCCATTAAGAGTATCAATGCACAAAGTTTGAAAATGTTTTTTACCGGGAAGTGGGGAACTTTCTGGAAGATGATAAACGGTAACTTTTTGCTATTTCTTTTAGCCGGTATTGGAATCAGTGTCTTCTCATTGGCAAAAGTAATAACTTGGTTGCTTACCGATCATCCGGTTCTTGTATGGTCTTTTTTCTTTGGCCTTGTTCTTGCCTCTACTTGGTTTGTTGGGAAAGACATTAAGGAATGGAACTGGAAAACGATTTTAGGGTTCATTGTCGGTGTTGCTGTAGCTTTTTACATTACAGTCGCTACTCCGGCAGAAACTCCTTCTAATTTATTGTTTATCTTTTTATGTGGGGCTATTGCGATTTGTGCCATGATTCTTCCGGGGATATCGGGAAGTTTTATATTGGTATTGCTGGGAAAATACTTTTTTATCATGGAAGCAGTAAAGACATTCGATATAAAGGTTATACTTGTATTCGGTGCTGGGGCATGCATTGGTATAACCAGTTTCTCACGTGTCTTATCGTATGCATTAAAGCATTTTCGTAATATAACCCTGGCTGTACTGACAGGTTTCATGTTAGGGTCACTCAATAAAGTATGGCCATGGAAAGAAACTATTGAAACATTTATAGACAGTCATGGAGTGGAAAAGCCGTTGATAGAAAGTAATATCCTGCCTAATCAATACATATGGGAGGCTGTTGTTTTAATGCTGGCGGGCTTTTTCCTGGTATATTTTCTGGAAAAGCTTTCTACCAGAAAGGGCAATGAATAAAAACTGACTTGGGATATTCAGTAAACGTCTATACAAAATATAATGGCATATGAAGATGATATATAATAATCGCTCCATATGCCATTTTTATTGTATGTAAGACCTCTTTCTGTTTTTAACTTAATCCATCATAATATGAAGCTGATAGTAGAGGTCTTCTTTTTTAATTCAGATTCTATTTATATCAGGAACCAATTATTCGCCTTCCGTTTTGCATTCATGAAAGTGCATATCTTGTAGTGCTTTCTCGCGTGAGAAAGTAAAATAAGTACAAACAGCTTGAGTGCATATTTCTCCTGCTTCATTGAACAAAGAAGCATCTATCGTAACAATGTTTCGCCGTTGTTCACGAATAGATGCTCGCAGGGTTAACATATTATCTGTAGTATGTACAGGTTTTAAATAGCGGGTTTCCATTTTTGAAGTAACTCCGGCCGTTTGAAGCTTTCGCATGATTACCCATCCGCATATTTCGTCTAGCAATACAGCCTGAATGCCTCCGTGCAGCGTATTAAGCCAGCCTTGGTATTTGCCGTCCGGATGCCAGAAGCTTACGATATCATCGCCATCCTCGTAAAACTCCATGTGCAGTCCTGACGGATTTTGAGGAGCACATCCAAAACAGTTGTAACCTTCTATTTCGCCCCAAGGATTGATTATCTTTTTCATATCTGCTTGAAATTCTAGAAAATATAATCTGTACAGGCACGGTCTTGTTTGGCTTCCTTTAAAATGCCGGCTGCTGCTACATGTGCCGGATGAACTGCATATGCTTTAACATCTTCTAATGTATCAAACTCACTTTCCAGACAAATATCCCATTTCTCGTCAGCATTGATATTTTGTCCGACAAAGATTTTCCGAATACTTGGTATGACAGGCGGCAAAGCTTCTATTGCTGCTTTAAATTTGTCTATAACAGCCTGTTTTTCTTCTGTTGACAGGTTTTCTTTCAGTTTAAATAAAACAATGTGCTTGACCATAGTTGTTTATATTATGATTTATCGTAAATTTGTATAGATGCAAATATATAACTAATTATTGGATTTTAGCTTATGATAATCATTGGAATTGCAGGAGGTACAGGCTCCGGTAAAACAACTGTAGTGAAAAGTATTGTTGATAGTCTGTCGGCCGATGAAGTGGCTTTGCTTCCGTTGGATTCTTATTATAATGACAGCAGTCATGTACCAGTGGAACTGCGTCAAAGTATTAATTTCGATCATCCGAATGCTTTCGACTGGGAGTTGTTGTCGCAGCATGTGGCTATGCTTCGCAGAGGAGAAGCGATAGAACAGCCTATATATGATTTCCTTACTTGTACGCGACAGAAGGAAACGTTGCATGTAGAACCTCGTAAAGTGATTATTATAGAGGGTATATTGGCGTTGAGTGATAAGGAGCTGTGTAAGTTGATGGACCTGAAAATATTTGTCGATGCTGATCCGGATGAGCGATTGATTCGCGTAATGCAGCGTGATGTAGTAGAACGAGGACGTACGGCAGAGGCTGTTATGGAACGATATATGAGGGTGCTGAAACCTATGCATCTTGAATTTATCGAACCTGCAAAACGGTATGCTGACCTGATTATTCCTCAAGGAGGATATAATAAGAAAGCGATAGAGATATTGAAGATGTATATTGAAAAAATAGTGGGACGATGAAGCTCTCCTATGTCTTCTGGAGCGTACTATGCCTGAGTCTGCTGTTTTATTCGTGTCAGTCACGAAAAGGAACTGTAAATGGAGAAGCAGCAATTGATTTACCCGAAATTATGGAGAGGGGAGAGTTGGTTGTTCTTACAGCCAATAGCTCTACATCATACTTTAACTATCGTGGTGAACCGATGGGATTTCAATATGAATTAGCACAACAGTTTGCACGTTCCCTTGGACTCAAATTAAAGTTGAAGGTCGTAAATAATCCTTCTGAAATGGTGCGTTGCCTGATAAGAGGAGAAGGCGACCTGGTTGCATATAATCTTGATATCACAAATGCATGGAAGGACAGTCTGATCTATTGTGGTGAAGAAAATATCACTCATCAGGTGATTGTGCAGCGCAGAGGAAAAGATGCACTGAAAGACGTAACACAATTACCTGGAAAAGAGGTTTATACTACTTCAGGAAAATACTATGACCGGCTGATGAACTTGAATAGTGAGCTGGGGGGAGGTATCAACGTGCATAAAGTAGAGACCGACAGCGTATCGGAAGAAAATTTGATTACTTGGGTGGCAGAAGGTAAAATAGATTATACAGTTGCTACTAATGAAATTGCTAAGATAAACCGTACGTATTATCCTAATCTTGATATCGGTCTGGTAATCAGTTTCGACCAGCGCTCTTCATGGGCTGTACGTAAAACATCTCCTTTGCTGGCTGAAGCTGCCGACAAGTGGCATAAAGAAAATATCAATTCATCGGAATTCAAGGCAAGTGCCCGGCGTTATTTTGAGCTGAATAAACGTCCTACCCATGGATCTATACTTTCAGTTAAGGATGGAAAGATTTCACATTACGATGATTTGTTCAAGAAATATGCAAAAGAAATAGGCTGGGACTGGCGTATGCTGGCGTCGCTGGCATATACAGAATCGAATTTCGATCCGAATGTCATATCTTGGGCAGGCGCTCGGGGGTTGATGCAATTAATGCCAGCTACGGCACGTGCTATGGGGATACCTGCAGGAAAAGAAAGTGATCCGGAGGAAAGTATAAAAGCTGGAGTGAAATATATCGCCCGTCTACAGAATATTTTCTCTAAAGTTCCCGATAAAGGTGAGCAGACTAAGTTTGTGCTTGCTGCATATAATGCAGGAGTGGGGCACATTACTGATGCCATGGCATTAGCGGAAAAATATGGTAAGAACCGTTATCTATGGGATCATCATGTTGATCATTACATCTTATTGAAGAGTAACGAAGACTATTATCAGGATCCTGTGTGTAAAAATGGATATTTCAGAGGAACAGAAACATATAACTTTGTGCGTGAAGTTGTAGAACGTGCCGAGGTTTATAAGAAAAAGATTAAAGGCTGATAAACAGTAAAAAAGCTGACCTTTTTCGTAAAAAGACAAGTGGGTTTTGTCTTTTTGCGGTAGAGGTCAGCTTATGCTACGTGAAAATGAATATGTTGCTTTACTTAAACATTTCAACAATTTTATTTAGTTCGTTTGCTTCTATTACTCCACTTTGCCGCCATAACTGTTTTCCGTTTTTGAAAATCATGAGTGTAGGCACAGAGGATATTGCATAATGTTGTGCAATATTCATATTTTTATCTATGTCGATTTTTATGATTCGCAGCGAGTCACCTTGTGTTTCTTTTACTTTCTTTAAAATTCCAGCCATTATTTTACAAGGCGCACACCATTCTGCGAAAACATCCACCAGAACAGGAGTGGGCGATGATATCAAGTCAGCAAACGTTTCCATAAAAACTCCTTTTTAATACATTGTAAATTTCTTCCAACCTTTATAATATAACAAATCCATATATTATTTTGTTCGGGAAAGTTTGATAAAAAAGAGTATTTTATATCGAAAGTTTTTTGTCTGAGAAAAAGAAAGCCCTGCTGCTCTTTTTTAAGCAACAGGGCTTGAATATAATACAAGGTTTAAATTATTTTTTGCTTGATGCTGGGTTATAGCGAGCATTCAGTCCGTCTACGATTTCCTGAGTAATATTGAATGCAGGATCAGCATACAGTAAGTTGTCGAAACCAGTGTTGCTGATAATCAGGCTATATTCTTTATCCTTATTATATATTTTCAAGAATGAGTTGATAGAATCGCGGAGCTGCAAGCTTATTTTCTGGTTTTCTGCTTGTAATTCACTAGTCAATTTTTCCTGCAACTGCTGCAAGTCACGTTGTTTTTGGCTGATGCGTAAGTTTTCCTGTTCAGCACGTTCACGGCTGGCAAAACCATTATTTTCCAGTTTGCGCTGGAATTCTCTCATTTCTTTATCCAGATCTTTTGCTTTTTCGTTCAGTGTAGTACGGATGTTTTCTTCTTTCTGAATCATCATCTCGTTCAAGTCATTCCAATAACGATATTTTGTCAGCAGAGAGTCGATCTCTACATAAGCTATCTTCATGTTTACCGGACCGCCTACTACAGCAGGAGTTGAAGCTCCTTGTTCGTTAGCTTTGTTGTCAGTACATTGAGTAAACATCAGCACCATAGCCAGTGCGATAAATCCGTTCAGGATATGCTTCATTCTTTTCATAATGGTTTTTGTCTCTTAGTTATTAATTGTTTTTTCTGTTTCTGTTTCTGGACGCCTCCGCTCTGCTATGGCATGAGGATTCACTTTTTGTGCTTCTCTGTCTTGAGATTGCACACATCCGATACCTCTTTTTCTCATGGCTTTGCTGCCGCTAACGTGTGTGTTAGGGAAACGTCCGTTCTTCTGAAAGAGTATCTTTACCGATAATAGTGCTATGCAGATAGCAACTATTAACATTGTTATAAGGATAGTCTTAAGCATTTCTATTATTTTTGTGGTGCAAATATAAATCTTTTGTTACCGATTTACTCTTTTCGGTACGGAAAAAAGAGGGTACTTGCCTTATTAATCTATGTTTTTAACTTATTTTTACTGATAACTGAACAAATAAATAGACTATTTATGGAGAAAAAAGATTTGAAACCGGCTATTGTCTTCCGTTATTTTGAAGAAGTATGTCAGGTTCCGCGTCCTTCCAAGAAGGAAGAAAAGATACGAGCTTATTTGCTCGATTTCGCTCAGAAGCATAATCTGGCTTGTAAAACAGATGAGACCGGAAATGTGTTAATGTCTAAACCGGCTACAGCAGGTAAGGAAAATCTGAAAACTGTCATATTGCAATCGCATATGGATATGGTATGCGAGAAGAATAAAGATACACAACATAACTTCGATACTGATCCGATTGAAACCTATATCGATGGTGAGTGGCTGAAAGCGAAAGGTACTACACTGGGGGCCGACAATGGAATTGGTGTGGCGACTCAGCTTGCAGTCTTGGCGTCAGACGATATCGAGCATGGACCGATACAGTGTTTGTTTACTGTTGATGAAGAAACCGGACTGACAGGTGCTTTTGCTTTGAAGGAAGGCTTTATGGATGGCGATATCTTGATCAACCTTGATTCAGAAGATGAAGGTGAATTGTTTATCGGTTGTGCAGGTGGAGCAGGAACTACAGCTCAGTTCCCGTGTCCGATGACTGCTGCTCCCGAAGGCTATTTTTTCTTCCGTGTAGCTGTAAAGGGACTTACAGGCGGACATTCGGGTGATGATATCAATAAGAACCGTGCCAATGCCAATAAGTTGCTGAATCGTTTCCTGGTCCAGCTGATGCAGAAATACGACTTGCATTTGTGTGAAATAGATGGAGGAAACCTGCATAATGCCATTCCACGTGAAGCACATGCTGTTTGTGCTGTACCGATGAAAGATAAAGAATCAGTACGTGTTGACTTGAATATATATTTGTCGGAAGTAGAAAACGAGTTTGCTGTAACAGAACCAAATCTTGTGATGGAGCTGGAATCGGAAAGCCCTTGTGCAGAAGTTATGCGGCAGGATGCCATGAAAAACTTCCTTCATTCCATTTATGCTGTACATAATGGCGTATATGCCATGAGCCAGGATATTCCGGGACTGGTAGAAACTTCTTCCAACCTTGCTTCAATCAAGCAGCGTGATGGAAAACTCGTTGTTGTAACCAGTCAGCGCAGTTCTATTCTGTCTTCTCGCAAGGATATGTCGCAGATGGTAAGTTCAGCTTTCCTGTTGGGAGGAGCGGAAGTAACGACTGGCGACGGTTATCCGGGATGGAAACCTAATCCGTCTTCCGAAATATTGCAAGTATCGGTAGAAAGCTATAAGCGTCTGTTTGCTACCGAGCCTAAGATTAAAGCTATCCATGCCGGATTGGAATGTGGTTTGTTCCTCGAAAAATATCCTTCACTCGATATGGTTTCGTTCGGTCCTACACTCCGTGGTGTTCATTCACCCGACGAACGCATGCTTATCCCTACAGTCGATAAGTTCTGGCGTCATTTATTGGATGTCTTGGCTCATATTCCTGCAAAGGCATAATGAAATTATTTCCTGAAATATTGCTAGGGTTTGCTGCCTGCCTCACGGCTTCTGTATGTGAGGCGCAGCAAACCCTTCGTGTTATGGAATACAATGTAGAGAATCTGTTCGATTGTCGTCATGATTCACTGAAGAACGATTCGGAATATCTTCCTCATTCCGTTCGGGGATGGAGCTGGAAACGTTATCATGAAAAACTGAACCGCATTGCAAAAGTCATACTCGCTGCCAGTAGAGAGCAAGTGCCCGATCTGGTAGGACTTTGTGAAGTGGAAAATGCATATTGTCTGGACGGACTGGTGAAATACTCTCCGCTCCGAGATGCCGCCTATCGCTATGTGATGACTGATTCGCCCGACGAACGGGGAATTGATGTGGCACTTCTCTACCAGCCTTCCTCGTTCCGGCTGATAAGCGACCAGCATATTCGTATTCCTTCCTATAAAATAGGGCGTAAGCCTACACGCGATATCCTGCATGTTACCGGTCGGGTAGTTTCCGGTGATACACTCGATGTCTTTATCTGTCACATGCCTTCACGTTCGGGAGGCGAAAAACAAAGTGAACCTTACCGCCTGCTTACTGCACGTGTATTGCGTCATGCAGCAGATTCTGTTATGAAAATTCGCCAGACTCCATACCTCATTATCATAGGTGACTTTAATGATTATCCTGAAAGTCGTTCTGTTTGTCGGACCTTAGGAGCAGGGAAGCCAGAGAAAGATATCGATTCATACCGGCTGTATAACTTGATGAACGGCAGGCAGGGAGGAACATACCGCTATCGTGGTGAATGGGGCATTCTGGATCAGCTCATCCTGAACGGTACTTTTCTGAATCATACGGGTAATCTTACAACGGAGTTTAATCGCGCCCGTATTCTTACTTTCCCGTTTCTACTGGAGGAAGACGAAAACTATGGAGGCGACAAGCCTTTCCGTACCTATAATGGTATGAAATATCACGGTGGTTATAGCGATCACCTGCCTGTCTGTGTCGATATAGACATTAAATATCCAGCCCCATAATATAATCGTTCATGTAATAGCCGTTTCCAATGGGGAAATCTCCTTCGCGTACTTTTTTCATTCCCATATGTTCGTAAAATCCCAATGCCGGATTATTACGGTTTACATTCAGTTCCATACGGCAGGGAGCCGGATGAATTTCCTTGATACCTTTTATAGCCTGCTGGAAAAGCTGTTTGCCCAGATGATACTTTTGATAATAAGGAATGACATAGATTTTCTCGAGATGAAATAAATCTGTGTCCTCCTGACGGATGGAAACATATCCTGCCGCTTCACATTCCTCATAAGCTATATAATAAATGTGTCCTTCTTCTTCCATCTGCTTGTGCAGGTTCTCTATGGAATACATCCAGTCCATCATATATTCTATCTGTTCGTGACTGAGGATATTTTTATATGTTTCAGGAAAAACATTCCAAGCCAGTTTGTTTATCAGTGGAATGTCGGCTGTAGTTGCTTGTTTTATTACGAACATAGTTTTGAGTATTTAATATTTTGTTATGTAATGTCTGAGAGCGTATCACGGTGGCTTACCGTGAAAAAGTTTATGCAAAAATAAGGCTTTCCGCCTGTCGTTTTCCGTATATCTGGTTGTATTTCGTTAAAAATGGTAAATTAATAGTTCTATGTAATGCAAGGTATTGATATAATACATATATTTGTGCTATACAAAACAAGAGGATAGAAAACATGAATGTCGATAACGTAAAATCTCAAATGCGCAAAGGGATGCTTGAATACTGCATCCTGTTGTTGCTGCACCGCGAGCCTTCGTATGCTTCAGACATTATACAGAATCTGAAAGAAGCGAAGCTGATAGTAGTGGAGGGTACGCTTTATCCGTTGCTTACCCGTCTGAAGAACGACGATTTGCTATCGTATGAGTGGGTGGAATCTACTCAGGGACCTCCCAGAAAGTATTACAGTCTGACTCCGAAAGGGGAGGAATTTCTGGCAGGACTGCAACTGGCATGGGACGAATTGTCGGATACGGTAAATCATTTAAGAACAAAATTATTAATTTCAAAATCACATGAAAAAGACACTGACTGTTAATTTGGGAGGCACTGTATATCATATTGATGAAGATGCCTATAACCTGCTCGATAATTATCTGAATAATCTCCGCTATCATTTCCGCAAGGAAGAAGGAGCCGACGAGATTGTACGTGATATGGAAACCCGCATTGCAGAACTGTTCGATGAGTATATTCGTACCGGACAGCAGGTTATCACCATAGAGCAGGTAGAAGCTGTTATTGCCCGTATGGGGAAACCTGAGGAGTTGAATACAGACGATAATGATGAGAAGAAAGAAGAAAAAACTAACCATACATATGGCAATGGAACTGCCCGCCGTCTGTTCCGTAATCCTGACGACCGTATATTGGGTGGTGTGCTTTCCGGATTGTCTGCTTACTTCGGATGGGATGTAACGTGGATACGTATCGGAGTACTGGTAGCCGGATGTTTTGTCCAGGGATTGATTCTGGCTTATCTGATCGCATGGATTATTGTTCCGCTGGCAAAAACAGCAACGGAAAAGTTACAGATGCGTGGTGAACCTATCAATATGGAGAATATAGGACGTACCGTGACTGAGGGGTTCGATAAAGTGAACGATTATGTACATTCCGAGAAGCCTCGTTCCTTTCTGCATCAGTTGGGAAATATGATTGTAAAGATTGCAGGTTTCATCATCAAGTTCTTCCTTGTACTGCTGGCTATCTGCCTTACACCGGTTCTGCTTGTCGGTCTTGTCGTACTGTTTGCCTTGCTGCTGGCTGCTACCGGTATACTTGCCAGTGTACCTGCCGTGTTGTATTATTCTATGCCTGATGTAGACTGGAGTCTGATTGCTTCCTCTCCGGCTGCGGTGACCGGACTGTTGGTGTGCGGACTGTTCATCGTGGGCATTCCGGTGATAGGCCTGTTGCAGTTGCTTTTGCAGAGTTTCAATGTATGGAAACCGATGTCTACTGTAACCAAGGTTATCCTTACCTTGATATGGTTTATTTCGCTGGTTGCCGGATTTATCTTTTTGTTTAATACTTCCTTCATCGAGGGACCAATATTCTGGATGTAAAAAATATGATTGTTATGAAAACTGTTTTTGCAAGAGTTATCACTGCGTTGGTTATGATCGCGGGTTTTACTTCCTGCATTTGGGCTGGAAGTAAAGGTGAACATGTTACAGAGAAACGTCATGTGGCGGATTTTACCTCTATTGATATAAAGAGTGTGGGAAGTGTTTATTTTACACAATCATCCGATTTCTCGTGTACGATAGAAGGGGAAGAGAGCCAGGTAAAGAATATTACAACTAGTGTTGAAGGCAATGAGCTGAAAATTGGTTATATCAAGAAACTGAAAAACAACAAGAATGGGGCTGTTATCCGTATCTCTGCTCCCGATTTGCAGGAGCTGGAATTTAAAGGAGTAGGTTCGTTTAATATCGACGGTAAGGTAACACTTCAGGACTTGGATGTAGATTTCAGCGGAGTCGGAGAATTAAATATAAAAGACCTGCAATGCCGTAAAGCAAATTTCGATCTGAAAGGTATAGGAGAGGTAAATATACATATCAATTGTGAAGAAGTAAAAGCTGATGTCAGTGGTATAGGTGCTGCTACATTTACAGGAACGGCACAAATGGCTTCTTTTCATAAAGGTGGTATAGGAGAGCTCAATACGCAGGGAATGGAAGTAAGCAAATAACTCATTCATAGTGTCTTAAATTTATCTTGTGACACGGCATGCCCAGGGTTGGAAAAAACATGGGCATGTTTATCTTAATTCATGCTGATGTTTTGCCAAATTCATCAGCATGTTTTTTTATTTTTTGTACGAAAGAATTGTGTTCTTTCAAAATGTTATTATTTATCATATTCGTATAATCTCTCAACAGAAATCGTTATCTTTGCTGAAAAGAAAAAAGGATTAACTGTTAAGATATGACTAAGAAAATACTTTTGCTGGGTTCCGGCGAATTAGGAAAAGAGTTTGTGATTGCTGCCCAACGTCTGGGTCAGTACGTTATCGCATGTGATTCGTATGCAGGTGCTCCCGCCATGCAGGTAGCAGATGCTTGTGAAGTATTTAGTATGCTGGATGGCGATGCGCTCGACCGTGTGGTAGAAAAATATCATCCCGATATTATTGTGCCTGAAATTGAGGCTATCCGCACCGAACGTCTTTATCATCTGGAAAAAGAAGGTATTCAGGTTGTACCGAGTGCACGTGCCGTAAACTTTACGATGAACCGTAAAGCAATCCGCGACCTTGCTGCTAAGGAACTGGGCTTGAAGACGGCGAAATATTATTATGCAAAGTCGTTCGATGAACTGAAGGAAGCTGCTGAAAAGATTGGTTATCCGTGCGTTATCAAACCGTTGATGTCATCATCTGGTAAGGGACAATCGGTAGCCAAAGGTCCTGAAGATTTGGAATACTCTTGGGCATACGGATGTGAAGGCAGCCGTGGTGATATTAAGGAGCTGATCGTGGAAGAGTTTGTTAAGTTCGACAGCGAAATCACGTTGCTGACAGTTACACAGAAAAATGGTCCGACACTGTTCTGTCCGCCTATCGGACACGTACAGAAAGGTGGTGACTATCGCGAAAGCTTCCAGCCTGCTCACATTGCTCCGGAACATCTTGCTGAGGCTCAGAAGATGGCGGCAAAAGTTACTGAAGCGTTGACTGGTTATGGCCTTTGGGGAGTTGAATTTTTCCTGAGTCACGACAATGGAGTTTATTTCTCTGAACTTTCTCCTCGTCCGCATGATACAGGTATGGTAACACTTGCCAATACACAGAACCTGAACGAGTTCGAACTTCATCTGTATGCTGTATTGGGATTGCCTATTCCGGGTATTACTCAGGAACATATCGGTGCCAGTGCCGTTATTCTTTCTCCTATTGCCAGCAAGGACACTCCGCGCTACCGGGGAGAAGAACTGGTTTGCTCGCAGCCTAACACATACCTCCGTATTTTCGGAAAACCGTATACGAAGCTGAATCGCCGTATGGGTGTAGTAGTATGCTACGATAAGAATGACGGTGACCTGGATGCTTTGCGCGATAAATGTAAAGCTTTGGCAAGCAAAGTAGAAGTTTATTGATAAAATAAATAGAGAATAGTTAGTTTTTCCTGCGGGAGCAGGTAAATAAATCATGGAGGCCGATGCATCACGCACTGGTCTCCATTTTTCATTCTTAAAACAGAATGACAAGTAAAAACGAATAATGTTTTCTTATGCGTAGCTGTGCATACCTCCCATAATAAAGTTGACACCAAAGTATGTGACAAGTACACTTAAAAAAGCGATTACTGCAAACCAGTGGAAGAACATCGGGCGTCGGAAAGAGGAAAGTGATGCAGGATGTAGAGCGGCTGCATATACCAGCATGGTGATGAGTGCCCATACTTCTTTGGGATCCCATCCCCAGTATCTTCCCCATGATACGTTTGCCCAGATTGCTCCAATAAAGATACCTGCTGCCATGAGGAATACAGCGGGATATAAAATGATGTGGCTGATGATTTGTAAGCGAATGATTTGCTCATGGCAGTCTGTGCGTGTGTATCGTAAGATGATTGCCGTGATACCATTCAGCATGACGAATGCCAGTAGTGAATACGAGAGCATAATTGTTACTACGTGAATACTTAGCAGAGGGGAGGAGAGTACTGGCATGAGCTGGGTAACGGAGGGATTGGATTCACCGAACATCGAAACAAGCAAGGTCAGTCCGCATAGTATGTAGCCGAATGAAATAGCGGCTTCAAACTTTCGATAGAGTAAGAAAGTCAGCAGTATGGCACATACGGACATGAGTTGCATCGTTTCGTAACCATTTGACATAGGGAGGTGTCCGCCTATAAATCCTCTTAGCCCGATAAGTATCATAAGATAAATGAATACGATACCTAGCATTGCAAGCAGTATGCTGTTCTGTTTTTTACTGCTGTTGCGTTGTTTCGCCATTTTCCAGCAGTATAAAAAGAATGATAGTATGCCGATTGTGAGGCTGGACATAGCAAGTGGGCGGGTAAAGTTCATACGATTGTATAACATCTCAGCGCCGAAACGTGTGTCTGAAGGCAAGAAACTTCTTGCTTCTTTCTGTTGATATTTTTTTGTTTTATCGAGTAGTATTCTGACTTCATTGTATGCTTGATGGGCTACTTTCTCGGCTATAAGATTCATACTGTAACGTATAAATGCCCATTGCTCGTGAGGCATGGATACTGGCAGGTCGTCAGTCAGTGAATACCATATTGGCTGTGCATTGTTTTTATCAAGGTAAGGATATATCTTCAATAAGTTTCCTGTGCATAGCATGCTTGCCAGACTGAACTTTTCATTTGCTTCTTCTATGGCCCGTGTGGTTTTTGCGTTCCTATCGGAAGGTGATATTTGTTCCAGTTTATATCCGGTAGAGCCTGCAAAGTCGGCAAGACGGACATATTTTCCCTTTGCTCCCAGCAGCTTTTGTACTTCTTTGTCTTTGATAAAAATCATTGGTTCTTGTTTCCATTGCTCGTAAAAGAAAAGCCATCCGGTCAGCACCTGTTCCGGTGTTAATCCCTTGTAATTGGATTTGCCGTAAAGTTTGGTTGTAAACTCTTTTGCCAATGTCTGAAGCGGGCAGATACGGTCGTTGTAATAGACGTATAGCTTTCCAAACTCGTTGGCTGTTTCTTTAGGTAAGGAAGGGGGGACAGATGCTCCGAACATAGTAATCACACTTGTAGAGAGTAGTATACATACGGTAATTTTCTTTAAGGCAGGATGATTTAATAATTTCCGAAAATAGCTGTGTTTGTCAAAAAAGAACAGGATAAACGAGAGCAACAGGAAAGCATATCCCGTATATGCAAGGGCTATTCCGTAAGGATCGTATGCAATGGATAGCGTACTACCTTTTTTATCGGCATCATATGTCGATTGATAAAAACGGTAATTGCGGTAAGTATAGATGTGATTCATGGAAACACTTCCTTCGTGCATCTGAGGACCGTCATAAACGTTTAGTATGCTGATGAAATCCATTGGTGCGAATGTTCCCTGATAGTACGTTAACTGGAACTGTTTTAATGAAACAGAAAATGGCAAATCGGCTTTTTGTCCGTCATTTTTATTGAAAGTAGTGACTGGAGTTTCTCCTTGTCGAAGGTGTATGTTTCCTTGTATTCCCCAGATGTGTGTAGTAAGTGCTCCCGATAAAATAAGAATGAAAGACAGGTGGAGCAAGTATACTATTTTATTCCTTATGATATGGCGCTTGATGATATAGAGTAATGAAAGTAATGTTGTGGCTATCCAAAGACCTATAAAGAAAGGAGAGCCGTAAAAGTATGTTGACGAAACGGTGGTTCCATATAGCTTTTCGATAATGGTGGCTGCAATCATCATGATGAGCAGAAATATCCATAATCCAAAAGTCGCTTTTTTTAATATATTAGTCATTCTGTTTGTTGTTTTTACTTGTATAAAGGAAGACATACGGAGATTAAATATTACCACGGACTATACAAACTGATAATAGGTTATTTTATATATTGTATGGGAAAATCTGTATCTGTATGTGTAATCCGTGGTAGAATCTGTTTTTTATATTAGTGTCCGATAAACATATTAAATAGGATGATTATCAGTGTTGTTTTTATGGATAGGCCCCTTTTTAAGTTAATGCTTATTGATGACTTAAAAGTTTTATCGGACAGCAATAGTTTTTTAGATTCGTTTCTTTTGGAGAGAGTTCAGACCTTTTTTGTTGCATGAAAGCCCTCGTTCTCCCTCAAATGTATGATCAGATTGAGTCAATGAATTTTACAATTGCATCGCGCTCGGCTTTCGACAGGTTACGGAACTTTTCGACAGTCATTCGTGCATCACTTTTAGCATTTCCATGCCACATAATGGCTTCGATGACGTTTCGTGCGCGGTTATCGTGCAGACGGTCGGCTGTGGTCGAACCGGTACACATCTGATGCAATCCTCGTCCCCATAGCGGAGTGGTACGGCACCAGCCGGTCCGGATGTCGTTTTCCATATGTAACTTATGTTGTACGAGGTCGGAGTAAGGCCAGATTGTCTGGTTGGGATATCTTGGCAACCGGCTGTCGCCTTTGGTAAAGAATCCGTTCGGATCGTAAAAGTTATCATCTCCTGTTGTCCATGATGGACGATGGCAATAAGCACATCCTATCTGTTCGAACAGTTCCTTGCCTTTTATCACGTCTGGATCATCCACATTACGTGCGGCAGGAACGGCTAATCCACGATGCCATACCATGAAATCGATAAAATCTTCATCATCCATTTCTACATCCAGCTCTTGAGAAGTGAGATATGCGGCAATGGCTCTGGCTACCTGCGTCTTGTCTGTATAATCATCTGCATGCCAGGTCGGGTGATTTTTATCAGGATCGACTTCTTCAATGTATGATTGATAACCAGCCTGTACTTCCGGATCATTGGCTGAGGCTTTTACCCATGAACTTCCTCCGTAAACCGTTTTATCCTCTCCGCTGGCACTGGCAAAATAAGTATCCAGATAATGATAGCGGCGGTTGCTGCGTGTTACGTTTGTGATATTCCACATAGCGTTCGCTCCGGCAGCGTCTTGCAGTGGTCCTCTGCTCAGGGCATAAGTAAATCTGAAAGGATGTTGTTCTCCTTTATCGCTAAAGTCAGGATTGACATCTGTGACTTTCGTATTGCTGTATTGCTTCACCCATTCTCCATTTTTGAAGAAAGCTTCGTTTAGACCGTTTTGCATGTATCCGTCTTGCTCTTCTTTGGCATATTGTGCTTTCAGATCATCATCGCTGATGGCATCCAGCAGTCCGGTTCCGTAAATACCGATGGTAGATTCCAAGAGCACTTTATAGTTGCCCAGACTGCTGATTACTCCTTCATTTTTTGCATATACAGCATCAGCAGCAAGTGTAACTTCCGGATATTCCAGGTCATAACTTTCTCCGTCAGGAAATTTATTTCCCCACTCGTCGGTATATTTCTTCCATTCAATGATGACCTTGCTTTCATCCAGCGGAGCTTTAAAAGGCTGAGTTGCGTGTCCCTGAGGCATTCCTGTAAGCCAACTTACATATCCGTCTGTATCAGGATTGTAAACGACAAGCAGACATCCGTTTCCTATTGATGTAGTTTGAAAAGCACCGGCAGGATTACGTTTCCCGTGACCATATCCGGGGTGACAATGGATACACGAGCTGCGTACATATGCCGGTCCTAATCCTTTACGTACTCCGGAATGATTGTTCATATACATTTTTTCGAAAAGTTGTTCACCATTTTTAAAGCGCTGGCTCATCTCTTCATTAGCTTCGATGGGTTCTGTTGGCTGTTCCAGCGCATTCGATGTTGTCAGGTATGCAGTACCTAGTTGGCCTCCGGTGTAATACCATTCGGGCTTTTCGTTATTTTCGGGATTATCGGACGGTACATGCTGGTTCTCATTGTCACTACATGCTGTTATGGCACTGGCAACGAACAATGAATTTATCAGATATAAGAACTTTGTTTTCATAAGTAAAATTTTTGTTCCTAAGCTGCTACAGCCATCTTGAATCGGAATTTAGGGTGTCTTTACCTCAATTCAAGATGACTGTTTAAAGCTATTTTATTCTACAAGAAATTTGTATTGCTCTTATTTCAAAAGAGCTTTGTTGGCTTTGTTCAATGCTGTAGATAACTTGCTTAAAGATGCTATGGCTGCATCAGCTTCGGCTCCTGTTGCATTTTTTGCAAACGGTTCTGGTATAGCCTGTATTTTGGTAATGGATTCATCTATCAGCGCTTTTACTTCTGTATCTGTAGCCTGGTCGACTGTTGAAACGTAAGCGCTGACAGATGTTGCATTGTTCTTGCCATCGTAGCTGATTCCTTCGTATGCATTTTTTACACTTTTGATATTATCGACAAAGTCGACAACCGAGTTTAGTGCATAAGGTGATTCGATATAATTTTTGTCGTCGGCACTCTGACCTGAGTTAGGACGTCCGATTTTTTGCGTACATACTTCATCTACGATATCGATACATCCTTGAATCAATTCTTGTGCGGCAACGGTATAACTGGTATATTTGCTTCCGCCTTGTCCGGCTGTTTTCATACTCGTACCGTAATTGAAAGTCGGCTCTTGTTCTGTTTCGGTAAGGATTTCCTGTTTTTGTGTACTGATATTATTCATACCGGCCCATGAAGCCTCCAGGCGGATACACTGGTTACGTAAATCTTCGGCAACTCCTGCCATGTAAATCAGATGATTGTTCGTTATATTTACTACCTGTCCGCTGTAGCTATAAGTCTTCTCAAAGTTTCTTGGTTCTCTATGTGAGTCGTCAGTAAGCTGGAACAGGATGTATTCCAAAGCATGATAACCTAGCAGACCGTAACCTAGGTTTGTTGTGATATAATCGAAATCGCCTTCGCCGATGGCATCCATCATTTTCTGATTGTTCAGTAAATTATCTAGTGCAACCTGATCGAGAGGCCACGAATCGATATGAGGGTCGATATTGTAATCGGCAGCTGCACCAAACAGAAATGCTTCGCTCAACTCCCATGCCTTACGTGATTCTGTCCAGTGCTCGCATGCTTCTGCCACATATTCGGTTGCTTTAGCCTTATCTCCACTGAGGTAAGCTTCTTTGGCTTTTGTGCATGCGTCACTCATCAGAATAGCTTCGTCTGCCATAGCTGTGTAAGTAGGGATAACGGTATTGTCTACGTATGGAACGATAGCTTCTTTCAATGCTTGTTCTTCGTTTGATAAACCGTTGGATGTGTTACTCCCGTTATTGTCATCACTACATGAAATCATACTTGTTGCCATGATGGTAACAACTGTCATACAAAGAGGAAATTTAAAAAACATGTTCATCTTTTTTGAATTTTAAGTTATGATTAATAAAACTTGCTTTCTTACTGTTTTTATTTGGTGAAGAATCCTGCATATGCTACGCCAACCGATATAGCGGGTTCATTGTTGTAAGGTGTTCGCATCAGACCGATGGAATATTCACCTTTTACTACGATATCGTGGATGGGATAATAATTTATTCCGGCTGCTATACGATTGCGTCCACAGAATTTATAAATGGGCGTACTGGTCTTATGCATAGAGTCGTAATAATCGTAACGTCCGAAAACATATAGCTTCTGTCCTTTGTCATTCAGTTTATTGATTTGTGAGAATACATTGTATCCAGCTTCTATGCCGGCAGCAATAGCCGCTTCTGCAACATTCTGTTGTGGGGAAGGAGAGTTGTTGCTCATCTTTTTATTGACTTCCGTAATTTTATCGGCATCACTCAAATGACCGTAATCGAAGTTTCCACGCACTATCCAGTTGTGATCATTGTAATTAAAATCGAAGGCTCCAATCATGACAGTTCCTTTTACATCTTTATACTTTTCGCTGTCTTTATAGTCATTCAGTGAGTTGTTGAAAGAATTGCCTGCATACCCACTGAGAGAAAGGCGTAGTCCCTTAATGGAATAATTATCGATGCGGAAAGCTCCTGCTACGGAGTTACCGATTTTAAATTCATATGGACTGCCTGCACCGCCTTGAATCCAGTTCAGTCGGTTGAAACGGTCAGAATCGAGGCCTGGAACCAATAAAACTTCGTAGCGCCAGTCACCTGCACGTCCCCACAAGCTGATACCTGTTTCATGCCAGGTACAAGGCAGGATGGTATTTTCTCCTTCAGGACGATAGACTCCAAAGAACTCCGTCGGCAGATGGTTTTGGTTTGTTCCACCTACCGGAACAATAATGTGCCCCAGTTTGATGTTGAATTCCGGACAGATAGATTTCTGGATCCAGAACTGTTCGAGAGCAACTTCTCCGCCACGTTCTATTTCACTTTCATATTCTCCGGCTTCCTCTTCCTCTATTTCAATGGCACTTTCCGTTCCACCGTGCTCAAACTCTATTTCACTTCCCATTGACCATCCATGACCAAAATTATAATTCAGGAAAAGCACCACATGTGGCAAGTCGAAACGTCCGTGCGACTGTCCCTTGTATACGCTGGGATCTTTTGCCGTATAGCGTATATATTTGTCCGAATAAAAGTTATGACTATATACAGCCTCTCCATATCCTCCTATGGTCAACCCTTTACCGTTTTCTTCCGTTTTTAAGATAGAACGTTTCTGGGCTTTCATTTCTGTCACAGCCTCTTCGCTGCTTTTGCTTGTTTTCTCGGCTTCGTTTGCAGCAAATGCGTGTGTACTTATTGCTGCGATACAAAGTGAAAACAGGAACATTTTACTTTTCATTTGTTTTCTAATTTTGTTGGTTCTTAACAAGCGCAAAGGTATTCCACATGCTTTAGGGCATCAATACCTATTAATTGGTAAAAAAAGTTGTTAAATACCTACTACTAGGTATGCTTGTTCTTATCTTTGCGGGAAGATAGTTTTAACAGTGTATAAAGATGAAAGAATACCGATTGGATAACCTGACCATAAAGGAACATTTACTGGAGTTGGCAGAAAGAGGAAATAGGTCTTTTGCTGAGAGTCTGAATCCGGGTGTGGAACATGTGTTGGGAATAAGAATTCCTGATTTGCGTAAACTTGCAGTACGGATTTCGCATACGGACTGGGAGGAGTATCTGCTTACTGCCGATACTTTCTATATGGAAGAACGTATGTTGCAGGGGATGGTATTAGGCTGTATCAAACCTGATGCGGATGTTGAATACTACTTGCAGCGCGTAACTCGCTTTGTATGGATAATAAACAGCTGGTCGGTTTGTGATACTTTTAAATTCGGAGGAGGGAAAAGATTCATCGCCGAAAACAAGGAGCGGTTGTGGCATTATTTAGTTGGCTGGATGCACGCACAGGGAGAGTATGAAATTCGATTTGGGGTTGTGATGAGTATGCAACTTTTTATTGATGACGAACATATTGAACAACTGCTGGAAGAATATGATGCTATCCGTCACGATGGGTATTACGTGAAAATGGCAGTGGCATGGGCGCTGTCAGTCTGCTTTGTAAAGTTCCCTGAAATTACCATGCAATACCTGAAGCAGAATACATTAGATGATTTTACATACAACAAAACGTTGCAGAAAATAATCGAATCATATCGGGTGGATGCCGAAACCAAGAAGCTGATCAAGCAGATGAAAAGACCTGCTACCCGATAGACGGGAGCAGATAATAGTCGCACGAGTGTGTCTTACAGTACAAAAAACGAATCGATTTACTTATAATTTTATAGGTTAAAGTACACAATCCCCTGCTTTTAAGCACTTAATCGGTAAAGCAGGGGATTTTTGTCTGAAAGTGTCGGTTATTTTACTTAAGTAATTCTATTTTAGTCCAGCCTTATACGATGTGTGATATGATGTTTTCATTCGTGGTGATACGGACCGTTGTTCAGGATAGTCATGGAACGATAGAGCTGTTCCACAAATATCAACCGAATCATCTGGTGTGAGAATGTCATTTTCGAAAGGGAAATTTTTTCTTGGGCGACTGCATATACGGCAGGAGAAAATCCATAAGGTCCGCCGATAATGAATACCAGCCGTTTGCTGACTGTATGCATTTTTCGTTCTACCCAAGAAGCGAACTCTACTGAGCGGAACTCTTTGCCATGTTCATCGAGCAACACAGGTACATCGCCCGGTTGCAGGGCTTTCAGAATCAGTTCTCCTTCTTTTTCCTTCTGTTGCTCCATGCTCAGACTTTTGGTGTTCTTAAGCTCCGGGATGACTTCTATGTCGAAAGAGATATAATGTTTCGTACGCTCTGCATAATCGTTAATGGCGGTGATGTAATGTTTCTCGACTGTCCGTCCGACAACTAGTAACGTAAATTTCATTTTCTGTCTTGTTTTAATTTATTCTTTTTGCAAAGATAAGGATTATCCTTACCTTTGCCAGTAAGAAAACGTATTTAAAACAAGAAATAAAATGGACGAAAAAGTTGTTAAGGATTTAATCGACCGCTTGATTGATTTATCGTTTGCAGAAGATATCGGCGATGGCGACCATACCACATTATCGTGTATTCCTGCCGATGCTATGGGAAAATCAAAACTTCTGATAAAGGAAGAAGGTATTCTTGCCGGTATTGAAGTGGCAAAAGAAGTATTCCACCGTTTTGATCCTGAAATGAAAGTGGAAGTTTTCATTGAAGACGGTACACATGTAAAGCCGGGTGACGTAGCTATGGTGGTAGAAGGAAAGATCCAGTCATTGCTTCAGACCGAACGACTGATGCTGAACATTATGCAGCGTATGAGTGGTATTGCTACGATGACACACCGTTATGTAGAACGTCTGCAAGGAACCAAGACTCGTGTGCTCGACACTAGAAAGACAACACCGGGTATGCGTATTCTTGAAAAAATGGCTGTTAAAATCGGTGGTGGTGTAAATCATCGTATCGGTCTGTTTGACATGATTCTGTTGAAAGACAATCATGTGGATTTTGCTGGTGGTATTGATAAGGCTATCACGCGTGCCCGTGAATACTGCAAGGCTAAAGGTAAGGACCTGAAAATTGAAATCGAGGTACGTAACTTCGACGAATTGCAGCAGGTTCTCGATTTGGGTGGAGTAGACCGTATCATGCTTGACAACTTTACTCCGGCAGATACACGTAAGGCTGTAGAAATGGTAAACGGACGTGTAGAGCTTGAGTCATCGGGTGGTATTACTTTCGATACACTACGCGATTACGCAGAATGTGGTGTTGATTTCATTTCCGTAGGTGCTTTGACACATTCTGTAAAAGGTCTTGATATGAGCTTTAAAGCATGCTGATAAAGTGTGATTAATTTGTACAAGGTTTCAGAAATACCTTCCAAGTCTTTTTGAAGTTTTGTACTGAAAAATTTTTCTGCTGATGTTTTTTCAGAAATATGCTGACATTATTCTGAAAGAACAGGACGTTTCCTCCTTTTCCCGCTTTTGTCTTTTATATATGATATGAAAAGAATTAAAGCAGGAAAAGGGGGATTTTTTCTATTTTTTAAACCATTGATTCTGATTCCTTTTTCTGTATCTTTGATTATTGTTCTAAATCGAAGATTATGAGTCACGACACCTATCAATTCCTTCTTTATGCTATGTCTGTGGCAGGCGCAGTAGTATTTGTGGCACTTTATTTTGTGAGGGCAGGATATGGTATGTTCCGTACATCCTCGTGGGGAATCTCTTTGCCTAATAAGTTAGCTTGGATGCTGATGGAGGCTCCGGCTTTTGTTGTTATGCTGTGGGGATGGCTGTCTAGTGATATTGACGTTTTTGCTCCTCAGTTTGTCTTTGCCTGCCTGTTTTTGTTGCATTATTTTCAGCGTTCGTTTGTTTTCCCGCTGCTGATGAGAGGCAAAAGTCGTATGCCGGTTGCCATTGTAGCTATGGGGATTGTCTTTAATATACTGAACGGTATGCTGCTCATAACAAGTTTCTTTTCTTATCCGTCTGCTGAAGATTTGTATGCTGAAGGCTGCGGCTATTGGATGCACTCTTTCCCTTGGATAGGGCTGGCACTGTTTATCGCCGGAATGAGTATCAATCTTCATTCGGATTATGTAATCCGTCATTTGCGGAAGTCAGGCGATACGAAACATTATCTGCCGCAGAAAGGATTTTACCGTCATGTCACGTCTGCCAATTATTTGGGTGAACTGATTGAGTGGACAGGTTTTGCCTTGTTGACAGCTTCGCCTGCTGCATGGGTTTTTGTGTGGTGGACAGCTGCCAATTTAGTACCTCGTGCTGATGCCATCTATCGGCGTTATCGTGAAGAATTGGGATGTGAAGCTCTTAAAGACAAAAAGAGAATTATTCCTTATATATATTGAGAGTTCGCCTTAGAATTCTTGTTCATACGTTGAAAGATGAGCAGATCTCTTGAGATTTTATGAGGGTTTTCTCATCTGTGATGTTTATTTTAATCAGATTGTTATGAATTCAAAACTATTTACTCCGGTGAAATTGGGACCATTGACGTTGCGCAATCGTACCATCCGTTCAGCAGCTTTCGAAAGCATGTGCCCTGGAAATAAACCGTCGGAACAGCTACTCGATTATCATCGTTCGGTAGCTGCCGGAGGAGTGGGTATGACGACTGTAGCCTATGCAGCTGTTACTCGTAGTGGCTTGTCGTTCGACCGCCAGCTATGGATGCGTCCGGAGATTGTATCTGGTCTCCGTCGGCTCACCGATGCGGTTCATGCAGAAGGAGCAGCTGCCAGCATTCAGCTGGGGCATTGCGGAAATATGTCGCATAAAAGCATTTGTGGTTGTCTGCCCGTAGGAGCCAGCAGTGGGTTCAATCTTTATTCGCCCACGTTTGTGCGCGGGCTTCGTGCCGATGAGTTGCCGGAAATGGCTCGTGCGTATGGCAGAGCTGTTTGTCTGGCACGCGAGTCCGGATTCGATGCTGTGGAAATACATGCCGGACATGGCTACCTGATCAGTCAGTTTCTTTCTCCTGCCACCAATCATCGTAAAGATATCTTCGGAGGTTCACTGGAAAATCGGATGCGCTTTATGGATATGGTAATAGATGAAGTGATGACAGCGGCTGGTAATGACATGGCTGTACTGGTGAAGATGAACATGCGCGACGGTTTCCGTGGCGGAATGGAGTTAGAGGAATCACTACAGGTGGCACGCAGGTTACAGCAGTCGGGAGCTCATGCTCTAGTCTTGAGTGGCGGTTTTGTAAGTAAAGCACCGATGTATGTGATGAGGGGAGAAATGCCTATCCGTAGCATGACACATTATATGACTTGCTGGTGGCTGAAATATGGTGTTCGTCTGGTGGGGAAATGGATGATTCCTTCAGTGCCTTTCCGCGAAGCTTATTTTCTGGATGATGCGTTGAAATTCAGAAAAGTACTGGATATGCCGTTGGTATATGTAGGTGGTCTGGTTACCCGTCAGAAGATTGATGAGGTACTTAACGATGGTTTCGAAGCCGTACAAATGGGTCGTGCATTGCTTAATGAACCGGGATTTGTAAACCGTATGCTCATGGAAGAAAATGCCCGTTGCAGTTGTAAGCATAGTAATTATTGCATAGCCCGTATGTATACACTTGATATGGCATGTCACCAACACCTGCAGGAAGAATTGCCGGATTGCCTGAAAAAAGAAATTGAACGTATAGAGAGTAGAGGTTGATATGAGAAAAGGACTAGCGATAATAACAGGAGCAGACGGTGGTATGGGAACGGAAATAACCCGTGCGGTAGCTTTGGCTGGATATTGTGTGGTAATGGCATGTTATAATGCTGAAAAAGCTGAGGTTAAGCGGAGGCTTTTGATAGAGGAAACAGGTAATGCTGATATTATGGTGATGTCGATAGATTTGTCCTCGCTGGCTTCTGTAAACGCTTTTGCCTGCCGGATGCTGGAGCGTGGAGACAGGCTGGATTTGCTGATGAATAATGCCGGGACGATGGAAACCGGCCTCCATATAACGGAAGATGGGCTGGAGCGTACGGTAAGTGTTAATTATGTGGGACATTATTTACTGACTCGCAAATTATTACCGCTGATGGGTAAGGGGAGCCGTATCGTCAATATGGTATCTTGTACGTATGCGATAGGGAAACTGGATTTTCCTGATTTTTTCATAAAGGGGAAGAAGGGCTGCTTTTGGCGGATTCCTGTATATAGCAATACGAAACTGGCGCTTACACTCTTTACCTTCGAATTGTCGGAACGTCTGAAAGAGCGGGGAGTTGTAGTCAATGCTGCTGATCCGGGTATCGTTTCGACAGACATTATCACCATGCATATGTGGTTCGATCCGTTGACTGATATTTTCTTCCGCCCTTTTATCCGTACACCTCGGCAAGGAGCTGCTACAGCAATCTGCCTTTTACTCGATGAAGAGGCCGGTAAACGTACTGGCACGTTGAATGTCAGCTGTCGACCTAAGGTTTTATCGGAAAAGTACACTCATCATCGCCAGTCACAGGAACTTTGGGAGCGGACGGAGGAGATTGTTGCAAAATGGTTATAACCGGATAGTCAGAAGAAAGGGAGTGCTTCGATTTTTCATGCTGAGTATGGTTATTTTTAGTTAGAGTAGAAGTTATTATTGTTTAGTAGAATTTTTCATTTGTTTATATATGTCTGAAGGAGCGTGTTTGGTATTGTCTTACCAACTTGTTTTTTGCGTGATGATTTTTATAATCAAGTGATTAGGTATATCTGTTAGGCGTTAATAAATAAAAAAGGGATGTGGTGAAGTTGGAACTGTTTGCGTATATCATGCTTTGATTATAATTTACAGAAATAAAAAAAGCCGAATCAAATTTTGTTTGAAGTGAAGTGCCCCCAAAAGTTTTGTGTTTAACTTTTGAGGGCACTTCTGTTTCACTTTGATACGGCTTTAATGTTATAAGGTATTATTGTTAATATGCATTCTTTTCGCCATGAATAGCATTTCTGACAGTTTTATATATGATATAGATATCAAGCCAGAAACTCCAGTGCTCAATATACCAGATATCTCCTATTACACGGCCTTCCATATCTTTCAGCTCTTTTGTTTCTCCGCGATATCCTGTAACCTGACTCCAACCGGTAATTCCTGGTTTTACGAAGTGGCGTACCATGTATTTGTTTATCAGTTTAGAGTACTCTTCGGTATGTTTTAGCATATGAGGGCGTGGTCCTACTACACTCATGTCTCCAAGCAGTACATTAATAAACTGAGGAAGTTCATCGATGTTTGTCTTACGCATAATATTTCCCCAGCGTGTTTTTCGGGGGTCATCTTTTGTAGCTTGTAGCGTATCTGCTTCGGCATTGACTTTCATCGAACGGAATTTATAGCAATAAAACTCTTTATCATTTAATCCGTTACGCTTTTGACGGAAGAAGATTGGTCCCGGCATGGTTAATTTTGTAATGATTGTTACAATAATTAATATGATCGGGAATAAAGTGCATAAGAATAACAGTGAGAAAACTATATCAAATGCACGTTTCAGGAATTTATTTTCCGGATAGCTTAATGGGTCGGTACGTAAGCTAAGGTAAGGTACGTTACCTATCATGTTAAAGTATACTCGGTTATGTAGGTAATTGTGTCGGTTAGGTACACTAAAAAAGTGTACCAGGTTGTTCTCACAATAATTAATTATAGGTACAATAATGTTACTGCGGCGTGAAGGTAAGCAACAGAACAGGTAGTGAATATACGGATGAGCCTTTAGATAGCTTTGCACATCTTCCGGGCGACCAAGATATTGGCATTGAGAAGGCATTTGTGAATTAGGCTCATCATCAAAATATCCTTCCACTTTTGCTCCTGTAGACGGATCATCTGTCAGTTCGTGGTATAATTCGATATTATTAGAAGTACTTCCTACTAATACTACGTGGCGCAGATTTTTTCCAGAAGCACGGAACCGCTTGATGATTGCACGTAAGGCAAGCCGGTAAATGCTTAGTGTAAGAAATAATGCTGATATATAAGCTGGAAAGTATAATGTGTATATATTCATAAACTTTCCAATGCTCAACAATGTTCCTGTTAATATTGAAAAATAAAAAATATTACGGAACACACGCATAACAATCTGGTATGGATATACTTTGCGCATATGAAGGACTACTCCTCCATGTATGGCACATACCAGATAGCATAATGTAATAATAATGAGCACCTGTGATAAACTGGCAACCAGTTCATCGTGTTTCCCTAAAAACTGTGCCCATAAATAAAACACATAAAATAATCCGCTGCAAATGCACAATTCCCCAAAAAGCACGCATGCTTTTATTATGCTGTTGTAGCGTGTAGAATAATTCTTCATAACTTTAATATATATTATTATAGTTTTTATGCTGAAAAACTTGCCTCTTTCTTCAGAATATAAAAGAAAGATGAAAATATTTAACGAAGGTAGAGCTTATTATCATAATAAACAAATAAAAGGGATGTTTTCTCTATTCCTGCAATACTTTATTTGTTAAAAAAGAATAATTAGCAAAGAATTTCTGTGATAATTCTATGTTGTATAACATAAAACCTATATCTTTGCATCGTGTTTTTCATGGTATTAGATTTAAGGTTAATGAAGATTGGGAGTCTGGGAAGATTCCCTTTTTTATTTTATTTATTTTGGTATCCGAAAATGGTATTGAATCAGTTCGCTTATCGGATTCTTTATAAAAATTCCTAATGGAATATTATAAGAGTTTGCAGTTTCTGTAAGCTCATCGTGGAAGAACCATGCTATGGATCCCACAAATGATACAGGTAATGACCGGTGATAGGGCATAACATTACGCCGGAAGAACTCCCCAAAACAATCTAGTAAGAATGTATGTACTTGAGGCATATCTTTATGCTCATAAATGTAGGTTGTTAAAGAGGCGAGGAAACGATTGGCTTCTGGTTGCCGATAAACTTTATCTAATATTTCAGGGACAGTAAGATTGAGTTTTTCCAATAATCCATTTCGTAATATTTCCGGCAACTGTCCTTTTAGGCAGTCACTGATAAAGCGTTTTCCTAAATATGCACCGCTACCTTCATCTCCCAAAATATATCCAAGTGGAGATATATTCTGTATTATTTGCTTGCCATCGTATAAGCATGAATTTGATCCTGTTCCTAATATACAGGCGATTCCTGCATTGTCTTTACACAAAGCACGTGCTGCTCCCAGTAAATCTGTATCTACAGCGATGTCGGCTTCAGGAAAGTTGTTTTGTAAGACATGTATGATACTTTCTGTTTTAGGCGGCAGGCATCCTGCACCATAGAAATAGATGGCAGTACAACGCTCAAGAGGAAAACCCAGTTGAGGAATGAGTCCTTGGCAGATTATAGACTCTATCTTTTCTGCGGATTGATGAAATGGATTGATTCCTTCTGTCTGGATAATTTTGCAGTTGCTTATTTCTGTGCCGTAGCACCAATCGGTTTTTGTGGATCCACTGTCGGCAATAAGTATCATAAAGGAATGTATTTTATGGTGAAAAGCACAATGTAACATGTTACACTGTGCTTTTTATTTAGATGAAATTTAATAGATTTAATGGCAGTGTCCGCATCCGCCTCCACAGCATCCATCATCGTGATGGTGATGTTCGTGGTCTCCGCATCCGCCTCCGCAGCTGTCACATCCACAACCACATCCTTCTCCACTCATCATGTTTACCATTCCTTCGATTTCCTTATTGGTTGCAGGACGCATTTCGGTAACAGTTCCTTCGAAAATCAGGTCTTTACCAGCATGAGGATGATTGAGGTCGAGTACAACTTTGTCTTCTGTTATTTCACCTACATTTGCATAAAACTGATGACCTTCTGCATCGTTCAGCATAATGATGTTTCCTGGGAAAATGTTTTCGCTGTCGAAGTTTCCGTCCGGATCACAGAACATTTTCTTTGATACCTGACGTACATTGTCTTCGTTACGTTCGCCATAAGCTTCTGCACATGGGATAGTAAAATTAAAATTATCCCCTTTGCTTAAAGCTGTAATTTCTTTTTCAAATTTATCGAGTGTATATCCGATACCTGAAATAAACTGGAACGGATGTTCTACAGTTGCTTCTTCCAGCAATTCTTTTTTACCGTCAGCAATAGCATACAGACGATATGCTACGGTGATGTATTTATTTTCCATACTTAATAATTTGTTTGAATAATTGAATTTTCGCAAAGGTACGAATAAAAAATGATATTCAGAAATACGGTCTGTCTTCTCTTTCTGTTTATATCTATATGTTATAAATGTGGTAATATGTATTGTTTAAAAAGAAATTGGATATAAAAAACCTAGGGAAACTTACTAATGATTATTTTTTATCGAAAAAATCTTTCATTTTATTTGTTTGTTTCGAAAAAGCCTTTACCTTTGCAAGCGTAAACAAAACAAGATAATATGAAAATGATAACTGATATACGAATTAACTTGGCAGTCCTGCATATTATTCGCGTCGTGGTGAAAGAACCAAGAGGTGAGTAAAGTTTTCGTGTATATAGTTCACATAAGAAATATGTATGAAAGCCTTTCTCGCCAGTGTTGAGAAAGGCTTTTTACTTAATGAAAAGGAGATAATGTAATGAAACATCAGTTACGCAGTTCGATGAGTACCGAAGGTCGCCGTATGGCAGGAGCAAGAGCTTTATGGGTTGCTAACGGTATGAAAAAAGAAATGTTTGGGAAGCCCATTATTGCTATTGTAAATTCGTTTACACAATTTGTTCCGGGACATACTCATTTGCATGAAATAGGTCAGCAGGTAAAAGCCGAAATTGAGAAGCTGGGATGCTTTGCTGCCGAATTTAATACGATAGCTATTGACGATGGTATCGCTATGGGACACGACGGAATGTTATATTCATTGCCTTCCCGCGATATTATAGCCGACAGTGTGGAGTATATGGTAAATGCTCACAAGGCAGATGCTATGGTATGTATTTCGAATTGCGACAAGATTACTCCGGGTATGCTTATGGCTGCCATGCGATTGAATATTCCTACAGTGTTTGTTTCTGGTGGACCTATGGAAGCCGGGGAGTGGGGAGGCATGCATCTCGATTTGATAGATGCGATGATTAAATCGGCTGACCCGACTGTAAGTGACGAGGATGTAGCCGAAATTGAATGTCATGCTTGCCCAGGATGCGGCAGTTGCTCGGGAATGTTCACGGCTAATTCTATGAATTGCTTAAATGAAGCCATCGGATTGGCTCTGCCTGGAAATGGAACAATCGTAGCCACACACGAAAATCGTAAACGCTTATTCCGTGATGCTGCCGAACTTATTGTAAAAAATGCATATAAGTATTATGAAGAAGGTGATGACAGCGTTTTGCCTCGCAGTATCGCTACTCGTCAGGCTTTCTTGAATGCCATGACACTGGATATTGCAATGGGAGGATCTACCAATACAGTACTTCATCTGCTTGCAGTAGCTCATGAAGCTGAAGTTGATTTCAAGATGGATGATATTGATATGTTGTCCCGCCGTGTACCTTGTCTGTGTAAAGTTGCTCCAAATACTCAAAAATATCATATTCAGGATGTCAATCGTGCCGGTGGTATTCTTAATATTTTAGGAGAGCTGGCAAAAGGAGGTTTGCTTGATACCAGTGTACATCGTGTTGACGGTTCTACACTCGAGGAAGCTATTTCCAAGTATAATATTTGTAAGGCTGATGTAGATGCAGAAGCCATGCGTATATATACAAGTGCTCCGGGCGGAAAATTCAATATTGAGTTAGGTTCTCAGAACAATGTTTATAAAGAACTTGATACAGACCGTGCTGCTGGCTGTATTCGTGATTTACAGCATGCATACAGCAAAGACGGAGGACTGGCGGTATTGAAAGGAAATATTGCTCAGGACGGTTGTGTAGTAAAAACAGCAGGAGTGGATGAAAGCATCTGGAAATTCTCAGGACCGGCTAAGGTCTTTGATTCTCAGGAGTCAGCTTGCGAAGGCATTCTTGGTGGTAAGGTTGTGAGCGGAGATGTAGTCGTTATTACTCACGAAGGGCCGAAAGGAGGTCCTGGTATGCAGGAAATGCTTTATCCCACCTCATATATCAAATCAAAACATTTGGGTAAAGAATGTGCTTTGATTACAGACGGACGTTTTAGTGGAGGTACTTCCGGATTAAGTATCGGACACATTTCTCCTGAAGCTGCGGCTGGTGGAAATATCGGTAAGATTGTTGATGGAGATATTATCGAGATAGATATCCCCAATCGTACTATTAATGTAAAACTCACTGATGAAGAGCTGGCAGCACGTCCTATGGCGCCTGTGACTCGCAATCGTCAAGTGTCGAAAGCTCTGAAAGCTTATGCCAGCATGGTAAGCTCGGCCGACAAGGGTGGAGTAAGAATTGTATAAAGAACTATTTTATTCTTCATTTGACTTATGGCTAAAGAAAGAATTACAGGATCGGAAGCTTTAATGCGTTCGTTGGAACATCAGGGGGTAAAGACTCTCTTTGGATATCCGGGGGGAGCTATTATGCCTGTATTTGATGCTTTATATGATCATAGAGATAAATTAAACCATATATTGGTTCGTCATGAACAAGGTGCGGCTCATGCAGCACAAGGATTTGCACGCGTTTCGGGTGAAGTAGGTGTCTGTCTGGTAACCAGTGGACCGGGAGCTACGAATACCATTACAGGTATAGCTGACGCAATGATAGACAGCACCCCGATTGTTGTGATAGCTGGACAGGTCGGTGTCAGATTATTGGGTACGGATGCCTTTCAGGAAGTTGACTTGGTGGGTATAACTCAGCCAATTTCGAAATGGAGTTATCAGATACGCCGTGCGGAAGATGTAGCCTGGGCTGTTTCGAGAGCTTTCTATATAGCACGAAGCGGACGTCCCGGACCGGTTGTCCTCGATTTTGCAAAGAATGCTCAGATAGAAATGACTGATTACGAACCGGTAGATGTTGATTTTATCCGTAGCTACGATCCGGATCCGGAAACTGACATGGATGAAATAAACAAGGCTGTGGAACTGATAAATGCCTCTCAGAGGCCATTAGTCTTGGTAGGACAAGGAGTAGAACTTGGAGGTGCTCAGGAAGAGCTTCGTAAGTTTGTTGAAAAGGCAGATTTACCTTGTGGATGTACCCTGCTGGGTCTTTCAGCTTTACCGTCCAAGCATCCGTTGAATAAAGGAATGCTCGGCATGCATGGTAATCTTGGTCCTAATGTAAAAACCAATGAATGTGATGTCCTGATTGCTGTAGGTATGCGTTTTGACGACCGTGTAACAGGTGATTTGTCTACATATGCCCGTCAGGCAAAAGTCATTCATCTGGATATTGATCCGTCTGAAATTGGGAAAAATGTACCGGTAGATGTTCCTGTACTTGGAAATTGCAAGCGTACACTGTCGTTACTTACCGAGCGGATTGTTGCCCAAAAACATACAGAATGGATAGAAAGCTTCCAGCCGTATGAAGAAAAAGAATACACTCAAGTAATAAAACCGGAAGTATTTCCTGAAGACGGACCACTGAATATGGGTGAAGTGGTAAATGCCGTAAGCGAAGCAACGGATAACGAAGCTATTCTCGTAACCGATGTCGGTCAGAATCAGATGCTGGCTTGCCGTTATTTCAAGTTTGCAAAGAAGCGCAGTGTTGTAACTTCCGGTGGTATGGGTACAATGGGATTCTGTCTGCCGGCTGCCATTGGAGCTACTTTCGGCGCTCCAGAACGTACGGTCTGTGCATTTATGGGTGATGGAGGTTTGCAGATGACTATGCAGGAGCTGGGAACTGTTATGGAACAAAAAGCTCCGGTAAAAATCATTCTTATGAATAATAATTATCTGGGAAATGTACGTCAGTGGCAAGCCATGTTCTTCAATCGCCGTTATTCGTTTACTCCGATGATGAACCCCGACTACATGCAGATTGCAGCGGCATATGGTATTCCTTCACGCAGGGTGATGGATCGTTTAGAATTGAACGATGCTATTCGTGAGATGCTGAAAACCGACGGACCGTTCCTGTTGGAAACCTGTGTGGTAGAAGAAGGAAAGGTATTGCCTATGACTCCTCCGGGAAGTCCCGTAAACTATATGCTGTTGGACTGTTAATATAAAAGTAACTATGGATAATAATAAGACATTATATACAATAATCGTTCATTCGGAAAATATAGCCGGTTTGTTGAATCAGGTAACTGCTGTATTTACACGTCGTCAGATTAATATTGAAAGTTTGAACGTGTCTGCCTCTTCCATTAAGGGAGTACATAAGTACACTATTACTTGCTGGACCACTCCCGATATCGTAGAAAAGGTGGTGCGTCAGATAGAAAAAAAGATGGACGTTATACAAGCACATTATTTTACCGATAAGGAAATCTTCCAGCGTGAAGTTGCCATGTATAAGGTTTCTACACCAGAGTTTCAGTCAACTGCAGAAGCATCAAAAGTCGTACGTCGTTATGGAGCACATATAGTAGAAGTAAATCCTACTTATTCTATAGTCGAAATGACAGGTATGAGCGATGATATTACTAACCTGTATCAGGAGTTGAGAAATCTGAACTGTGTGCTTCAGTTTGTACGTTCTGGAAGAATTGCTGTTTCCACCAGTTGCTTTGAGCGTGTCAATGAATATCTGGCACATCGTGAGGAACGATATAGAAATGAAAAACAGTAAAGTCAGTTATTATGATGAGTGAGGATAATAAAGTTAGTACTTATCAGTTCGTTGCAGAACCCTTTCATGTAGATTTTACCGAAAAGCTTACAATGGGTGTTTTAGGTAATCATTTGCTGAACTGTGCCGGATTTCATGCGGCAGAACGCGGATTCGGTATTGCTACATTGAATGAAAACCATTATACATGGGTGCTTTCTCGTCTGGCGGTAGAAATGGAGGAAATGCCCCGTGCTTACGAAAAGTTCAGCATTCAGACATGGGTGGAAAATGTATACCGTCTGTTTACCGACCGTAATTTTGCCATTCTGAACCAGGAAGGTAAACCAATAGGATATGCACGTTCTATTTGGGCGATGATCAGCATGGAAACCCGTAAGCCTGCCGACTTGCTTGCTCTGCATGGAGGCAAGATTACAGATTACATCTGCAAGAAAGAGTGTCCTATTGACAAGGCCGGCCGTGTGAAGATTACGGAACAGACTCCTTGTTTTGAATATCAGGTAAAATATGGTGATATCGATCTCAACGGGCATGTAAACAGTATTAAATATATCGAGCATTCACTCAACTTGTTCCCGCTCGAAATGTTCCGTGAAAAATCACTTCGCCGTTTCGAAGTAGCTTATGTAGCCGAAAGTTATTATGGCGATAAGCTGAGTTTCTATCGGGAGCAGATAAACGAAAACGAATTTGATATAGAAATAAAAAAGAACGACGCTGAAGTTGTTGTTCGAAGTAAAGTGATATTTAATTGATTTTTAATAAAAAGATTGTAATTATGGCACAAATGAATTTTGGCGGTGTTACAGAAAATGTAGTAATCCGCGATGAGTTTCCTTTGGAAAAAGCACGTGAGGTAATGAAAAATGAAACGATAGCTGTCATCGGTTATGGTGTGCAGGGACCTGGACAGTCACTGAATTTGCGTGACAATGGTTTCAATGTCATCGTAGGACAGCGTCAGGGAAAAACATACGATAAAGCTGTTGCCGACGGATGGGTTCCGGGAGAAACTCTGTTCAGCATCGAAGAAGCATGCCAGAAAGCTACTGTTATCATGTGCTTGCTTTCGGATGCAGCCGTAATCTCTGTATGGCCTACTATCAAACCGCATCTTACTGCTGGAAAAGCATTGTATTTCTCTCACGGATTTGCTATTACCTGGAACGATCGTACCGGTGTAGTTCCTCCAAAAGATATCGATGTTATCATGGTCGCTCCTAAAGGTTCTGGTACATCTTTGCGTACTATGTTCCTCGAAGGTCGTGGTTTGAACTCATCATATGCAATTTATCAGGATGCAACAGGCAAGGCTTACGAACGTACTATTGCATTGGGTATTGGTATTGGCTCTGGTTATTTGTTCGAAACAACTTTCCAGCGTGAAGCTACTTCTGACTTGACCGGTGAACGTGGTACATTGATGGGTGCAATCCAAGGTCTGTTGCTGGCACAGTATGAAACATTGCGTGAACACGGACACAGCCCATCTGAAGCATTCAATGAAACAGTTGAGGAGCTTACTCAGTCATTGATGCCGTTGTTTGCTGCCAAAGGTATGGACTGGATGTATGCCAACTGTTCTACTACTGCTCAGCGCGGTGCTTTGGACTGGATGACTCCGTTCCACGATGCAACTAAACCGGTATTCGAAAAACTGTACAAATCGGTTGCTGAAGGACACGAAGCACAGCGTTCTATCGATTCAAATTCTCAGCCGGATTATCGTGAAAAACTGAATGAAGAACTTCGTCAGTTGCGCGAAAGCGAAATGTGGCAGACTGCTGTAACTGTCCGTAAGTTGCGTCCGGAAAATAATTGATAAAAGTTATTTCTGTTAGATGAATCACACTCCTTTTCTGCTGGATATTGCAGAAAAGGAGTTTTTTTATGCTGTATTGTATGGATGCTGTACTATTCGTCTGAACTTTAATTTGGTGATAACTTATTGATAATGAAAGATGTACATGTTTCTAGTGAAACGCCTGCATATTTACCTGTTTTTTTGTACGAAAATGAGAATTTATTGTACAATTTTTGTCAAAAACATGCTGAATTTTTAGGAAAGATTTCAGCATGTTTTCTGATTTATATCACGTTCTTTTTGTATCTGTTGCAATAAAAAAATATTTATTTATCCGTCAATCGGAATAAAATACGTATTTTTGACTTCAACTTAATAATACCTATACAATTATTAGCAAGTTATGGAAACAGATTTTTTACAGATTATCAAAACACGGCGCAGCTGCCGTAAATATAAAAAAGAACAGATAACCGATGAAGAACTGAAGGCAGTGCTCGAAGCCGGAACATATGCTCCTACTTCACGAGGCATGCAGTCGCCTTATATTGTGGCAGTACAGAACGAAGAGCTGCGTAAACAGTTGGCAAGCATGAACGCTCATGTGATGGGAGTAACTTCGAATCCGTATTACGATGCACCTACTTATGTGTTGGTACTTGTTCCTGCTGATGCAAACAATCCTATCCAGGATGGAAGTTGTGTATTGGAAAACATGATGCTCGCTGCTCATGCTATCGGATTAGGAAGCTGCTGGATTCATCGTGAACGGGAAATGTTTTCTACTTCCGAAGGCAAAGAACTGATGAAGTCGTGGGGACTGCCCGAAGGTCTGGTAGGTATAGGCGCTCTGGCACTGGGATATCCGGCAGAAGAACCGGCACAGCCTAAGCCACGCAAGCAGGATTATTATCGTGTCATTAAATAATAAAGATTTTATTTACACCTGAATATATGGCAGACGGAAAATATCATATCGGATTCGCCTTGAGCGGAGGATTTATCAGAGGCATAGCCCATTTGGGAATGTTGCAGGCATTGTTCGAGCATAACATTCGCCCTGATATTCTTTCGGGAACCAGTGCGGGAGCTATTGTAAGCGTATTCATAGCCGATGGCAAACAGCCGTTTGAAATAATGGAGATGTTTTCCGACCGTTCGTTTACAGAGCTTGCCAAGATACGTTTCGGTAAAGACAGTTTGTTTCAGATGGACTACTTTATCGATTTTATGAGAAGCAATTTGCGGACACGTAATCTGGAAGATCTGGAAATACCAGTAGTAGTGACAGCTACCGATTTCGACCATGGACAGTGTGTACATTTTACACGTGGGGAAATAGCGCGTCGGGTAGCTGCTTCGTGTTGTATTCCCGTACTTTTTGCTCCGGTCAAGATCGGGGGAACATATTATGTCGACGGGGGAGTATTCATGAATGTACCAGTGACACCGATACGTGATATGTGCGATAAGGTTTTGGCCCTGAATGTCTACAAGCTGGTAGCCGATGAATATAGTAAGAACTTGGCAGCTATTGCTCTTCGGGCTTATCATTTCATGTTTCAGGCGAATACGTTTACCGAACTGGAAAAGGCTGATCTGGTTATAGCTCCCGATGGCTTGGGATCATATTCGAACTATGAGCTGGAAAAAGCAGAGGAGATTTTCAGTGCCGGATATTTTGCAGCTTCAAAAGTGTTGGAAGGACTGGAAGAAGACGAAAAGGAAAGATATTTTTCATTCAGGTGATATGAAATGAAGACAAAATACAATAATGATATGGAGCAAAGTGAGAAAATAATTATTTATCAGGTATTTACCCGCCTGTTTGGTAATGAAGAGGTACGCAATGCCTACAATGGCAGCCTGCAGGAAAACGGATGTGGTAAGATGGCCGGATTTACAAACCAGGCTTTGAATGAGATAAAAAAGCTTGGGGCAACACATATTTGGTATA
The DNA here is from genome assembly GCF_000154845.1 of Phocaeicola coprocola DSM 17136. GTDB lineage: Bacteria > Bacteroidota > Bacteroidia > Bacteroidales > Bacteroidaceae > Phocaeicola > Phocaeicola coprocola. Next base: position 44,873 of record NZ_DS981462.1, on the reverse strand, counting down.
CAGGGGTTATTGCCCATGCCTCTCAGACAGACTATTCAGCTTACAATATACCTCGCAACCATCCTGCTGTTATAAAGGGTAAGGCAGGTTCTCCATACGCTATCCGCGATTATTATGATATAGACCCTGATTTGGCTGTTGATGTAAACCGCCGTATGGAAGAGTTTGAACTGCTGGTAAAACGTTCGCACGACAATGGATTGAAAGTGATAATTGATTTTGTGCCAAACCATGTGGCACGTCAGTATCATTCGTATGCCAAGCCGGACGGAGTGAAGGATTTGGGAGAAGATGATGATAGCTCGAAAGCTTTCGATGTAAACAATAATTTTTATTATATCCCCGGAACTAGTTTAGGCGGAGAAATTGATTTTTATGATGAACAGGCTGGTATGTACGAAGAACAGCCGGCTAAAGCTACGGGAAACAACCGCTTCGACGCTTATCCGAACAAAAACGACTGGTATGAAACAGTAAAACTGAATTATGGAGTCGATTACATGGGAAACACCGGCAACCATTTTTCTCCTGTTCCCGATACCTGGTATAAGATGAGAGATATCCTGCTGTTCTGGGCAGCAAAGGGTATAGACGGTTTCCGTTGCGATATGGCAGAGATGGTTCCCTGTGAATTTTGGGGATGGGCTATTCCTCAGGTGAAAGAACAGCATCCGGAACTTATATTTATCGCTGAGGTTTATAATCCGAACGAATACCGTAATTATATATTCAACGGGCATTTTGATTATCTTTACGATAAGGTGGGACTGTATGATACCCTTCGTGCCGTAACTTGTGGATATGGATCGGCTACTGCCATTACAAATTGCTGGCAGAGTGTGGACGATATACAGCCGCACATGCTGAACTTCCTGGAAAATCACGATGAACAGCGTATTGCTTCCGATTTCTTTGCAGGCGATGCACGTAAGGCTCTTCCTGCTTTGCTGGTTTCGGCTTGTATGAACACCAATCCTATGATGATTTATTTTGGTCAGGAACTGGGAGAAAGAGGAATGGATAGCGAAGGATTCAGTGGCCGTGACGGACGAACTACTATTTTTGATTACTGGAGTGTGGATACTATCCGCCGGTGGAGTAATCACGGACGTTATAATTTGCATTTACTGAATGATAAGGAAAAGGAGCTTCGCAGTTTTTATCAGCATGTCCTGAATTTATGCCGTGAGGAAAAGGCTATATCACATGGAGCATTTTTCGATCTGATGTATGCGAATAAAGGAAACTGGCTGATGAATGAGCACCGTCAGTATGTATTTATCCGTAAATATGAAAATGAAGTATTGCTGGTTTTGGTGAATTTCGACAATATGCCTGTCCATCTGTCTGTGAACATTCCTTATCATGCTTTCGAATATTTGCAGATACCGGAATATAAAACAGTTCAGGCAACGGATCTGTTGTCGGGAAAAGACGAAACTATCTCATTCGCGAGCGATAAGCCTGTTGCTGTTGACTTACCGGAATGGGGTGGTAAGATTCTTAAAATGACTATCTGATTCTGAATATTACGATACAAAATCCCCTTCCTCGGTTTTCCATGTATTGAGCAAAACTGAAGAAGGGGATTTTTGTGTTAGAGCATATCTGGAACCAGATAAATATTATCTTCCGATATGCCTTGTTGCAGCAAGGCTTCCTTGTCTGCTAAGTAAAGCTGTATGAATTCATCGTGACTTTGGCAATGATTTTCTGCCTGTCTGTAGCATTCCAGTGCTTTGGGTATATTGTTTTGTGCCAGATATACGTGTCCGGCATTCAGCCAGTCGGAAGTCAGCACTTCGTCAGCCTGTTGCAGTTTATCGAAGAAACGGGCAGCTTCAGCATATTTTCCTGTCATGAAATAACACCATCCGATGGCTCTTTGTGCATTTGCCGGAGCAGTTTCCATATATTCCACTTTGAAGAAATAAGACAAAGCTTTGTCGTACATGTGCAGGCTGGCAAGACATTGTCCTATTTGCAGAAGCAAATTCAAGTTGTCGGGTTGCATTGTTTCTACTTTGTACAGACAGTCGAGTGCTTCTTGATAATGATGTAATTTCTTATGGCATTGTGCCATTTGCTTTAACGTCCATATATGTTCAGGTTTCAATAAATCTGCCTGAGCGTAAGCCTGCAATGCTTCGGTGTATTTTTTCATTTTCTGAAGGCAGAATCCGGCCTTTTGCCAGGAGTCGGCATCGCCTTTTCCCTTGTTGCATAATTCGTCATAATATATCGTGCATGCTTCCTGAAAATAGTCTTTAGAAAATAAATAGTCGGCTATTTGTTTCAGGTTTTCCGGAGTATGCATCAACGGTTTCAGAGCTTCACATTTCCAGAGTGACAAATCGTCTGTAAAGATATCGTGCATTTCACTGCGATACATCCATAACTTGAAGAAGCGGTACAGGTCGTGTATGTACTGACGGCTGATATTGCTTGGCTTTTTTTCTCCTTTTATTGTTTCTGCAAATTGTTCGCTTCCTTCTTTCAGTATTTGGTTTTGTTCGGTAGCTTCTGCCGTAAACATCTCTAATTGCTGTTTGGGAATATCCTTTAAAGCAAGACAGAAAGAATATTTATCCGAATTGCAGAACATGGTTGATTCCATAAGCAGATTTATAAGCGATTTGCCTTCTGTGGACTTGTGATTGGTGAATAGTTTCACAATGTCAGGATGCTGGCGGTCGAATGGATAAAACCAGTGTGCTGCCTGACGGAAAAACGGATACGATTTCAGTTGGGCAAAGGCACTCAGGTAGGTATCTGCTCCTTCCAGCTGTAACTCTCCCAGTTCGCGTATACTTTCTTCGACACGTTTCATCTCTTTCTCCCATTCAGGATTCTTGTCTTCCAAATCCTCCAGATCAATGATTTTCTGATTTTGGTTCAGCATTTCCGGAGAAATCTTCATGTTGGGTATAATTTCTTCACGCAGTTTCTTTTCTATCTTTTCCGTTTCACGGGAAAGGAGCAGGAGGGTCTGAAGTTTGTTCAGTTCCTTAATGATCGGGGTAGAGTCGCTTAGTAATGATAAGGCTGCTTGCAGATCCGGATATAGCTTTAACCTTTTTTCTTGATAATAGGCTGTCAGAGCAATTCCAATCAAAGCACGTTGGACAACTATTGTTTCGCTGTGTGTCTGATATGCCTTAATAAGGAATTGGAACTTCCGGCTGTCGAATACTTGTATCAGGCTTAAAGTGACTGCACTTATCATTACAGCTACATCGTTGGCAGGAACGAGCAGTGATTCCAATATGGAATTTGCACCCGACAAGTCTTCATCTGTCCAATGTGTAGAAATCCATATTATATCGAATAACTCAGTAACATACTTTTCATGCTCGATATATAGCTTGTTAACTGTTTCACTACGCCGTTCTTCGTCCATGACTGTTATCTGAGCCATTCCCAGATTTTCGCTGAAAGCTTCAAGACTGAGACAGATTTCCTGATAAGAATGTGGTGGAATTTGCTGAAAACTGTAATATTTTCCATGCATATATCCTGTTCCAGTACGATATTTACGTGTGGCTTCGGTGCGGTCGGCAAGTTCGTATGCTGTACGGAGTAACTGATGGTATAATTTGTTGCGTTCCGGATCTTCCATACCCTGTGCCGCATATTGCAGCATATAACTGTAAGTAGTCTGCAAACTTTCTATTTCAGAACTTAATTGCCAGTTGTCTGCTTCATGCGCCAAAGCTGTAAGTTGTACAAGAGCTTCTTTAAGCCGTTTGTTATCAAGAAATTCAATGATGTCGTTGTACATATAGTTGATAGGTCGAATAATATTAAAGTATTATTTATTATTGGCTGATGCCGTAAGGTAAGACTCTATGTTGGCCAAAGCTTTTTGTGAAAGTCTTTCGACACTTTGTATGGACTTTCCTGAAATATAGGGCGTATATAAAAGATTACTGCATGATTTCAGTTCTTCGTATACGTTGCCCATTCCTGTCGCGTCACAAAGATAATAATTGTCGGGTGACTCATTCAGCCAATCTTTCATGGCAGCAACATCGAATGTCGGTCCTACTGAAGTATTCACTACAATTTTGTTATTGCCTAAAATGGAAAATTCTCTTTTTTCCAGCAGATAATTGTTACGAGGAATACATGTGCAGATTATTTCATTTTTATCCAACAGTTCATCGAGTGGCATGTACACAAATCCGGCGTTGTCTGCATCTGCTTTTCTGTGGCGGCTGAAGTAGCTGACTTCTGCTCCGAAAAACTTCAGCGCATCGGCAACCATTCGTCCGGTTTTACCCATTCCGATGATTCCTATCTTCCGTCTGGTCAGTTCAGTACTTTCCTTACGCCAGCGTATGCCTCCAAATCCGTGTAATAATCGTACCAGTTCGCTTATTACATACTCTAGAACTCCTTCGTCGCCATAATCTTTTACTCCGAGCACGGTAATTCCTCTTCGTTGGGCTTCTATAACATCCACGTTACAGCTTTCCGGGTTATAGAGTGTGCAGCACATGCCTATGTATTGTATATTGCGGCAGGCATCGAGTACACTTTTTCTGATAGGTGTACGGAATGATACTAACAGGCAGTCGGCATCACCGATACGCTCGGTTACGATATGTTCGTCTTGTGGAAAATCATGATATACCACTACTTCTTCTCCCAGCTTTTGCAGCTGTTGTAGGGCTTCTTCATTAAGCAGCGTTTCGTCTACCGCTACTATTTTCTTAAACCTTGTCATTTCCTTTATTTATCTTTTTGTTGTTAAGATATTGGTTTTTCTGCAAAGTTATTCATTCTTTCCGTTTTTATGGATAAAATTTCTTATTTTGAAAATCTAAAAAAGCTTTTGTTTTTCTTCAAGCTCGGGTTTATATTCTTCTGTACTGAAATTATTTTATAATTTTGCATTGTTTATTATATGAGTAATCTTCTGCCGGCGAGGTCAGGAAGATGTGACTATACTATTGATGATAACAATGGGAATAACAGAACTTCAATCGCGTTATACTCGTCATCCGGCCTTGGAAGGATTGGCGAATACTTTAAAAAATAATGATATCCGTACTGTATTTTTAGAGGGAACACATGCTTCGTGCGCATCGTTGTTTGCTTCCTGCTTTATCAAGTCGGTATCGGGCGTATATCTTTTTGTCTTGAATGATCAGGAGGAAGCCGGATATTTTTATCATGATATGGTGCAGGTGAACGGTGATGAACAGATTTTATTTTTCCCTTCATCTTATCGCAGGGCTATTAAATACGGTCAAAAAGATGCAGCCAATGAAATACTCCGTACTGAAGTGTTGAGCAGGCTGGAAAAGAATGAACCAGTAACAGTTGTAACTTATCCCGATGCGCTTGCCGAGAAGGTCGTTTCACCGAAGATACTGAGTGACAGAACACTGAAGCTGACTGTCGGACAGCACATTGATACGGATGAAATTACCAAAACACTTTCGGATTATGGCTTCGAGCATGTTGACTATGTATATGAACCGGGACAGTTCGCTACACGCGGTAGTATCATCGACGTCTATTCTTTCGCTTCTGAATATCCTTACCGAGTAGACTTTTTCGGTGATGAGATAGATAGTATACGTACCTTTGAGGTAGAAAGCCAGTTGTCGCGTGAGAAAAAAGATTCGGTAAGTATTGTTCCGGAACTGGCACAGGCTATGGATGGCGATATCAGTTTCCTGAGCTTTATTCCACGTGAAACTGTTTTATGGGTAAAAGATTTATTGTGGGTACGCGAACGTATCCAGATAATTCATGATGAGGCTCTCTCGCCTCAGGCACTGACCGCATATGAGGGAGAGCAGACTGAGTTGATGAACCTGGAGCGGAAGCTGATAGACGGTGCTGAGTTTACGGTAGAATCACTGGAGTTCCGGCGGATTGATTTCGGACACAAGGCAACGGGGACACCTCAGGCTACACTGAAGTTCAATACGTCTGTACAGCCTATTTTCCATAAGAATTTCGATTTGGTAGCAAGTTCATTGACAGATTATTTACAGCGGGGATATTCCATTTATATATGTTCTGACAGTGTAAAACAGACGGACCGACTGGCAGATATCTTTCGTGAGCGTGGTGATAAGATAGATTTTACAGCTGTAGACCGTACCTTGCACGAAGGATTTGTCGATCACACGTTGCATTGCTGTATTTTTACCGATCATCAGATATTCGACCGTTTTCATAAATATAATCTGCGCAGTGATAAGGCAAGAAGTGGTAAGGTCGCACTTTCTTTGAAAGAGCTTAACATGTTCGAACCGGGTGATTATGTGGTGCATATTGATCATGGAATCGGAAAGTTTGCCGGACTTGTGCGCATCCCGAACGGGAATACAACGCAGGAAGTTATTAAGCTGGTTTATCAGAACGATGATGTGGTGTTTGTTTCTATTCATTCTCTGCATAAGATTTCCAAATATAAGGGAAAAGAAGGAGAACAGCCTCGTATCAGTAAATTGGGTACGGGAGCATGGGAAAAGATCAAGGAACGTACTAAGACTAAGATTAAGGATATTGCCCGTGATTTGATTAAACTTTATTCACAGCGTAAGCAGGAAAAAGGGTTTAAATATAGTCCGGACAGTTTTATGCAGCATGAACTGGAGGCAAGCTTTATCTATGAGGACACTCCCGACCAGTTGAAAGCTACTCAGGAAGTAAAAGCCGATATGGAGAGCGATCGTCCGATGGATCGCCTTGTGTGTGGTGATGTGGGCTTCGGAAAAACAGAAGTTGCCATACGTGCCGCATTTAAGGCCGTGGCCGACAATAAGCAGGTTGCTGTGCTTGTTCCTACTACTGTATTGGCTTATCAGCACTACCAGACTTTCTGTAAACGTCTGGAAGGGATGCCTTGTAAGGTAGAATATCTGAGCCGTGCCCGTACAGCTAAAGATACATCTCGTATTCTGAAGGAGTTGGAAGCTGGTACTGTCAATATTTTGATAGGTACGCATAAGATTATCGGTAAAAGTGTAAAGTTCCATGATCTGGGTTTGCTGATTATCGATGAAGAACAAAAGTTTGGAGTAAGTGTAAAAGAAAAATTGCGTCAGATAAAGGTCAATGTAGACACACTGACCATGACGGCAACACCTATTCCGCGTACACTTCAGTTTTCGTTGATGGGGGCTCGTGACCTCTCGGTTATACAGACACCACCGCCCAACCGCTATCCGATACAGACGGAGGTGCATACGTTTAACGAAGAGATAATAACGGAAGCGATAAACTTCGAGATGAGCCGGAACGGACAGGTATTTTTCGTGAACAACCGCATTCAGAACCTGATGGAACTGAAAGCAATGATTGTGCGCAATATTCCTGATTGCCGTGTATGTATCGGACATGGACAGATGCAGCCCGAAGAACTGGAAAAGATAATCTTCGGTTTTGTAAACTATGATTATGATGTGTTGCTTGCAACTACTATCATCGAAAGTGGAATTGATATTCCGAATGCCAATACGATTATCATTAATCAGGCACAGAACTTTGGGTTGAGTGACTTGCACCAGATGCGCGGACGTGTAGGACGAAGCAACAAAAAAGCTTTCTGTTATTTGCTGGCTCCTCCGTTGTCATCGCTTACCCCCGAAGCCAAACGCCGTCTTCAAGCCATCGAAAACTTTAGCGATTTGGGAAGCGGTATACACATTGCCATGCAGGATTTGGATATTCGTGGTGCTGGTAATATGCTGGGAGCTGAACAAAGTGGTTTTATAGCAGACTTGGGATATGAAACCTATCAGAAGATTCTGTCGGAAGCTGTAACCGAATTGAAGAATGATGAGTTTGCAGAACTTTATGCCGACGAGATAAAAGCAGGAGAAGAAAAAATCAGTGGCGAAGATTTCGTGGACGAATGTACTGTAGAAAGTGATTTGGAATTATTGTTCCCTAACGAATATATTCCAAGCAGCAGTGAACGAATGTTGCTTTATCGTGAACTGGACAAACTGGAACTCGACCGTGATGTAGAGGCTTTCAAGGAACGTCTGGTCGACCGCTTTGGAAAGATTCCGCCTGAAGGGGAAGAGTTGATTCGCATTGTGCCTCTTCGTCGCCTGGCAAAACGTTTGGGAGTGGAAAAAGCTGTACTGAAAGGTGGTAAGATGATTCTTTATTTTGTAAGCAATCCGGACAGTCCGTATTATCAGAGTGCCGCTTTTGGAAAGATAATCGACTATATGGCAAAGTATCCGAGAGTATGCAACTTGCGTGAACAGAACGGACGCCGCAGCATGATTGTGAAAGATATTACTGATGTGGATTCAGCAGTCCGGATTTTACAGGAAATGGTCAGCTTGGGGTAATTGTGCGCCGGAAAGCATTGTAGCGGAAAACCTGTTGTCAGTGAAAATGGTTTCTTTAAAGGGACTGGTCGTCGGACAATTAAAAAATCCGGCCGAGCAGTTCGGCTTTTGAGATAGATGATGTAATTTTATATACTAATACGTAATATTTTATGATTTCAGTAGATGGACTTACCGTCGAATTTGGCGGAACCACCTTATTTAGTGACATTAGTTTTCAGATTAATGAAAAAGACCGTATCGCCCTGATGGGAAAGAACGGAGCAGGGAAATCGACCTTATTGAAAATATTGGCAGGGGTACGTCAGCCTACCCGTGGAAAGGTGACGGCTCCTAAAGACTGTGTAATTGCTTATCTGCCTCAGCATCTGATGACGGAGGATGGACGTACGGTGTTCGAGGAAGCATCGCAGGCTTTTGCTCATCTTCGTGAAATGGAAGAAGAGATAGAACGCATGAACAACGAGCTGGCTACCCGTACCGATTACGAAAGCGATTCGTATATGGAGTTGATAGAAAAGGTTGCGGCAATGAGCGAGAAGTTTTATGCCATTGATATGACTCACTTTGAAGAGGACGTAGAGAAGGCTTTGCTCGGACTGGGTTTCATGCGTGAGGATTTTAACCGTCCTACCAGTGATTTCAGTGGAGGATGGCGCATGCGTATCGAACTGGCTAAACTGCTGTTGCAGAACCCGGATGTATTATTGCTGGACGAGCCGACTAATCACCTGGATATTGAATCTATCGGCTGGTTGGAAGAATTTCTGATTAACAGTGCCAAGGCTGTGGTAGTTATCAGTCACGACCGTAAGTTTGTCGACAATATTACTACACGTACCATTGAAGTGACGATGGGACGTATTTACGACTATAAGGTAAACTATTCGCAGTATCTTGTATTGCGTAAGGAACGTCGTGAACAGCAGATGAAGCAATACGAAGAACAGCAGAAGATGATTCAGGAAACGAAAGACTTTATTGAACGTTTCAAAGGAACATACAGTAAGACACTTCAGGTACAGAGTCGCGTAAAGATGCTGGAGAAACTGGAACTTATTGAAGTTGATGAAGAAGATACTTCGGCACTCCGACTCAAATTCCCTCCTTCACCCCGAAGCGGAAGTTATCCGGTTATTATGGAAGGAGTAGGCAAAACTTATGGTGATCATGTGGTGTTCCGTAATGCAAATCTTACCATAGAACGTGGCGATAAAGTTGCTTTTGTGGGAAAGAATGGAGAAGGTAAGTCTACGCTTGTGAAATGTATTATGGGAGAGATAGAGCACGAGGGAACACTTACATTGGGACACAATGTGCAGATTGGTTACTTCGCTCAGAATCAGGCTTCGTTGCTGGATGAAAACCTGACTGTTTTCCAGACTATCGATGATGTGGCAAAAGGGGAAATCCGAAACAAGATACGCGACTTGCTGGGAGCGTTTATGTTTGGCGGACCGGAAGAGTCAATGAAGAAAGTAAAGGTACTTTCAGGAGGAGAACGTACGCGTCTGGCTATGATTAAATTGCTGCTGGAGCCGGTTAACCTGCTTATTCTGGACGAGCCGACTAACCATCTTGACATGAAGACAAAAGATATTCTGAAACAGGCTCTGATGGATTTTGATGGAACACTGATTGTTGTTTCGCACGACCGTGACTTCCTTGACGGATTGGTTACCAAGGTATACGAGTTCGGTAATCAGCGTGTGAAAGAACACTTGTGTGGCATCTATGAATTCTTGGAGACTAAGAAAATGGAAAACCTGCGGGAGCTGGAAAAGAAGAATTGATGATTTTATAAGTACATGGTATAATTTATCGCCATGAATAAGAAAAAACGTCACTGGAAATTAATTACGAATTTTCCGGTGACGTTTTTTCTTATTTGTCGGTGTGTATTGAAGTTGTTTATTCGGTCTGTTTTTTTCCAAATTCAGGATCTATTTTCAGTAGAGCTGTTACACCAAAGGTTGCGGCACAGCATACCATGATCCAGAGGAAGAAGTACTGGTATCCCAGAAGCTCCTGCATCCATCCGGCTATCATGCCTGGAAGCATCATTCCCAGTGCCATGAAAGCTGTACAAATGGCATAATGTGCGGTACTGTGAGTCCCTCGGGAAAAATAAATGAGGTAAAGCGTGTAAGCAGTGAAACCGAATCCATAGCCAAACTGCTCAATAAAGATGCATATGTTTATCCATAAGAGATTCGTTTCGGGGAAGTAGCTTAAAAATACATATACAATGTCGGGCAGTGAGATAGCCCATACCATATACCATAGCCATTGTTTCAGTCCGTGCCGTGCGACTGCCATACCTCCCAATATACCTCCTAACATCAGTCCGATAATGCCGACTGTACCTTGTGTAAATCCTATCTGTTCGGTCGTCATGCCTAATCCGCCTTCAGAAACCGGATCAAGCAGGAAAGGAATGCTCATCTTAGTCAGTTGTGCTTCCGGTAACCGGTACAGAAGCATGAATAATATAGCAATACCAGCCTGCTCTTTTCGGAAAAACGAGCGGAATGTCAGCAAAAACTCTTTAAGTAGTCCAGAGGCTGATGTTTCTACTGCTGCCTTGTCATTTGCAGGACGTGGCAAAATAAAGGCATGATAGAGCCATAGCGCAAGAAATATTCCTGCCATGATGAGGAACGTGATGCTCCATGAGTAGGGAATGCTTCCGGTTGTTTTTTCCAGATATCCGGCTATCATGACCAGTAAGCCTTGTCCGGCAATGGTTGCTATACGGTAAAAAGTGCTTCTGATTCCGACAAACAAAGCCTGTTCATGAGTCGTTAAGCCGAGCATGTAAAATCCGTCTGCTGCAATATCATGAGTTGCGGAACTAAAAGCCATGAGCCAGAATATGGCAAGTGTAGTCTGGAAAAAATGTTCGGTAGGTATAGTAAAGGCAATACCTGCAAGACCTGCTCCGATAAATAGCTGCATGAGAGTTACCCACCAGCGTTTGGTACGGAGCAAATCGACAAACGGGCTCCATAATGGTTTGATGACCCATGGCAGGTTCAGCCAACTCGTATAAAGAGCTACTTCTGTATTTGAAATTCCCATGCGCTTATACATGACAAGCGACAGAGTCATGACTGCTATATAAGGTAATCCCTCAGCAAAGTAAAGCGTTGGAACCCACGACCAGGGAGATTGTTTTTTCATATTGAAAATATTAATACAGTTTTCTTATATCTGCCCCTTTATAGTAATGAAGCAAAATTTCGTTGTAATTATAGCCCTGCTCACCCATGACGGCTGCACCGATTTGGCAAAGGCCTACACCATGTCCCCATCCGGCACCAGTAAGTTCGAACCATGCAGGTATTCCTTCGGCATCCGTTTCTCCTTTTTCTACGATAAATGCAGAACTGAATAAGTGAGTAGGAGAGAGTGTACGGCGTATTTCCAGTTCTTTGCCTATGATAAGTGTCTTTTCTGTACCTACTATTTTCAGCTTGCAGATACGTCCTGATTTTCCTCGTTCAACGGGAATGAGATCGACAATCTTTCCATAATCGTTCTTTGTATTGCTGCGAATCAGTTCTGCAAGCTCTTCCTGAGTATAGCGAACTTTCCAGCGATAGAAATTGGTTGTTTCCTGATCGTAGTTGTTAAGTATCTGTGAAATGATATTTTTATCATGAGTGTAGCAAAAACTGTCAGGGGTACTTTTAATCCATTTCTCAGCTTCACTTTCTTGAGTCAAGTCAGGAAAACTTCTCTCCTCTTTTGTATCACGTATAGCACTGAGATAAGGGTAGTTTTTCTCTTCCCAGCAGGTATCGAAAACCTCACTGACTCCTCCACAGCATTTAGAGAAACGTGCATCACAAATACAGTTTTTGTACATTAATACTTGGCCTTGAGTTGCTTTGACCGCTTCTACAACATTCTTATTGGATGCCTTCGTAATGCCTTGGTAACGCTGGCAATGATCGTCTGCACAGACATCAAAAATAGTATGATCTTCGCGGTCGTACCAGCGGATGTATTCAGTGTCAGTCTTTATAAAGGAGAAAAAACCGTTATCGTGTTTGCTCATTGCTTTGCGTTTTTCAATTTGCGCCAATAGCCAACTTCTTGAAATTACAGCATGAGCTTTTAAAAACTCGGGAGAGGATGTAGCATTCATCTCAGAAGAAATCACACTTATCAGGTAATCTTCTGCCGGTAAAATATTGATAGCTGTGATTTTTCCTTCATCTACAACCAACTTCAAAGTTCCGTTGAAATGCTGCGTTTCCTGACGCTCCCAATGGAAATTGATGCCAATCGTTACGTCGTATAAGGAGAAAGAGGCTTCATCTTCTACAGGAGTGAATGTAAGTTCTCGATATACATTGCCATTCCATAGGATTCCTCCTTCACTAAAAGATACGACTTGGTTACCGGTTACAGTTTCACCTTTTGCCAGGAAATGAGAATTAAGGGTAAAATGTATCTCTTGGGCATTGACGATACCCACACTTATTTCTGGTTCTTTCATTATGCTCTATGTGTTTAATTATGGTATGCTACTTCTTTGTATATCTTTGTAATATCTGATTCGGTTATTCTATCAAAATCCTCTTTACGCGGAGTTACTAATAAACCTGCCATGTCAAGTGCTCCAGGGCTGACTAGCAGTTGCTCTCCTCTTGTTGCCGTATAGCAGGCCGGGCGATGTTCTTCTCGTGGAAAATAAGCCATCGTGAACCCTCTTTGTTTGTCCTGCCATGCAAATAAATTGTATCTGGGTTCGCTTTCTCCCTCGTGCAAAGGAAGTGATTCTAAGTATTGGTTAATCATTTCAGGTAATATATCTGCTGAATGATTACAGATAAATACTTGGATCGGACAGATGTAACTGGTTATTTGGAAAGAAGAATAAGTGTTACCGTTTTCTGTTTTTATTTCTTTTTCTCTGACAGCTGTTTCCATGAGTCTTTCCCATTGCTGGATGACCGGCACATCGCTTTGTTTTACTGCCTGAAAATGGAAATGATCCGGAGCTGAGGCTCCACATTTAGCCCCATTGTAAAATAGGACATAACCGGATGCAAAATATTCTTCCAGCCAGCTGATCAGTTTTCCTGGAAGCTGACGTATCGTTTTATCTGCCAATACCTGATCCTGATGTTTTAAACTGGAAATGGTAAGGTGTCCGGGAAGTATCGGGTATGGATTGATCCGTAAGCTGAACGGTTCGTCTAATGAAATGATTATTTCATCTTGTTCGTTGGGCTTGTTTTCCGGACAAAGAAAGCATTTTCGTGCTTCTATAGATGATTTATCGACTTTTGCGCATGTAGAAACAGCACGTGCTGGATTGAATTGTACAGTTATCGTATTTCCTGCTAACTCGAACCGACGCGTTTCTATTTGATTGAGTGCTTCGTGGTTAGTGCGTGCTGTCTGCCATTTTGCTAATTGGTTTTCGATAAAGAGGTCCCCTGCTTGTCTTTTTTTATTCATTGCTTGACGCAACTTAATTTCCAGTGTACGGAGACTGTCTTTATAATTATTGTTCTGATTTATTTTTTCGATGCTTAAGGCTGCATCAGAGTTTCCTTCCCAACGACGGCATAGATAAAGAACATCATAGATACGTCCAATGCGATATTGGCGTGAAAATGCAAGTCCTAGAGCGTAGTCTTCTCCGTAACTGGTGTTTGGTACACGAATTTTCCTCAGTAATGGGGTGAAGAATGCTCGGGGAGCTCCTAATCCATTGATGCGTAACGCATTATTATGTCCGTTCTCATCTGTCCATTCTTTATGGTCGATTACTCCGGGAGGCAAGGTTTGCAGCGTAAAGTCGGTCATGCGGTATGAACCAATAACCATTGCACATTGTTCCTTGTAGAACTTGTCAACGATGGTTTGTAGGGTATGCGGACTGCTGTACAAATCATCGCTGTCTAGCTGTATAGCAAAACGACCGCACTGTGGGTGGTTAATACCTAGATTCCAGCATCCACCAATACCTAAATCGGTTCGTTCGGGAATCAGGTGTATAACTCTATTGTCATTTTTATATTGTTCTATGATTTCACTGGTTCTGTCGGTAGAATGATTGTCTATGATAATCAGATTGAAAGGAAAGCTAGTTTCCTGTTCTAAGACAGAACGTATGGCATCGTTTATTGTGCGTGCACGGTTGCGCACCGGAATGATTATTGATGCTTCATGAGAGAATTCTCCTTCTTTTAAATCAACTGTCATCATGCTGGGTTTAAGATAAGCTCCGATTTTTTTTAGATGCCGGGTAAAAACCTCTTCACGTTCGATTTGTACCTGACGGTTACGCGGGTCTACATAATCAAACTGTTTTTCACCTGACTTTCGTAAGTCTATCTCGGTTTCTGTATAAAGAAACTCTCGTATGTGTGTAAGTTCTCCGTATCTTGAAAGAGCTAATCGCAAAGCATATAATGCGGAATGTTGGTACTCTTTTTCAGCCTCAATTTCGTTGATTGCTCTTTTAAGATAATCGGTACGGAACATGAGTAAGGAGCCGAAGTCAAAATCATCCCGCACACTTCCAAGTTGGTAGTCGATAACCGGATGAGGTGTCCGTTCTCCTTTTATAGTTTTGTAATGGTCTGCATATACCATACTGCATTGAGGTGCTGAAAGGTAGTCGCACATACGTTCTAATGCCATGTAGCCAAATTCCAAATCTTGTACCTGTGTGCAGATAAGGGTAAAAGGAGTATTTGCATAAAGAGCAACTTGCTTGTATCTTTCAACAGATTCGGGAGCTGAGGACGGCAATATATAGCATTTATCGGGTAAGCTCAAATTGGGAACAGGAGATGTTGGCAGTAAGAATATCCTGTCTACTGTAGAACATTCCTGTAGGTGTCTTATTGTTTTATTAATTTGATTTTCACTTCCGTATGGAATGAAACATGTGATTGTTTTATTCATATTTAATACATTTATAGTGGCAAAGATAGAGAATATATCTTATTTTTGTCTAACTTTGTACGCTAATTGTATAGAATGGAGAATCCTTTTGTACAGATTATTTGTAGAACGTGTGCAAAAACAAAGAAAGAATGGCTGATGTAAAAATTCCCTTGTTGGGGAAAACACTGAGCGAAATACAAGGTATTGTGCATGGTTTGGGTATGCCTGGATTTACGGCAAAACAAATTGTTGCATGGTTATACGATAAGAAAGTCTTTTCAATAGATGATATGACAAACTTATCGCTGAAAAATCGTGAAAGGCTGAAAGAAAACTATGAGATAGGGGTTACCGCTCCGATTCATGAGATGCGTTCTGTAGACGGGACTGTAAAATATTTGTTTTGTACTCCTGAAGGTGATTACATTGAATCTGTGTATATTCCTGACGAAGACCGTGCTACATTATGTGTTTCCTCGCAGGTAGGATGTAAAATGAATTGTAAGTTTTGCATGACAGGCAAGCAGGGATATACGAATAGTTTGACACCTACTCAAATACTGAATCAGATTTATTCTATTCCGGAACGTGATAAGCTTACGAATATCGTTTTTATGGGAATGGGAGAACCATTTGATAATCTGGATGCGGTATTACGTTCACTTGAAATTCTTACAGCTGATTATGGATATGCTTGGAGTCCGAAACGTATAACTGTTTCTACTGTAGGTTTGCGTAAAGGCTTAGAGCGTTTCTTGGAAGAAAGTGACTGTCATTTGGCTGTGAGCCTGCATTCTCCGTTCCCTGCACAGCGAAGAGAACTGATGCCTGCCGAGAAAGCATTTTCTATTACTGAAATTATTGATATTCTCAGGCGCTATGATTTTAGCAAACAGCGTCGTTTGTCTTTTGAATACATCGTTTTCAAGGGAGTAAATGACAGTATGCTGTATGCTAAAGAATTGATAAAGCTTTTACGAGGGTTGGATTGCCGTATCAATTTGATACGTTTCCATGCTATCCCAAATGTAGATTTGGAAGGTACGGATATGGAGTCTATGCTTGCGTTCCGTGATTATTTGACACAGCATGGAGTTTTTGCAACAATTCGCGCATCGAGAGGAGAGGATATTTTTGCTGCTTGTGGCATGCTGTCTACGGCGAAACGGCAAGCTGAAAAAAATAAAGAAACTAACTAAAAGAAAAAAATATGAAGCGTTTAGCCTTTTATCTGAGTTTGGCACTTGTTGTGCTAGCATTAGCTTCTTGTAAAGGGGAAGGAAAAAGTCTGATAACTCCGGCTTCCAGTGGTCGTCCTTATGAAATTTTGGTTGTTGCCGATGATGACTGTTGGATGAGTCCGGATAGTGCTCTTTTTCATGTGTTGGACACGGATGTTCCAGGATTGCCTCAGCCGGAACGCTCTTTCCGTATCTCAAGAGTGCGAACTGCGTATTATGACCGGACAATGCGTCTGTTCCGTAATATAATTATGGTAGACATCAATCCGCAGCTGTATACTCAGGTAAAGTTCAAATACTCGCGTGATGTATATGCTTCACCTCAGATGATTATGGTCATTCAGGCCCCAAATCAGGAAGAATTTGCAAACTATGTTTCTCAAAATGGAAATGTGATTATCGATTTCTTTACTCGGGCAGAAATGAACCGTGAGATAAAGACATTAGAGAAAAAACATAATCAGACTATTTCTGCTAAGGTAGGAAGTCTTTTCGACTGTGATATCTGGATGCCTGTTGAAATGGAATCATATAAAGAAGGTAAAGATTTCTTTTGGTCTTCTACCAACCTTAATGATATGAATTTTGTGATGTATACTTTCCCGTTCAGAGATGAAAATACTTTCACCAAAGCATACTTCATACACAAACGTGATTCTGTAATGAAAGTGAATATCCCGGGAGAGCGTGAAGGTATGTATATGGAAACTGCTGATTCTGCATTTGTTGAAGTTAGAAATATAGCAGTAAAGGGAAATTATGCTTTTGAGGCCCGTGGACTATGGGAAATGAAAAATGATGCAATGGGTGGCCCGTTTGTATCGCATATGAGAGTTGACCGTGCAAATGCTCGTGTAGTAGTTGTAGAAGGGTTTGTCTATAATCCGGGTAAATTGAAACGAGATCAGATCCGTCGGTTGAATGCAGCATTGTATACATTGAAGTTACCTTCAGAACAGGCTGTTTCAGAACTGCCGGTTGATAGTACGTTAACCGAAGAAAAAGTAGAACATAAAGCTGAACAAACAAGCAATAAATAAGAAGCATGGAAGAACGTAAGATAATTGTGGGAATCACCCACGGAGATATAAATGGAGTAGGGTATGAAGTAATACTGAAAGCCTTTTCTGATCCCACTATGTTGGATTTGTGTACTCCAGTAATTTACGGATCGCCTAAAGTTGCTGCATACCATCGTAAAGCGATGGATATTCAGACAAACTTTAGTATTATCAATTCTGCATCCGAAGCTCAGGAAGGACGTGTCAATATTGTAAATTGTACCGAAGATGAACTGAAGGTGGAATTAGCTAAGCCTACTCAGGAAGCAGGACGTGCTGCATTAGCTGCACTGGAAATGTCTTTGAAGGAATATCGTGAAGGATTGTTTGATGTATTGGTAACAGCTCCAATCAACAAACACACGATACAGTCGGAGAATTTTCATTTTCCCGGTCATACTGAATATATAGAAGAACGTGTAGGAAATGGACAGAAGGCTCTGATGATTTTATTAAAAGATGATTTCAGAGTAGCTTTGGTTACTGGACATGTGCCTGTCAGCGAGATTTCAAAAGATTTGACTCAGGAATTAATCATGGAAAAAATGACTATTTTCCATCGTTCCTTAAAACAGGATTTCGGCATTGACAATCCTCGTATAGCAGTCTTTTCACTGAATCCTCATGCTGGTGACTGTGGACTGATTGGAAGTGAAGAGCAAACGGTTATCATTCCAGCGATGGAAGAAATGATAAAACGTGGTGTACAGTGTTTTGGCCCTTATCCGGCAGACGGTTTTATGGGTTCTGGAAACTATCGCTATTTTGATGGTATTTTAGCAATGTATCACGATCAAGGCCTGGCTCCGTTTAAGGCTTTGGCTATGGATGAGGGGGTCAATTTTACAGCGGGTCTTCCTGTTGTGCGTACTTCTCCTGCTCATGGAACAGCCTATGATATTGCGGGTCAGGGAGTTGCTTCAGAGGATTCATTCCGTCAAGCAATATATGTAGCGCTGGATGTTTTCCGTAATCGTTGTATAGAAAAAGAAATCAGTGCACATCCGTTGCGCAAGCAATATTATGAAAAGCGTGACGATAGCGATAAACTGAAACTGGATACGGTAGATGAAGAGCAAATATAGGAATCTGTTTCTGCTTTTTGGCATAGTTGCCATAGCCGTCATGCTTCTTACGTTTGACGTGTCCTATGCAGAACTGACAGATAGCCTCCGGAAAGCAGGTCTTTGTTTTCCGGTGGTTATCTTTTTATGGGTTTTAATTTATTTGCTTAATGCTGGAGCCTGGTATATCATTATACACGATGGTTTTAGAGGTGATAAAATACCTTATTGGCGTGTATATAAATATACGGTAACGGGCTTTGCGTTGAATGCAACTACTCCCGTTGGGCTGATGGGGGGGGAACCTTATCGCATTATGGAGTTAGCTCCTTATGTTGGAGTAGAAAAAGCTACCTCTAGTGTGATATTATATGTAATGATGCATATTTTTTCTCACTTTTGTTTTTGGCTTTTCTCTATCCTTCTCTATCTCGTTTTATACTTTCATCACCTTCAATGGAGTCTGTCATTGTTTTTGGCATTTTCCGGCATCTTTTGTTTAATGGGAGTTTATTTCTTTATGAAAGGTTATCGGCAGGGGTTGGCGATGCGTTGTATCCGATTGTTGCAAAGGGTGTTTTTTTTGAAGCGTTGGGCTATAAATTTTGCTGAAAAGAAGCAAGAAACACTTCAACGAATTGATGATCAGATAGCGGAATTACATAGCAAACATCGTGTAACTTTTTATACATCTTTGGGAGCTGAGTTTTTTGCGCGGGTTTTATCATGTGCTGAGATTTATTTTATATTATCGATTTTTACAGATACGATTAGCTATTGGGATTGTATTCTAATATTGGCTTTTACCTCTTTGTTTGCTAATGCTTTGTTCTTTTTACCGATGCAGTTAGGAGGTCGGGAGGGCGGTTTTGCTTTGGCTGTAGGTGGATTGTCAATGCCATATGCTTACGGTGTGTATATGGGGCTGATAATGCGGCTTCGTGAATTGGTCTGGATAATTTTAGGTATCGGATTAATGAAATTTGGTAATAAGAATAGTCTGAAAAGTAAACGTATTTAGAAGCTTAAATAAATCATGTGGTTTAGTTCTTTGGTACAAGGTATAAAGTCTACATTAAAGTCGGAAGATACAGAAGGTTTTTTTGAAATATATGTAACTCGTTCTTGCGGCTATTTGTGGGCATTGTTTTTTAAGCAATTACATATACATCCTAATGTAGTGACAATCGTTTCTATCATATTAGGGGCCTTGTCGGGGTATATGTTTTATTATGATGATTTATCTCATACTCTGTGGGGGATTTTTTTACTGATATGGGCAAATTGGTATGATTGTGCAGATGGGCAACTTGCTCGTATGACGGGAAAGAAAAGTCTTTTGGGACGTATCCTTGACGGATTTGCCGGAGATGTATGGTTTTTCTCAATTTATTTCTTTATCAGTTTACGGCTTACGCCATCTTGGGGTATATGGATTTGGCTGTTGTCAGCCTTTGCCGGATTTATTTGTCATAGTAAACAGTGTGCTTTGGCCGACTATTATCGTAATGTCCATATGTTTTTTCAAAAAGGAGCTGATAAATGTGAGTTGGATTCTTCAGAAGAACAATATCGTAAAATGAAGGCCTTGAAATGGAGTAAAGACTGGTTTGAAAAGATCTATTTATTTTTTTATGCTCGTTATACACATAGTCAGGAGAAAATGTCGCCTTCATGCCAGCATTTATTACTTACACTAAAAAAGAAATATGGAAATCAAATTCCAACAGAACTCCGTCAACACTTTAGGGTAGGAAGTAAGCCTTTGATGAAATATACTAATATCTTGACATTTGATATGCGTGCAGGTGTCTTATTTATATCAGTATTAATAAAAGAACCATGGTTGTATATGGTTTTCGAAGTAACTGTAATGAATGTAATCTTCTTTTATATGCGTAGCAGGCATGAGAAACTCTGTAAGGAGATAGAATTAGAAGCTTATAAATAAAGATATGGAAAGTATTATAAAAAGGCACCGTATCGCTTTGGTTCTGGCTGGGGGATATGGAGGGCGAATGCATATGGAAACTCCAAAACAGTTTTTATTGTTGCAAGGTATGCCTGTCATAGCACATACATTAAAAGCTTTTGAAAATCATCCTGAAATAGATGTGATTGCTGTTGTGTGTCTTTCTGGATGGGAAGAATATGTAGAACGGGTGAAACATGATTTTCATATAACTAAATTGCAGCATATCTTTTCTGGTGGTAGCAATAGCCATATTTCTATCGGTAATGGTATAAAAGGACTTTCTCATTATTACACAAGGGATGATATTGTATTAGTTCATGAGGCTGTACGGCCTTTGCTATCGGCAAAGATTATTTCTGAGAATATCCGGATATGTGAATTGTATGGAAATGCAATTACTGCTGTCCGGGACAACGAAGCTGTTATGTATACTGAAGATGGAGTTTCTTCGTATCGTTGTTTTCCTCGTGAACAAATGTATAAGGCGCAGACTCCTCATACTTTTGTTTTAAGAGATTTGGAGATAGCTTACCAGGAAGCAGAACAAAAATCTATTTGTGCACAATCTTTATATACTCTGATGGCAGAACTGAAGCGCTTTCCTTTATATATAGCAGAAGGAGAGCGAAGAAATATCAAATTGACACACCCTGAGGATATACGGATTGCCGAAGCTTTGCTGTCTACTGAAATGATATAGTAATAATAATTGAAAAATATGGAAACAAAACGCATTTCATTGGTAAGTAAACAATATACTCTTCCTTTTATATTGGTTACTTCATTATTCTTTTTGTGGGGATTTGCGCATGCCATTCTGGATGTGTTGAATAAACATTTTCAGGAAGTTTTGAATATAACTAAAACCCATTCAGCCTTTATTCAGGTAACGATGTATATGGGATATTTTATCATGGCAATTCCTGCGGGTCTCTTTATTAATCGTTTTGGATATAGAAAAGGAGTTGTCTTTGGTTTGTTGTTATATGGACTAGGAGCATTTCTGTTTATTCCAGGGCAATATTACGTTTCATTCAATGCATTTTTATTTGCACTTTTTGTAATAGGGTGTGGACTTACTTTTTTAGAAACTGCTGCCAACCCATATGTTACTGAACTAGGTGCAAAGGAAACTGCTGCTAGCCGTTTGAATTTCGCTCAGTCTTTCAATGGATTGGGGTGTATTTGTGCTCCTATTCTGACGGGGCTTTTACTTTTCTCAGATGATTCTCAACCTACAGGAAACGTAGCTTTACCATATGCATGTATGGGAGTGGTTGTATTGTTGGTTGCCATTGTTTTTATGCGTGTAAAGTTGCCTGAAATCGAGCACCAGACAGAAGTTGATTCTCAAGGGCATCGTGTTGGGATTTGGTCGCATAAATTATTTATTTTCGGACTGATTGCCCTTTTTGCCTATGAGGTAAGTGAAATTTCAATCAATAGCTTTTTTATCAATTATGTAGTAGAGCAAGGATGGATGAATGCACGGCGCGCATCTTTGATTCTTTCTTTCGGGGGACTAAGCTTATTTATGGCTGGGCGTTTTATTGGCAGCTGGATAATGCAACGTATCTCTGCAGAGAGAATGTTACTCTATTGTTCTATAGGAACCGTTTTGACAACGACTTTAATCTTATGTGACTTAGGCATTATTTCATTGATTGCTTTGCTGTGTGGTTATGCTTTTGAGGCTATTATGTTTCCTACTATATTTGCTCTTTCTTTAAGAGGGTTGGGAGGCCATACTAAACGTGCCTCTTCTTACTTGATGATGTCGCCAGTGGGAGGCGTCGTGGGTCCTTTACTGATGGGCTATGTGGCAGATATCACTTCTTCTATGGTTATGTCTTTCATCGTTCCTTGGATTGCTTATGCTGTCGTATTGATGTATGCATGTAGGATTGTTTTGGGCAAAGAATGATATTATAATGCCTGCTCAAGGTATTTAAAATGTAATCTGTTAAATAAGAAAATCAAGAGATTAAAACTTTATATCTCTTATTACCTTTGGTGATAACATTAAAAACAAAAGGCTGCTTCATTTTTTTGAGGCAGCCTTTTGTTTTAATATTGTTAGTTTTCTTATATAAAGGGTTAGTCAATTTCTTCGTCAGCTTCGTATCCACCCATTTCGCGAATAGCATTTTTCAGCATAACATACTGTTGGAATAAGTGGTTAACTGGTACTTCGTTTTCAGTATAGTCATGCATTGGGCTCTTCAGGAAGAAACTCAAGAAGCGCTGTATACCATAACGACCTGCACGTGCTGCCAAATCACTTAACAGAACCAAATCAAGACATAATGGTGCTGCTAAAATAGAGTCACGGCACAAGAAGTTGATTTTGATCTGCATTGGATATCCCATCCATCCGAAGATATCAATATTATCCCAACCTTCTTTATTATCATTGCGAGGAGGATAATAGTTAATTCTCACTTTATGATAATAGTCTGTATATAAATCAGGTTGTTCTTCCGGTACGAGGATTGATTCAAGTGTAGAGAGTTTACTAACTTCTTTTGTATGGAAGTTGGCAGGTTCATCCAGAACCAAGCCATCACGGTTTCCTAAAATATTAGTAGAGAACCACCCTGATAATCCTAAGCAACGAGTTCCAATAATCGGAGCAAATCCAGATTTTACTAATGTTTGTCCAGTTTTGAAGTCCTTTCCAGCGATAGGCATCTTAGTTTTTTCTGCCATTTCCCACATAGCAGGAATATCAACAGTTGTGTTCGGAGCTCCCATGATAAACGGTGCACCTTCTGCCAGAGCTGCATAAGCGTAACACATAGAAGGTGCTACATGCTCACGGTCATCGTTTTTCATAGCTTGTTCAAGTGCTGCCAATGTACCGTGTACTTCTTCGCATACTGGTACATAAATTTCTGTAGAAGCAGCCCAAAGAACAACAATACGGCTACATCCATTTTTTTCTTTGAAGTTGCGGATATCTTTACGCAATTCTTCTACCATGTCCCAGCGTGTTGCGCAGTCTTTTACATTATTTCCATCCAGACGTTTTGCATAGTTATGGTCGAAGGCTGCCTTCATAGGAACGATATTTTCCAGCTCATCTTTTACCGGATTAATATCTTTTTCTTTCAAGACTTCGCAATTTATAGCTGATTCGTAAGCGTTAGCAGGATATACATCCCATGCACCGAATACGATATCATTTAAATCTGCGATAGGTGCAATCTCATTGTAGTGAAGATATTTTTTGTTGGCTCCACGTCCGACACGTATTTTATCGTATTGAGTCATTGAACCGACAGGTTTTGCTAATCCTTTGCGGACCATCAATACACCAGTCATAAAAGTAGTTGCTACCGCACCCAAACCTACACACAGCACTCCTAGTTTGCCGTTTGCCGGTTGTACATTCATTTTTTCCATTTCTAATTTGTTTTTCTAGTTTGTCAAATAACAAAGTAATATTACATGCCGTAAAGTTATACTTTTGTTTTTAACCACAAGCATAAACTTATTTTTTTTATTTCTTGCTTGGAGAAATTGAACAATATTTCGTATAAAATGACAATAAAATCATTGTTCTAGACAGATAAAAAAAGAATTGGGACAACTTTCTTAAGTTCAAAAATGCTATCTTTGCACCCGTTTTTTATAATGAAATAGTTATTAATAATGAATGATATTTGTTGCATCGGGCATATAACATTAGATAAAATTATTACTCCTAAACAAACTATTTATATGCCGGGAGGTACTTCCTATTATTTTTCTCATGGTATTTCTCATTTGAATGATTGGAAAAATTATAAATTAGTAACTTCGCTCGCTCCTAGTGAGTATTCGTCTGTGGATGAATTGACGGGGAAAGGTCTTAATGTAGAAATAATACCTAGTAAGAAAACTGTTTATTTTGAAAATTCGTATGGGATAAATCAAAATAATCGTACTCAGCGTGTTTTAGCTAAAGCAGATCCCTTTACTGTTGAAAAAATACAACATATAGAGGCTAAAATCTTTCATCTTGGAAGTCTGCTGTCAGATGATTTCTCTTTGGATGTGATTAAATATTTATCTAAGAAAGGTATATTGTCTGTAGATGCGCAGGGATATTTACGTGAAGTGAGAGGTGAAAATGTATATCCCATTGATTGGTGTGAAAAGAAAGAAGCTTTGAAGTATGTTCATATTTTGAAAGTAAATGAGCATGAGGCAAAAGTTCTGACAGGGCTGGATGATTATCAGGCTGCAGCTCGGCAATTGGCAGAGTGGGGAGTAAAAGAAGTTTTGCTTACATTAGGTAGTGAAGGCTCTATTATTTATGCCGAAAATAGTTTCTATTATATTCCTGCCTATCCTCCAAAAGAGGTAGTTGATGCTACTGGATGTGGTGATACTTACATGTTAGGATATCTTTATATGCGTAATAAAGGTGTATCGTATGAGGAAGCTGGATGTTTTGCTGCTGCACTTTCTACTGTTAAGCTAGAAAAATCAGGACCATTTAGTGGTACAGAGGAAGATGCATGGAAAATTATAAAAGATAGTAACTTGAAGGTTATAAAAAAGTAAATCATAACATACGTAAGTTAACTTCATACATAAATGGCATGTACAAATGAATATTCCTTTTGTACATGCCATTTGATTTTTATCAGACCCTATTGGGCCTAAGGAGATAGTTCTTTATTATTCAATATATTTTGTGTAACGTTCTATGAAGCTACGGAATTTAGGTATACGCATTAATACATATTCAAAGCAACATATGCCTAATAATGCACATAGAATACCAAGTGTTACATCTATGATATAGTGATGTCCGGAATATACAGCCGTAAACCAAATACCTACCATGATGATTGCAAATATTGCTCGTAGCCAGTTGTAGCAGCGTGCCCGGAAAGAATAAAACAATGCAACAACCATGTAGGCTGAATGCAGGGACGGTACTGCTGCAAATACGTTTGCATTTCGTCCATATAATCCCTGAAAAATTGTTAGTCCCGTCATTGCATCAAATCTTCCTAATCCTGCAACGTCTCCAGGTGTATTTAAAATTGGCTCAAAGCCGTAATTCATAACATACCAGGGTGGAGCTGCCGGATGTATATAGTATCCTACAAATCCTATCAAATTGACAAAAAGGAATACAAGAGCAAATCGCAAATATATTTTGCGCTGTCGGCTAAAATACAGTCCTAATCCGAATAAAATAGGGACTGGAACCCAGCAGAGGTAAAAGATTCCTGCCATGAAATCCATGACTGCACAATGATGAATGTGGAAGAACTCATTGGGAGTAAGAACTCCTTGGGCAGTCATAATTCCAAAAAGATTTTTTTCAGCTTCATATAAACCTTTTACATCGATAGGGTTTACTTCATAGTTGGGAACAATACGCATCCAGTCATATGAAATCGCGAATATAGCGAAAGGAAGTAACGCTACAATCAGCTTTTTTGTTTCCTTGCTGATCAGAAATAACAATGCGATAAGGACTCCCATCCCTATATGCTCAGGACGTATACCGATGAAGGTTGCCGTTACACTGATCCATGCTACAAGAGAAATGACTAATATACTTATTTCTCTTGTAGAAGGTTTATCTGTCATTATCTTCATACGTGATCTATTATTTTTTCATAAGTTGTCTGCGGCTATACTCAATGCGTGCAAAAGCTGTGATATTAGCAAAAATGGCGATAAAGCCCATAGGAACAATTAAAATAAGCATTGGATCGAAAGATAAATCTGGATTTTGTGTAGCAACAATGCCGCATATCAGTAATCCTAGGCTTGTTAATACCACTCGTTCTGGACGTTGCATAAAGCCGATTTTACACTCTAAACCGAGGCCTTCAGCACGGGCACGTACATAGCTTACCATTAATGAGCCGACGAGGGCAGCAAATGTAATAATAGCTCCTAATAGGTAGTCATGTCCAATTAAGCAAAAGCAAATACCTCCCAGTGTTACTAATTCACTGTATCGGTCTAGTACAGAATCGTACATTGCTCCAAATGTTGAAGACATACCTCCGATACGAGCCACCTGACCGTCCATCATATCAAATAGTGATGACAGTAGAATAACTCCACCTGCCCATCCTATTAAACTATAATGATTCATATCTTGGTTTATACCTGCATAAACCAGAATACAAGCTCCTGCTAGGTTCCCGAGGAATCCGATTGTTGTAACCAGATTAGGAGTTATCCCGATCTTAATCATTCCATGAACCAAAGGATTAATGATTTTGTAAATTAATTGCTGAAGTGAATCACGCAATTTTTTAGCTTGTTTTTTTATTTCCATGTTGGTTTGTGATTTGTTTTATTTTATTTTTGAGTTTTTCATTGATATGTGCATCTTTAAAGACAAATGTCTTGTGTAGATTATAGTTCCATAATATCGCAACTATAATAGATACGCTGACCTTGGCGATAATGAAAGCTGTTGATTGATTTATTGAGATAAAACTATTTTGTAACGTAAGAAATTCAGTTAATAGATAAGTCCCCCATAAATTTAGTCCAATGCTTCCTATCCATACCAAAGTGTACTTTATGATGACAGGAATAGGGCTACAGTCTTCTGTCTGAAAAGTCCACTTATAATTAATAGCACAGTTAGTTAATCCTCCGCTGATAGAACCGATTAGTGTCGCATATACATAGTATACATTTGCACATTGATTCAATAAAATGCTTATCAGAAAGTCGACAAAAGTAGCAATCTGTGCAGAGAGCTGCGCTCTGATGAACATAAATAGCCCTCCCTTTTTGCAAATAGATATGAATAAATTTTTCACGCGCACACGAATCGATACAAAAGAATGACTATGCCTCCATATATTCCCGACAGGATATCATCCGCCATGATACCGTATCCGGAAGGTAATTTTTCAGCCTGTTTGATACCTAATGGTTTAAGTATATCGAAAAAACGAAACAAAATAAATGCTGCAAACATATATCCGATATAATTGTCTGCCGGTACAGCAAGTAGAGCAATCCATGTTCCAACCATTTCATCGATTACTACGCGCGATGGATCTTTGCCCCAATATTTTTCAGAAACCCCCGATGACCAGATGCCTAAAAAAGTAAATATGCAAACAAGTAAAAATGTACATTGTAATGTTTGGTAGTAATCATTAAATAAAGATGCATATCCCCACCAGATAAGTGTGGCAAGCAATGCCCCAGCTGTACCCGGTGCGATAGGACTGTACCCTGAGCCAAAGCCACTTGCTATCAGGTTATGGAATAATGGTATTTTAGACATGTTTATTAATCTTGAAAATTATACGAATCTTTTTTTGTTTGAGTGCACAAAATTACGCTTTTTCTCTGAATTGACTTTCCTAAAAATCTAAATTAATAATAGTTAATACTGCATAAAAGACGGTCTATTTATCGTTTTTGTTACTACTTGACTTGTCTAAAACAATAAAGAGCAGTAATTTCGCCTCTGTTTTTATGAATATCGAAAAAAGCGTATTGAAATTTTTTATGGTAAAACGATTACTCCTAATAATGACATTTTGCATTTGGGCTGTAGGTCTGTGTGCTCAAATTCACGGAGTTGTTATTGATTCCGATACAGGAGATCCAATTCCTTATTTGAATGTTTATTATGATGGGAAAGGTGTAGGTACAATCACAGATATCGATGGAAAATATTCGATAGATTATCATCCGGGGTGGACAAAGTTAACATTTTCGATGGTGGGATATGCTACACAAGTGATAACAGTTTCTTCTAAGACAACCGAACTGAATATAAGTATGAAGTCGGATTTGGTTCTCGATGAAGTTATTGTAAAGCCCAAGCGTGAAAAGTATTCACGTAAAAATAATCCGGCAGTAGAACTTATGAAGAAAGTAGTTGCTTCAAAAGAGAAAACAAATTTGGAGCAAAACGACTATTATCATTATAATAAGTATCAGAAGATTACTTTTGCGATGAATAATATTACCACAGATTCATTGCGAGAGTCGTGGCTGTTTAAGAAGTATCCTTTTTTTCGGGATCAGGTAGAAACTTGTGATGTAACGGGAAAAAATATCCTGCCGCTTTCTGTTGATGAAACTGTTTCGGAGAAAATCTTTAGAAAAAATCCACGTTCGGAGAAGACAATTATTCAGGGAATAAATTCAACCGGAGTCAATGAACTGTTTAGTACAGGTGATATGCTGACTACGGTTTTGAAGGATGTTTTTCAGGATATAGATATTTATGAAGATCGTTTCCGCTTTTTGCAGTATCCGTTCGATAGCCCTGTTTCGGACGCAGGTATTCGTTTTTATAAGTTCTATATAATGGATACGGTATATGTAGAGCGGGATAAATGCTTCCATTTATCTTTTGTCCCTAATAACTCTCAGGATTTTGGTTTTACTGGACATCTGTATATTTTGGCAGACTCAACTTATCGTGTAAAAGAATGTCAGTTGAACTTGCCTAAAAAAACGGATATTAATTTCGTTGATAATATGATCATCGACCAAAAATTTGGTGAACTTCCTACTGGTGAATGGGCTTTATTGGAAGATGACATGTTGTGCGAACTGTCATATCTAAAGAAAGTATTGGGCTCTTATCTTGTAAGGCGTACTACCCGCTATTTTGATTTTACTTTTGATCCTTTGCCTGATAAGCTTTTTAAGAAGAAAGGTGATGAGATAAAAGATGTCAATGCAATGATGCGTGATGACAAATATTGGAGTCAGTACAGGCAAGAAGATTTGACTCAGTCGGAAAACAGAATGAGCAGTTTTGTTGACGACTTGACCAAAATAAAAGGATTCAAGTATATCATGTTCGTATTGAAAGCTTTTATTGAAAACTTCGTGGAGACCAGTACGCCGGATAGTAAGGTAGATATAGGTCCCATCAATACCATGATTACTTCAAATTATATTGATGGACTTCGTTTGCGTGCTTCGGCCCAGACTACGGCAAACCTGAATCCGCATTTGTTTTTGAAAGGGTATTATGCATATGGTTTTAAAGACCAGAAATCCAAATATATGGGTGAGGTAGAGTATTCATTCGACAAGAAGGAATATTTGCCGCGTGAATTCCCTAAACATTCACTCACGTTTACTTATCAATATGATAATATGTTGCCTTCTGATAAGTTTATTAATACAGATAAGGATAATGTATTTACTTCATTGAAGGTTTGTACTGTCGATCAGTATAATTATGAGCGTAAGGCTACCATAAAATATGAACGTGAACGGGAGTTTGGCTTTAAAACGACTGCAATGATTCGCTATGCTAACTATGAGCCATGCGGAGAATTGTTCTATCGTACGATGGCCGGTGAAAGCTCATTGCAGACGTTTATTGCTGAACAGCAGTTGTCTGGACAAAAATGGGTACATTCTCCATTCAATACTCATGACATTACGGTAGCTGAAGCATCTGTTGCATTCCGCTATGCTCCTGGTGAAACATTTGTCAACACCAAACAGCGGCGTCTTCCTATCAATCTGGATGCTCCGGTGTTTACTTTGCAGCATACATTGGCTTTGAAAGGTGTATTGGGAGGCGATTATACGTATAATGTAACGGAAGCAAGTGTCTATAAACGTTTCTGGTTTAGTTCATGGGGAAATGTTGATGCCCGTTTGAAAGGAGGTATTCAGTGGAATAAAGTACCATTCCCGCTGTTGATTATGCCCGCTGCCAATCTTTCTTATATCATTCAGGATGAGACATTCAATTTGATTAACAATATGGAGTTCTTAAACGACCGTTATGCTTCATTGGATGTTTCATGGAATATGCAAGGTAAATTGTTCAATCGTATTCCATTGTTGAAAAAACTGAAATGGCGTGAGTTTATTGGCGTAAAATGTTTGTGGGGAACGTTGACCGATAAAAATAATCCGTTCCTGGAGCAAAACCGTAATGACGATATACTGATGAAGTTCCCGGGACATTATGATTATAATGGAGAATACCGCTATTCAAGCAATGTGATGGATCCCAAGAAGCCTTATGTGGAGATTACCGCTGGTATACATAATATCTTCAAGCTTTTGCATGTAGAGTATGTACGCCGTTTGAATTATAACAATCTTCCAACTGCAAACAAGTGGGGTATTCGCTTTATGATTCGTACCGTATTTTAAAATTTCTGCCAAAATTGCCTGATGTATTAAACTTTTTGTAATTTTGTCATATATTGAATGTAGAATATGGTAAAGTCAGAAATACAGAATATAAAGTTGCGATTTGGCATTATTGGTAATGCCGAAGGCTTAAATCGGGCTATTGACATTGCAATACAGGTTGCTCCTACAGATTTGTCTGTACTGGTAACAGGAGAAAGTGGTGTCGGTAAAGAAAGCTTTCCGCAAATTATTCACCAGTTCAGTCGCCGCAAACACGGTCCCTATATCGCAGTCAACTGTGGTGCAATACCTGAAGGAACTATTGATTCAGAGCTTTTCGGGCATGAGAAAGGGGCTTTTACCGGAGCTATCAGTGACCGTAACGGATATTTTGCTGAAGCCAATGGGGGAACGATTTTTTTGGATGAGGTGGGCGAACTACCATTATCCACACAAGCTCGTTTGTTGCGTGTCCTTGAGTCTGGCGAATATATTAAGGTAGGTTCTTCTAAAGTTCAGAAGACGGATGTGCGTATTGTTGCTGCTACAAACGTGAATTTTGCAGATGCAATAGCGGAAGGACGTTTCCGTGAAGACTTGTATTATCGTTTGAATACAGTTCCAATCAAAATACCTCCTTTGCGTGAGCGTCCGGATGATATTGCTTTGCTGTTCCGTAAGTTTGCTGCTGACTTTGCTGAAAAATATCGTATGCCTGCCATTCAGTTGACTGACGATGCCAGACATATGCTTGTATCATATTCCTGGCCTGGCAATATTCGTCAGTTGAAAAATATAACAGAACAGATTTCTATTATAGAAACCAACCGCGATATTACAGCAGACATTTTACAGGGGTATTTGCCTGCGCAACCGGTATCTCGTCTGCCGGCTTTATTGGGAGTGAAGAATACTTCCGGAGGAAAAGGCTTTGAAAGCGAGCGTGAAATTCTTTATCAGGTTTTGTTTGATATGCGTCGCGATGTAACCGAGCTGAAAAAACTGGTTCACGATATTATGTCCGAACGTGCCGGAACTCCGATAAATCATTCTACGGAAACTGCGACTGTACATTATTTACAGAATCCGGTAGGAATGGTACAAGACCCCCCAGTAGTGGTCGCTCCGGTTTCTGTGCCTGTTGTAAAGCCTTCTGTTTCGTCTGTAAATACTATATCTCCAGTAAAGGTTTCTTCGGATGAAGTAGCAGAAGTTCAAGATACAGAAGAATATGTAGAAGAAAATCTTTCTTTGGATGAAGTGGAGAAAGAAATGATTCGGAAAGCATTGGAACGCCATCACGGCAAACGCAAGAATGCGGCGAATGATTTAAAAATATCAGAGCGTACGCTCTATCGAAAAATAAAAGAATATGGGCTTGATTAAAAAATATTATAAGTTAGTTTCTGTTTTGTCTGTTGCTGTCTGTATAATGGCGGCATGTACTGTGTCATATAAGTTTAATGGTGCATCCATTAATTATGATAAGGTAAAAACAATTTCTTTCGAAAATTTCCCGAACCGTTCTGCAGCGTTTGTATGGGGACCTATGGAGTCGATGTTTAATACGGCTTTGCAGGATATATACATGCAGCAAACTCGCTTGAAACAGGTTAGACAAGGGGGAGATTTGGAATTGTCAGGTGAGATTACAAACTACGATGCTTATAATAAGGGTGTAGGTTCCGACGGTTATTCTACTATGGCTGAGTTGAGAATGACTGTTAATGTACGTTTCGTGAATAACACAAATCATGCTGAAGATTTTGAACAGCAATTTTCTGCGAGCCGTGAGTATAATGCAAGCCAGCAGTTGTCTTCTGTTCAGGAAGATCTGGTTAACCAGATGATCGATGAAATAGTGGAACAAATATTTAATGCAACAGTAGCGAACTGGTAATTCATTCAAATGATGCAGCAACGTTTATATGAGTGGATATTGCATCCGGAATATTTGAATAAGGATAGCTTGTTTGAGTTGAGAAATTTATTGGCTCGCTATCCTTATTTTCAGACAGTCCGGTTACTTTATCTGAAAAATCTCTTCTTGCTTCAGGATGCTGATTTCAAGGATGAATTAAGGAAAAGTGCATTGTATATAGCCGATTTAAGTGTTCTTTTCTATTACATCGAAGGAGAGCGTCTGGTAATAAAGAAACACCCCTCTGAAAAAAACGTATCAAGTGATTCCTCTACTGACCGGACTTTAGATTTGATAGACCGTTTCTTGTCGGATTTATCGGAGGAAACTTCTATGGAACTGCCATTGCCAGCAGAAGTTAATGTAGATTATACTTCCATTTTGATGCAGGAACCTGATGCAGAGCCTGCTTCTTCTGCCATGTTGAAAGGCCAGGATTTGATTGATAACTTTATTGAACAGTCAGCAGGTTCTGAAACCTTGGCTGTGGTGGAAGAGGATGACTTGATGCAAGAATCAGATACGACAGATGAAGTTCCGGAGGAAACAGATATACAAGAGCAAGAAGATGAGGTAGCGAGAGTAGAAGAAAGTTCGGATGAAAATTATTTTACTGAAACTTTGGCTAAGATCTATGTAAAACAGCAACGATATGACAAAGCTCTTGAAATAATTAAAAAATTAAATTTGAAATATCCAAAAAAAAATGCTTACTTTGCAGACCAAATAAGATTTTTGGAAAAATTGATTATTAACGCTAAATCAAAATAAAAGAAAATGTATTCATTGTATTTATTATTTGTAGGATTAATCGTACTTGCAGCTGTGTTGATGTGTTTTGTCGTGTTGATACAGAATTCTAAGGGAGGAGGTCTCTCTTCTAGTTTTGCTGCTTCAAACCAGATTATGGGAGTTCGCAAAACAACAGATTTTATTGAAAAACTTACTTGGGGATTGGCTATTTTTATGGTTGTAGTGAGTGTTGCTACAGCTTATGTTATTCCTACCACAAGCGAAGCTTCATCTGTTATTATGGATCAGGCAGTAAAAGAACAGAAAACTAACCCTCTGAATGCTCCTGCAGGATTTGCTGCTCCTCAGTCTGATGCAGCAACCGATCAGCCTGTTGCTGCTCCTGCAGCTAAAGATTCTGCTGCTAATTAATAAAAAAGATATATTGCAGAATGAGCGACCCTCGAAAAAGGGTCGCTTTTTTATTGTCTATAAAAACTAGCTATTCCTTGATTTGAGTTACTGCAAGGTTTATTTATTGGGTTGGAGCTAGCTAGATCAGGACTATTATTGTCTAAAGTTATTGAACGGGTGTATTTCGTGTTGGAAGAGTGATGACAAAAGAGTTATACTGATTGCTATTAATATGGTATAGTTGGGAGTAAATAAAAAAAGAGACTGCTTTGAATAAGCAGCCTCTTTCTACCTTAATTATTGGAAGGATTTATTATTTCTTGAAATATCTGTTGTACAGACCTTCGAAACCTTTACCATGACGAGCTTCGTCTTTTGCCATTTCGTGAACTGTATCGTGGATTGCATCCAAGTTCAGCTGTTTAGCACGAGTAGCGATACGTTTCTTGTCTTCGCAAGCACCGCATTCAGCGTTCATACGTTTTTCCAAGTTAGTTTTTGTATCCCATACGCAGTCACCCAGCAATTCTGCGAATTTTGCAGCGTGTTCTGCTTCTTCCCAAGCGTAACGCTTGAAAGCTTCAGCTACTTCAGGATAGCCTTCACGGTCTGCCTGACGGCTCATTGCCAAGTACATACCAACTTCTGTACATTCGCCCATGAAGTGGTTGTTCAAATCCTTAATCATTTCGTCGTCGCAACCTTTAGCTACACCGATAACGTGTTCGTCAACAAACTGCAAGCCACCTTCTGCTGTTTCTTCCATTTCTTTAAATTTAGAAGCTGGAGCTTTACACAAAGGGCATTTTTCAGGAGCTGTTTCACCTTCATAGATGTAACCACATACAGTACAGATAAATTTTTTCATAAGTCAAAAAGTTTTAGTTATTAGTAATATTTTATTTGCCATTTACAGGCATTAATTTTCATTTTTCTCGTTTAGACATTCAGGACAGATACCTTTATAATAATGATGTATTTCCTCTATTTGAAATCCATCTTTATGTAAGAGGTCTGCCTCTTCGCTTTCCGTTTTCATTGGAATGTCATATATTTTTCCGCAAGTTTTGCATTGGAAATGTGCATGCATAGAAGTATCTCCGTCAAAACATGCATTGCGTTCGTCAATAGTTAACATGCGTGCTGCACCATGCTCAATAAACAGCTTCAATGTATTGTATACAGTTGTTTTCGACAGGGTGGGTATATCTTTGCATAATGCTAAATAAATTTCATCTATACACGGGTGTGTATGATGCTTTAGCAAGTAGTCCATAATAGCAATGCGTTGTACGGATGGCTTGATGTTATAGCTAAGCAGATATTCGTAAACGTTCATGTTATTCTTTTTATTTTGTAATTGTTACAATTTTAATTCTTTGGCAAAGATATAAAGATTTTCTTAAAATCCAAAGCAAAGTTAGTTTTTTTATTTTTCTCATAGTGAACAATAAATAATTCCTATCTTTGCAGTAATGCACTATTTATATAACAATTTATATGAAATATGGTTTTGTAAAAGTGGCAGCTGCTATACCTTTAGTGAAGGTGGCCGATTGCCAGTTTAATGCTCAGCAGACAAGTAAACTGATTGTCGAAGCTGATTCGAAAGGCGTACAGGTTATTATTTTTCCGGAATTAAATCTAACTGGATATTCGTGTGGCGATTTGTTCGGGCAGACTTTATTGCTTGAGCAGGCAGAAATAGCT
Organism: Phocaeicola coprocola DSM 17136; assembly: GCF_000154845.1. Taxonomy (GTDB): domain Bacteria; phylum Bacteroidota; class Bacteroidia; order Bacteroidales; family Bacteroidaceae; genus Phocaeicola; species Phocaeicola coprocola. The sequence continues at coordinate 9,397 of NZ_DS981462.1, read as the reverse complement.
TTGATGCAGGTTATGAATGAAACTCGTCAGTTGGATATCATATCTATTGTGGGCATGCCTGTTGTTGTCAATTCTACCTTGATGAACTGTGCTGTGGTCTGCCAGCGTGGAAAAATATTGGGAATTGTTCCTAAAACATATTTGCCTAACTATAAAGAATTTTACGAGCAGCGTTGGTTTGCTCCATCAACGGCACATGCAGATGATGAGATGGTTCGTATATGTGGGCAGCATGTTCCTGTCAGTTCCGATTTGATATTTGAATCAACAGATTTATGTTTTGGCGTAGAAATTTGTGAAGATGTATGGGCTACCATCCCTCCAAGTTCTCATTTGGCATTGAAAGGAGCTGATGTAATATTCAATATGTCTGCTGATACCGAAAATATCAGTAAGCATCAGTATTTGCGTTCTTTGCTGGCACAGCAGTCTGCTCGTTGTCTGGCTGGATATGTTTTTGCTTCTTCTGGATTTGGAGAGTCTACTACTGATGTCGTTTTTGCAGGAAACGCTCTTATTTATGAGAACGGAACACTACTGGCTGCTTCCGAACGCTTCTCATTTGAGGAACAGTTGGTTGTCAGTGAAATTGATATCGAACGTTTGAGAGGAGAGCGAATGGTGAATACGACTTTTGCTGCTAGCGTACGGACATATAAAGACTATCCGGTAAAGCGTATTCCAATTGAAATGACTAAAGCGAATGAAGATTTTACATTGACACGTGCGGTGGAACCTCATCCTTTTGTTCCGGCAGGAGGTAAGTTGCTTGATGAACGCTGTGAGGAAATCTTTTCAATTCAGGTAGCGGGATTGGCTAAGCGTTTGGTACATACGGGATGTAAAACGGTAGTTGTCGGCATTTCCGGTGGATTGGATTCTACACTGGCTTTGCTGGTATGTGTAAAAACGTTCGATAAACTTGGATTGTCCCGAAAGGGTATTGTCGGCATTACGATGCCGGGATTTGGAACAACCGACCGTACTTATCATAATGCTTTGGATTTGATGAGTTCATTGCAGGTAACGACGAAAGAAATCAGTATACGCGATGCTTGCATCCAGCATTTTAAAGATATTGATCATGACATATCTGTTCATGATGTAACTTATGAAAATGGTCAGGCTCGTGAGCGTACTCAGATTCTGATGGACTATGCAAATAAGGTAGGAGGACTGGTAATTGGTACAGGCGATCTTTCCGAACTGGCACTGGGCTGGGCTACATACAATGGTGATCATATGTCTATGTATGGAGTAAATGCAAGTATACCGAAAACACTGGTTCGGTATTTGGTTACTTGGGTAGCAGAAACCGGAGTGGATGAAAAATCACGTGCAACGCTTCTCGATATTATCGATACCCCGATCAGTCCCGAACTGATTCCTGCAGATGAAAATGGAAATATCAAGCAGAAAACAGAAGATTTGGTCGGACCTTACGAATTGCATGATTTCTTCCTTTTCCATTTCTTGCGTTTCGGTTCTCGTCCGGCAAAGATTTTCTATTTGGCAGAGATTGCTTTCCGTGATGTGTACGATAAAGAAACAATAAAGAAGTGGCTTGTAAATTTCTGCCGTCGTTTCTTTAATCAACAGTTCAAACGCTCTTGTTTGCCTGACGGTCCTAAGGTGGGATCTGTTTCTTTAAGTCCTCGTGGTGATTGGCGTATGCCGAGCGATGCTAGTTCAGCATTGTGGTTACAGGAATGTGAACAGCTATAATGATATTGAAGAAAATGACATGCCGGAAGCAACTGTTTGGCTTTTGGCATGTCATTTTATTTTTTAGGCATCTTTCCCTGAAATCATCAGAAAAACATCAGCATCTTTTCTTGAAAACATCAGCATCTTTTTTTATTTTTTCAGCAATTTTTCATCCTTTCTTCTGCATCTTTTTAAACGTACATTCTCTGGTATGCAGATTAGTCTATAATCCAAATCTTTGAGTGTCTATTTCTTTCACTTCTTTTTTTTTGAATCCTTTGAACTTATAGCTGAAAGACAGGGTCAAACTGCGCTGGTTTCGTTTGACGCTCATGTCTGCAATTTGAACTCCGTTGCGTATGGTTGTATATGGATTCATCGAATTGAATATGTCATTTAGGCGCAGCTGTATGGAAGCTGCTTGATTAAGAAATGTATATCGGATAGCGGCATCTGTCTTTCCCATAGGCTTTATCGTATAACTTCCCTGTATTCCTTTGGTTTGTCCGAAGGCACTGAGTTCTATTTTTATATCCGGTTTTTGGGATAGTGTAAATGTGTTATTCCAAATACCTATTCCTGTCCATTGTTTTCGGTCGAAAGGAGCATCAAAATAATGGCTGGCTTTGTCGTGTTTCAGGATTGCGCTTAGCGATAGTCGGCTACTCCACCATTTCCCGATTTTAAAGGGGAGGATGGAAGAAAATGTAAGTTGATTCATATAGTCCCAGTTCTGATAATTATATATGGACTTCAGTTCGTTGGGAGGCAGGTACATCATTTGCGTAAAGTAATGAGGTCTGTGGCTGTAGCGCATCTGAAAAATATATTTGCGTTTTAATATATAGCTAAGATGGGCGGAATAATCGGTGTATGGCTTGAGGTAAGTGTTGCCTATTGCTACTTGGTAATTGTCGATATGGTTTATGGCTCCACTCATTACCCAATAGCTTGGATATGTCTTGTCGGAGTTGAATGAAAATTGTAACAAATGGAAAGGGGAAATAATGTATCCAAGTTGTAGGGTAGGGTATATGGCCCATTTTTTATAATTCATCATTTTGTAAAACTCCAGCGAAACGGATGCGCTTAAACTTAGTTTCTTGTTGAATTTATATTCGGAGCCTGCATATAAATTATAGGTGTATTCCTTTATTCGGGAGTCCAGATTCTGTTTGCTCATTGTTGGGGCATCGTATTGTTGCCGGTTACTGTTGGTTACATACGAAAAGGAAGTGCCATAGTCCAATTGCCATGCCTGATTGAGAATATGATGTTGGTCTGCGTATATTTTGCAACGGTTAATCACTTGCCTGGACGAGCTGAGAAATTTCTGCAAAGCTTCAACCGGTTGAAGTGTTTGAAAATGTTGATCCTCTATATTCCGGTAGTAAGTATAATCTGCGCCGGTTTTTAATCCGGAAGCTGAAGTCAGGTATAGTGAGAGATTGTGTACCTGGATTTGACTGTTGGAAATGTTTTCAGATGCAAACTGATTGCCGGAAGCTGTCAGGGTGTTTTGATCGTCAGGAGTAAGACTGGTTGTATAATCCAGACTTAGGCTGCTTTGAGAAGTAAATTTATAGGTGCTGCCAATTTTTAGCAGATGCGTGTTGCTTCGACCTTCTCCGGAGAAGTTTTGGCAGACATGGTGTTGGTTGCCATCGACTGTATGGAGAGTTTCCACACTATTACCCTGACGGCTGTATTCATTAGTAAAATGATAGGTAAAATCTGCATCAAACTTTTTGGAGGTATAGGCTAGCGTAATACCACCTTCTCCGTCGCTTTGCTGCTTTTGGCTGTAGGATCCGTTGATTTCTCCTTGTAATTTGCCTTCATCTGTTTTATGCTTTGGGGTATGAATATTTATGGATGCACCACGAACATGATATTGTGGGGGAGTGGTGTACATGATTTCGACTTTCTCCACTCGTGAGGCTGGCATGCTTTTCAGGAGTGTAAGAATTTGCTCGTAAGTCATGGAAGATACCTTGTCGTTTAATAAGATATTAACCGAACCACTTCCTGCGAGTGTCAGAGTTCCATTATATTCCATAATTCCGGGAAGGTTTTTGATAACTTCATAGGCATTGGTTACAAGCTTGGTGTTTGTCAGCTGGGTAATGTCATATATCAGTTTGCTTCCTTCCATTTTTAGCAGAGGTTTTTCTCCTTCGATTATTATTTCACGAAGCTGATTGTCTTTAGGATGCATGATGATGTGGTGTCGGATATTGTTTTCCTGAAAACATTTTCTTATTGTCTGGAATAGCAGGTGTTGTACGGTCAGACAGTAATTTTCCCGTTTTTGACGGAAATGGAAGTTTCCTTCCTTGTCGGTTATCGTTGCTTCGATAAATACAGAGTCGGCCGACTGGAGTATAACTGTTGCTCCGTCTATTCCTTGTTGTGAAGCATCTGTTACCTTACCTTCTATAACTTGTGCAGACAGGTGGGTACAAAGAGTTCCCGCACATATCACAATGCCTAATATGATCAGTCGTTTCATACGTTTGGGTTATTTGTTTGTTTTCCCTTGAAAAAATCTCTCTACGTTGAGTTCTTTTATATAGCTTTCGGCATCTTGAAGCATATTTGTATATTTCTTCGGCTTTCCGGCCTGCTCGACCGCTTTGATGAATTTTTCGTAATAGACGGCCTCTTGTTCAGGCTGTTGCAATTTGCCGTATAAGAAGGCCGTCTGGTATAGCATATGCAGCTTCTCTGGGTTTTCTTTTAAAATCTTGTCGTAGCAGGCAATGGCATCCTTGTATTGATGGAGTTGAATGTGGTTTGTTGCTGCTGTTTCATACAGAGAAATAACCAGTTGCTTGTCGGGCTGTAAGAGATCAAGTGCATCTTTTATGTCCTGCTGGCTTTCTTTTATCATGCCTATTTTACTTCCTATTACACCCAGTTGAGATAAAATGTAAGCATTTTTCCTCTCTGATAGATTATTGGCACGGACCAGACAATCGTATGCTTGGCTGAGGCTGTCTGTGTATGCATACGATAGTCCGAGATAATATTCCGTACTGGCCTGTCTGTCACCGGATTGTCTGATTTTCTGGTACAGTTTGATAGCATCTTGGTGCAATCCTGCCTGATTGTATGCGTATGCTTTCAGTCTGTTTATGTTTAAGTCGGTAGAGTCAATGGAGGTGTATCGGCATAGATATGTCAGCGCAGAATCAGGTTGCTCCATGCTTAAAAAATTTTGGGCAAGTGCGATAGTGTTATTCTGATTCTCTATATCTTGCATTGCAATTATTTTGCGGTATATAAGCGCAGAGTCTGGTTTTTCTAGTTTGTCGTAGCATTTGGCGATAGTATTCAGTTTGATTTCCGAAGAGTCTTCTTTTATAAATGTATTATATAGCTCAATACTTTGCTGGTAGTACCCCCTTTGGTAATAACAATTGGCCAGTGCATGTACGATCGTATCAGAAACATGTATGCTGAGTGCTTTTTTGTAGTTCGATAAAGATTTTTGCAGCTTCCCTTTTCGATGGTATTCTTCTCCTTGCATGTAATAGACTTTCCAGTCGGTTGAATCGCTTGGAAGTTGATAGATTGAAGTTCTTGCATAACAAAATACAGTCATCATCAGGCTGATAAAACAAATGATAGAATGCTTCATAGTGGTTATTTTTCAGGTTTAAACGAAACGGGTAGGGTGAACTCCATGTTGACTTTGGTGCCGTCTGTGAGTTCGGCAGGTGCCCATTGTGGAGATTCTTTCAGAAGACTTATTACTGCTTGTTCGAAAGCTTTCTCTTTTGGGGATTCAAGAATCTGAAATTTTTCCAGCTTGCCGGCTGTATTTACTGTAAACTTGATGACGACTTTTGCATCTTTATTTTCAAGTCCTTTGGGATATTTCAAATTTTGGGCTATCCATGAATAAAAGGCTGTAATGTCTTTATCTTTATCAAAACGAGGACGCTTGAGTATTGTCTTCTTAGAATGAATGGATACGGTTTGTAACATTTCAGTATTATCTGTTTTTTTTATTGTGCTTTTATAATATATCCATCCACTTATTCCAAGTATAGCTAATGATATGAGTGTATATAGATATATACGCTTACTATGCTGTTCGGGTTTACTCTTTCCTAAGAAATAAACTTCATTATCTTCTTTATTCATAATTATTTAATATTTTAAATGATTGATTTTTCAACTAATGATTTCAATACTTTCAGGGCTTCTTTCGAAACATGCAAAATGAACTTTGCAGAAGTTTTTGTATCAGCAAGTATAAGTTCTTGTTTGTTGATATTTATTACATATATGAAGTTGCTGTTTATCACAAGGCTTCTGCCTACTCGAATAAATATACTGGCATGGTCTTTTAATTGTTGTTCTATGATTTTTTCAAAAGCTGATAGGTTGAAGGAAAATGTATATTCTTCACCATTTATTAATTTCATAGTTGTGTAGCTGCCGTCTGAACTGATGTAGACAATTCCGGTATCTAAGACTCTTACCAATATGGTATTGTTGGAAACTGTTAGGTAATTTGGCATAACATTAAATGTATTCATTAAATGTGTTTCTATAATTGTATCAAACAAAGGAAGAAATTTTTGGTCAGATAGTGTAATTCTCATTTTGCTTTTTTGTGAAATCCCTTTTTCATTTTATGAATTTATCTAGAATCGTTTTTTGATATTCTTTTGTAGCGGTATTCTTTTATATGTTCTGATTATTTTACGAGGATTTATTTTGTACACAGTAAAATGTTCTTTGGAATGTTGATGACGAGTTGGGAGATGTACTAATAGTATTAGTTATTATGTGGTGTATTTCAGGTAAAAATATGCCGTTGTTTTAATGAAGACAAGGCGTTGTTTTTCCATTGTGCCGCTTTTTGCGGATAATGCGGTGTGTTTTCCTCCGCGCACATGCGCCCGCCCGCGCAATAAATATTATTGTGCATGTTTTCCTCCTCCTTCTGCGTCCGGTAAAAAAATATGCCGCGTAACATAGCTGTTTTCCAGTGTCTTACGAAAAAACTTTGGGAAACGGTCAAAAAAAAGTCGTGTAAAAGTTGGAGTTTGCGAAAAAGTGCGTAATTTTGCACCCGCTTTCGAGAGAGAAACGCGCTGAAGCATTGACAGAGTGAACGTGAGGTTTCCGGTTTTTCGGTTGTTGCCTTGTATCTTACCTTAGCGGTGCTAAGGGAGCGAGAAGGGCTTGCGGCTCCGGTTTCTGACCGCTGGAAAATTTTTTCGAAAAAAAAACTTCGAAAAAATTTGGTGGTTAAGAAAAAACCTCTTACCTTTGCAAACGCTTTCGCTAACAAACGGAAGCTTAGAAATAAGAGATAGTTCTTTGAAAGACTTTAGATAAACAAACGAAATGTAGTACAAGCAGTAGTCATGTGATATAATAATGTGTATCCGTGATGAAGTGATAAAACCGTCAATCTGATTAAACAATCAAGAAACATTCGGTCACCTGAACAGAGACAAAAAGTACTCGCAAGAGTAAAAAGATATTTTACAATGAAGAGTTTGATCCTGGCTCAGGATGAACGCTAGCTACAGGCTTAACACATGCAAGTCGAGGGGCAGCATGAACTTAGCTTGCTAAGTTTGATGGCGACCGGCGCACGGGTGAGTAACACGTATCCAACCTTCCGTTTACTCAGGGATAGCCTTTCGAAAGAAAGATTAATACCTGATAGTATGGTGAGATTGCATGATAACACCATTAAAGATTTATTGGTAAACGATGGGGATGCGTTCCATTAGGTAGTAGGCGGGGTAACGGCCCACCTAGCCTGCGATGGATAGGGGTTCTGAGAGGAAGGTCCCCCACATTGGAACTGAGACACGGTCCAAACTCCTACGGGAGGCAGCAGTGAGGAATATTGGTCAATGGGCGAGAGCCTGAACCAGCCAAGTAGCGTGAAGGGTGAAGGTCCTACGG
>NZ_DS981462.1:0-1650 GCF_000154845.1 Phocaeicola coprocola DSM 17136 | reverse complement strand
GTGAAACTCCAAAAGAATTGACGGGGGCCCGCCACAAGCGGAGGAACATGTGGTTTAATTCGATGATACGCGAGGAACCTTACCCGGGCTTAAATTGCAGACGAATTACGAGGAAACTTGTAAGCCGCAAGGCGTCTGTGAAGGTGCTGCATGGTGTCGTCAGCTCGTGCCGTGAGGTGTCGGCTTAAGTGCCATAACGAGCGCAACCCTCGTGGTCAGTTACTAACAGGTTAAGCTGAGGGCTCTGGCCAGACTGCCATCGTAAGATGTGAGGAAGGTGGGGATGACGTCAAATCAGCACGGCCCTTACGTCCGGGGCTACACACGTGTTACAATGGGAGGTACAGAAGGCCGCTACCCGGCAACGGGATGCCAATCCCCAAAACCTCTCTCAGTTCGGACTGGAGTCTGCAACCCGACTCCACGAAGCTGGATTCGCTAGTAATCGCGCATCAGCCACGGCGCGGTGAATACGTTCCCGGGCCTTGTACACACCGCCCGTCAAGCCATGAAAGCCGGGGGTACCTGAAGTGCGTAACCGCAAGGAGCGCCCTAGGGTAAAACCGGTAATTGGGGCTAAGTCGTAACAAGGTAGCCGTACCGGAAGGTGCGGCTGGAACACCTCCTTTCTGGAGCGTGACCTGAATAAGGGTTTTGTCCCTTGTGCTGCATGGGAGTTTGTTTAACGATATAGAAGAGAGAAAGATGAAGCCGAGTCGGTAACAGACTAGGTTGAACTGAATCACAAAAGCTAGTCCTATAGCTCAGTTGGTTAGAGCGCTACACTGATAATGTAGAGGTCGGCAGTTCAACTCTGCCTGGGACTACCCGAAAAAAAAGGAAGAAAAAACTTCCTTAAAAATTTGCAGTAACGAAGGAAAACGCTTACCTTTGCAGCCGCAAAAAACGGGGGATTAGCTCAGCTGGCTAGAGCACCTGCTTTGCACGCAGGGGGTCAACGGTTCGAATCCGTTATTCTCCACCATAAAGATAGGTCTATGACATGATGTAACAAGCAAAAAGTAATTTTAGTACGAAAGCTAAAAGTATATATCATCCCGCACTATAATATATAGTGTGCACGTGATAAGGAAAGTAGGAAAGGGCGCATGGCGGATGCCTTGGCTCTCGGAGGCGATGAAGGACGTGATAAGCTGCGATAAGTCACGGGGAGGTGCAAATAACCCTTGATCCGTGAATCTCCGAATGGGACAACCCGTTACCTTGAAGAGGTAACATCCATCAATGATGGAGGCTAACGCAGGGAACTGAAACATCTTAGTACCTGCAGGAAAAGAAAATAACAATGATTCCCCCAGTAGTGGCGAGCGAACGGGGAAGAGCCCAAACCGTTCATGTTACGGCATGGACGGGGTTGTAGGACCGCGTTGTTGCAAGAAATTTTGCGAGAAGAACGATTTGGAAAGTTCGGCCGAAGACGGTGACAGCCCGGTATTCTAAGCAAGACGAAGCATAGCGGTATCCTGAGTAGCGCGGAACACGAGGAATTCTGCGTGAATCTGCCGGGACCATCCGGTAAGGCTAAATACTCCCGAGAGACCGATAGTGGACCAGTACCGTGAGGGAAAGGTGAAAAGCACTTCGAACAGAAGAGTGAAATAGTACCTGAAACCGTGCGCCTACAAGCGG
>NZ_DS981463.1 GCF_000154845.1 Phocaeicola coprocola DSM 17136 | reverse complement strand
CCATCGTGCCATAGCCAAACGTGCAGCGTCCTTTATGGTGTTCTTAGAGAAAATCATCCGCAGGGAATGGCACAAACCGTATGCCTTTTTGATGTCAGGGTATTCCTCAAATAGGATTGCTGCCCTTTGCTTCTGTTTTTCCGTCCATTTATCAGCTGACTTGAAAAGCAGATACCGGGAGCGTATAAGTAATTCCCTACGGGTGTCGCCATTGGAATATCGGTATGGGACATAATCTTCGTTCTTCCGCTTAGCTTCTTCCATTTCCTCATTGGCCTGCTGTATGGCATCCCAACGGTGTTTGATGCGTAATTCCTGCACGGCATCACAAGCTAATTTCTGAATGTGAAAACGGTCTATTACACGGCTGGCTTCAGGAAATGCAGTCCGTACAATCTTGCGCATGGAGTCTGAAAGGTCAAGTGTCACTTCTTTAACGGCATAACGGCTTTCCTCGTCAATTCGTTGCAGCACAGCTATTACATCCTCTGATTTAGTTCCTGCCACGACAGCTACCAGGGAGCACTCTCTCGTACAGGCATCACGGTTGGTTACAAAGGTGTAAAGTTCACCGTTGGAGAGTGAGGTCTCGTCAATCGCCAGATACGGTC
>NZ_DS981464.1 GCF_000154845.1 Phocaeicola coprocola DSM 17136 | reverse complement strand
CGACGGAGAAGACTCAAAGGTGCTTCATATAGGATGCTGGACACACTGCAAGAGGCTGTGGGTCGATGCCTTGCCATCAGACAGAACTGCGATGGATATAATAGACCCTATCGGTGATATGTTCAGAAATGAAGACTTGTTCCGCACAATGAAACTCAGCGGTGAGCAGATTAAGGAAAAAAGACTTAAGCTTACGAGACCTATTCTTGAACGTATCCATCATAAGGTGGTCATGATGATGCAGGATACCAAACTCATGGCAAACGAACTGATGAGAAAGGCTGTGAACTATACGATAAACCAGTGGAAATCCCTGAAAAATATCCTCAAGGACGGTTCTGCGGAAATATCGAACAACCTCTGTGAGCAAAGGATGAAACCTGTAAAGCTGCTGCTCAAGAACTGTATGAACATAGGCAGTGAGGATGCAGCAGGAAACTCGGCATTCATCTTTTCTCTGATAGAAAGCTGCAAGCTTAATGATATAGCCCCTCAGGATTACCTGAAGCACTTGTTTGAATGTATTCTTCATGGTAAGGACTGCGACAAGAAGGTCCTTCTGCCATGTTTTTATAAATCGGAATGTTAAAACTAAACTATTTTCTTGCGGACATTTTTATTTTATCGGCTGAAAAACAGCCGATAAAATTGTCGTGGCGGAAAATAGAATGGTTACCTCATTCTTTAAGAATTTATCAAGATATGACCATATTAGTTAATTCTTACTAGAGTGAATATGATTCTTAATTTTATCCCAAAATTTAAAATCCGAGTCTATCGGGGAACGGTGTATATAATTAAATTCAATAGGTTAGGCTGCAATGTGTGTCAAGGCGAAGAATAGAATGGTTACCTACTCTCTATTAAAATTGGCGCACCATCCGTAGTGGGTGATGCGCCTTTTTTATCAATCGCAATAGTAGAAATACTATAGTCCAAAAAACATCTTATATTCGTTCTCGATTTCACCCATACTCATATATGGGAAATCACACAACGTATCAAGAAGGTCTAACGCCTGCTGCTCCCCTTCGTTAATAGGTCCATCACATGTGCACATATATACAAAGAATGTTTTAATCATGCGTTTTTTTGCGATTGAAATATTCTTAATCTGACTATATGCACTAACTGGGTTGTGAAAATAGTTCTGAAAAAGTTGATATGCGGTTTGTGTAGGCTTGATTGCTCGTTGTACAAATTGAACGAACTTCATTTCTTCAGGAGTCGGTTCTTGACCATATCCATCAGCTTCAGTTATGGAGGCAGTACCTAACATAATTACCGCTTTCTCTTGTTCTGTAAATGTTATCATAATTATTTGATTGTTAAAATTATAACCTGAATTGTTTCGGTATTAGAATTAAGGCTGAATGTCAAGGTATTCTATATCAATGCCTCTATCCAGCATGTGAAGAACACACTTAGCTACCATGCGGTTAACAAGATGTAGTGTTATGGAATAATCACTAAAATCTACCGTTTTAATACCCATCATGGTAAGTGCGACTCCTTTTAGTTCAATTTTGTTCGTTGTATCTGATACTAATGTCATCAATTTGGGCTGCATCATCTCTTGATAATTTCCCATTGCATCGCGTACATCTGTATTAATCATTCGCACCAAAAAACCTTCGGTTGGGGTTACTGGTGCACCTTTCGTTAATTCTCTAAAATCAGAGTTTTTGATAATTAGGGCTCTACCGCAATGCTGCATCCCCATGACAGGCACTCCACGCTCATAACGTTGATGCCGTTTTGATATTAATGTTAGATCTTGCATAATTGTTATTTATTAGTTTTTGAAACCATTAATTATATCATAATTTGTTCCAACCAACAAAAGAAGATGGTGCATCGCACCTGAATAATTAGCGTCCCAAATACCGACAACACAGGGAATATTAAAAAAAAGACCAGATTTAGATACATCTCGATATAATTCATACAAGTTGATACCTAAGACAGAAATAGATTTCATGGACTTATCTTGTCTTATAGTGATTCGAATAAAAAGAATGGCTGTTGATATTATTTTATTATATTCATGATGCAAATGGAATTTTGGAAATAGGCTTATATTGTCTGTTGAAATCACAATCTCTCCATTATCTAATTGTTTTTGATTACAGTTAGCCTCGCAAACTCCAATCTCCTCCAATAATCTATCATAGGTAATAGATGTTCTTTTGTATGGAGGTTGAATATATCCATATTTATCATATGGTTCAATTTGGAAGAAACGTTCTAAACATTTTATATTTTCAAATCCGTTTTCTTCTTGAATACGACAGTTATGAGCAGAATCAAGCTCTTTCAAAAAAACTGATAATCCTACCAATGAGTCCTGCTTTACTATATTATATTGAAGCATTTTGGTTGCAAAACCTAAAAATTGCTGTTCTCCTAATGATACAGCATCTCTAAGGCTAGCGTCCATTGAGTCACTTGTCACACCAACAACAGTTTGATTCTGCTGCATCATTAACGCATTTTTGTGATATTCTAGTTTGTATGAAGTTTCAATCGGACAACTTTTAAATGCTTCAAACATACCATAGCAATAACTATATTGAGCATACGAACCAAGATTGTTGTCCATTAGAATTGCGGTCATTTCTGCTCGAAATATATCAAAGAGTCTTGCATAACTTGAATATATTTCTGCGTCCCAAAGTACGTTTTCATCTTTATGATAATATATGTAAGAAACAAGACCTTCTACCGCCAGTTTAAGTAAAGAGTATTTATAGTCACTAGGAAACCTAAGTAGGAACATCTTGTCTAAAAGGACTAAAACAGACATACAAAAACCATAGCATTCATACCTGTTGTTCTCAATTATACGACGATATAAATTGCTTTCAACAAGGGAACAGAATAAAGAAAATCTAGATAGTATCTTATTTTGAACAAGGTCTGTTTCGTATAAGACCCAACTTAAATACATACTAGAGAACCACTGCCCATTTTCTATAGTTCTGTTTACAAGGTTCCAAACTTGTTCAGTATCATAAAGATATGTTTGAACATAGTCTGCTTTTGAACCTCGATCTCGCATTATAGCACATGTTTTATACTCATTAGAATAACGAGTTTTTACCAGAGGATCAAGGAATAAAAGATAATCTTCTGACTGTTTGTACAATAATGTTTGATAAATATTTATCATCTTTATTCTTTGGTTATATTAGGTAAATCGACAAATTGTATTCAAAGTTAGAAAAAGCGTATGGGGATATATTGGGAACATAATCTGACACTACTTCTTAAATCCCCTAGATGCTTGATTGAAGGCTTTGATAAAAGCTGAAGTGCGCTCTGTGAAGAACTCGAAAATTTCCTGATGGTCATCCTCGTTGCAATATGTCAGAGACTTTGCTTGGGCAATACGGCATGTTACTCTATCGTCAAGTCTTTGCCAGTCAAGAGTGCCTAATTGATTCTCTAACTTGTCCTTTTGACTGTAATAGTAATCATAGACGCGTTTATTCAAGTCCTTGTCACCCGTATTGACGTAAATTTCTGTTCGTGAGAATGTTTTACTAATGACGATATTTACACTTACACCAGGGATGCCAATGCCACCTTTTCCTAACCAACTGTCGGGTGTTCCTGCTGAACTTGCATAATCTCCGTTGACTTGTTGGTTGTAGTCAATGAATTTTTGCCAGAACTCCGAACGTTCGTTATGCCGTTGACGGGTAGCTGCTGCTTGTGTCGTCTCGGCCTTTTTCTTCTCTGCCATCTTGATAACATAGTCCTCTGCATCCTTCATCGGAATGATTTGGTCGAAGTCAACAAGTAGTTTGCCGTTATAGACAAAAGGCGATACCTTGTAACAGCGAGCATCAATTCCGTAGTTGCGAAGCCAGAGTACGGAAGATGTTATCTCTCTGCGGAAATTGGCAGCAACAAAGAATATGCGCTGAGTATTCTCAAGGTTCAAATCCATCTCCTCAAGATCATCTATATCATAAAATGCACAGATTTTTTCGATAGCAATATCTTTCGATTCTCCAAGATACTTAGCGTATATCTCAATGATTTCCTCCTTTGAGAGGCTGGAACAATACGATGCATACTTGATAGCTTGCCATGTGACATCACGTCCAGAGTCATCAAGTTTATTCTCAATGACAACAACGTTTCCTTGATCGTCAAGTGCCAACAGGTCAAGACGTTCACGAGTGTCAGAGAAACCATCAAACTCTTTCTGGATGATAAGTAACTTTTCGCCAAGCACTTCTGGGTTCTTGGCTATCCATTCCTGCAGATGCTGCCTTTCCTTAATATTCTGATCCTTGAAGGAGGTTGATTGAGCAGGAATAAGTTTATTATTGTCGGAATCAACTATGTACATATTCTATCAGTATGAATTACTTCGTTACTATATTGCTACTTGATAAATTTCTCGGATATATTCATCTATCTCTTCTTTTGATTTCAAAGAGAGAAGATGTTGCTTCTGTTCTGCTGTAAATGGATAGATACCGAACGACTTAACGTAGTTCTTTGCATACGAGTAATAACCAGTCGAATATGGTTTGCTCGTATTCTTCATGTAGTAGTCGAATACACTTGATTCCAAGACCTTTTTCAAGAACAGCAATTCTGTTTCCGATTCATTGTAGATGGCATAACCGCAATAAATCATCATGTCCTTTTGAGAGGTGTAGACGAAATGCGGAAGGTCACTCATATAAGGGAAAAGCAACTTCTTGCCAGAGTCGGCAATTGCCTGGGTACGTCCAAAAGCATACCATGCTTCATATTCACCCTCACCCTTATCTCGCTTATCAAGAACATAACGGCAATCTAGAAGATACTTATACGCATTAGGATAATATGCCAAAAAGAAATCCTCTGCTATCACGTTGCATTCTGCATCGTAAGGAGAAATGATCTTTTCCTCCTTCTCGCTTATTTCTGCCTCACTCTTCAAAATGTTCGGCTTTATGATGTCTCGGCAAATACCTTTCTCAATAGCATATTCCTTTCCCTCGCGAACAAGGTAATGATAGTTATCATCTGTACGCACAGGACGGAAGATAAACACGTCATTAGCGAGCGTAGCAATACCGTTCTTGATAACGTATTTATCGCCAAGTGCCTCTCCTGCATTCTCAATGAGACGGATGTTTTCAAGTACCTCGTTTCTATTTAAATGCCATCCACGATGATTGTCTAATGAAGAGTAATTGATTCTACTGTAAACAAAGTTCTTCTGTGCTTCAACGTCAGCTACATCAGCCTTAACGTAAAGCAATGATTCGCTTTGCTTTTTTGACATGAAAGTCAAACAAGTGTATGCCAGTTTCTTTTTGAAGACAAGTTGCTGCCCGAAATCAACTATACTCAATGATAGGTGATTATCTGCAAAATAGTTTCGTAAAGTACGTGCGTTTACACTTTTGAAGAATGTATTTACAGTAATGTAGCCAAGTAATCCATTCTCGTTCAATGCTGTCAAACCTATCTCAAAGAAAGGAATGTAGAGATCTGCATTTCCAACTTTTGAGGTACTCCAGAGAGGAAGGTTCTTCTTCGTTTCTTTGTCAATGTGCTTTGAACGGACGTATGGAGGATTGCCGACAATAATGTCTAAACCATTGTTGTTCGCAACATTCGGCATTGTTCGGAAGTCGAAAGTAAGCGAATCTCCAGTAAACAGGTTGAACACATCCTCCTGAATGATTTCACCATTCTGTAAAGCAACAAGAGCAAGCATTATCTTTGCACGATTTACGTTAGTTGCGCTAATGTCAACTCCATAAAGGTGGGCAAAAATGTTACTATACTGTTCTCCGGTATGCTCATGAATGTACTCTGCTAACGTATATAGGAATGCGCCACATCCACAAGAGATGTCGGCACAAAGGCATTCTGCCAAAGGCTTTTCGACAGAATGCATAACCTGACGAACAATGTAATCACGAATGTACTTAGGTGTATAAACAGCTCCGTTGGCAGTCTTTTCTGCATCAGGAATGGCTAACTCAAATAAACTGATAACATTTTCTATCGTACATTGAGCTGCAAGGAGTTCAATGTCTGCTTCGAGTTCATCATTTTCAGCATCAACAAATGCAGAAAGATAACCATTGCCAAGTTCTAGGTGATTGAATCTAGCAAATGCAGTTACAACGAGTTGGATCAGTAATGCTTCGTTGTCCGAGTATTTCTCTATGAGTGCTTTAATCTTCTTGTCCATAAGGATTTCTGTCAAACCTGTGAGTTGAATAAATGATGCCTTTGTCTTCTATGTTCAAACCATAGAGCTTATCGCAAATCTGATCAAGTTCTGCCCAAAGCGACTTCAACGAATTTTCAAGGCCAGTTGTCTGTCCACCGATGCTTGTGCGGATTTGTTCGTTGGTTTCTTCGATTCTCTTAGCCACCTTTGCAAGTTTCTTTATCTGAGGTTTACATTCTACGAATGCATCTTTAGGAACTGGCACTGGATTAAGAAACTGCTTGTTAAACTTGTAATATCCACCTTGCTGTGGATTCGCAATCGAACGAGCAAAGGCACAGAAGATAGTAGAATTGACAATAGCGGACAATGCGTAAAGTTTCTCTTCTGTCATGTCAGAAACCTGAACGAAAAACATATTAGCATTGTCACAATACACATGTGTATCTGTGATTACGGCTGCCTGTGGGTACTGAGCCGTCATTGGTACTGCAAGTTTCTTGTAAACTGCACCATGATTGTTGGCACGAGTGAATAAATGCCAATGTTCAGCCGCAGTATAAGATTTGTTCTTTTCTGGCAATGTCTGGACACTTGACGTAATAAGTGCCTTATGCTTTGTTAGGTAATTGTAAGCACGAGGGTATCTATCTTCAATATCATTGATACTCAGTTCGGTTACTTCTCCATCGTCTGTGACATCGTATGGGAATAATGCGTATGTCGTATAGTCTCGCTTTGTCAGTGGTGCAAAATGCTCATTACACAAAAGTGGTTTACAAGCATCTTTTTCAATAACAATATGCTCGTCTATGACGCTGTGGCCATAGATAAGGTCATTCTCTATCTTATCAACATGAATTTGGAAGGCATCATTCCATAGAACTTGCACGCCAACTTTTACGTTGCACACGTCCTCTAATGTGCCTAAGCTCTTCGTCAAACGTATACGTAAGGCATTCATCTGAGCGTTTTCAAAATTCCAAGGAGTGTCAGACAAAGTATCTGCACTTAACAACATGTTTTTATTCGAGCAAGAATTGTAATACCATACATGGTTGTTGTTTTCACGATTATTATCACACACAACAATTGCTACGTAGGTAAGTCTGCCAGCGAAGAGATCTGTTTCTTCGTAGTCATGCACACCGTTCAGCAGCCTACGAGTTGTAAGAAGCTCACGAATGCCTTTGCCGTACTCTGTCTTGAAGAATCGTTTCTGTACGATAAAGCCTAAACGACCATTAGCATTAAGTAGGTTGATACCTTTTTCAATAAAAGGAATTGCAAGGTCAATCTTTCCATTCTTGCTTGAAGAATAGAATCTCTTTATGTAAGCAGCCATGTGAGGTAAGCCAACATTATAGTTCTTTACTTCCACATATGGAGGGTTACCTACTACAAAGTCAAAGCCACCATTCTCAAACACAGTGGGGAATGACGATTCCCAATCGAAAGCGTTTGTTTCCTGGAGTTCCCTCATGTTGTCTGCAATCGCAGGAAAATGCTGCTCAATGTCTGTACCAACCAAGGTGTTACCGCAACGGATATTTGCACCAATACCTTTGAGTATCTGGGAACCGAGCAAACCGACAGCATCAAAATCCTCTGGAGAATAGTTATCAATAAGACGTAAGCAAAGTGACATCTTAGACACTTCCACTGCTTCAGGATTTATATCAACACCATAGATGCAATTGTTAATGAGTTTACGTCTGCCGTTGATATTTAACACGGGATATTCCAAATCTGCATAGAGTTCTGCATCACAGTCCTGATTACGCTCAAGTTTCTTTTCTATCTGTTTAATCAGATAGTCGTATGCGCCAACAAGGAACACACCACTACCACAAGCTATATCTATGATTTTGAGATTAAAAATCTGCTCAATAGTAAGGTTGGCTATAGTGTTGAAAGGTATAGTACATTCAATGACCTGATTGACAAGAGCCTCTGGTGTTGTTACGGCTCCGTTGCTTTTCTTAAACTCTGCCTTGAGTTCATCCGTTACAGACGAGCCATCAACCACAAGTTGGTAGCCAAGGAAAAGATCATATATATCGCTTAGCGTTTTCAATGGGATAACATCAAAACGGTAAGGAGATGGGTAGTAGAGATTTGCAAGGAAAGATTCAAATACACCATTATCTATCTGCAAAGATTGCAATGAAGGAATCTTCTTGAACATAGGTCCATCATAATGGTCATAGAAATCACCATACGAGCTATTCTTAAATTCTTCCCAGAAATTACCCTGAGCAAACTTGTTCAATAACCCATCAACTTCCAATCCTCGTGACTCGCATACTCGTATAAACAGAATTCGGTTTATGATTGTTTGTACATAATAACTGAGTACATTAACACTCTCAATTTCGTTCTGGTCTATAATGGCTTTGGCAAATGCTATACGAGCCTCACCAAGCATCTTTGAGAAGTTTTCGTCAAGAGCGTTTCCTTTCTGCTGGATAAATTTTACATTACCAGCCAGAACATTGGTACGAGAGAGGAATGTGTCTAAAGTATCAAACTTTTCAACATATTCATCTGCTGTCGCATAAAAATGTCTTGCATAATTTGCTTCATCGTTAATACGCGGCATATAAGAGCAGTCATAAATAGCTAACTGTTCAAAGTTGGTAACGATTGAAAAAGGAGCTCCTATAGACCAACCATAGGAACGAATCTGAAAAGCAACATCCTTGCCTGTTTCAATGTTCACATCAAGATTTTTTGCATCTACGAATACCAAAGGTACTTTGCCATTTACAAGAGTGTAGTCTGGACGTACATTTGTAGAACCAATTGCTTTTAGTTTCTGACGCTCCTCTTTGTCTAATGTACGCTCTGTAAGAACCTGATGAGTATCTTGCACATTCCACCCGAACACAGATAGAAGTTCGTCAATCCATGTTCGCATGGTTGCTTCCGACGCACCTTCGAGGCTACCGTCTGTTTTTGCTTCCAAGAAGCGATTAACCAAATTCTGAAGATTATTTATGGTGCTCATAATTGAAATTCTGTAACGATTATGTGAAGACACATCAAAAACGCTTACTCGTCAAACTTGGGAATTATTACCCTTCGTTGCCAACAAGCAAGTCTCTTATGTCAACTTCCAAAACCTCGGCAATCTTTGATAAAGTAGGGATATCTGGCTGTGCTGCATTTGAACACCACTTGCTCACAGTACAGTTGCTTTTACCAATCTGCTCTGCAAGCCATTTTCCAGTTCTCTTCTTCTTAACCAATACTACCTTAATCTGATTAAACTCAGCCATCGTGTAAAATGTTTTAATTTTGGCGCAAATATAATAAAACAAATTGAGAAAACATCAAAACATTCTAACAAAGCTTCATTTTAATCACGGCTCTTTCATTTAAAACAACCTCTATAATCCTTGTTATTCTCCGAAAAACCATTATTTTTGCGCACAGCGATGCAGGAAGCACCGCTTCCGGTGTTTCTTTTTATCGTTCATATAAAATTATTTTTGTAGGCGGAAATCAAATGCGACAGAGGTCGTTTTTTGATTTCCGCCTTAATTTTCGCTATGCGAAAATAAGATTTATTTTGCTGATATGCAACATTTTGCATGTCTAATATATAAAAAAGAAACATGCATTCTGCCGTCGTGGCAGCATAATGAAACATCTGAAAGAATTTGTGAAATCAGTGCCGGATTACCGCAGGACAGACAAGGGAAACTACAAATACAAGCTGGAAGATATTCTTCTCCTTGTAATACTCGGACGGCTGGGCAAGTGTATGACAAGACCGGA
This sequence comes from Phocaeicola coprocola DSM 17136, assembly GCF_000154845.1. Classification (GTDB taxonomy): domain Bacteria; phylum Bacteroidota; class Bacteroidia; order Bacteroidales; family Bacteroidaceae; genus Phocaeicola; species Phocaeicola coprocola. The sequence continues at coordinate 52,396 of NZ_DS981464.1, read as the reverse complement.
TATAATCAGATTCGGCGAGCGTAATCTGAAACGCTTCCGCTCTTTAGGAATTTTGTTGGACGGTGTGCCTTCTGAACCTACGCTCTGCCGTATATTCAAACATATTGATGATGAAGCCATGTCTGAGCGGATGTCTGAATTTACCTCCACCTTCCATGATGAGCTTGTCGGTTGTGCCGGAGACATCCTCTGTATTGACGGCAAGGCAATGAGAGGGACGGTACTTGAAAACGGACGCACCCCCGACATCGTATCCGCCTATTCCCTTGAAGGAGGTTTCACCCTTGCCACGGACATGTGTGAAGAAAAAAGCAACGAGATAACTTCCGTACCCAAACTGTTGGACAAGGTGGATGTGTCAGGATGCATAGTTACGGCAGACGCCATGTCCTTCCAGAAAGCCATCATAGATAAAATCCGGGAAAAAGGCGGTGATTTCCTTATCGAGCTGAAGGCAAACCAGAGAACTCTGCGATATGGGGTTGAGGACAATGTCGAACTTGCAGAGCCTGTGGATGTATATTCGGAAGGCCCTTTTCTTGAACATGGCAGAATAGAGACCAGAGTATGCCGTATCTTTCGTGGAAATGACCTGATTACGGACAGGAAAAAGTGGAATGGAAATCTGACGGTTGTCGAAATACGGACTGCAACGGAGAGAAAATCTGATGGTCAGAAATCTTCCGAGAGGAGGTTCTATGTCTCCAGTTTTCACGGAAGTGCCAGGCGGCTGAGTACAATAGCCAGAATGCATTGGGCAATAGAAAGCATGCACTGGGACCTTGACCGCAACCTGAGGCAGGACTTCATCAGGCGGAATAGTGCAAGGTCCGCCAGAAACCTTGACACGATACAGAGGATAGTACTGGCAATACTTTCTATATGGAAAGGTAAAAGGAAAAAGCTCTCCGACAAGGCTAAGGGAACGGCCGAACTTATTAGAGAACTTTCTTTGGACTTTACCGCAATGATACATATGCTGGATCAAAAATGAGATAATTTGTAATTTCAGAGGATTCGTAACGTTTTGGGTATCAATCATAACAAAATCCCTACTTCCCATAAGAAGTGGGTGGGGGAATTATGTGCCTTTATCTAAGCTTAAATGAAAGAGCCGTGCTTTTGCAATACCTGAATTACGACAAAAGACCCTATCAAACAACTCATCATAAAAGAATGTAGTGTTATTTAAACCGATTTGCAAACTATCAACGCTATTTATATAAGTGATGTACTCTTTATTTTGGTAAATAAGAGTTGCCGTTGGATGTTGCCTTGAACTGTATTCCAGGTCTAATTTAATTATATCACAGGTAATATTATCCCGGGTTTCAGAGATGTGTGTTTCTCTGGCACTAATTAAAAACATAGATACTGTAAAAAGACCAAGACCTAAGTTTATCAGCATTATGACAATTTTTCTTCTCATTTATCTCATGTTTAATAGTTTATTCCCCTTTTTTATACGCTATGAATAACTCCATCACGTTCTCTTTATATTTAACACCACCTGCAACACTGATAAGATGTTCTATATCCCATTTGTTCTTTTTTGAAATAATGCCAGATAAACTATTTTCTTCCAAAGCAAAAAGAAGGTCAAGAAATGTTTGTTGATCTTTGGCGATATAACTCATAATACGTTCATCATCTGCCCAGTCCATTTCTACAACCTCGCCAGTTTCTTTAAGAATGGCAAGCGGGAAAGCCTCCCGCCATCCAAAAAAAATAAACCGTTCTGTTTCTTTCAACTCATCAGATTTATTGAAACGGAATATCATTATTGTTAACTTGGACACATCATAGTTGCAAACCAAATCTATAACAGCATCATTCTGCTTTATAATGGTATGCGCTTTATTATTCCCGATAAATAACTCCTCCAAATAGATTTGAGCAAAACCTTCAGGCATCATCGAGAACGCACATTCGTTTGGAGTGATAGCCTTAATTGCGGTTACAAATTCTGATGCTGTCATAGTTTATAATTCTTTGTTAGTAGTTATCAAGCCCACTGGATATATCTTCAACAAAAGTATTTATGCTTACATTTTTTCGCTGACATCTTCTGAAAGAGGAAAGACCAATTGTTTTGATTTCCTTATTTGTCAATTTCATCGACAACCCTCCTTCTGAGAATCTTCCCACCAATGTTTTTTTTCTTCAGGGTTAACTATTTCAGATTGCCATTCTTCCCATTCAGGACTATTGTATTTGGGATTAACATGCATATCTTCGTCACCAATATCAAAATCAAAAGTATATGGCAGGCGATAATCCCCCCAAATGCATCTTTTTACAGCTTTGGTTTTATAGCTTTGCCATATACCGACATAATTGCGATTATTTAACTCGCCACCTCCTGCATCTATATCCAAACATACCTTTTTATTGGCTTCGTCTATATAGCAATATGCACCATATGTGCCTTTGAAAAATCCAGTTCCGAATTGCTCTTTATCTTCCGTAAACAAATAGTTGCACACCATGACATAATAATTAGGACTATCCGGGTCATTAGCCCTTTCCCATACCTTGTATATATGTTCAATAAATATTTCTCCTATAAAATCACATATATTCTTTCCCACTTTTGTTTTACCATTTACCGTGAATGTTAGGGAATCTATACGTTCAACTTCCGGATGGATAAATATTTCAATCCGGGTATATTTGTCACCAAGTATTCCGTTAAATGAAGTTTCCTTGTAGTATGACTCACCATCTATATTTTCATACGTGAATTGTTCTGAGTTGAACAATGCCCTTTCGAATACATACCCGTTTCCCAAAAGTTCATGAGTAATATCGACAAATTTTTCGGAGTTGTCCGGTATAAGCCATTTCTTATATTCAGAACTGAAATCAATTTGATTGCAGTCAACGTATTCTCTCAATTTAGGGTAGTAATATGGATTGTATTTTTTGCTTTGGGCGAATATCACAGAACTATTGGATAGCATTATGATTTCCATCAATACAATCTTATTTATCATCTTCTGCCACTTCTTCATAAACAAAATAGATTAACCATAATTGTACAAAGTTACTTTATTTCTTCGATAATACTTTTATTGGGAAAAGGAATAATCTGTGTATCAGATTGTTTTTAACACATTAATTACCTCACGAACACATTGCTCATGATAGAATACTCAAACAAATTACGATGATGACGATACGTACTTTCATTTAATCTTAATCTTCAATCATTTTCAATAGTCTTCTTTTTGCTTTTAAATCTCGGTTGGAATCTGAAAAATCAGGATCTTTTATTTCATCAATCAGTTCTTTGCGGACGGATGTTCTTCTTTCATACATAGGCAAATCGGGGTCTGCTCCGTGCTTGAGTAACTCCTCGGCTACAGTATAGTGTCTGAATAATATTGCTATTTCCAAAGGAGTGGAATTAAGCTCTTTGAATCTGAAATTGGGGTCAGCGCCATTTGCAAGACAATAGCGGACGAGCTCCAAATCACCCTGTTGAGATGCTGCTTCAAGCGGAGTTAAAGGGCAGATTCCGCAATGTCTGCTGACAAACTCATTGGCAAAAGCTATGTTTATATCAGCTCCGTAGTCAAGAAGCAATCGGACATATTTTATTTTCTTGTCTTCATCCCAATATCGGCCACATACATCTGAAATAGGGATATAAATGCTCTTATTGCTGTCTATTACTACTTGATTTGGGTTGGCTCCATGCTTCAATAGGGCTTCGACGGCACGTATTTTATCATCCGAAATGGCATAAAACAGAATCGTCTGGTTGAACTTACTTTCTTTGTAGGATAACAATTCAGGTGATTGGGATAGAATCCGGTCGATTTCTTTTACATTCTGGCGGTTGATGGCTTTGGCAAGTTCCTCACAAGGGGTATCTCTGTATAATCTGTAATCATCCGCAGTTACATGTTTTTTGTCTATCGGACCGTCCGTAAAATACCAATATCCGACATATATCGCTCCAAGATAAAATAGAAACGGCAAGATGGCAGGAAGGTATCTCCTGTATTTAGAATACATCCATACGCTAACCCAACAAATACCCAAAAGAATGAATGAATAGGAATTGACAGCAACAAACCATGCGAATGCTTCACTTACATTGGAAGGATTATCAAAAAAGAAGATGGTGGAATATAACACAAGAGGAGCTGCGAGTATCGGAAGCAAAACGATGATACACACTATTTTTAATGCCGCCGGGTAATTCTTAAAGTCTAATTTCATCATGTTGTAATAAGAATGAATGAAGCTTTCTACACACAATTAATAACAACTATTTCTCTTCATTTTTAGAATTTAACTGCAACTCAACTCCGTCTATTGTTATCGAAGAGCTACGCAGCAATGCGACATCGATTATATGCTCTGTAGTTTGTAACATATAATGGGCTATATTAAGCGTGCTGCCATATAGTTGTTTCTCGCCAGCATCTTCCAACCACTTTATAAAATTAGAGTTTTCAACTTTAATCAAGGTTGCTGATGTTTTAGGAGCATTCACAAAATCAGCCCACCGGAAATGTTCCAAGGTGACTCTGTATGAAAATACATCCGAGAATGTTATTTTGATAGTTCGTTCTTCACGGAATGAGTCCAATTCAACCACTAAATCGGTAGCATTATATTCAATACTTGATAAGGAACATTCTCCTGCAATAATTTGCAAAGGAATCCATTTTTCTGTCTTAGAAGAATTTGTCATCATCATCTATTTTAGAATATGTCGGTAAAAGACCGCATTGTTATCTACCCTGCCACCGGAGTTGATATTATATTCAGATGGAACATAAAGCGTATCTCCAATGGTGACCATTGGCTTGGGGATATTGTATATCCCTTTAAATTTCCATATTTTCCCATCGCTGTTACGCTTTAGGAAATGAGCAAAAGTCCATGGTCCAACATCAAAATGAAACATCGTATAATCCGAATCAAAACAAATCACAGACTTATATCTTACGATTACAGTATCCTCTATCGAAACACATCCATCATGTCTTCCCCGCCATACAAGGCTATCTTGAACCTCCTTGGGAAGTTCCATGTACTTCACAGGTGTACCATCTGTATAATCAATGATTCGGCTATCAATAAACAAATAGCTTATCACAGACAAGACTATCAAGCCGGTTATTATTATCCACTTTTTCATTATTTTGTGTAATAAATGATAGTTTCGTTGCTACTCACACAAAGTTACTTTTTTCTTTGATAAAGCCGTCAGTTGGAGAACAAATTATCTGTGTATCAGATTGTTTTTAACACATTATTCTGCAAACACAACTGGTGATTAGAAGAATGTTTTTATTTTATCTCCGCAGATTAAACTTGTCTATTGTACAATGCAATAGCAGACTCAACTGATGCCTCTATGTAGTTTAAATAGCATCGACTAGTTTGGGACAATAGCCAAATGTAATAGCATACATACTCCTTTAAAAGCTGAGATTCACTTTGACGAAACTTTACGGTGATTATTTTCCCGTCATTCTCGATTGTTGCAATTTCATTGATGGTTGCTACATAATCACAAAGGATTTTTTTACCATCTACAATTTCATTATATGGCTTACGGTGATATTTTGATTCCAAGTAACCCAGATAAGCTGTTGGTGTTATTGCCGGATAGTAAAAGAAAGGATTTCCCAATACTCCTAACGAAAGAACTGAATCTGAGGTATGATTCATATAACCGTCGTCATCAGTTTTTATAAGGGAAATTTTAAAATGTGGAAATTCAAAGAATCTACTGCGCTTAGATTTACCCACTATGTTTTTATCATATTCAATGCATAGTTTCCAATTCCTTACAATCTGTTTAGAGAAACGAGCTATCTTAGAACCAGAACATTGCTTGTCATATGCATAATCATTGAAATACTTAATCAACAATCTATCAAACAGCTTGTTCCAAGCAGATGCATTCACATTCAGCTTCATTGATTTTGATTTCCGTTCATAATCCTCCACATTGAGTTCAAAATCTTTAAATGCTTCAAAGTCCAAATAGTTTTCTATGGTTATATATTCGCTACTTCTAAGAAATTGGCTGAAGGAATTTAAGTTCTCTTCTAATTTGAATTGTATAAACATAGAATCCTCATCAGGAGTTGCAATTATATGCTGGGTATTTATTTTTACTTTTATCTCATTGCTCATAAAACTATAGTCATAAAAGATTTTCCTTTCTTGATAAACAAAATTGTTCGGTTCGTCTATGGTCCTTTTTATAATATCCGGAAGTTGCCTATAATCAATTTTGAGATTAGGAGCATATATCTGTTGTATTAAAGCAATGTTTAAGCACGAATCTTCGACAAGCTTCTGAATCAGAGCGATGCATTGGGAGCCAAAATTGTATTTATGCTCCTGTAATGAATTATTTAAACAATCTATTACTTCTTTCATACTCGATTTAAATTTTAATATACCAGAGAAAACTAATCCGATTATGCGTATGACTTTATCTTTGCGCAAAAAATATAAGACGATGAAAACAATAATTGGTTCTATGCTAGCTTGTCTGTCGGTTTCTGTATCCGCCCAGACTGTAAATAATGTAGTAAGTGACTAAAGTTTCCCACCCCAATAAAGAGGGTGGGAAGTAACAGTAATTCAAATTTTCTTCGTAAATTAGAGGTACTTAATCAACTGATTTACAATGAAAAATAAGAATACTATTATAGAAGCAAAAATAGGTAATTTGAACGAACTTACCAAGGTTTTATCCGTTAAAGAACAAGCTCAAGAGCAACTTTTAGTCGTCATGAAGGCATTGGGCATCGGTAAAATCGTTCGGAATCTAAAGTTTGAGAAGGCTCAGGGCTATACCTTGACCTCCCTCTTCATCTCGCTCCTCATCATGCGCCTGTGGGGAAAGACAATTGCCTGTGCCACTTCCAATCATTTTCATGGACTTTGCGCCGTGTCAAAGAACACGCTGTATCGCGCACTTTTGAACGCCCGCATCGACTGGCGAATGCTTCTTACCAAAATCACCCTTCGCTTCCATGTCATTCTTCGGGAGCATCAGGTGAATACCGACGAGCATGACACTTGTGCCATCCTTGATGATACAACCTTTCAGAAAAGCGGCATTCGAATCGAAGGAGTCAGCAAGGTGTTCGGCCATGTCACCCACAATTTCATTAATGGAATGAAATGCCTGACACCAGCTCTCTCTGACGGGAAAAGCTGCTATCCCATAGACTTCTCCCTTCATCGTGAAAAAGGAAAGAAGAAGGATTACGGCTTGACCTTAAAACAGCGGAAGGAGCAGTTCAAGGAAAAGCGGAACGCAAAAAATCCGGACTATACACGCAAGGCGGAATGTGATGAGAGCAAGCTCGAAATGGCCAGACGCATGCTCTGTCATGCCGTGGGGCATGGTATCAACTTCAAGTATGTGCTTGCTGACAGTTGGTTTACATGCGAATCGCTCATACAGGCAGTCCGCGAGCTATGCGGTGGTTCAGTGCACTATATTGGTTTGGTCAAGATGAACCCCAAGTTGCGTTATCAGACAAGCAAGTCCAAACGTCCCCAAAACATCCATGAACAGATTGTAAGGTATGAACGTACAACTTCATGCTATTGCCGAAAGTACAAGTGCAAATACATTCAGCTTCATGCAAAACCGGGCGAACAGCCCATACGCATCTTCATCATCAAATACGGGCGAAGCACCCTTTGGAAAGTGTTGCTTACTACAGATACTTCCATGAACTTCGTCAGAGCCTTTGAACTTTACGAAAGACGCTGGGGCATAGAGGTCATATTCAAGGAATGCCGCGGTTATCTTGGACTGGGAAAATGTCAGAGTCGGAGCTACAACGCTCAGATTGCAGACACCACCTTGTGTTTCATGATGTATCAGATGCTCTCCTTGGCCAAACGCTTTTCAGAATACGAAACCCTGGGAGCACTATTCCGCTCGGAGCGTGACCGGCTGCAAGTGCTCACCCTGTGGAGCAGGACTTTGGAAGAAGTCAGGCATCTGCTGGAAGTTTTGTCGCGTGAAGCAGGAGTGGATCTGTTGACATGCCTATCAACTGTAGCCGCACGGCAAATGGCAGACTTCTTATTACTCAAATAGCTGATATGAGGGGGGAAAACTTTAGGTCATAATTAGACAATAACGGGAATTATTACTCTAATATACTGATTTTTCAAGGAGATTATAAAATAAAACAATGAAGTAATTAACTGAATTATAAACTTTTAAAACCTGAATCAGAAGCTATTTTCAACTCCTGATTCGCATTAATAAAAAATAACTACCTTTGCGCAATTTTTAAAAGAAGGCAAAGATGGGAAATGCATATGAAGAAAGATTAGGAACCGACCGCATGTTACCTCTTATATTTAAGATGTCACTTCCGGCGGTTGCAGCTCAGCTGGTAAACCTGCTATACAATATTGTCGATCGTATTTATATCGGCCACATACCCGGCATCGGAACCGATGCTTTAGCTGGAATCGGAGTAACAAGTGCTGTCATAATACTGATATCTTCTTTCTCTGCTATTGTCGGAGCAGGAGGAAGTCCACTTGCTGCCATTGCCCTGGGACAAGGAAACCGGGAGCGTGCCGGACAGATTTTAGGCAACGGATTCATCCTGCTGCTCATATTTACCATACTGACTTCCGCTACCACTTACTTGTTTATGGAGCCGATATTGCTCTTTACCGGAGCATCGGAAAATACAATAGGATATGCTACTGATTATCTTTCGATATATTTGCTGGGTACTCTGTTCGTGGAACTGTCAGTAGGACTCAATACATTCATCAATACACAAGGACGTCCCACCATAGCCATGTATTCTGTCCTTATCGGAGCAATATTGAATATCGGATTAGATCCTCTGTTCATTTTTACATTCGGTATGGGAGTAAAGGGAGCAGCCTTAGCTACTATCCTGTCACAAGCCTGTAGTGCCATATGGATAATTTCCTTTCTCACGTCGAAAAAAGCCTCATTAAGACTTGAATACCGCTACATGAAACTGCACAAAGGCATCATACTCTCCATTCTGGCGTTAGGAGTTTCACCATTTATCATGGCAAGTACAGAAAGCCTGGTGGGCTTTGTATTGAACAGCAGTCTGGAAAAATTTGGAGATATCTATGTCAGTGCACTAGCCATCATGCAAAGCGCCATGCTCATTGTAAGCGTTCCACTGACAGGTTTTGCGCAAGGATTTGTTCCCATTGTCAGCTACAATTACGGCCATCATAACCGGGAACGAGTAAAAGAATGCTTCAAAATAGTAGTCATCATCATGTTTTCATTCAATTTTCTATTGATTTCATTCATGATTCTATTCCCCTCACTAGTAGCTTCCGCCTTTACGAACGATGAAACATTAATAGAAACAGTACGCCAGGTAATGCCGATTTTCCTCGGAGGAATGACAATATTCGGATTACAACGTGCGTGTCAGAACATGTTCGTTGCTTTAGGTCAAGCTAAAGTTTCGGTATTCATCGCTCTATTGCGCAAAGTTATATTACTCATACCGCTGGCACTTATCCTGCCCCGTTTCATGGGGATGCCCGGAGTATATGCCGCTGAAGGAATTTCTGATGCAACGGCAGCCATCTGCTGTACACTTATCTTTGCCATACAGTTTCCACGCATTCTCCGCAAGATGGTATAAGAAGAGAAACCTTATTCAGGTTTTCTCTTCATAACCTGGCGGAAATCATTTACGATTTGCCGTCCCATATTGATACGTGTACTGTCTACTTTTCGTATTTCTACCGAAGTTACCGCATCCTTGTATTTAGCCTTGCCCAGTTTAAACTTCATCTTATCCAGATTTCCCGTAATATTCACTCCCATCTTAAAAGGCAGAGGCGACTTTAAAATAGAAATATGGTAATCGAAGTTCATGTCAAGTCCCTGAGTTCCTCCCACAGCCGCCTTATATCGGTCTATCTGCACAATAAAAGGATATACTGTCACATTGCCGTCCTTTATTGTCATATTCACCGAAATACTGTCGAACATGTTCCGCTCTTTGTTCTTAAACATCAGCATCTTCGATATTTCAGCAAAAGTTTCTCCATCCATCAGTACCAGACTGTCGCCCTTGATATGTACAGCCGAACGCAAAGACGGAATCTTGATATTCAGATTCGAATCAAGTACCGCCTCGGCAGCAGCTTCAAAATCAACAACTCCCTGGAACGAACGAAGCATCGGGACAATTGTATCCAGTGAAGGAGCAAATTCAACCAGCTTGGCTATATTGATTTTATGCAGCCTGAAGTCGAATCCGGCATATCCCTGCTTCTTCTCCTGAGCACGATAAACCAAAGTTGCATTCATCTGAGCATCCATCCCCTTCATGCTTAATCCTTTCAGATGAACAGCCTGATTCCGGATATCCACAGCTCCACGCACATCTTCGAATATCATCTTGTCATACTTCACCCTTTTCAAGTTAGTCTGGAGTTCAAAATCCAGACTCTTTGGAATTACAAATAACTCCAACGATGAAGCAGTAGTATCAACTTCAGCCTGAAGTGTATCTTCTGGGAAACTCAATGAATTGATAAGTTGATTACAGTCGAGGTTACGGGAAGAAACCTCCAGCTTCCCCCTCAACGGACGATGATGCTTCATCGTTCCATACAAATCGTATATGGCTCCAGTTGCCGTCAAATCGGAATGTCCCACCCGACAAGTTGCATTTTTCAGCGTTATCATCCGGTTACCTATCGTCACCGATGTTTTTTTCATACGTATAGGTAATGCAAATTCAGGAGTCGACATTCTCATACGACGGAAACCAATGATGCCTTTCGGAATCCAGAGTGAATCATGCAATTTTTCTGCGGTCACAGCAAAGCCTGCCCGATCCACCCCCATCTTTGTTTTCCAGGCACGGCAGAACATGGTATCAGCACTCAGCGAAAGAGAAACCTGAGGCATCGAAGGGTTCTTTTTCCCAGGCTGCAAGCGCACTGTAGCATCAGCTTTCTGACAGAATAACGCCAACGAATCGCCCATATTCCCTTTCAGACGATTCAAAGTAAATTTACATTCAACGTCTGTAATACGGGTAGTATCCTGGGGGTTAGTAGATTTAACCGACATAGTCAGTTTTTCTACATTCGAATTAGCCAGCTTTGACTGCAAGACCAGTTTATTGATTTCCGCACGTGCAGCCAGATTATCATTCCCGATGAAATTGAGCGAAGCATCACTCGCAAATTCAAATCCTTTATTAACATCCCGCAACTGCAAATTCGTCATCTTCAATTTTCCACCTAAACGAATACGTCCCAAATCCTGCTTCTTAATGGAAGACAGCCGACATTTCAACCGCAAATCAGCCTCCAGATCGCCACCAATAGTTACCCCCTCCTGCAAAGGAAAAGCCTGTGCCAAGGCAGTCAGATCTACTTTCGATTTTGTATTAAACGTTATATCTGGATCTTCCAACAGATTCATAATCTTTGCATCGGCCAGTATATCTGTATGAGCCCCCTGAAAATGAAAAATCTTCAAGTCTGCATACGAAGGCTGTTTACGCATTAAATCTACAAACGCATAAAAATCGGCCGTAAAATTGTCAATTCCATAAGGAAGTTTCTCATATTTAGCCGATGCTTTATCTATCTGTACCTTCAACGTAACGGCAGGCATCTGCTGCTTTCCATACCATCCTTTTACATCACCCTCCATTTTCACACTGCCTCTTGCCTCCATACTTTCACGCTTCAAAACACTCTCAGGAATCATATTGAATACCGTTTCCAAGGAAGGAGCATGCAGAGCATATGCAATATCCACGTTAAGTGCACGGCGAACTGTATCTCGCTTCAAGGTTCCCTTCACATCAAAGGTTATACCGTTTAATGAAATGTTGGCATCATTTAGTGTAAGTGTACGCGTAGAACGGTCCAGATCAAGAGAAGTCTTCAGGTCTGTCGCAACCTTATTGACCAGCAATTGTCCGTCCTGCCAGAAAAGTACATTATCATTGCTGAAACGCATAGCTAACTTTGAGTGTTCTTTCTGCAAAGAAGCTGTCAGATTAAGTGCAGCATTGGTCAGGCGGGCATAAACTCTTGTATCCCGGTCATCAAAAATAACATTTGCCCGCTTCAGCGATACCCGACGAATATCAATACCTCCCGACAAATCTGTCTTGCCAGAAGAAGCAGTATCAGCTACAGCAGTTGTATCAGAAGCTACAATATCCCAGTTGGCAATGCCCTCCCTACTCTTATAAGCGTAAACCGAAGCATCTTCCAATCCCAGATAGTTAAGAGTTATTTTTTTATTTATCAAATAATCTATCGGATTTACCACAACCACGCATTTGCCAAATGACAGCAACGAATCTGTTTTCTGCCATGCTGTATCACAGAACACTTTCGAGACAAGACTTCCATCGACCAACTTCAATCCGAAACGTGGAAACGTAGAGAAAAAAGTCAGTTCCACACTCTTCATCTCCAACTTGGCATTCAGTGCCTGATTAGCAGTTTTCAAGACTACCGGAGTTAACCTGGAAGGAGTAAACACAAAATTTATAGCAACTGTTATTGCTATCAGAATTAAAACAATCAATGAGCCGAAAGATATACCGGCTATTTTCAATATCCCTTTTGTACGCTTCTTCATAATCTTTTTCATACCTAATTTCCGACAAAGATACAAACTTAACTTTTTCACTGTACCTTGTTTTTCTTTAATTAAGAACCCTGTTTTGGTTACTAAAAAGCCACTAAAACAACAAAAGCCGGAATTATGTCTAAAACTTGGGCAAATCTTTCCAAAAACATCGAGATATTTTTTTAAAATTTGTACAACTTCCCCGATTTTTTTGAGCAATATTTCAAAAGTATTTGTACAAAAATTGAGAGTTTTTGCTGAATTATCTGAAAAGACTTCAACCAAGTAAAATATGCTCTTCAACAAGTTTTTGGAAATATATTGCCTTTTTTCTTCCCTATACACATTTTTTTCTTACGAAATTTCACTTTTATGAAAACATTTGCTACATTTAGTTGTTTATTATTTAAGAACAAAGTATGAAAAAAATCACTTTAGGAGCACTTACACTCTTACTCATCACGACAGCTTGTAGAGATGACAGTTATACTCTCTCTACTGAATCAACCCCCAATCTTGTTACTCCCGCTCTACATACCCGTGTGAGCGATTCTCAAAGTCCTCTCACGGGTATAGTAGAAGCTTATCCTTGCCTTCAGGGAAGCTCTATTTATTTCGGGAACTATGTAAACAATACGCTAAGCGTGTTCTATGGTTTTTACAATGTTCAGGATGGAAACATTGTAGGAGATAACAACCGAGAAGTATCGCTGCCTGTCGGCAAATATAACATTGTATATTGGAGAACTCCCAAATATGAAGAACCTATTCATACAACCCCAGCCATTGATGAACCCGGGCTATCTATTGGTTCAGACTTATCTAAATTGTATTTCGGATTGAGACAATATAATAAAGATACTACATATATTCCTGTATACGATCTGGTACCCACCAACAAGGAAGTAAATATCGGACAAGAGGATCTGGAAGCCAATATGGAACGGGTTGTAGCAGGACTCAAGGTGATTGTCAAAACAAAAAACAATGCCGTCATCAACTCTAACATTACAGATATGCAGGTTCTTATCGGTGGAATAGCTGAAAAAATCAATCTGTATACAGCCGAACCCGAAAATAAGACAAAGACTGTCAAGTTTGATCTGGTACGTTCTGTCGATAATACCGAAATGAGTAATGCAATGGTAATGGTATTTCCTTCTGCCCCAACCCCTTGCTTACACTCCTGATTACGCTGAAAGATGGTAGCGTACACACGCTATCGAAAAATCTGGAATCGACATTGGTTGCCAATACACGTCTGACAGTAAACATTGTTATCGGAGATATTTTTGCAGGGGGGGGGAGTTCCGGAAACTTCACTATCGACAACTGGAATGAATCCAGCGAAACGATTGAATTTCCAGTGGTGGATTGAAGAAAAACAAGCTCCTTTCGGGGCTCCCCTGCTCTAGAAGAAAGATAAAGGAATAAGACAAAACATAAAAAATTAGGAAAAATCCTCGCCAAGCTATAACTTTGCGAGGATTTTTTATAATATTATGTACATATTCCGTTCTATACACGAAATCATAAACACCGTCGCCGCAGCAAGAGGGCTGCTGACGGAAATGTTCGAGAAAAGAAAAATACTAAGCTTCAGATACTCCGATGCACTGGCTTTGCTGAAAGATGATGAAAACCGTCTGAAACTACTTATAGAAAAAGAAGTAATTCATCAGAACGGCAACTTTGTTGAGCTGGATGCACGGTTTATGGATTTTTTCGAACTGTTACTTGAGGCTAATGAAGAAATCAATACAGCCGTGATAGATGAAAATATCGAGTATCTTCACGAACTGATGGATTATTATCTCAAAGAACGTATCGCAACGCGTAAGGCTAGTTACGTAAGAAATATCAAAATTACTTTTCAGAAAATAGCTCGTACTACGATACGTAATATCATGAATTTGCAGACCAGCATCGACAATGCTTTCAAACATGAGCCTACCTATCAGATAAAGATTGCCAAGCTGGAAAACCTCGATAAAAAACGAATCAATATCCAGCAGCTGATTGATACGACGGAAAATCTGATATTGCACGAAGAACGACAATTCTTCCAACAAGCAACTGATGATGAGCTGAACCGGATTTTGCTGGAACTTCGCCGGGAATTACAGCTTTCAGCGCATAGTCTTATCCGGGCACAGCAGGATATCATCAATTACCTGAATCAGATTAAGAGTCAAGTGATACTGGTAGAAAAAATACGCCGGGTAAAATATTTGCAAGATCAATTTGAACTGCGTGCCAAAAGTAATCTCGCCGAAGTACTGGAACGTGAGCACTCCATTCTTTTGGAAGGAACAGCACCGTCATCATTCAAGCTTTCCATAAATTACTTGAATACCGATGAGGCACGTCCGATCATTCTGAAAGTAATGAAAAACCTCCAGCATCGCGAAACCATACGAAGCAACGAAGCTGGTGCGTTCAGCGATGAAGATCTGGCATCTCAGTCAATGTATCAGGAAACAATAAGTCTGGAAGAAACGGTCGGCAACTATATTCAGGCACAAACTGAAGCAATGTGGAAAGATGCCACTGCACAGCCAGAAGATCTGTTCTCTTTCCTGATGCGCTATCCATTCCGTCAAGAAGTCAGTGAGGAAGAACGGACTACCCTCTTTTGCCAGATTGTATCACTATACGAATCGCAGTTCCGTATCAGTGAAGAATTTGGTATTTACAAAAACTATGAATATGCTCGCATCTATCCGATATAAAGGAGGATCGCATAACAAAAAATATTTACTTTAGTTCATTCCGGTAAACATTCGGAATACATGCTAAAGTCAATCAGAAAAAATCAATAGATTATATGGAACTAACAATAAGAATACCCGATCATACAGCGGCTATTTTCGACTATTTGCAAAAAGGTCTGTTTATCAGTTCAAACAGTACAAATGAAGACGTACGCGATTTATATGATATTATAGACGATGACTTCGAAGCTCTGTCGATTTATTTTGCACAGATAGGCTATACACTGGAGCGGGGAAACGAATATTTTTATTTTTCTCGTACAGAACCTCGTGTTACACTGGAACAAAAGATTCTGCGTGCCTATTACTGGATTGATGTCCTCGACTTATTTAAAACATACGATGAAACTTTCGGACCGGGCTATCGTTTTCAGCCGGAACAGATATTGGTGGAAGCCAACATCAACGTCATGTTGCAGAACAAGCTGGACGGGATACGTAAACATTTCTCCGATAAAGATGTACGCAAAGAGGTGCTCGATAATATGATACGGCAGCTTACCCGTGACTCTTTTCTGGAACTGGAAAACGAGAAGAACAATACATATAAAGTAATGAGTTCCTGGAATTATCTGGAACGCCTGATTGAAAGTATTAACATTTACGATGACAGCCAAGACGATGAGAAACCTGAATAGAATTATATTTATAAATAGTGCAAATATTCCTTATGCCGATGATATCTATTTGGATGGGAATGTACACTTTATCGGTACACAGGGAGTAGGAAAAAGTACCGTACTTCGCTCTATCCTCTTTTTTTACAATGCAGATACACAAAAGTTGGGAATCCCAGTTGAAAAACAGAGCTATACGGAGTATTATTTCCCCTACGCCAATTCGTATATCATCTATGAAGTAGCTACTGAGAACGGAGCTTTCTGTATCCTCAGTTTCAAGTCGATGAACCGAGTAAGCTACCGTTTTATTGACTCTCCTTACCGGAAAGAGTTTTTTATCGATCCGGAAACCCGTATTGCCTATACCGGAGCCGACCGGGTACGTATGCAGCTCGATTTGCAGAACGTAGACTACTCACGTATTATTTACACTTTCGATGAATACCGGAATATTCTTTATGGCAATGGCGTTTCATCTGATATGAAGAAATATTCGCTTATGGAAAGTAAGCAGTATCAGAATATTCCTCGTACAATCCAGAATGTCTTGCTTAACTCTAAGCTGGATGCTGAATTCATCAAAAAGACAATTATTTCATCCATCAACGAAGATGAAACTGCAGTCGATCTGAATAACTACAAGGAGCATCTGAAAAATTTTGAAGTCCGTCTACGTGACATCGAAGAATTCCAAAAACGCGAAACACAAAAGCAGGCTAAAGAAATAACATTATTGTCGGCACAGGTTTCGAAACAGCAGACAGCACTGGCCCAAGGTTGCCGCGAACTGGTTTCTGCCTTTATCAAGGCTAAGGAAGCACTTCCACAATGGCAAGAAAAAAAACAACATGCGGAAAGTGAGCGCAACAAGTTGATTACTCGCCGACAAGAACTGCAAGAGCAGTCACGCCATCGCTGTGACAAATTGCAGGAAACACTTGCTGTACTAAACAATGAGCTGCAAAAGGCACAAAAGAAGGAAAAAGATTATGCTCGCCAACAAATTGAGCAGGTAATGGAGCGTTCTTCACGAAAAGAAGAATGGAAAAACCGCCGCGACGGATTACTGGAAGAACAGCGTATTCTCACTTCCCAATATACAGAGATCTCAACAAAATATAAGTCGCTTATACAGAGCCTTGATGAACAATGGAATAAAATTCATGAAGCAAAACTCAGGCAACTGGATGAGTTGAACAGCACATATAATGCACGCATTGAGGAAGGACGTCTTCGCCACGAAGCTTCTACCGAAGCATTATATCAGGAATACGAACAACTCTCACAGCAACTTCACCCTGAGAAGAGTGAAAAACAGAGTGTGCTGACAGCTATTGATTATCAGATGCAGCTTTGCCGGAAAGAGATGTTCTTCGAAACAGAACAAGAAGAACTGAAGCATCGCATACAGTCGTATACCGGCATGCATATGAGTAAAAAGAACCGCATCAACAACGCACAACTCATCATCAAGGAGATTACGCTGAAGTGGGAAGAAGAATTGCAGCACGGAACAAAAGAAAAAGATGATGCACTAACCAGACTGCAACTGGAACAGCAGCAGCTGAAGCCACGTGTTGACGAACTGGAAACGTTTTTACAAAACAGCCGCAATACATTACAGGGATGGCTCAAGGATAACAAACCAGGATGGGAGGAAAACATCGGTAAGCTTTGCGATGAGTCTATCCTCTGGCAGACAGGTTTGTCACCCCAATTGCAAGATGCAGGCGAGTCTTTCTACGGAATTTCAATTGATCTGGCTGGAATAAACCGACATATTAAATCCATCAACGATTATCAGAAAGAGAAAGAAGCCGGCACTTGTCGTCTGGAAGAAATAGCAGCAGAAACAATCCGATTGCAGAGTGAAAAAGAAGAGCTGGAAGAAACGCTGAAAAGTAAATATCAGCCGAAAATAAAAGAGCAAAAAGATATCATCGCTCTACAAGAATATGAACTGGAAAAACTGGAACGACAATATCAACAGGATATGCTCGATCTGGAAAACTGGAAGAAAAAGGCCGAAGCAGAAAGAAACCGCAAACTTCACGAACTGGAAGAGCAAAAAATGCAGGCTCATAATGAATTGCAACAGACAGAAAGCAAGCTGAATAATCTAAACAAAGAGAAATCGGACAAGCTGAACAATTTAAAGCAAGAATGGAACAAACTGTTGCAAAATCTGAACAACGAAAAAAGTGCACAGGCAGACAACATACGCAAGGAAGATAAAGAGGAACAGCAACGGATAGCTTCTGTAAAGGCTGAATACGAAAACGACATGCAAAAGGAGCTCCACACACAGGGAGCCGATACAGAACGTCTGCAAAACATTGCAGAACAATTGCAGAATATCGAACAGGAACTTCTGTTTATAAAAGACCATGCTGCACTCATCATCGAGTATCAGAAGGATAAACGCGATTTGATTGACCAAATTCCGACATGGCAACGTGAATATGACGAGCAAAAACGTTTATTAAACAACGAGAAAGAATCTTTACATAAAGAAACAGGAGCCCTGCAAAGTGAAATAGACAAGCTGAATAAATCACTGCATGAAGCAGAGGAAAATGTACGCAGCTTATCCGGCAACCTGGATGCGTACGAAAAAATTCCTGCATACGACTGGTACAAGCCTCATCAGGATATTTTCCGTTCTGAAAATGGTACGGAAACTGAAATAGCCGTTCAAAAAGGATGTATCGAACTGATTGATGAACTGGGACGCATGGAAAACCAGTACATGCAGCTTCAGAGTCGCCTGCGCAAAGAAGTAAATCTCTTTACCGGACATTTTGACGAGGACAATACGTTTAAGTTCAAAACGAAATTCAATGAAGATTGGGAATATATACGTTTTGCCGATGAATTACACGACTTTGTAGAAGAAAATAAAATCAACGAATTCGTGCGTCGCATCAACAACGAGCATTCGGACATCTTCAAACGTATCAGCATGGATACTTCCATGCTTACGGCCTCGGAAAGTGATATACAGGATCTGATAAGCAAGGTAAACAAAGGATTCCAGACATGCAATTTCGTAGGAGTAATCCAACGTATTGAAATGAAGGTAGAAGAAAGCAGCAACCGAGTGGTAAATGCTTTGAGAGCCATACAGAAATATTACAATGAACATGCTTACGACCTTACTCCGGGCACAAACTTGTTTTCCAGCGAAAACGAACAATTGGTGAAACAGGAAGCTATCGCTTTATTGCGTGATTTCATCAAAGAAATGCACGCTTACCGGTATGACAAGATCCGTCTATACGATTCGTTTGAATTACGTTTCCGCATCATAGAAAACAACAACGACACCGGTTTTGTCGAAAAGTTGTCGAATGTGGGTTCGGAAGGAACAGATATCCTGGTAAAAGCAATGATTAATATCATGCTGCTGAATGTATTCAAAGAAAGTGCTTCGCAGAAGTTTAAGGACTTCAAATTACATTGCATGATGGATGAGATCGGAAAGCTACATCCTAATAATGTAAACGGAATCCTAAAATTTGCAAACGACCGAAACATTATTCTGATTAACGGTTCACCTACGGAACTGAACCGTGACGCATATAAACACGTATATCTGCTCACTAAAGGGGCTCAAAGCAAAACCCGCATAGCCCGGCTGATCTCAGATCAGAAATTGTAAATGTTCTCTTTTTTTAATACCTTTGCTAGGTACGAAAAAGAAAAAGCAATTTATGATGCAGATACTGAAACTACAAGGAACCGACAGACAACTATACCGGCTGGTAGGCCCTTTGGTTATGAATCCGAAAGTCCTGCAATACAACAACGGATATCCGTTTAAAACCGAAGAACACTATGTATGGTATATTGCAATAGAGAAGCAAAAAGTAATGGGATTTATTCCATTAGAAATGCGTAAAAACGAACATATCATCAACAACTACTACGCTGAAGCAGAAACCCACGACTATATTCTGGATACACTGCTAAATACAGTCCTTACAGACGAGGAAGAGAGCACACAGCCTTTATCGGCTGTGGTGCAAACTCCTCATCAGGACTTGTTCGTACAGAAAGGATTTGAAATAACAAAGAGTTGGAAACTATACATAAAAATGCAGAAGGCATAATGGAAGCGACAGTTCAGGAACAAAAAAATGTCTACGAATTAACCCAGGAGCGTCTACGAGTAATATTCAACGAATTTGATAATATCTATGTGTCTTTTTCTGGAGGCAAAGACAGTGGAGTATTGCTGAACTTATGTATTGACTATATCCGCCGCAATAACCTTAAGCGGAAAATAGGTGTATTCCATATGGATTATGAGGTTCAATACAAAATGACTATCGATTTTGTAGACAGCATTCTAGAAAAGAATAAGGATTTACTTGACGTATATCGCATCTGTCTTCCGTTTCGTGTCGCAACCTCAACATCAATGTATCAGTCTTTCTGGCGTCCGTGGGATGAAGAAAAGAAAGATCTCTGGGTTCGCCAGATGCCTGAAGGTGCTATAACAATAAAAGATTTCCCCGAGTTGAAACCAGACACATGGGACTACGATTTTCAGCTTTACTTCGCACAATGGCTGCATAAAAAGAAAAAAGCTACACGTACTTGCTGTCTGGTGGGTATACGGACACAGGAAAGCTTCAGTCGCTGGCGATGTATATTCCAAGTTCCTAAGAACATTCTGTATCATAAGTATATCTGGACCTCAAAAATAGGAAATGATATTTACAATGCCTATCCTATATACGATTGGAAAACGACAGATGTATGGACAGCAAACGGTAAATTCAAATGGGACTATAACCCTTTGTACGACCTCTATTACAAGGCAGGAGTCAGTTTAGAACGGCAACGGGTAGCCAGCCCGTTTATCAGTGAGGCTATCGAAAGTCTTGCTCTTTACAGAGCCATTGATCCCGATACATGGGGAAAAATGATAGGACGCGTAAATGGGGTAAACTTTTCGGCTATTTATGGAAGCACACATGCCACGGCAAGGCAAAAAATAAAACTGCCAGAGGGATATACATGGAAATCATTTATGTACTTTTTACTATCCACACTTCCTGAAAAGACACGCAACGGCTATCTCCGGCGTTTAAACGTCAGCATTAAATTCTGGCGAACAAAGGGAGGATGCCTGAGTGACGATGTCATACAAAAACTGATAGATGCTAAAGTTCCTATAGAAATAGTAGACAAAAGCAACTACCGTACACATAAACATCCTGTAAAAATGGAATACCAGGAAGATATAGACATTCCTGAATTCAGAGAAATTCCCACATACAAACGCATGTGTATCTGCATTCTCCGAAATGACCATGCCTGCAAATACATGGGCTTCTCTCCTACAAAGGAAGAGATCAGCAAAAAAAATAAGATTATGGAAAACTACAAAAATATTTGGCGATGAGTGATAACGAAAATGAATATAAAAGTCCTGTTTATAATGTAAAAGCTGTACCAGTAGAAAAAGTAGTAGCAAATGATTATAATCCCAATGTGGTAGCTCCTCCAGAAATGAAACTGCTGGAAATATCCATTTGGGAAGATGGATTTACCATGCCGTGCGTTTGTTATTATGACAAAGAAGCAGACAAATATATTTTAGTTGATGGATTCCACCGATTTACGGTACTAAAAACCTCCAAACGTATTTATGAACGAGAAAAAGGCCTGCTTCCTGTCGTTGTGATCGATAAAGATTTGTCAAACCGCATGGGATCTACTATTCGCCATAATCGTGCACGTGGAACTCATAACATCGAACTCATGTCACACATTGTTGCCGAACTGGACAAAGCAGGAATGTCGGATCAATGGATTATGAAAAACATCGGAATGGATCGAGATGAATTGCTCCGACTGAAACAAATATCCGGTCTGGCCGAACTTTTTGCTGATGCCGACTTCAGTATTCCCCAGCCCAAGCCTGCATATATTCCAATACCGGAAAATGACGATGAAGTAAAATCTGAATAAATTAACCCGCTCTTAAATACAATAAATCATACGTGTAATAAAATAGCCCTGTCATCTTTCATTGGAGTACATCCTGAATGTTTTATACCTAAGATGTAAACTTCCTAGTAATGACAGGGCCATTTTATTGTAGACAGAACAGTCAGGTTCAAATTGAGAGTTCCTCTTTATTGAACTAAACTTAGATAGACTTGTACTCTCCTTTTCAGCTTTCAAGTTTTGCCTTAATATTTTCCAGTAGAATCAGGCATCCCTGCATTTTAGGATTTTCAAAACAAGCTTCAGCCTGATCGAATAAACGTGCTACTGTTTCTTTCAGATTAGGTATATTAGTTGCTTTATCTACTTGTAAACCTTGAGGTAAATCTTGATTAGCAAACCAATCTTTCAAGGCTTTCAGTTCTTCTTTCTTATAAATTTTTCTTTCTTCCATATGATAATGATTAAAACGGATATCCCACAGCAAAATGAAATGCAAAATCGCGTTTGAAGTCAGGAGATATAATGGGGTAACGGTCACGACCAGTATACATCGGATTGACAGCCTTCATACCTCCATCGAAACGTAAAATCAAGAAGTCCAGATCGAAACGTATTCCCAATCCATAAGATACGGCAAGTTGCTTATAAAAACGATTAAACTTGAATACTCCTTCCGACTGTATTCCCTGATTCCGTATATTCCAAACGTTTCCGGCATCAATAAACGCTGCTCCATTCAACTTCCAGAATAAAAATGTCCGGTACTCCAAATTCAGGTCCAACTTAATATCTCCCGTATGGTTGACATAATCTATCGTGTTTCCATCCCCACGATAAGAACCTGGTCCTAAAGAACGTACCCGCCAGCCACGTACACTATTAGCACCTCCGGAAAAATATAACTTTTCGAAAGGTAAACTCTTAGAATTCCCATAAGGAACCGCAACTCCTAATCCGGCATGAAATACCAGCGAATTGCGCTCATCGATAACGAAGTTTTTTGCATAATCTATGTCAGCCTTCACGTACTGTGCAAAATCTATATTAGCCAACTGATATGCTTCGCCGTATCGTGGTTTTTTATTTATCAAACGCGAAAAGGCATACAACAAATTACCAGCTTCTTCTATATTAAAGCGCACAGAATACGAATTACGGTTTGCCGTAGTCATCGTATTTCCTCCAGCACTATTATAAGTATAAGTATATCCCAAGCGCACAATGAACAAATCTTCGTAACTATGTCTCAGCAATGGATTAACCTCATCCATACGATCCAGATAATCGTCGAATGTAGGTGAGGTATAGGGCATATAAATATAATTTATATCCAGCAAGTCAAAACGATGATTAGCCTTTCCTCTCCGTGTCCAACGATAGCTCCAGGCAGCAGAAGCTAAAGTACGCTCAAATTCCGGACGAATCTGCCAATTATATTTTATACTGACCTCTGAAGTCGCTTTAATACGTTTTTTAAAGTCGGAAGACAGAAACGGGAACATAAATTCAGGGAAATTCAAACTGCTCTCCACACCGTATTCCATATAGTTACTGCTAGTATATCCTTCCAGTCCACTCACAGCTTCATATGCTCCCCTCAATTTAATTGTAAAAGTCTCAGAACCTTTAAACAGGTTACGATGCGTATATGAAGCCGACGCTGCTGCTCCCAAATCACCAGCAGAGTTTGTTCCTTCTATTTCGAAAGACAATGATTTATTTTTATTTCTTGACAATGTGATATAAGCATCCAGGTATGCTGAATCATTTTCTATCACTTCGTTGAAACGAATATTCGAATACTTCAAGATAGACAAACGGGACAGCGCAGAGTAAGTATTTTGTACACTCCTGCTTCTATACAAGTTTCCGGGTATCAGAAAGTTATAATCAGAAATTACTTTCGGACGCAGAAACAGCTTGTCTTTATAAAACAAACTGACATCTCCCGAACGCACAGAATCAAAACTTTGGAGTGCTTGTGCAGAAGGTACAGTAAAATCCGCATCCAATATATAATTGACATTCCGTATCCGATACTGGCGGTGTTCTTCCGGCATATCTTCCTTACGAATTTGAAATGAGGCCAGCTCCATTGTAAGGTCAACTTTATGGGTATTCAGCATCGTATCTGCCTGAAATGTGATAAAATCCTTATTAAAACGATAATATCCCCTGTTCTGCAAATATTGGGTTATACGTTGTCTTTCCTCATCCAGTACATTTACATCGAACCGCATTCCTTCGTGCAGTAATGTCTGTGCTGAATCTGCTTCCAAATAACTACGTATCTTACTATCTGCAATATCATAAGCTATATTATTTATGATATACGGTGATCCCGAGTGAATATCATAGGAAACCTTCATACGTTTGCCCTTCGCTTCTTCCTTCAAGTCGACAACCGCTCCCATATATCCCATATTACGCACAGCTTTTTCTATTTCCTGCTGTGTTTCTTGAGCCGCATCTTTACTGTATATTACAGGCGCATCTCCCAGTTTACGCCAAAAACGGTTTATCCATTTTGTAGAGTCCATGCCCGAAGCACTATAAATATATAAAGGGAATCTGAATAAACTGAACCATTTAGCATTAGGCGACTGACGTACGTACTGATTCATCTGAGATGATTTTATCTCTTTATTATCCGACTCTATTTTTACGTCATCCAATAAATATCCTCCTTCTGGAATAAATTTATTGACAGAACAGCCTGGCAGTAGCAGGACAATAAGCGTAAAACAAATATAGATATGTAAAAGAGTCGTTTTCTTCATCTCAAAACAAGGCGATATATGCAGAATTATATGCAAAGATAGGCAATAATTAAAAATATCTTCTTAGCTTTGTCAGTGAATATTTGTTATTTTATACACAAATACCCATGCTAAGTAAAAATAAAATTAAATATATCCGTTCGCTGGAATTAAAAAAGAACCGGAAAGAAGAACATGCCTTTCTGGCAGAAGGGAACAAGTTAGTAAACGATTTAATCAACCACTTTTCATGCCAGTTGCTGGTTGCTACCAAAGAATGGCTGCAAAGTCATCCCCATCTGCAAGCAGCCGAAATAATAGAAGTTACTCATGAAGAACTTTCACGAGCCAGTCTGCTAAAAACCCCGCAGGAAGTTCTTGCCGTTTTCGAGCAACCTCATTACGAATTCGATGCAAACGTAACAGAACAATCTTTATGTTTGGCCTTAGATGATGTACAAGATCCCGGAAATTTAGGAACAATCATCCGCATTGCCGACTGGTTTGGAATAGAGCATATCTTCTGTTCTTCCGGAACTGCTGATGTATACAATCCTAAAACCATACAAGCTACAATGGGAGCAATAGCACGTGTCAAATTGCATTATTGCAATTTACCTGATTTTTTAAAAAGTGCTTCTCAAAAGAATACCCCTATTTTTGGAACATTTCTTGATGGAGAAAATATATATACCCAAGAATTACCTGCCAATGGAATTATCATCATGGGGAATGAAGGCAATGGCATAAGCAAACAAATAGCAGAAATGGTTACTCACCGCATACTCATTCCCAATTACCCGCAAGGATGTGAAACAAGTGAATCATTGAATGTTGCAGTAGCTACTGCCATTGTCTGCGCTGAATTCAGGAGAAGAACTGCGTGGTCATCCTCACTTTAATAACGTAATACGACTATTTCCGGCAAATTCCATTAAAGAAACATTAAACGGATATATCCAGTATGCACGGAGAGCAGCTTCACAAACAGGAATTTTGCTTATACGCATTTTGAATTCAGAAAAATTCTCTTCCGGATTTTTCCATATCGGACAAGGAGAAAGTACGACCAATCCGGGAAGCCATTCGGTAGCAGAGATTTCTTCCGTAAACGGATAAAGCTTGCTTACTCTTCCATCTTCTTCAAGCTCTAAAACTTGGGAAGATTTTATTTCGGCTGTAAGCAAGCTATATACTCTGTGCGTAGCAAAACGTTTCATTTCCGATTTTCAATTTTTCTCATGGGCTGCATGATTGCTTTCTCCTGAAGTCTTACCTTCTTGCTCTCTGTATCCGGAAGGTCAACTTTTTGAATAGTATCGGCAACCAGCTCTTGTTCTTTCTCCATATTATGATAACGGGTCAGATGAATATCGTCAATCAGCACACTACTCTTAGGATTTTTCTCATCTGTGTAATATACAAACCCACTGATACTACGAATGGTGAAAGCAGAATCGGCGCGGACATACAAACGCTGTTTACCTGAACTAGATACTATACGAGTCAGCCCTTGCACACTATCATTGTCAAAGTAAAAGTTCAATGCCATTACAGCTTTTCCAGAAGGACGTCCATTTTCCGGCATAAAATGAAAATCAGCAGTCAGCTCCATTGCATCGTGCGGCTTGAAGGTTGTGTCAGCTTTCAAATCAAACATCAGTTTATTTGTCAGAACTGAAGCAGAAAGCCAATATAATGTCCGGTCTTGCCATACATCTACTGTATCTCCCGACATAGAAACATCAATCTGGTTATCACGTTTAGCTACCTGCACCTTCATATGTTTCTCTTCATTTTCAAAACGCTTTTGCAGGTTTTGATAAATCGTTGCCAGCTGGTCACTATTACGAGTATACCACACCATAGACGAGTCAAACTCCTCTTCCGTCACATGATGCTTCTGAAAAACATACTTAAAATAAGCGTCTTTTTTGTAGTTTTCCGTATACGAAACAGAGCTACTCATCGTAGAAGCTAAATGA
Organism: Phocaeicola coprocola DSM 17136; assembly: GCF_000154845.1. Lineage (GTDB taxonomy): Bacteria > Bacteroidota > Bacteroidia > Bacteroidales > Bacteroidaceae > Phocaeicola > Phocaeicola coprocola. Next base: position 25,654 of record NZ_DS981464.1, on the reverse strand, counting down.
TAATCGTACAGCAGACTTTCCATTGCATCCGGCTGGATAATATCTTCCGGAATCTTCTTGCCACAACCTGCCATACCTGACAGAAAAGCAGCAACTAACAACCAACTAGCTTGTTTTTTCATTGTTTTATTTCTTTGGAGTCTTTAGGATGAGTACCATTGCTCAGATAACTGCTATAAAAAATAAGCAAGCTGATAATGCCACAACTAATTGCTGCATCGGCAAAATTAAAGATCGGGCTAAAGAATATGAAACGTTCTCCTCCCCAGAAAGGCATCCATTTCGGCCAGTGAGTATCAATGATAGGGAAGTAAAACATATCCACCACTCTGCCATGAAGCCAGTCGGCGTAACCTTGCCCTACAGGAACCCATGACGCAATCTGATAATGAGTGCTCTCACTGAATATTTCACCATAACAAACACAGTCGATGATATTACCTATTGCCCCTGCAAGAATAAATGCCAGACACACGACGTAACCGGTTTTCAGCTTCTCCTTCTGAGTCGTAATTTTATGCAGATACCAGGTAATTAATACGACAGCCACGATACGGAATAAAGTAAGAAACAATTTCGGCAGTACTTCCATGCCGAAAGCCATTCCGTTGTTTTCCGTAAAGTATATATAAAACCAGTCAGTTACATGGATATTCTCATGCAGATACATATGAGTTTTTATCCATATCTTTATTACCTGATCAATCAGCAAAACCGCAAAAACTATCAAAGCCGCCAGGCGTCCTTGTGTCAAAAATTTCTTCATAAATACCTATATACATTAACATATTTGTCACTCAGACAGGCATAATATGGTCTCTCTCCACTCATTTTACCTGTCTGAATGACAAATCTATCATCAAATTATTTCTTGCCCTGCTGCTTTGCTTCGATACTTAGTGTAGCATGAGGTACAGCACGGAGTCTTTCTGCCGGAATAAGTTTTCCTGTTTCACGACAGATACCGTAAGTTTTGTTCTCAATGCGCACCAAAGCTGCACGCAGGTTTTGAATAAACTTCAGTTGGCGAGCAGCCAGACGAGTTGTTTCTTCCTTCGATAATGTATTGGCTCCTTCTTCCAAAACCTTGTAAGTAGGTGATGTATCATCAGTATCATTACCGTCGGTATTCATTATACTGCTCTTCAGTTTTTCATAGTCGCGTTCTGCGAGCTGAAGTTTTTCCATGATAATGGCACGGAACTCCTCGAGTTCAGCGTCAGAGTATCTCGTTTTTTCAGCCATAAGATTAAGTATTTAAAAGTTAATAATAGTCTAAGATATGTAATCCGCTGCGCTTGTCACTTCCGAAAAAGAATTTTCTTTAGCAAGTAGCGTAGCGCATTACATTCTTATTAGTTCAATATCACAATTTTGTAACTTTCACATAAAGTGAGAAGTCATCGAAATTCAGTTCTGTTCCATCAGCAACTTCATCAGCCAGTGTCAGTGAATTTGCCAATACTTGGTTACAAATATAAGTATTATATTCGTTTACAGCACCATCCGTGTCAGGATTTTTAGATAAGACAATATTTATCTTATCAGTTATTTCAAAACCACTACTTTTACGTATATTCTGAATTCTGTTCACCAGTTCACGGGCAATACCTTCACGCTTCAACTCTTCTGTAACAGTTACTTCCAAAGCCACAGTCAGCTTACCTTCATTGGCAACCAACCAACCTGGTATATCTTCACTGAATATTTCTACATCAGTAGCTTCTACAACTGCTTCTCCACCATCGAGCTGGAATGTATACTTACCGTTCTTTTCAAGTTCAGCAATAGCCTCCTGACTCATTTCAGAAACAGCAGCTGCCACAGCTTTCATCTGTTTACCAAATTTCGGACCAAGTTTCTTGAAGTCACATTTTACCTTCTTCACCAATACTCCTGAAGCACCTTCCACAAAGCGAACTTCTTTCACGTTCACCTCGCTCATGATAAGATCCTTCACAGCTTCGATATGACGCTTCTGATCTTCATCAACTACCGGGATCATAATACATTGCAGCGGCTGACGAACCTTGATATTCACTTTACGACGCAAAGCCAATACCATAGATGTTACATCTTGTGCCATCTGCATACGTGCCTCAAGTTCTGTATTAATCAGGCTCTCGTCTGCAACCGGGAAGTTAGCAAGGTGTACAGAAACGACATTATCACGTCCTGTCACACTAATTAAGTCCATATACAAACGGTCTGCATAGAACGGAGCAATCGGCGCCATCAATTTGGCAACAGTTTCCAGACAGGTATAAAGAGTCTGGTAAGCAGAAAGCTTGTCAGCCGACATACTGCTTCCCCAGAAACGTTTACGGTTCAAACGAACATACCAGTTACTCAAATTGTCGTTTACGAAGTCAGTAATCAAACGGCCAGCCTTAGTCGGTTCGTAATCGTTATAGCAAGCATCTACATCCTTAATCAAAGAATTGAGTAAAGACAATATCCAACGATCGATTTCTGGACGTTCAACAACCGGAACATCAGCTTCTGCATATGTAAATCCGTCAACATTTGCATACAATGCAAAGAACGAATATGTATTATACAATGTACCAAAGAACTTACGACGCACTTCGTCTACTCCATCTGTATCGAATTTCAAGTTATCCCATGGTGATGAGTTGGTTATCATATACCAACGCAACGGATCTGAACCGAATTTTTCGATAGCACCGAACGGATCGACAGCATTACCCAAACGTTTGGACATCTTGTTTCCATTCTTATCGAGCACAAGACCATTAGAGATTACATTCTTGTAAGCCACGCTGTCGAATACCATCGTAGCGATAGCATGCAGAGTAAAGAACCATCCACGAGTTTGGTCCACACCTTCAGCGATAAAGTCGGCAGGATAATAAGAACGGTTATCAACGATTTCCTTGTTTTCGAACGGATAATGCAACTGAGCATAAGGCATTGCACCTGAATCGAACCAAACGTCTATCAAATCGCTTTCACGCTTCATCGGCTTGCCACTGGCAGAAACCAATACGATGTCATCTACATACGGACGATGCAAATCAATCTTATCATAGTTTTCCTTACTATACTCACCCGGAACGAAACCAAGTTTCTTATAAGGATTCTCTGCCATAAATCCGGCAGCAACAGATTTTTCGATTTCATTGTAGAGTTCTTCTACCGAACCAATACAAAGTTCTTCTCCTTCTTCACTGCGCCAGATAGGAAGCGGAGTTCCCCAATAACGAGAACGGCTCAAGTTCCAGTCATTCAAGTTTTCCAGCCATTTACCGAAACGTCCTGTTCCAGTAGATTCCGGTTTCCAGTTGATAGTTTTGTTTAATTCTATCATGCGGTCTTTGGCTGCAGTAGAACGGATAAACCAGCTGTCGAGTGGATAATAAAGCACCGGCTTATCAGTACGCCAGCAGTGTGGGTAATTGTGCACATGCTTCTCCATCTTGAATGCAAGTCCAGATTGTTTCAGCATCATGCAAATATATACATCTAATGATTCAGCAGCCTGAGCAGCTTTTTCATCATACTTGCCATCCACAGTAAACTGAGGATCGTATGCATTCTTCACCCAGCGTCCCTGATATTCCTTGTATTTTTCTACATCGATACATTCGTTTACAAATGTTTCGTCCAGTTCATCCATCAGATAGAACTTACCGGTCAGATCAACCATTGGGCGTGTTTCACCCTTCTTGTTAATCATAAACAGCGAAGGAATACCTGCTGCACGAGCTACATTAGCGTCGTCTGCACCAAAAGTAGGAGCAATATGTACGATACCAGTACCGTCTTCGGTAGTTACATAGTCACCCGGAATTACGCGGAAAGCCTTGTCAGAAGCTTCTTTCCAACTTCCGTCTTCCGCTGTTTCAACTGGTTTCACCCACGGAATAAGCTGTTCATATTCCATGCCGACCAGATCTGTTCCTTTATACTCACCTACTACTTTGAAAGGAATCAGCTTGTCGCCAGGTTTATAATCTTCCAGCGCCATGCCTTCTGCTTTTTTATTGAAATGAGCATAAAGCAGCGGCTTTGCAAGCACTACGGTTATCTTCTCTCCATTATATGCATTGTAAGTCTGTACAGCTACATAATCAATCTTCGGACCCACACACAGAGCTGTATTCGAAGGCAATGTCCACGGAGTAGTTGTCCATGCGATGAAATAAGGTGTGCCCCACTCTGCCATCTCAGGCTTTGGATTTTTCATCTTGAACTGACCTACTACAGTCAGATCCTTCACATCACGATAACATCCCGGCTGATTCAGCTCGTGAGAGCTCAAGCCTGTACCTGCGGCAGGTGAATATGGCTGAATGGTATAGCCTTTATACAACAATCCTTTGCCATAAAGCTGTTTGAGCAGCCACCACAATGTTTCGATATAACGGTTATCGTAAGTAATATATGGATTTTCGAGGTCCACCCAGTATCCCATCTTATGAGTCAGGTCAGTCCATTCTTTTGTAAACTTCATGACATCTGTACGGCAGTGTTTATTATATTCTGCCACAGAAATGGTTTTACCGATATCCTCTTTCGTAATGCCCAAAGCTTTTTCTACGCCCAGTTCTACCGGCAAGCCGTGGGTATCCCAGCCAGCCTTACGCTTAACCTGAAAACCTTTCATCGTTTTGAAGCGACAGAATGTATCCTTAATGGTACGAGCCATCACGTGGTGAATACCCGGCATACCATTTGCCGAGGGAGGACCTTCGTAAAATACGAAAGACGGATGTCCCTCACGTTCTGTCATACTGCGGGAGAAAACATCATTTTCATCCCATTTCTTCAGCACTTCCTTGTTCACCTCAGAAAGGTTGAGCTGCGAATACTCAGTAAATTTTTTGCTCATAATTATGTTGTTTTTATCTTGCTTCTTTTTATCACCAGGACATATCTGCCCTAAAATTAGGTTGCAAATTTATAAGAAAATTAGATATATGGAAAACTTTTTAAACTAATATTCACATAAACAAGATTACAGTCCTACTCCGGTTTCATCCAAATTTATTTTCAGCAACAAAAGAAAACAGGCGAAACAATGAGTAGAAATAATACTTAACTTTGCCTGGTTTCTCACAGAACCAGATAAACACAAAAAACAAACAAGCATATGAACGCAATCGTAACGCAAATGATTATCCTCTTCATACTGGTGGTCGTCGGATATATCATAAGCAAGAAAAAAATGATGGATGCGGATTTCGACCGCAAATTATCTGTTTTTGTCATCAATGTAGCATGTCCCTGTCTGATACTTTCATCGGTAATGGGCGACACTCTTCCCGACAAGCATTTTATAATACCTTTACTTATTGTCGGATTTGCTACTTATGTAATCCTGATAGGCGCCGGCTTTCTGCTGCCACACTATCTTCCCATAAAGGCAACCGACCGAGGTATCTATAGTTTTATGCTGGCCTTTGGGAATGTAGGATTTATCGGCTACCCTATTGTAGCCTCTATTTTCGGAGCTAATGCTGTATTCTACGCCAGCATTCTTAATTTTCCCAGCACCTTGCTGATATTTGTTTTCGGTACACTTTTTATTTCGGGTGATCAAGGGAAAATGAAATTTAAATGGGATACATTATATTGTCCTGCCATGATAGCCTCGTATCTTTCCATCCTGATCGTAGCTACCGGATGGATTCCTCCCAAAGTTATCAGTACGCCGCTTACTTTACTTGGAAATATGACCGTTCCTTCTGCTCTGCTTATCATTGGCTCTTCCATAGCACAGATACCTATCCGCCGAATGTTAGGTACGTCCAATATCTATATAACAGCAATCTTACGCCTGTTCGCAATTCCTCTTTTCATTTTATACCTATCACGGCTATACCATGTCGAACCAACCATTGCCAATATAAATGTAATACTGGCAGCCATGCCCGTTGCTTCTTATGGAACATTATTTTGTATACAATATGAAAAAGGAGAAACTATCATGGCACAAGGTACATTTATAACAACACTGCTATCAGTTTTAACGATACCGCTTCTTACCCTCTTTCTATAAAAAAGTTATCATTTACTGAAAAAAGAAGATTACTTTAATTATCAAAACAAGACATAAAAAAATGAGAAAGCATCGCAAAGTATGCGCTCACACTTCGCGATGCTTCTCACTTTATACACCTTTAAACAAAATGAACTTTTAGTTCTTTATTACTTACGAGCTTCTGCAATATATCCTAAAGCTTCCTTACATTTTTCTGTAACGTAAGCCCAGTCTTCTGCAGCAACTTTATCTTTAGGGAACAATTTAGAACCCATTCCCACACAGAATACACCTGCCTTAATCCAAGAAGTCAGATTTTCCTGAGTAGGTTCTACTCCACCTGTAACCATCAGCTTAGACCATGGCATCGGAGCAAGCATACCTTTTACCAGCTTCGGACCAAGAACATCACCCGGGAAGATTTTACACAAATCACATCCCAGTTCCTGAGCGAAACCAACTTCTGATACGCTTCCGCAACCCGGAGTATAAGCTACAAGGCGACGGTTACATACTTTTGCAATTTCGGGGTTGAACAATGGACCAACTACAAAGTTAGCTCCCAGCTGAATGTACAAAGCAGCAGTAGCAGGATCAACAACAGAACCTACTCCCATTGCCATTTCCGGACATTCTTTTGCTGCAAATTTTACAACTTCAGCAAATACTTCGTGAGCAAAGTCACCACGGTTTGTAAATTCGAAAGCACGAACACCACCGTCATAACAAGCCTTAACTACTTTTTTTGCGATTTCTGCATCCTTATGATAAAATACAGGAACCATACCTGTTGAACCAATCTTGTTCAACACCGCGATTTTGTCAAATTTTGCCATTTTATTTATAACCTAATATTTCCTTAACTGAATAAATTATCTCTGAACACGTCCGCTAGCATCACCACCTGCCAAAGCTTCAACTTCTTCAACAGAAACCAAGTTGAAGTCACCATTGATAGTATGCTTCAAAGCAGAAGCAGCTACAGCGAATTCCAAAGCTTCACCCTGGTTAGGTTTAGTCAACAATCCGTGAATAATACCACCAGAGAATGAATCACCACCACCTACACGGTCAATAATCGGATTGATATCGTAACGCTTAGAAGTATAGAATTCTTCACCGTTGTAAATCATAGCTTTCCAGCCATTGTGAGTAGCGGAGAACGATTCACGCAATGTAGAAATAACATATTTGAATCCGAATTCCTTAGCCATTGCTGTAAAGATACCTTTGTAGCCTTCAGCATCAGTTTTACCACCTTCAACGTCTGCATCAGGTTTAAAGCCAAGACAAAGTTCAGCATCTTCTTCATTACCGATACATACATCTACATATTGCATCAATGGGCGCATAATAGACTGAGCTTTTTCTTTTGTCCAAAGTTTCTTACGGAAGTTCAAGTCTACAGAAACTGTTACTCCATGGCGTTTTGCAGCCTCACAAGCCAGTTTAGTAAGTTCAGCAGCCTTATCAGAGATGGCTGGAGTAATACCAGACCAGTGGAACCAGTCAGCTCCTTCCATGATAGCATCAAAATCGAAATCACACGGATCAGCTTCTGCGATAGCCGAGTGAGCACGGTCATAAATAACCTTGCTAGGACGCATAGAAGCACCTGTTTCCAAATAATAAATACCTACACGATCACCACCACGAGCAATAAAATCTGTCTTAACACCATACTTACGTAAAGCGTTTACTGCTGATTGACCGATTTCATGCTTCGGCAGCTTTGTTACGAAGTATGCATCGTGGCCGTAATTGGCGCAGCTAACAGCAACATTTGCTTCACCACCACCGTATACAACATCAAAGTTATCAGACTGCACGAAACGGGTATTTCCCGGAGTTGACAATCTCAACATGATCTCACCTAAAGTAACAATTTTTCCCATTGTAGATAAATTTTATACTATTTATAATAAGTTTGATAATCTTACCGTCAAAGTGGATATCACATGTTCGCGTCTTCATAGATTAAATAAACAATATCCTCTTTGTGTACGCACACAAAGGTACGAGTTATTTTTTAAATAACAAAAAAAGTTATATATTTGTATCGAAAAATTTTTTCTTCATCAATTAAGAAAGACCTCCTATATAAATAAGGTATATAGATATGGATAAACAAGTAGAACGTATTCGTATAAAAGATATAGCCCAGATGGCGGAAGTGTCAGTCGGGACAGTAGACAGAGTTCTTCACGGGCGAACCGGCGTTTCGGAAGCAAGTCGCAAGAAGGTAGAAAACATCCTTAAGCAGCTTGACTACCAACCCAACATGTATGCCAGCGCACTGGCGTCGAATAAAAAATATATTTTTGCCTGTTTATTGCCTCTCCATGCAAAAGGCGACTATTGGGTGGATGTAGAAAATGGCATGTATCAGGCTATGAAGGCTTTTTCCGATTTTAATATTTCATTACATATTGATTATTACGACCAATACGAATTCGGTTCTTTCGTATCCGCCGGCAACCGCCTGCTGGCAATGAACCCAGACGGCTTGATTCTATCTCCGACAATTGAAACGGAAACAACCCAAATTGTAAGCAAGCTTCAGATATTAAATATACCTTATATATTTATAGATTCGAATATACCTCATCTGAATCCACTGGCTTTTTACGGACAACACGCTAAACAAAGTGGGTATTTCGCTGCACGCATGGTAAAAATGCTGATGCAAGACAGCAAAGAACTGATTATTTTCCGGCAAATAAACGAAGGCAGATTAGGTTCAAACCAGCAGTTACACCGTGAGGAAGGATTTTATGCATATATGAAAGAACACCATCCTGATTTGAAGATGTGGGAATTGAATCTATATGCCAAACAGCCAGGAGAAGACGAGGCCATACTGGATGATTTCTTCCAAAAGCATCCAGGTATATCATATGGAATCACATTCAACTCGAAAGCCTATATCATTGGAGAATATATATTGAGACACAAAAGACACGATTTCCACTTAATAGGTTACGATTTACTGACCAGAAATGTAGCCTGTCTGCGCGAAGGCGTGATAGACTTCCTTATCGCACAGCAACCTACTCTACAGGGATACAGCAGCGTAGAAAGTTTATGCAATCATCTTATCTTAAAGAAAAAAGTAAAAGAATGCAACTATATGCCAATCAACCTGCTGACAATAGAGAATATAGATTTCTACCTGGATGCAAACAGGAACAATAACTAACATATAATTTATGGAAACAACTTATCTAAAAATTAACCCGGCAGACAACGTTGCTGTCGCTATCACTCCCCTGAAAGCTGGAGAAACTATCCAGATTGACGGACAGGAGATTACTTTAAAAACAGATATTCCAGCCGGACACAAAGTAACACTGCAAGATTTCAATGAAGGTGACAATATTGTAAAATACGGTTATCCTATCGGACATGCCATCAAACATGTACCTCAGGGAAGCTGGATTTGCGAGAAAGAAATAAAAACCAACCTTGCCGGATTGCTGGACTATACGTACAATCCGGTTGAGGTTTCATTGGATATTCCGCAGGAAAATCTTACATTCAAAGGATATCGTCGTAAAAACGGAGATGTAGGTATCCGTAATGAAATCTGGATCATCCCGACAGTGGGCTGCGTAAACGGTATCGTGAATCAGCTTGCAGAAGCTCTTCGCCGTGAAACAAAAGAAGAAGGAATCGATGCCATCATGGCTTTCCCTCATAATTACGGATGCTCTCAGTTGGGAGACGACCATGAAAACACGAAGAAAATCCTGCGCGACATGGTACTCCATCCCAATGCCGGAGCTGTATTGGTCGTAGGTTTGGGATGCGAAAACAACCAGCCTGACATTTTCCGTGAATTTATCGGTGAGTACGACGAAGACAGAATCAAGTTTATGGTAGCTCAAAAGGTAGACGATGAATTTGAGGAAGGTATGAAAATTTTGCGTGACTTATATGCAAAATGCAAACAGGATGTACGCACCGACATTCCACTGTCAGAACTGCGTGTCGGATTAAAGTGTGGTGGCTCAGACGGCTTCTCAGGTATTACAGCCAATCCGTTGCTGGGAATGTTCTCAGACTTCCTCATCGCACAAGGAGGAACATCCGTACTGACTGAAGTTCCTGAAATGTTTGGAGCAGAAACAATCCTGATGAATCGCTGCAAGACTCCGGAGCTGTTCGAAAAGACCGTACATCTTATCAACGACTTTAAGGAATACTTCCTTTCACACGGAGAACCAGTGGGCGAAAATCCGTCACCGGGAAATAAGGCAGGTGGTATTTCTACTCTCGAAGAAAAAGCATTGGGCTGCACACAGAAATGTGGAAAGAGTTACGTATCAGGAGTAATGCCTTACGGAGAACGCTTGCAGACAAAAGGATTGAATCTGCTTTCTGCTCCGGGAAATGACCTGGTTGCAGCTACCGCTCTCGCTTCTTGCGGATGCCACATGGTATTGTTTACCACCGGACGCGGTACACCGTTCGGTACTTACGTACCAACCATGAAGATTTCTACCAATTCTCGTCTGACAGCTCACAAACCGGGATGGATTGACTTCAATGCCGGAGTTATTGTAGAAAACGAACCTATGACTGTTACATGCAAACGATTCATCGACTACGTTATCAAAGTAGCCAGTGGAGAATGGGTTAACAATGAAAAGAAAGGTTACCGCGAAATTGCAATATTCAAGACTGGGGTAACTTTATAATAACAACATTTTTCTTCCCGAAGCCTGAATAATAAAATAAAAATGTCATCAGGCACTAAGGAACACAGCAAGGAATCTCTGAGAACACACCATACAATTTTCAGAGATTCCTTTATATAATTTAAGGTAGATACATCAATTTTTATGGACTTAAACAAACTGACTCCCATTATCAACAAGCCCAACGGCTGGGCACTGATGCCTTTAGTGGTATTTCTTTGTCTTTATCTGGTGACTTCACTTATTGTCAACGATTTCTACAAAGTACCTATCACCGTAGCATTTCTGGTAGCCTCTGTCTACGCCGTGGCAACGACAAAAGGATTAAGCCTCAACGACCGCATACTTCAATATTCATCAGGAGCAGCAAACAAAAATATCATGCTGATGCTCTGGATATTTATTCTGGCCGGAGCCTTTGCCCAGTCGGCCAAAGCCATGGGAGCCATAGATGCAACCGTAAATCTGACGCTTCTACTACTGCCTGACAATCTGCTGCTGGCAGGAATTTTTCTGGCTTCCTGTTTCATATCATTGTCTATCGGTACATCGGTGGGAACAATCGTGGCCCTTACGCCGGTTGCGGCGGGTATTGCCATGAAGACAGATGTAAGTCTGCCGTTCATGACAGCTCTCGTCATAGGAGGAGCTTTTTTCGGTGATAATCTTTCTTTTATTTCCGATACTACGATAGCCGCAACACGTACACAAGGTTGCGTAATGCGCGACAAGTTTCGGGTAAATTTCCTGATTGCCGTTCCTGCTGCCCTGCTTGTATTTATCTATTATATCATATATGGTACGCAAGTAGAGTCAGCAAGTGAAATACATGCGATAGAATGGGGCAAAGTTATCCCCTACCTCATCGTCCTGGGTACAGCTATTGCCGGTATGAATGTAACTCTGGTCCTACTCCTTGGAGTACTTTCAACAGGTATCATAGGTTGTATATATGGAAGCTTCGACCTTTTCGGATGGTTTGCTTCCATGGGTGAAGGCATCACCGGAATGGGAGAACTTATCATCATTACATTAATGGCAGGAGGCATGCTTGAGCTGATTCGCTTCAACGGAGGTGTAGATTATATTCTGCATCATCTGACTAGCCATGTAAGCAACAAGAGAGGAGCCGAACTTAGTATTGCCGCATTAGTCAGCTTAGCCAATTTCTGTACAGCCAACAATACGATAGCCATTATTACTGTCGGACCTCTAGCCAACAACATAGCCGAACAATTCAGGGTAGACAAACGAAAAAGTGCCAGTATTCTCGATACTTTTTCATGCGTCGTACAAGGCCTTATTCCTTATGGAGCACAAATGCTGATAGCAGCCGAACTGACAAAATTATCCCCTATCAGTATCATTGGCTATCTGTACTACCCTATAATATTAGGAATAGTAGCTCTGCTAAGCATCCTTTTACGCTACCCTAAACGGTATTCGTAAGCAGTGAAATCAAGAAAAAGATTATTTTTCTTACAAAAAACTGGGCAATTTATTTGCAGGAATAAAAAAAAGTAGTACCTTTGCACTCGCAATTGAGAGAGATAGCAAATAAAAAAATAATGGTGCGTTAGTTCAGTTGGTTAGAATACATGCCTGTCACGCATGGGGTCACGGGTTCGAGTCCCGTACGCACCGCTTAATTAAGGATGGTTCCGTAGCTCAGCTGGATAGAGCAACGCCCTTCTAAGGCGTGGGTCCTGCGTTCGAATCGCAGCGGAATCACAGGAAGCGATTACTTCGGTAATCGCTTTTTTGTTATATATACCTATAAAATTATTATTCCTAAAATAAAAGCCGATATCCTTTCCTATCTCACTTTTTTTTTACTACATTAGTAAAATATAAATATTTAGCTATGGATATGCGCATTTTTCAAGTAAAATCAAATAAGGCGCTTCCGCATACGGGAAGTATTCTTATTGCTTCCCCATTATTATATGATTATCATTTTGCCCGTTCAGTCGTCCTGATGATAACACATAATTCGGAGGGAAGTATGGGCATTGTAATGAATAAAGATTTCAGATATCATATTTCACTGAACCAACTTGTTCCTAATCTGGAAACAGCTCCCCTTATCCCTGTCTATAAAGGCGGACCCGTAGACAGAAGTACCATCTTTTTCTTACACACACTACCCGATCTGGAGGGTTCATTTCCTCTAGGCAATGGTCTGTTCTTAAATGGTGACTTCGAACGTGTGCAGCAATATATACTGGCAGGAAATCCCATCGAAGGGCATATCCGCTTCTTTGCGGGATACGCCGGATGGAACAACACACAACTTCAAAAAGAGATAAACGAGGATTCGTGGATCATAGGAGAAACCTGCAAGCAGCACTTGCTGGAGGAGAATTATCGGGAGCTATGGCAAACCAGCATGAATGAGCTGGGCAATCCCTATCGCTTGTGGGCTAAATATCCGCAATATCCGTCATGCAATTAAAGGATTCATTTTCTGCAGCAGACACACATCCCGATATCCTCTTCCAGTATGCAACCAGTCTTTCAATACTCCTGTCGTATTAAATCCTGCAGAATGGAAGAGATTGATACATGCGGCATTGCTTGTCTTCACATAAGCATACAATTGATGCATACCCAACAGACTGAAGCAATGCCGTTCCAGCAACGATAAGGCGGAACGGGCAATTCCACGACGACGAAATTCTTTCAAAACAACAATACCTACTTCGGCACGGCTATGACGGGCATCGAACGTACACAGGTCTATGACTCCGGCTACACTACCGGAACAATGCTCTATGACCAACCGAAGCTGACCGTCAACATATATATCATTGGTATTTTCCGCAATATACCTCTCAAGCTGAAAACGGGAGAAAGGTCCCGTCACAATACCATTTTCCCACAGTTCTTCATCATTTTCCAGCCTCATCAGCACATCTACGTCACTTGGCTCCAAAGCCCGAAGACGGATTTCATCTGTATATAACAAGGCAAAGCTCATTGTGCACGCTCCTCGTTACGCTGCAAATCAAGTTCAGAAACGACCCGTTCACGTCCCGGTACACAGAATAAAGAAGCAACCAGTACCATACCGGCACATAATACTCCCGTCGTATCCATGGTCCAATAATAAACGGAAAGATTTACCAGAGCTGCAACAAGCAGCAGGCATACCCGCACTTCATTCCAGCGACGATAGCTTTTTACCGCTTCTACAAGCGGAAGAGTACGTACATACTTTGTCAACGACAAACTGAACAAGCGAAGCGACAAGGGAATCAAACCTACAGCAAGCAAGATACCACACACCTGCAACATATAACCAGTACGTACATCATCAGTAAAGATTCCCTGAGGAAGAATATCATACTCGTACAAAACAATCAAAACCAAACACAACACCCAAAGCAGCGCATACTCTATCTTCAGGCATTTCAATAGCTGTGCAATTTCTTTTTCCATTTCAATATATTTACATAGTTCCAGTAAAAACAGTACGGTTTACAATAGAACGTCCCAATGTAACCTCATCCGTATATTCCAGTTCATCACCGATGGAAATACCTCTGGCAATCATTGTCAGCTTGACATCATAGGGAGCCAGTTTTCGGAAGATATAAAAGTTTGTAGTATCTCCTTCCATCGTTGAACTTAATGCGAGAATCACCTCTCTGACTGTACCCGATTTCACACGTTCCACCAGACTTTCTATCTGTAGGTCAGAAGGTCCTACACCATCCATAGGAGAAATAACTCCCCCTAATACATGGTACAATCCCTTATACTGCTGGGTATTTTCTACAGCCATTACATCACGAATGTTTTCCACCACGCATACCGTCGAAGCATCCCTCGATGAGTTGGAACAAATCTGGCAAACATCCGTATCGGATATATTATGACAAACCCTACAATATTTTACTTCACGCTTCAGTGTTATGACGGCATTGCCAAATGCCTCCACTGTCTGCAAATCCTGACGCAGCAGATGTAACACCAGCCTCATGGCAGTTTTTCTTCCTATACCGGGAAGCTTGGCAAATTCTCCCACTGCTTTTTCCAATAAAACGGACGGATACTGTTGACTCATTAGTTCATTCAATTTGTCGGCAAAAATACAAAAAAATAAACTATCTTTCATGCTACAGAAAGAACATCGCAAAATTTTACCAACCATCCATCCGCCCAATCCCCCAAAGATTATTTCTTCCCAGACAACATTTCGCTATATAATAAAGGTAATACGTTCTGTCAAAACATTCCTAAGCAAGGCATAAGTATGCTATTAATTGTTAAAAAAGTGATTTAAAACATAATATTTTTCTTACTTAAAATATTTATTGTTTCAAGAAAACTCTCTACTTTTGCGCCTGACATAAAAACAACTTTACTTATGAATACAATGAAAACACTAATACTTACCGTTGCATGTTGCCTGATGGCAATCGCTCAAACACAAGCTAAAGATTTTGTCCGTCCGGAAAGTTCTAATTACATAAAAGGAGTAGAAGCACTGAATGCAGGCAATGCAGAACAGGCTTATCAATACCTGAACGAAGAAATCAACCAAAATCCGGACAATGGTTATGCACACTGTTACATGGCGCTGGTATGCAATTTCTACGGCGATATGAAACTGGCACTGTATGCTGCCAACGAAAGTGTAAAACTTATTCCGGAAGAAGATACAGAATACCGCTCGTTTGCATACTATACCCGCGGCACACTTTACATGAACGCTCAGGCATACGATCTGGCAGAGAAAGATTTGGACGAAGCTATCCGCCTGACTCCCTCAGATGCAGAGAATTACAAGACCCGTGCTGAAATTCATATGGACAAAGGCGAGTACGATGATTCACTGGCTGACCTCCAGACAGCTATCAAACTCGACAGTCATGCTGATGTATACGACTTGATGATGCAACTGCTGGAAGCTAATCCAGATCCGGCTTTCTTCGATAAAGTAACCTCTTGTTATCAAGGGGTAACAGCCAACAGATAAGATTGAAGACCAATCAGATTATTTTTCCGATATAGGAAGAGCAGAAGGTAATTTTTCTGCTCTTCCTTTTATTTTGTCCAGACGTCAAGTAAAATATTCCCCCGACACGCTCTACATAACCTATCCGGCTTCTCAAAAAGCTTTATAATCTTTTCTATATTTCAGCACAGACTTAAAAGCAAAGCGAAGCAAAAACAACACATCTTCTAACTTTTTGATTTTGACACAAGGTATTTATTTGCTATTTTTGCAACGTTTTTCGCTGCAAATAATAACATTTTATCAAAATAGGAACAAAATGAATCAGACAAAAGGACATCCGAAAGGACTTTACTTACTCTTCGTAACTGAAATGTGGGAACGATTCAGTTATTATGGCATGCGTGCCTTGTTCATGCTTTACATGGTGCAAGCCTTGCTGTTCGATAAGGAAATGGCTTCACAAGTTTACGGAAGTTATACAGGGCTGGTATACCTTACCCCATTAATTGGCGGATACATTGCCGACCGCTACTGGGGAAATCGTCGCTCCATCGTAGTAGGAGCATTGACCATGGCGGCAGGACAGTTCATGCTTTTCCTGAGTGCATGCTATTTTCATCAGGTAGAACTAGCCAAATGGCTGATGTTTATAGGACTGGGACTGCTGATTTTAGGCAACGGATTCTTCAAGCCTAACATATCGACCATGGTAGGACGTCTGTATACAGCCGACGACAAACGTAAAGATTCGGCCTTCACCATCTTCTACATGGGAGTGAATGTAGGATCTACCCTTGCCCCGCTGATATGCGGACTAGTAGGTAACACGGGACATCCGGAAGATTTCAAATGGGGATTCCTGTCAGCATGCATCGGAATGGTACTGGGAGCTGCTGTTTTCCAGATATTCAAGAATAAATATATCTGCGATCCGGACGGTAACCCTGTAGGTACGGTCCCTTCTAAAGCTGATTGTAACACACAAAAGGCCTCACAGACAGGCAAGGAAAGTAATAAGCGTACTATATGGATGGCTGTGGGAACTGTTTTACTTACCATTCTGTTTTCTGTAAACTGGAATGGCAATGGTGGTATCTTTGCTGGAGCCGACTGGATTGGTTCACTTATTTATGCTACGACCATCGTTATGCCCATCATCATCATTACCGACAAGAGTCTGAGCCGTACCGAACAAGCCCGAATCGGTGTAATATACATCATCGCTTTCTTCGTGATATTTTTCTGGGCAGCCTACGAACAGGCAGGAGCTTCACTTACCTTCTTTGCTGACGAACAGACCGACCGTCACATCGGCGGCTGGGAGATGCCCGCAGCTTATTTCCAGTCTTTCAATCCGATTATGATTGTAACACTTGCTCCTATATTTGCCGCCATCTGGTCATTCCTTGGCAAACGGGGCATCGAACCCAGTTCACCGCGTAAGCAAGCCATCGGTCTGTTATTACTCTCATTAGGTTATCTGTTCATTGCTTTCGGTGTAAAAGATGTACAGCCCGGCGTGAAAGTCAGCATGATCTGGTTGACGGGCCTGTATCTCATTCATACCATGGGTGAGCTTTGCCTTGCTCCTATCGGACTGTCCCTGGTATACAAACTCTCTCCGGTACGCTTCTCATCACTGCTGATGGGTGTATGGTATCTCAGTACCTCAGCAGCCAATAAGTTTGCCGGTGTGTTGAGCGGCTATTATCCGGAAGGCGGTGTAACCAAGACTTTCCTAGGTTACCACGTAGAAAACCTGTTCGATTTCTTCATGTTGTTCGTTTTTATGAGTGGAACAGCAGCTGTTATTCTTTTCATTCTTTCAGGTAAGCTGCAAAAGATGATGAAAGGGGTTGAATAAGCTTGACTGTTATTTAATAAACAACATTCCACCCAACAGACACAAGCAGACATTTACTGAACAATAATAACCAAGAAGCTCTTTAACCTTCTCTCCTATACTTTCCGATTGCATAACAGAAAGTTTCAGAAAAGGTTAAAGAGCTTGTTTTATCTCCATATACAGAGAAAGAAAAACTTCAGCTTCTTTCCTGAGAAACGTCCTGATATTTTTTTATTAAAGAATAAAATCTTACGAATAAGACATTATATCATTCGAGAAATACACACCAGAAACTCATTCCCTATCATGTATATAAATACTTCCAGAGAGTCGACACCACAGAGAAATCACCAAGACCTTTCCCTAAAAATCAAGGCGTACAGACCGAGTTTAAAACTCATTCTGTACGCCTTGCAGTTTTATATAAGATTTATCTGCCCGATTACTTAGCTACACGTTCCAGCCATTTCACCATGAACAGCATTACTCCCATTGAAATGAAGCATACTATCATGAAAATTGCCCAGCAATATCCGATAGGAATAGCGTTATACATAAGAGGACCGATCCACAACAGGAGATTTGTCTTCACTCTGAAAAAGGATATACAAGGATAAAGCACTTCAGGCAAGACATTCTGTACTTAAAACACTACAATTTTCCCTGGTTCCAGTACTTCCGTGGAAGTACTGGAGTACTCCCCTGAAAGTACTGGAGTACTTCCTTGGCAGTACTAAGAATTGACTTTTCCTGATATAACTAGACGTTTTCTCTTTTTATAAACTGGAACAGTAGACACTTTGACTTTATCAATTAAATCAATCGCCTTCTTTTATCCAATTAATCTTTCTTCCCAATAAATCTGGAGTTATACAAATTCGTGGAAATGAACATTGAGAAAGGAAATTCATTGATTCATTTTCTTTTCCATTATAATCTATAATATTCATATTTCTATTTTCTTCAAATGGTAAGCATATACATAACCAATATTCATCGCATTTAACATTTTCACAATAATCCTTATATTTTTTCTCCTTTTTCTCAATACAAAATTTAATGTCATCCCAATTAACAGGAATGCAACGAGAAGCACTGTTAAAATAGATGACATTACAACAAGTCGTTTTTGATACCCTAATATAGCTAATATAATTCCTTTCAGATTGAGGATTTGTTTTTTGATACCATGACTTTAATAAATCTTCCAATTCATGACATACTTCTTGTACAGTTCCTCTTTTCTTTTTCTTTGGATATTTTCGGTAAATTATAATATTTAACTTTTCGGTTTCTGTTATGGTTTCCAAATACTTGTTTTTCTTAAACTCATTACATATTTTCTTTTCGAAACTTTCTTGTTCTACCGCATTCTTTGTTTTGCATTTCCTTACAGAAGGATGACATTCAACGACCTCCACTCCAATAGATTTATCGTTATTGAAAAAAACAAAATCCGGGCTTTCCCGAAAATATTTATCATCATAAGTCTCCGCGTCTATGTTAAGTTGAAGACATTTATTAATTAAAGGAATACAATTTTTTATGGCATTCCATTCCTTCTTTTTTTTGTATTGCTGTTGTTCTTCTTTGGAACTATTTTGGTCAAACATAAGTGTTAAAAATAAATTTATAATGTGTTGTTTTTAGTATATCTTATACTGTTCAGATTTAATTTCACGTAACCATTCATCAGAATGGGTTATTTTTATTAGTTTCTTTATACCGGTAATCTTGCCATACTTTATCTTATTCCCAAGTGTTTCCCTTTTATTTACCAACCCAGAAGAAAAGTAGTCAGCTAAAGACCTGACAGACATTTCTAAATCTTTGCTGTCGCATATAAACAAATATGTAGCTCTATTTTCTTCAGCATTTTCGTAAGCCAATAATGTTTCTTTATCAGCTGTAGCTATCGTAAAAATAAAAGCATCTTCTTCTGCCATAATCAAGTCGCTATTAACTCTATTCTCAAGGCAGTAGTATATTTTATAGTCATCAAGATGTAACTGGCATAATGAATCCAAGAATTCAGATTTTTTATTATTTATGTAGTTTCTAACTTCACTCTGTGTGTATTCATGTTTTAATAATTTTTCTCTCTCTGACTTATGTATGTCTTCTGATATATGAGCAACATTCTCAGTGTGTCTTTTCAATACATCTAATGTATCGTTTATGCTTTCTATACTTGACTGTTCTATCCCAACTATAATATCATCCTGAAATACAGCCTTAATAGGTGGCAATTTGTTTATGATATAGTCCTTTATCTGATTAAATGCCTTTATAGACTTCTGATTCTTGAAATAAAAAGGTTTGTATTTACCCTGCCCTTCAGGGTGTTTGGGATTATAAATCTGTAACTCACCATTTAGAAATGTTACAAACTTCCAAGATATTTCATTATCTGCAAGAATAACTTTGGGCGTTTTTACATGGAAAAAATTTCTATGAATATAGTAAAGAGGATCACCATCGTAAAAAGGGTCGTTATCAAAATCTTCGTTAGAATCGTATTCGTCAAAGAAACCGCTAGCATGAAATCCTTTGCTTATATATTTCTTTATGTATAATAAATACTTATACAATGTTGGATTATTTAATGAAATAAAAGAAAATAGTTCTTCAAATGTTCTTCCCATTAACAAACCAAGTCCACCTACGAAAAAGTACTGAGCAAAAGCAGTCTTTTCTGATAAGTAATTAATCGTGGTAATCATATAACCTATAGTTTTAGCTTTAAGAAGAAGATTTGTATTATCAGACATTATATATTCTTTAATAGAATCTTCCGTAATAGGAGAATAATCTCTGATAATATTCTGAACTTGAATATCATCTATCCATGTAAAAATATTTTCTTCATAAAACTCCATATTCATCTCATGTACAATATCTTGACAAAGATTTATCAACTGAATTATAGTATTTTTTCTCCATGGAGGGTAATTGGCTTCTTCTGCTTTCTCAAGTAGAAACTCTATACCAAAATGATAATAAGTATAGTAAAAGACAAAAACACTAGATAATAGTTTTTCATCTTTAATCCATAAATAATCTTTATCAAAAAGAAGCTTCTTACACCCTTTTAAAAAACGCTTATCAATTTCTATCCAAGAACGAAATTCATCAAAGTCCTTCATATTATAAATGATTTATATTTCTGAACGTAAAAATAATAAAAAGGAGATTCTAAATGTAACCAACATAAGTTTTAATTACTTCAATATACAATAAGCCTGTTCCCATTTTCAGTCATACAGTCCCAATTTATTGACTGAAAAAAGGAAACAGGCTTATATTTTGTTAGGTATCAATGTATTCTTATCCAAAGCCACCATCTCCACCTTCTTCTGTACCGCCACCTCCGGTACCGCTGCCGCCACCGTCATCACTTCCACCGGAAGTAATGCCTTTGGCTTTTTTATAGTCTGCAAGGCTGGCATAGCTGATGCCTTCGTCCAATACTCCGGCATTTTGGAATTGAATACCTTGGAGTACACTTTCACGGAATTCCTTACTTGGAGTGAATATGATACGTGGATTCTTAATCATTGCTCCGGCATTGAAATCGGTAATGTTTTCTACACCGTCACTTTTGAACGAAACACGTATAGTACCTAAATCACCTACTCTTACTGTGTGTCCCTGCTGCAATTGCTGACGTGCGTGTCTTCCAAGTAATTCAAGAGCGGCTTCCATTTCTATGGGAGCGGTTGTCGTGTTTTCCGTAGCTGCACGTGTCATGGCTTTTACAGTCTGTGGAACTTCGCTGATAGGAATTGCATACCATTTCTTAGGTGCTGCCTTATCCTGCGGATTGATTTTCTTTACGAGCTTGTACTTGTACATACTGACCTCCTTTTTTATTAATGGGGACTGTAATAGCAAAATTACAATTTTATTTGAAATGGCAAAGTTTTCTTGCAGATTATTACATACGTTAGTCGTTGATTATTACTAACGTATGTAATGATTGATTGCTAACGTATGTGATAAACAACCACATGCGTTAGCAATAATAACCCTTATAAGTATATTACCTTATAACTAAAATAAGTAAAAAAAGACACGATTATTAACACCCATGCGCACATCATCGCAGACGACTTTATAGTTGGATATACCATTCAAAACAATGATAAAACCAACAGGCATGTTTTCTAATGTTTTTCTTTATAGGTTGGATATACCATTCAAAACAATGATAAAACCAACCGTTAGTTTCTAAGTTTATTAATTTCAATGTTTTGACGTACTTCCCGAGTATAGTTTCCTATCTCAGGTTAAGGACTTCCAGCAGCCCCTATTAGAAAATTTCTTTTCTAATTATCTTTCACGATTTTTTTACTCATCGCAATATTTCTTGCAGCATTAAAGTCTGCATTTATTTTCTCTCCTCGTCGTTTACATTGGGGATTCGTACAAACAAATTCTTCTTGCTTCTTACGTTCTCCACGTTCTCCGCAATAGCTGCATGTCTGGCTGGTATATGCAGGGTCAATATATTTCACTTCAATACCTTCCAATTTCGCTTTATATTCTATCATACTTTGCAGTTCGTAATACGACCAATAACGAAGCAGATACTTATACTCGTCTTTTACATAACCGTCCTTACCTTTTCCAAAATCTTTCAATGACTCCATGTGGATAGTTCCGGCATTCTGTTTTAAAGCCTGCTTTATAACCTCACGGCTGTAAACATGGTTTTGTGTATGCACCCAATTACGCTCTTTTTCCTTCAGCTTTTCCAAAGGCTCCAGTTTCTTCTTTCGTCCGTGTCCACCTTGGGTACACATTAGTTTCTGCAAACTTTTAAAACGTTTCTGAAACATCGTCCGCTGATTGTGAAAATGTTCTATATCGCCAATTTGCATCTTGAAATTGTCATTCTTGTTGATAGCAAGGTATAACGGACATTTGATGCCCAAATCCACACCTAACACAACTTCCTTATCCAACACTTGTTTCTTTGCTGGAATGTCAATAGACAGCAACAGGAATATTCTTGTACTCTTGTCATTTCCCTTTTTTATGAGTTTTATAGAAGAATTATTGGCAACATAATCTTCGCCTTTGTTTTTCTTTTGTTGCTTGTCGCTTTCTATCAGTCTTTCAACGATACAGCGGTTATTGCTTGTGTCTTTTCCAAACTCAAGCCTGAAAAGTATTCCTTTAAACCATTTTAGATAGATTCCTTCCTCTTTTACAAAAAGTCTCAATCCACTTTGTGGTTTAATGGAAAATGGAATTCCCATACCTTTCTTGTAAGTACTTAAGGCTCTTTCACCCGACTTGACTTTCTTTTTGTTATTGTTGTGATTATTTTGCACATATCGGTTTAAATCGGTCAATATCTCGGCTGGTATATACTTTAGAAATTCTTTCGATGCCAATTGATAGGTGGAATTCTGTTTGGAACACTGAAAAAAATCCTTCTTTTTATTTTTTACATCTTCATCAAGTTCGTTTCTTTCATCGACAAGTTGTCGTTGTTCATTAATCAGCCTGTCTCGTTTCTCTTTATCCGATGTTTTTTTCTTCGTATTCAGTCCTTTCTGTTTTTTCTCTATTTCCTCCAGTTTTTTCTCTATATCCTTGTACCGTGGCATATGTAATTTCAATCGCATTTCATACTCATCGTTAAAAAGGCAATGAGTAGAGATTCTATTGGCAGCCTGATAAATTGTGTTGTTTATCTGATAAAGATATTTCCATTGTTGGTCATATTTTTCATCTGTCAATCTTTCTTTTTCATCTGTCAATCTATCTTTTACGATTTTCAATTCTATCTTGCGTGTAATAGTAGGCATACTCTTTTTAATTTTACCACCGCAAATATTGTAATTATAATTGTAAGTCTCAAATCCAACTCAAATAATTTTCAGAATTTCACAAATTCTCAAAATTACCCCCATAAAAAAAATCCCCCATGCAACCGCATGAGGGATTCCACAAGTAAATTCTATTTCGAGAAATTTATTTTGCTACACGTTCCAGCCATTTCACCATGAACAGCATTACTCCCATTGAAATGAAGCATACTATCATGAAAATTGCCCAGCAATATCCGATAGGAATAGCGTTATACATAAGAGGACCGATCCACAACAGGAGATTACCTACTGCTGTTGCACCGAGCCATAATCCCTGACAAAGTCCCAAAAGATGCTTTGGAGCTACCTTCGAAACGAATGACAGTCCAAGTGGTGAAATAAACAACTCAGCTACAGTAAGCAGGAAGTAAAGTACAATCAAAACCCATGCTCCTGCCTTAACCTGCTGGTCAATAGGCAATTCTCTATATTCAGCAGCAGAAGGATAACCCATAATGAGTGAATATGCTGCCAGGAAGAGATAAGCCAAACCTGCGATAAGCATACCAATGGCAATCTTACGCGGAGTAGAAATTTCTTTACCTCTTCTTGAAAGAGAACCGAAAATCATCATGATAATCGGAGTCAATGTAATAACAAAGAAAGGATTAACTGCCTGCCATATTTCCGGAGCGATTGTCGATGTATCAACGAAGTCTCTCGCAAAGAGTGAAAGTGAAGTACCATTCTGATGGAATGAGAACCAGAAGAAAATAACAACACCCAGCACTGCAAACAATGCGTAAAGACGCTGTTTGATTTCCTTCGCCATAGCAGCCTTTTCTTCAGCTGAATAAGTAACAGCAGCAGCGGCTTCTTTCTTTCCCGGATTTGGGAACTGACTCTTGGTAACAAAGAAGATAATCAAAGAAATAAGCATTGCTGCAACAGATGCAACAAATGAATAATGAATACCTTCATTAAATATCTGCAAATACTGTGCACAAGAAGCAGCCATATCGGTAGTTTCACCTACACATTGTGACATCAACTGATTCAGGTTACCCATAGCCTCAGCCGACATTCCCTCTGCACCTTTTGCTATATAGTCATGACACAAAGCAGGAAGACTCGCATTATAGACCATATCGTGTGCACTCAGCCACCAGCTTCTCAACAGAGGAGCAATAAACGGAGCTACCAGTCCACCGATATTGATAAACACATAAAAGATCTGGAATCCAGAATCTCTCTTGCTCTTAGCTTCGATCAGCTCTTTTTCCCCCTTTGTAGCAGCCTCAGCTTCAAGATTATCGTACATCTGGCCTACGATAGCCTGAAGATTTCCCTTGAACAGACCATTACCAAATGCTATGAAGAACAATGCAATACAAGTAAGTGTAAGCAACCATGATGTATTGCCTGCGTTAGCAGTAATAGGAATAGATAATGCAATATATCCAATAGCCATCACCACAAGGCCGGCCATGATTGTACCTTTATAATTCTGCTTTCTGTCAGCAATCAGACCCCCTACAAGACTTAACAGATAGATACCTGCATAAAAGAATGAATAGATAAGTGTACTTTTTTCCTCACTTATACCAAATTTAGAACAAAGGAACAACACCAGCACAGCGTTCATGATGTAGTAGCCAAAACGCTCCCCCATATTAGAAAGTGCAGCAGGTATCAGACCTTTAGGATGCTTGTTAAACATAAATAATGAAGATTTTAATGATTAATAAATTTAATCAATACTTCGGTAAATTTTTACCGAAAAATTAAAAGTTAAACAATAAAACCGGCAAAAGTCGGTTCGGAAACACTAAAGAGGTCATTGAAATGTTGTCTAAAACGAATGGTTAAGCATGAAGAAATGTGCTGAAAAAAATGTGCTAACCTGCTGATAATAAAGGTAAAAAAGTATTGCATAATTCGCTGGTTTTTTAGTAAATTAGAAGTCTCTCAACTCTTCTGATTATGACTAAAGAAACACTCCTTATGCAATACCAATCCGAGTGCCTGTCGGCTCTCAAATCAGTAGCGAATATACAAAAACCTTTTGAAAAAACGTTCATGGACACCATGAAATTATTCATGGCCATCCCGGATCGTATAAACTTCCTCCAATTGGGCAGATATGGCTGTTTCTCAGAACAGACTTATCGTAACCTTTTTGAGCATGAAACTTTCGACTGGTTTGCGTTCACGGCTCTATCATCAGCAGCATCTCACAGGCAAAGAAAAGCATCGCCATCGATCCTTCCTATATTCCCAATCAGCAAGAGACCCTTGATAGGTTACTTCTGG
>NZ_DS981465.1 GCF_000154845.1 Phocaeicola coprocola DSM 17136 | reverse complement strand
GTTAAGGTTAGAAATTAGGTTAAAAAAAGGTCTTTATTATCCTGCCTGTCAACCTTCTGTGAGAGAACGTTGCCGGGCGCTAAGGATA
This sequence comes from Phocaeicola coprocola DSM 17136, assembly GCF_000154845.1. Lineage (GTDB taxonomy): Bacteria > Bacteroidota > Bacteroidia > Bacteroidales > Bacteroidaceae > Phocaeicola > Phocaeicola coprocola. The sequence goes on along the minus strand of NZ_DS981465.1, from coordinate 59,145 downwards.
ATAAGCACATTCAAGAAAACCTCACCTTTATTTAATATAGAGTAAAAGAACAACAAGATAAACATAAATATTAGCGTTCATGATTACATTTAGCAACTTAAGACAATGGGCTTTATCAGTATGTATCGCAGCTTTTGCACTGGGCTACACAAACAGTGTAACGGCAAAAAATGCAACAGAAGCCGATAACATCTACAGTGAACTGCCATTTCAGATGAATAAGGTTCAGCTACCGGTATTTCCCGATTATTCGCGTTCTATTACTGAATTCGGTGCTGTAGCCGACGGTATTACGCTCAATACAGAAGCTTTCGACAAAGCTATCAAGGCCGTAGCCGAAAAGGGTGGCGGTAAGGTTATCGTACCTGCGGGACTGTGGCTTACCGGTCCTATCGTACTGCAAAGCAACATCAATTTATATCTGGAAGAAAACGCACTGGTTCTGTTTACAGCCGACCACACTCAGTATCCTATCGTCAAAACTTCATTCGAAGGACTGGAAACACGCCGCTGCCAGTCACCGATATCAGCTCTCAACGCTGAAAACCTTGCCATCACCGGAAAAGGTGTGATGGACGGAAACGGTGATACATGGCGTCCGGTAAAGAAAGGCAAAATGACTGCCAACCAATGGAAAAAGCTGGTGGATTCGGGTGGTGTACTCGATGAATCAGGACGTATCTGGTATCCGAGCGAAGGCTCTATCAAAGGAGCTATGGCATGCAAGAACTTCAATGTGCCCGAAGGAATCAATACCGATGAAGAATGGAACAGCATACGCGACTGGCTGCGTCCGGTTCTGCTGAGCTTTATCAAGTGTAAAAAGGTGTTGCTGGAAGGCGTAACCTTCAAGAACTCTCCAAGCTGGTGTCTGCATCCGCTTTCTTGCGAAGACATTACCATCAACAATATCAGCGTATCTAACCCCTGGTACTCACAGAATGGTGATGCACTCGACCTGGAGTCTTGCAACCGTGCACTGATTCAGAACAGCAGCTTCGATGCCGGCGACGATGGTATCTGTATCAAGTCGGGTAAGGACGAAGACGGACGCCGTCGTGGTGAACCTTGCCAGAATGTCATCATCCGCAACAACGTAGTTCTGCACGGACATGGAGGTTTCGTTGTAGGTAGCGAAATGTCAGGTGGTGTAAAGAACATCTACGTAGACAACTGTACATTCCTGGGAACTGATGTCGGCTTGCGTTTCAAGAGTACCCGCGGACGTGGTGGTGTAGTAGAAAACATCCATATCAACAACATCAACATGATCAACATCCCGAACGAAGGATTGATTTTCGACTTGTTCTATGGCGGAAAGGCTCCGGGTGAAGGCGACGGTTACAACAACCCGACAGAACAAAAGATTCCTGCCGTAACAGAAGAAACTCCTGCTTTCCGCGACATTTTCATCAAGAACGTTACCGCAAAGAACGTAGGACGTGCTATCTTGTTCAACGGTTTGCCGGAAATGCCTATCAAAAATATCCACATCGAAAACGTAACCATGTCGGATGCTAAAGACGGCGTAATACTGAACCGTGCAGATGGAGCTACACTGAAAAACGTGAAAGTCATTACTACTAAAGGTGGAAACAACCTGAAAATGCAGAATGTAACAAACGTTACTGTAGGCGACAAACAATATAAAAAGGTAGGAAACCAGGCAGAATCGTATAAATTCTAACCCGAATCCTTCCGTTATCAGAAATAAGAACGACGAAGGGTCTGTAAACATCCGGTTCAAGTCACGCAAGCTCGGTTCTCATGTTTACAGATCCTTTCTTCCTTTTCGGAACTTCCGACTATAAAATCATATACTACTCCGACAAGTTCTTTGATATCCGGAACTTATCGGATACCGATAAAATGCTGAATATATTATGAAAACATTCTCTGCAATCTGTCTGGCACTGCTGGCAGGAGAACTGAGTGCATCGGCACAAGGTCAGGAAAAGAAAATAGAAGTCATCGTTGAAAATCCGTGGAACGCTGAAAAGGTGGACGAGCCTGTCGTTATTGATCTCAGTTCCCTTGGAGCAGGATTTACTGTCAAGTCGGCTACTGTTTTCGACGGGACAAACGAAATTCCCTCACAGCTCGACGATATGAACGGTGACACCCGTGCCGACGAACTGGCTTTTGTCATCAACCTGCCGGCTTCGGGTAAGAAGACACTCAACGTCACACTATCCAGTCTTAAAAGCGACAAAACATATCCGGCACGTGTGTATGCCGAAATGTTGTTCCGTACTTCCAAGAAAAACAAATATGCCAAAGGATATGCCATCTATGCCGACGGTGCTTCGGACACTTACAACGTACAGCATCACCACGGAGCGGCTTTCGAAAGTGAGCTGGTAGCATACCGCATTTATTTCAATGAGAAACAGACTACCGACCTGTACGGAAAATTCCACAAAGGTCTGGAGCTGGAAGAAAGTCAGTTCTACCCTACCGGCGAACAGTTGAAGCGCGGCTTCGGCGATGATGTCATCAAGGTAAACAGCAGCTGCGGAGCCGGAACACTGAGAGGATGGGACGGTACACAGTCTACACTTATCAAACCGGTTGCCGTACGCGGACAGCGTATCCTAGCTTCAGGACCGGTACGTACCATTGTCGATGCAGAGGTAAAGGGCTGGCAGTATCAGAACAAGGAACTGAACATGATAAACCGCTATACACTGTATGCCGGACACCGCGATGCACAGGTAGATGTGCTGTTCGATGCTCCGCTGGATAAGGAAGTATTCTGTACCGGTGTACAGAACATTACAGGACACGCCGACATGTTTTCCGACCATAACGGGCTGGTTGCAAGCTGGGGTACAGACTGGCCGGTAAACGATACAGTGAAATATAAAAAAGAAACCGTAGGACTGGCTACTTATATTCCCAAGAAGTATGTGGTAAAAGAAACATCCGACAAGGAAAACTTCCTTTATACCATCAGCGCTCCCGGAAAAAGTTCGTTCCGCTACTATACATCATTCACCTCGTGCAAGGAAACCTTCGGTTATCCCGACAAGGAAAAATGGTTTGCCTACGTACAGGAATGGAAAAAGGCGTTGGAACAGCCGGTCAAAATTACAGTCGTCAAGAAATAGTCACAACATAAACACCACATCGGAACACAGAAGTTAAAAAAGACAAAGCGAATGGATGTTTCAGGCACTCCGGACGTATTTTATAAAAGTCAGACGATGTGAATAACACACAAATGCGAACAAAATAATTTATTAACTAAATAACCATAATCCATGAAATCAATCGTATTCTCAATCTTACTGGGAAGCTGCCTCGTACCCTCGGTACAGGCACAAAACTATGTATCGAAGGTATGGGTTGCCGACCAGGGTGACGGAACATACAAGAATCCGGTACTATATGCCGATTACTCCGATCCCGATGTTTGCCGTGTAGGCGATGACTTCTACATGACCTCATCCAGCTTCGGATGTCTGCCGGCTTTGCAGATTCTCCACTCCAAAGATCTGGTAAACTGGAGTATCGTGAGCGCAGCCGTTCCGGCTTCACTTCCACCTCATACAGATGTGACGCCTCAGCATGGCAACCGTGTATGGGCTCCGTGTATCCGTCATCACAACGGTGAATTCTATATATTCTGGGGAGATCCTGATCAGGGTATCTTCATGACAAAGGCTAAAGATGTAAAAGGTCCGTGGTGCGAACCGGTACTGGTAAAGGCTGCCAAAGGTATCATTGATACTACTCCGCTATGGGACGAAGACGGACGGGTATATCTGGCACACGCATATGCCGGAAGCCGTGCCGGACTGAAGAGTGTGATCGCCGTATGCGAACTGAGTGCTGATGCTACCCGTACCATCAGTCCGTCACGTATCGTTTTCGACGGTCATGAGGCACATGAAACTTGCGAAGGACCGAAGTTCTACAAGCGCAACGGATATTATTATATCTTCCATCCGGCTGGTGGTGTTCCTACAGGCTGGCAGGTCGTACTGCGTTCGAAAAACGTATACGGACCGTATGAATGGAAAACCGTGCTGGCACAAGGCAACAGCCCTGTCAACGGACCTCATCAGGGAGGCTGGGTAGATACCCCAAGCGGAGAAGACTGGTTCCTGCACTTCCAGGATGTGGGTGCAGCCGGACGTCTGGTTCACCTGCAACCGGTAAAATGGGTAAACGACTGGCCTGTAATCGGTGAAGACAAGGATGGCGACGGTTGTGGCGAACCTGTACTGACTTACAAAAAACCGAACGTAGGAAAGACATATCCTATCTGTACCCCGCAGGAAAGCGATGAGTTCAATACAAACGAACTGGGCCTGCAATGGCAATGGAATGCCAATATCAACGACAAATGGTACTTTGCCGATCAGGAACATGGAGTATTGCGCCTCTATTCTTATCCGGTTCCCGAAAACTACAAGAGCCTGTGGGATGTGCCCAACATGCTGCTGCAAAAATTCCCTGCTCCAAGCTTCAGCGCTACCATGAAGATGAAGTTCTCTCCTATCGCCAAGTACAAAGGCGAACGTACAGGACTGGTAGTTATGGGTATGAGCTATGCAGGTATCGTGCTCGAAAATACCGAAAACGGACTGGTTCTCTCTCAGGTAGAATGCAAGAAAGCCGATCGTGGCGGTCAGGAAACCGTAAACGAAACCCTTCCGCTGAAAGGTAATGAAATTTACCTGCGTGCCGAAATCACTACTACGGGTGAAAAGATCGGCAAGAGCGAAGGCGGACACGACCTGGTGGTAAAATGTCAGTTGAGCTACAGCACCAACGGAAAGAAATTCCACAAGTTCGGAAAAGAATTCCAGGTGAAAGAAGGCAAATGGATAGGTGCCAAAGTAGGTACATTCTGCACACGTCCTGCCATCAAGACCAACGACGGCGGCTGGGTAGATGTTGACTGGTTCAGAATCGACAAGTAAAAACGTACAAAAAAATAAAAAACTTGCCCACGTTTATCACAAAACATGGGCAAGTTTTTTTATATATATCAGCATAAAAAAAGCCCGGAAATCTCACGACTTCCGGACCCCAAATATGCTAAAATACAAAATATTCTATCTTATGATTCTCTTACTTCCCATCCCAAAGCACTAGCTCCGAGTACGGCAGCATCAGCATCTTTCAACTGAGAAAGAAGCAATTTTGTTTTTCCTTTATAGATATTCAATACATTTTCTTCCAATGCTTTCTGGATAGGCTTCATGATATAGTCACCCGACTTAGCCAGACCACCGAAGAGAATGATTGCTTCAGGGCTAGAGAATGCAACGAAGTTAGCCAATGCAGTACCCAAAACTTTACCGGTAAATTCGAAAATTTCCAAAGCCAGCTTATCGCCTTTTACAGCTGCATCGTAAACATCTTTAGACTGGATTTCTTCTGACGGGATGTTTCTCAACAAGCTTGGTTCAGAACGTGCAACAAGGAATTCGCGAGCTGTACGTGCCACACCTGTAGCCGAGCAGTAAGTTTCCAGACATCCTTTACGTCCGCATCCGCACTGACGTCCTGCCGGATCAACAACAACATGACCAAGTTCACCAGCAAAACCATCATGACCGTAAACCAGCTGACCGTTGATAACGATACCGCTACCTACACCTGTACCCAATGTAATCATGATAAAATCTTTCAGACCGCGTGCTGCACCGTATGTCATTTCACCGATAGCCGCCGCATTTGCATCGTTTGTAAGCGCTGTAGGAACACCCAGACGTTCTTCGAACATAGCAGCCAAAGGAATAACTCCCTTCCATGGCAAGTTCGGAGCAAATTCGATTGTTCCACTATAATAGTTACCGTTAGGAGCACCTACTCCCACACCTTTAATCTTTTCTGCACCGCCAAACTGCTGGAGCAACGGAAGAAGCTTCTTGCATACAGCGTCCACATATTCGCTTACTTCAGCGTACTGCTGTGTTTTTACAGAATCGGAAGCCAATACATTACCACGAGAATCTACTACTCCGAAAACAGTATTAGTACCACCGATGTCCATTCCCACTACGTAGGGTTTTTCCATATTTATTGTCATGACATTAAATTGTTAAAGGTTAGTTATATGTGGCAAATGTACGCAATCGGAGAAAACCGAACAAATTTTTTTATAAGTTTATTCAACCCTTGTGTAACTTTTTATATCTTAGCCGCGTCTAACGACACGTAACCTGACACAAATCAATCTTAATCATGATACGCTTACAAGGCATCAACAAGACATATCACAACGGAGCACCGCTACACGTGCTGAAAGGCATAGATCTCCGCATCGAGAAAGGTGAATTCGTTTCTATTATGGGGGCCTCCGGATCGGGAAAGTCTACCTTACTAAATATATTAGGAATTCTCGACAACTACGATTCGGGCGAGTATTACCTGAACGATGTGTTAATAAAAAATCTGAACGAAACCCGTGCGGCGGAATACCGGAACCGCATGATCGGATTCATCTTTCAGTCGTTCAACCTGATTTCGTTTAAGAATGCCATGGAAAATGTGGCACTGCCGCTGTTTTATCAGGGAGTGGGCAGAAAGAAAAGAAACGAACTGGCTATGGAGTATCTCGACAAGCTGGGACTGAAGGAATGGGCACACCACCTGCCCAACGAGCTTTCGGGCGGACAGAAGCAGCGTGTGGCCATAGCCCGGGCACTGATATCGAAACCTCAGATTATCCTTGCCGACGAACCTACGGGTGCACTCGACAGCAAGACGTCGGTAGAGGTAATGAACATCCTGAAGGAGCTGCACGACAAAGAAGGACTGACCATCGTGGTTGTGACGCACGAAAGCGGAGTAGCCAACCAGACCAACAAAATCATCCACATCAAAGACGGAGTGATAGAACGGATAGAAGACAACATCGACCACAATGCATCTCCTTTCGGCAAGAACGGATTTATGAAATAAACGCACACAGAACCAGCCATGACCGACTTGATACAGGAAATATACGGAACCATCATGCGCAACAAGCTGCGCACCATACTGACGGGATTTTCCGTAGCATGGGGAATTTTCATGCTGATTGTATTGCTGGGGGCAGGAAACGGACTTATCCATGCTTTCGAGGGACAATCGCAGAACATGAAAATGAACTCTATCAAAATTTATCCGGGATATACATCGAAACCGTTCAACGGACTGAAAGAAGGCCGAAGACTCTCGCTGAATGAAAGCGATCTTCAGCTTACCGCAGAGGCTTTTCCCGATAAAGTCATCACCACCGGAGCCAGCATCAGCAAGAGCGACGCCATCCTCACCTTCGGCAAGGAACACGTTTCCATTTCGCTGGAGGGCGTCTTTCCCAACTATACGGAACTGGAAGCTGTAAAACTGAAACAGGGACGTTTCATCAACGACCGCGACATGAAGGAACGCCGGAAGATGATCGTACTGCACGAAAAGACTGTCAAGATGCTGTTTCCACGTACCCAGGCGATAGGAAAGTATATCGATGTACAAGGAGTGGCCTATCAGGTAATAGGCATCTACACCGACCAGAACAGTTTCTCGCCCTCGGCACTTGTTCCCTTCACGACACTTCAGCTTGTATACGGCAAGGGCGACAGTATAGACAACCTGACATTCACTACGCAAGGGCTGACAGACGAAGTCACCAATGAGAAATTCGAGCAGAGCTACCGCCGTGCCATGGGGCTCCACAAAAACTTCGATCCTACCGACCAGAGTGCCATCTGGATGTGGAACCGCTTCACTCAATATCTCCAGCAAGAATCGGCAGCCCGTATGCTGCACATAGCTATCTGGGTAATCGGTATATTCACCCTGCTGAGCGGCATCGTGGGGGTAAGCAATATCATGCTTATCACCGTACGCGAACGTACCCACGAGTTCGGCATCCGGAAAGCTCTGGGAGCCAAACCGATGTCTATCCTGTGGCTCATTATCTCGGAGAGTGTGGCCATCACTACTTTTTTCGGCTATATCGGCATGGTGGCAGGCATTGCCGTCACAGAATATATGAATCAGATAGCAGGCAGACAGACCGTCGATGCGGGTGTGTTCAGCGTAACGGTTTTCGAAAACCCGACAGTAGACCTCAGCATAGCTGTTCAGGCCACACTCACACTGATAATCGCCGGCACGCTTGCCGGACTCTTTCCGGCACGTAAGGCAGCCCGTATCCGTCCTATTGAAGCATTAAGAGCAGACTGACATGAGAAGAGTAGATTTTGACACCTGGGAGGAAATCCTCCTTACCATTACACGTAACAAGACACGAAGCGTGCTTACTGCCTTCGGTATCTTTTGGGGAATATTCATGCTGGTTGCCCTCATGGGCGGAGCTCAGGGTATGCAGGACATGCTTTCACGCCAGTTTCAGGGATTCGCCACCAATTCCGGCTTTATGGCGACAAACAAGACCTCGAAAGCCTACAAGGGTTTTCAGCAGGGAAGGGGGTGGAACATGGAAAATCAGGATGTGGAACGCATACGCAACTCTGTGCCAGGCATCGATGTGGTGACTGCCACCATCGCACAATGGGGAGTAAATATCGTACGCGAGGAATACACGCTGTCGGGAACCCTGAAAGGACTTTATCCGGAATACGACAAGATAGAAGAACCGATTATCCGTATGGGACGTTCGCTGAACGAAACCGACATACGCGACCGCCGGAAGGTGTGCGTCATCGGGAAGCGTATCTACGAAACGCTCTTTCCCAAGAAAGACAATCCGTGCGGACAATTCATCGAGATAAATGGCATCTATTACCGTGTAGTAGGTGTAAACGAGGCTACAGGCAACATGTCGGTCAACGGACAGTCGGAAACCTCGGTGGTTATCCCGTTCACCACCATGCAGCAGAACTATAACCGTGGGAAGCAAATCGACATGCTGGGATATACAGCCAAGAAAGGATATTCCATCAGTCAGGTGGAAAAGGATGTGGAACGTACCATCAAGCTGGCACACGCCATTCATCCCGACGACGAACAGGCAGTCATCCGTGTAAATGCGGAAGCAATGTTCAGCATGATGGACAACCTGTTTACGGGCATCCGGATGCTGGGATGGCTCGTAGGACTGGGTACACTGCTCGCCGGAGCCATCGGAGTCAGCAATATCATGATGATAACCGTCAAGGAACGAACAACTGAAATCGGTATCCGCCGCGCCATCGGTGCACGTCCCGACGACATTCTGCAACAGATTCTGCTGGAAAGTATGGTACTTACTACGCTGGCCGGTATGGCGGGCATATCGTTTGCCGTCTTCCTGCTCAACATCGTAGAAACGGCCACTTCAGAACCAGGACTTCCGGCACATTTCCTTATCAGTTTCTGGCAGGCTGTCGGAGCTTGCATCCTGCTCGTTGTTCTGGGACTGCTTGCAGGACTGATACCTGCTTACCGTGCCATGGCTATCAAACCGATAGAGGCGATACGCGACGAATAAACGCTTACCTGCTGTTAGTAATGAAGAAATAAAAACATAAACCAATTTATATGAAGAAGTATATCAAAATAGGCATATTGGTGCTCATCGCACTGATATTTATAGGAACATTCGTTTTCCTGTATCAGAAGTCACAGCCTAAAGACACGAAGTACGACATTCAGAAAGTAGAAACCACCAATCTGGTACAGACTACCGTAGCAACGGGAAAGATTGAACCGCGCGACGAGGTACAGATCAAGCCGCAGATTTCGGGTATCATTGCCGAAGTATACAAAGAAGCGGGCGAGAAAGTAAAGAAAGGTGAAATCATAGCCAAAGTAAAGGTTATCCCCGAACTGGGACAACTGAACTCTGCCGAAAGCCGTGTCCGCCTGGCAGAAATGAACGGACGTCAGGCAGAAACCGACCTGACACGTATGGAAAAGCTTTACAACGATAAGCTGGTAAGCAACGAGGAATACGAAAAGACACTGCTGGCTGCCCGTCAGGCACGTGAAGAGATTCAGGCAGCCAAAGATAATCTGGAGATTGTAAAAGAAGGTATCACCAAAAACAGTGCTTCGTTCAGCAGCACTCTTATCCGTTCTACCATCGACGGTCTGATACTGGACGTACCTGTCAAGGTGGGAAACTCGGTTATCATGAGTAACACATTCAACGACGGTACGACCATCGCTACCGTAGCCGATATGAGCGACCTGATTTTCCGCGGCAACGTAGACGAAACGGAAGTAGGACATATCCGTGAGGGAATCCCCGTAAAGATCACTCTGGGAGCCTTGCAGAACATGAAATTCGATGCCATACTGGAATATATCTCGCCCAAGAGCGTAGAAAACAACGGAGCCAACCAGTTTGAAATCAAGGCAGCCATTACCGTTCCCGACAGTGTCACCATCCGTTCGGGCTACAGTGCCAATGCCGAAATGGAGCTTCAGCGTGCAGATAATGTGCTGGCTGTACCGGAAAGCACACTGGAATTTTCGGGAGATTCTGCCTTTGTCTACGTACTGACCGACAGTGTTCCGCTACAGAAGTTCGTACGCCGTGCTGTCAAAACCGGTATCAGCGACGGAATCAAAATGGAAATCAAACAAGGTGTCAGCGCCGGCGAACTTGTCCGCGGACTGAAACACGAAGACTAATCTTTATGCAATCATGAAACTGAAACAATTATTTATCATAGCTTCCGTTGTCACAATGCCGGCTTATGCCCAGCAGAAATGGGACTTGAAGCAATGTATCGACCATGCCATTGCAAACAATCTGACCATCAAGCTACAGGAAGCCCAGCGCGAGCAGAGTAAAGTAGAGTTGAGCACAGCCAAAAACAGCTTCCTGCCCGACTTGAACGGAAGCGCATCGCACTCATTCAATTTCGGCCGGAGTCTTCAGGCAGACAATACCTATCAGAGCCTCAACACCCAAAATACGGGACTGAACCTGAGCACCAGCATTCCACTGTTCAGCGGACTTCAGAAAATAAACAACGTAGCACTCTCGAAACTGAATCTGCAAGCGGCTATGGAAGACCTGAACAAAGCCAAAGAAGATATCAGCATACAGGTAGCTTCGGCCTACCTGCAAGTGCTTTTCAATGAAGAACTGGTGAAAGTAGCCAACGAACAGCTTGCGCTGAGCAAGGAAATGCTGGAGCAGAAAACAGCTTTCTACAAAAACGGAAAGGCTTCGCAAGCCGAGTGGTATGAAGCCAAGGCTCGTGTGGCACAAGACGAACTATCAGCCGTACAGGCGGAAAACAACCGGCGTCTTTCGCTGCTCGACCTGAGCCAGCTGCTGGAGCTTCCCTCTCCCGATGATTTCGCTATCGTATCACCGGCTACCGACTCCATTGCCGGCCTCAAGATACAGACATCACCGGCCGAGGTATATGCCGAAGCGGTTCTGACCAAACCTTCCGTCAAGGCAGCACAGTACCGGCTGGAGGGAGCAGAAAAGAGCATCCGCATGGCTAAGGGAGCCTATTATCCGCAACTCAGCTTCGGAGCAGGTATCAGTACCAATTTCTATAATGTCTCGGACATGGAGAACGGTAATTTCGGTTCACAGTTGCGCGACAACTTCAGCCAGTATATCGGTTTCTCGCTCAGCGTTCCAATCTTCAACCGTTTTGAAACCCGTAACCGCGTACGCAGCGCCCGTATCCAGCAACATACATACTACTGGCAACTGGAGGAAAGTAAAAAGAACCTCTACAAAGAAATACAGCAGGCGTACTACAATGCCGTCAATGCCGAAACCCAGTATCAGAGCAGCCTTACTGCCGACGAAGCGGCACAGGCTTCCTTCCTGCTGATGAAAGAGAAGTACACCAACGGCAAGGCAAACGCTACGGAGTACAACGAATCGCGTACGGCCTGGATGAAAGCCGTATCCGACCGTCTTCAGGCCAAATACGACTACCTGTTCCGCACCAAGATACTCGATTTCTACCGGGGTATTCCACTTACGCTGTAATACAACCCGAAACGATATACGTCTATATAAAAAGAGAGCCGCAGGCGATACTCCACGTACGACCTGCGGCATTTTTGTTGTGTATATTTCGGAAACTCGATATCGTGCCTACTATTTATCGATGCTTTTTATGATAGTTGATGCAATTTTCGATGAACTTTTGCGGCTAGCCTTGCTCAGTTTGTCAGCTTTTTCCAGATTCATGCAAGTAAAGTAATTGTTACCTTTCGTCACTTCTTTCTGGTTTTTGTCGTAAAGCGAGTAGCTCACAAAGTGGAACAATGTGCGCAAAGGTTTTTCCTGCCACTTCAAATAATGCTGGTTCAGGAACAATACATAATCGGCATGCGCTTCGTCCAGCAGCTGCTTGTAATTCTGGCTGTCTATCTGGCTCACATTAGCATAACTCTCTTCGTTTTCTCCACTCACCTGTATGTTACCCAACAACTTCTCTGCATCAGCAAATTTCTCTGAAGAGATAAATGCAAATTCCTTATTCTTGTTTGCATGGATGATATTGTCCGTAATAATCCGGTTGTAAGTATCGCCGATACTGTCTTCCGGAATACCCGTTTCTTCAGTAATCATGCTTTCAGGAAAGTAGTTCGAGCTGACATTGTCGAGTCCTACTACCAGCACCTTAACCGTAGCACTGCTTTCTTTACCGACAGCCTCTTTACCGGCCTCTTCAGCCTGTACGGTTGCAACGGAAGCCATAGCAAACAATCCTAAAATAATGCTTTTCACAAATGTTGTTTTCATTGTTTTTCTGCTTTTAGTTTGACGATACAAAAATAGGGATGTCATGTTACATCCCTATTTCCTGTGTGTGATAATATTATTTAGAATCGGTTACAATCGGAGCAATCCATGCTTCCGCCATTACTTTCCTGCCACCAGAGCAGCAGCTTCCAAAGGTTGGTCGGTCGTGATATAATCTACATTCAGGTCTATCATCTTTTTCATGTCTTTCTCATTGTTCACAGTCCAGACATTAACCTTCATGCCCAGTTCGTGAGCCTCTTTCACCCATTCCGGATGTTTTTCGAATGCTTTATAATGATAGTCTATGCCATTAGCACCCTTTGCCTTTACGTCCTTGGGAGCGATGTCACTCTTCAGGTAAGCGATTTCCGATTTGGGAGTAAGACGAGCAAGCTGCTCACAGATATTCATGCTGAATGAGATATATTCCACCTGCTTTTCCAATCCGTATTCCTTTACCATTTTTACAGTAGTTTCTGCAATCTGGTCTTCCTGTGCCTTTGTTTTATGAGGCTTGATTTCCAGAATCAGCTGTACATCCGGCAATTTCTTTCCGGCTTCCAGATAATCGGCAAGCGTAGGAAGTTTCTCACCGTTCTTCAGTTTCAGGTCCTTCAGCTTATCGTAAGCCGTTTCACCGATAACCAGTCCGTCTATCGCATCATCGTGGTTTACTACCACCACTCCGTCGGCTGTGAGCTGTACGTCAAATTCAGAACCATACACTTTAGCTTCGGCAGCTTTTTTCAATCCTGCAATAGAATTCTGTGCCGAACCTTCTGCTTTCCAGAATCCGCGGTGAGCGATCACCTGTGTCTGAGCCTGACCTGCCAGTGTAAAGAGTGCACAGGCACAAGCCATCAGTAAATTTCTTGTTTTCATAATCATCGTTATTTATTTTCAGTTTGTTTATCAGAACGCATATCTCAACCCGATCTGAACCTGATAAGGAGTACCGTTCAGACTAGACACACCGGTATTTGCATTGACATTGTATACATACTCTTTTTTCTCCTTATCGAAGCTCTTGATGGTATAAATCTTCTGAGCTCCCAAGTTATGTCCTGCACCCCAGTCCTTGTTCAGCATATTCAGTACGTTGAATATATCGACCGAGAGTTCCAGACTGTGTTTCTTGTAGAACTGGAATTTCTTAGCCAGACGCAAGTCGAGTGTACCGTAGAATCCGTTTACTCCACCGTTACGTTCGGCTACCTTTCCGAAACTCTTGCGAATATAATCTTTTGTACTTTCCTCTACATCCGGATTAGAAAGAATATTGTTAATACCGTCTTTCAGATACTGCGGAGTATTCGGATCGTTCGGATTGTAAATATAAGCCAAATCATTTGAATCTACAAAGTCACCGTTCACATTTCCACCTACGATGAGTGAATAGCGTGTACCGCCGATACCTGAGAAGCGTGCACCCACACTGATTCCCCAGAAAGTAGGAGCTGTACCATATACTACCACTTTATGACGGAACTGATTGCTTGAATAGCTCATCTGGCTCAAATCACGCGGATCGTCTACAACCATCTGAGAAAGTGTAGCCGAGTTTGCCACGTTACCGTTGTAAGAAGTATTGTCTTTTGTATCGTTCCATGTATAGCTGAATGAAAGTTCTCCATCCTTGAAATAACGCCATGTACCATCGATAACGAAAGCAAACTGATTAACCTTACCTTCACTTACCATTTCGAGCACACGTCCTACCTTGTCGCTCTTTCTGCTCTCTTTCCAGTCGGCTACCCCCTTATCGTCGATCGTATTTGCAGGGACATACACTCCACGGTTTCCTTCGGAAGCGATACGGAAGTACGGTTCATCCACCATGTTACGGTCTACATACATATAGTTGTTGCGTCCCAGTGTCATATATCCGGCTACACTCATTTTCAGGCGGTCGCTGAAGAAATGTGTATACGAGAGGTTAGCCTTATAGATAACCGGCACCTTACAGTCAGCACCATTCATGTTAATGGTAGAAAGTTTTTCCACATTCGGGTTATTGAAAAGTCCGGCTCCCGGTGCTGTAGACGGATCCTTGCGGTACGAAGGGAAATCCGGACGGATGAGGTTCAGCATTTCCTGATAGTTGGAAGCTGTTTTGTCAAGTGTAATATCCAGCGAAGCAGTACGTGTACCGTCGAACACCATGTTGTTGATCATGGCATAGTTGTTGATATCGGAAGCAAAGATACCAGCACCGGCACGGATGATATCTTTATGTTTGTCATTGATATCCCAGGTAAACTGCAAACGCGGCTGAACCTGGAAAGTAGACAAGCCATTGTCTGTTCTCAATCCCAATTCATCGTATACAGTCTGATTGAACGTACCCTTGTTGAAATAAGTAGCATTATCCAGACGCAAGCCGGCAATCAGTTCAAATCCCGGGAAAAGCTTAGTCTGCAACTGTGCATAAGCACCGGCATTCAGAATGTTTTGTTTCACACGGTCGTCGGGAGTAAGATACAGTTCACGAACATAACGGTACGGTTCCAGATTGTCGAAAGCGTCCAGTCCGTTGAAGTAGAAACGTCCGTTCGTTTCACTACCATAGCGTGAGTTCATGTGTGTATACATCATGTCTACTCCAAACGTATAATTGATTTTGTTTGTATTGTAGTAGAAATTATCGACAAGCTGAAGCACATGATTGTAGAAGTTTTCAGGGCAATAACGCTGTCCTCCCAACTGAATGCTGGTAGTAGCCGTCTTACCGTCAATCTGAGATTCTACATTGCTGACAACAGCTCGGGGAATATTGGAAGAAGGCAACTCATCGCCCGGCATAGATTCTTCCAGCGTATAAAGGTGCTGCAACTTCAGTTCATTGGTTCCTTTCGGACCTGCTACCGAACGCAAGGTAGCCATGGCACTGTTGTTCAGCGAATGTACATTACCATAAGTTTCGTACAGACAGATAGAGGTATTGTCCCCCAATCCCAGATTATTCATATCGTTTACAAAGTTATCTGTAAACGTCAAAAGATTGGTAGCATTGATCTGCCAGTCTAAACGGGCAAATACGGCATCAGTGCTTTGCTTCTTATCGAAAGCACCAAACTGAGGATTGGATGATACTCCATATTTATCGCGTGCAATTTGTAAGAAACGGTCGCGTACGTCTGTGGTCAGACTATAACGTTTTTCATCGGCAGCACTCTGGATATCGGCAATATACAGCGGACGAGAGTCTGCCTGATGATCCCATGCAATGAAGAAGTGAGCACGGTCTTTTACCAGCGCGCCTCCCAGTGAAGCACCAAACTGATAAGTAGAGAAGTCATTGTCGCGCTTGTTTCCGCGGATATCATACGGACTGGACAACCAGTTGGCACGGGCAAAAGTAAACGCGCTACCGGTCAGCGTATTGGTACCCGACTTGGTAACTGTACTCACCGTACCACCTCCGGCACGTCCGTTGGTCACATCGTACTGATTGGTTACCACCTTAAACTCACGGATAGCCTCCATAGAAATAGCATACGGCACACCGTTTCGGCTTGTCGTACTACCTCCCGAAGTCGGATTCTTTGCCGTCATACCGTCGATGGTATAGTTGGTAGACGATGCAAGCTGTCCTGACAGGCTGGAGCCGGTACTAAGTGGAGAAAGATCTACCAGCGAAGTAAAGTTACGTCCGTTTACAGGAAGCTTTGCCAGGTCGCGTTCCGTAACGGAAGTAGCAGCTCCGGTAGTGGCAATAGTATTCTTCAATGAATTTGCAACTACTTCTACCGCCTCCATCACTACACTCTCTTCTTTCAACTGAAAATCCAGTCGGAGCAAATCTCCCTGATTCAGTGTATATCCAGTTTTCTTCTGATCGCCATAGCCTACGTAAGTTACCGTTATACTGTATGGTCCACCCAGCGGTAACTGCTTGATGGTATATTCACCATTCTCATTTGTAATAGAACCGGTATTAAATCCGGTTGATTCATTCTTTACCTGAATAGCAGCTCCGATAACCCCCATTCCGGTTTCATCGGTTACAATACCCGAAATGACAGCCCGGTTGTCCTGAGCCATCACTTGTCCTGCCGAAAGCAGCAAGACCATAAAAAACAATAAGAACCGTTTAAATTTTGTTGTCATCATATTCTTTAGTTAAGTGTTTCTAAATTGACGCAACAAAAGTAAAAGCCGGGTATTACACCCACATAAACGCGATGTAAAGAAACCGTGTGATTCGTGTGAAGAAACTATTACAGGTCTTTTCTCACGACCTGTATACCTATGAGTACATAAAAAAGAACGTTCCGCCAAGCCTTATAAGCCTGACGGAACGTTTTCCTTATCTCCTCTTATGAACTTTGTCCAGAAACATTCCGGACAAAGCCATGCAAGTAATATCCCAAAAGATTATTTTTTCATTGATTTAATCATTGACTGAGACTCGATAGAAGTCTTAAATGTATACTTCTTATCCAAGTACTTCTTGACAGCAGCTGCGGCAGCTTTAACATCGAGGTTACCAGCTTTCTTAAACAGAACTTTCGAAGTATTCAAATCCAAATACTTGTCAATTTCTTCAACTGGTGAGTAAGTACTTTCATTTACTTCAAGATCAACTGATCCAACTTTAGAATTCTTTTGAGCCTCATCAATTGTCATACTAAGCACTACCCAACTACCTTCTGAAGCAAGCCACAATGACTGTCTATCTGGAGAGCTATAATCAGCAAAAGCATTCAAAATTACAGCATAGAGAGTTTCATCAGTAATTTCTTCACCCGGATTTTGTTCTTCAACTTGCTTTCTCAAATCGGCCAATTCTTCAACTGTTACCGGATAAGTAAGTGTATAAGTACCGTTAGTTTCGATGTTATTGAACAAAATCGGTCTGCCTTTCAAATCATCTAGACCCAAATGTGCAGCGAGTTCATCACCATCAAATGCCAATGCTGTCATGTCCAAAGTCAAGTTTTCAACCACCTGACCTTCTTCTGCTGTAAATCTAGTAACAACCAACTTAGTTGTTGCTGTATTGCCAGCGCGTCCGATAGCAGCACAAAACAAGGTATTCATGCTGACACATTGTATTTTCACCTTCCGGTCCATAAAAAAAGGCGGAATAATATCTCGCCCAAGATGAAAAAAAATTCCCCTCACCATCCGGTCGGCATGGTAAGGGGAATATCGAAAAACTCAGGAATTACAATTCAGTCGAGCACATGTTCGGGCATACTGTGTGTTTGGACTATAAAATAGCAGTCGACACCGGTTTCAGTATCCGTAGCGTGCATGACAATAGGCGACACTTCCCGAGTGACTGCCCCACCGTTCATATACTCTCTCCAGTCCCATCCCAGCAACGACTTTATTACAGCAAACATCTGCTGGTTTGTCAAAGATATATCGTACAGACGGATCTTTTTCCCGTCCGTACCCTTTGCAAACGTCAGTTCCAGAAAAGGAGTTTCACCGTCGACATAAAACTTATAGCTGCCACTATCACGCAGCTGCCAGTTTTCGTCGTACAAATAGAAATCTCTATCCTCATTATTTATCAGGAAAAGTTCATCACCCTGAGCGTAAGGTTCATGTACCGGATTGGCTACCAAAAGATTCAGATAAGCGTCTACTATCTTTATTTCCAGACTAACGGTTTCATGGGTAACATTATCTTTCACCGTAACCATTGTTTTCCCTTTTTGTCTGGGAGCTATACGCAGGCTGCCCATCCCGACCGGACTCGACAAATCGACTGTTACCTCCATAATTTCAGGATTCGCCACTTCCACGTCATAATCTCTGTTTCCCCCTCGTACCATGATACTCTTGGTCCCTATCAAAGGACATTCGTAATAATCTTTCTCGAACGAGAGATGGTAAACTTCAGTTGCCGGTTCGTCTGTGTCACTGCTGCACCCGTTTAAACCGAGCAGGCATAACAAGAAAATACATACACTCCATAAAAACGTTGTCTTCATATCCCAATAAATAAAATCAATATATAATAATTTGCCGTTTATTAATATAAGGTAAACTCATCACCAAATATACAATTATTATTATAAAATAATGAATGTCATGCACACTTAGTTGTGCATACGATATTTGTCTATTAAAAAGTTTGATCACCTTTAATTTACTAAATATCAACAATATGCACAACTTTTTAAACATAAATCTTTTATAATTTAATTCCGCCAATAGGTAATCTATAAGATTTTTACTTTCGCAGTCCCATTTTGAAACAGCTCAAAGTGCCTAGCGCAAAATGTATACAGCCACTTGCCTTCACACCCGTCCAGCAATAAAAAAGTGAGGGCTACCCCTATCACTAGGAATAGCCTTCCAATCATTCTTTAAGAGAGAAATTAATTGAGAAAATTATTATTATTCATGATAACCAAACGGAGTTTCCTGATTGGTTACAACGATTACATTCTTCGTATTGCCTACCTGAGTCAGTGTCATCTTAGTCGGATTAATTGGATCATCAGCAGTAACTGTAAATGTAACACCACCGTCCAGGTATGCAATCGGACGAACCACAGTATTAAATCCGGCATTCCACAAATCAAGTCCTGTCTGGTCACAGTTACCAGGCAAGTTCAGGTTAATCTGATTGTCAGACAAAACAGTCGTTTCCAAAAGCATTACTCCATAATAAGATCCATAAGCAATGTTTACAGCATTATCTCGATAGAAATAACTACCAAGAATCAAATAATCCAAAGAATTATTACCCGAAATATTGCTGCTCATCTTCTCCAATCCAGAAGTCACATAACTCTGTCCGTATGAACTCATACCGTCGTAAGTAACAAACCACGGACCACCGTTGGCAAATAACAATGCCGGAGGAGTAGTTTCACCGCTCAATACAGCTTTTCCATCTTCAGACTTCCAAGTACCAGAAGCACTATCGTAAACCAATTTCGATACTTCCATTCCACCCAGTGTAATCGGGCTGTAGAATTCCATACCTTCCTTGGTCTGAATGTATGAAAAGACCTCTGTCACATTCTCACCGTCAACTTCATGCGAGATAGCCAGTGTTCGATATGATTTTGTTACGTCATATTTCTCACCATCAGCAGCATAAGAGAAAAGTACATAATTTACTTTTTGCTCAGCTTCCTCGATATCAGTGAGATATGCTTCCCAAGTTTCATTTTCCGGCATCGGAGTCATGGTAATGGTATTACCAGTCTTTTTACCTTTCAATACAACCTGTTCCGGAGTGGCCGACTGGATAGTAAACTCATAGTCACCTTCCATACCAAGTCCTGTAGCACCTACACCCGAGGCCGGATCAGAGAAGAAGTGGAAAATTTCATTATAAGTATCTACAGTCAGTGTAGGACCAGCCTGTTCTTTCAAACGGTAAAGACTTGTCGACTTAGCACTGGGATCAGCGATATCAGCACTTACCGTTACTTCACCTTCTGCAGTAAACGACATCAACACGTTATATCCGCCAAAACTCTGCTGAGAAGAAGGATAATATTTCATCAACCATCCGTTCGGTGCCTCAACCAAAATTTTCCGGGCGTTTTCCATCGCTTCCTCCACACGGTTCGAAGCCGATTCACCGAACAAGTTTTCCGTTTCTGAAGTACAGCCCGCCAGCAAGAACGAACTGATCAGAGTAAAAATATATAATAACTTTTTCATACTCATTCCGTTTTTATCATTTTAATGTTGTCCAATCCATTTCCAGTATATGCGACTGGCGTTCCTGCACCTCTTCATGCAAAGCCTGAATATCAATTCCCCAAGAGTCACTCAGATATTCGGTAACCATATCCAGTTTTTCCTGAATCAATGCGCCACCTACTGTTCCGGCCTGGCTCATGATGTTCTGCCATTCAGCGTCCGATTTTACCACGTAGTTTGCAATGGTTTCTACAAAGTCTTCATCCGGTTTGCTGGAACCATAGGCGGTTACGAAACCGTCTTTACGTACATCAGCGTCCTCCAGATTCACCCAACCTTCACCCGAATACTTACCGGCAGTAATGTCATTAAAGTCTGTAGAGTAATTCTTGGTCTGATGCAGGATATGAGCAAACTCATGGTGCATGGTTTTGAAATACCATTCATTCAGTACCTCCATGTTCGGATTTTCGACATCCAGTCCGTTTACGTTGAACAACGTAATCTTCATACCGCCTTCCGCAGTACCCAATACAATGGAACCGCTGGCTGCGTTATATTCCGGTGAACCTACAAAGTGCATGATTTTCGGACAGTAAGTAGGAAGAAACTCCGGAGCAGCCAGTTTGGCATACACTTCCAGCCACAGGTATTTCACCATCTGCGCCAAAGCAATCGACTTGTTGTAATCGGCCGGTATCACGTTATAGTCCATATCCGATTCGATATCCTCAAAACGATACTTCAAGTCGATATTATATGGAGTTGTATAGTTCGTAAGAATCCATTTATCAAACTCATTGCGCTGAGGAGCCGTCGTATCAAAAATGCTATCAGGAGACAAATCGTCTTCGCTGCATGAGGTAGCAGTACACATGGCTACCAATATCAAAAATAAGTATTTTATCTTTTTCATAACAACTATCATTTTAAAGTTCATTTATCGAGGATTAGCCTCCAGACCAGCTTCTATAACATCTTGTGGCAACTGGAATGCGCGACGCGGATCATCTTTCGTCAATACGATCGGGTCCATACCATCACGGTTATGAGTAATTTCAATACCGTAGCGTTTTACATCCATCCAGCGTGAACCGTCGTGAATAGTTTCAATACGGCGCATCTGCAACACACAGTGGATCATATTTTCCTGTTTCTTGTTTACAAACGAGAAGCAAGGATTCAGGTGTTTCTTCACTGTACGTTTGGTTTCATCGGTTACAGGTATCGGTGTATATCCCACACTTTCATAGAAGTCTACAATTTTATCTTCTGTCAGTGTTTCCGGATATCCGTATCTTCCGTCACCCTTCGATGCATCCAGCCATTCGTTCATATATTCTACAGCAGTAGCATAGTCAGGCTGAGCCTTCAGAATATTAGCCTCGATGCAGCAAAGCAATGTTTCGTTGGTACTGAACGGAACGATTACAGCGTGACGCCAACCGATACCGTTTACCTTATCTGTATACTCAAAGTACATACGATACTTGAAGAAACACAACTTCTGTTCCATACCGTTCAGGCTGGCATAAAACAACGTATTGGGGTTCCATGGAGCATCTGCCCAGAGTGTTTCGTAAGTGGTTACGGTACGGTTCATGCCATAACGTTTTGCCATGTTGTAAGGACCATAAATATAAGGCCATGAACTGTAAATCGGAGTAATCAGCAAGTTAGCGTCTACCGAAGCAGAGATATACGCATCGCCTCTTTCATCTATATTAGTGATAGAACCCAGATCGGCCTGCAGCTGGCGCAGTGATCTTGCCGGATTTGTACCCAAAACAGCCTTACCATATTCCAGCACCTTTTCATAGTTCGACTTATCTTCTTTTACATAGAACAGGTAGAAACGTGCGGCAAAAGCATTGGCAGCCTTCTTGTTGAAATGATATTTAGGCACTGAATATAAATTGTCATTAATCAGCGGAAGTCCTTCCAGCAAATCAGCCTCAATATGCTGATAAGTTTCTTCCAGTGTACCTCTGGTATATTCAGGAGCTACTTCTGTTTCCGGTTTCGTAGCGTAAGGAATACCCAATTTTTCCGCAGCGGTAGCCGGATCGTAAGCTTCACAGAAGATATTAGCCAAGACAAAATGTGCATATGCACGGCACAACAGCGCTTCACCTTTCTGAGCGTTCAGCGAAGCCGGATTTCCCATCTGTTCGATAGCCTGCAGTGCATGGTTTGCCGAAGCAATCGCCATATAAAGTCCGTTCCACATTCCCTGCGGAGAGTCCTGACTCGTATCTGTCTTGATATCACTCCACAGATAGGCATCCTGTTCCTGCTGGAACTCAAAGCCATACATTTCACCGTTGTCAGCCGTATTGTCCGAAGCCTGCTCAAACATCATTATCGGATAATAGTTAGGATAAGCCGAAACCAGCAGACTGGTAACCTTCGACTCCGTATCAATTTCTGCACGATTATCTGGCACTGTATCCAGGAAATCGCTACACGAAGCGAAAGCCCACGCCATCAATAAAGCAGCACTGTATGTTTTTATATTTTTCATCATAATTTTCTCTTTTAAATCAAATTAAATACCCAATCTCAAAGTCAAAGTAAACTGCTTAGGAACAGGAGCAGCCACACCACCGGTGTTGAAGAATTCCGGATCCTGACCGTTCAGCTTCTTGTCGGCATAAATCAGGAACAGGTTGGTTGCCTGAAGTTTCAGTGACAGGTTGCTCAGTTTCATACGGCTGGCCAGTGATTTCGGGAAATCATAGTTCAGTGAAATTTCCTTCATACGGATGAAGTCACCTTTGGCAATACGTTCTGTAGAGTAGTTGTATGCATTGTATGCGCGGCTCAACTGAGAATCCTGACGGTTCATACGTGTATCGGCGATAACCGGTATGTTGGTAATATTTTCGTCACCCGGCTTAGTCCAGCGGTTTACAAACTCTTTCGGTGTTGCATCCAAGTCAGTATATTCATTGCTGAATACCGGATCCAGACGGATTACATTTCCGAATGAGTAAGTGATAAATACATTCAACTTAAAGTTCTTGTAGGTAAATACGTTACCGAAACTACCGGTAATAGTCGGATCGGTCGGACCTTCGTAAACCAGATGATCTTTAACGTTACGTTCCTGGAAGTTGATGTCACTTACAGTCACTTCACCTTTTTCATTGATGAATGTCGGGAGACCTTGTCCGTTCAGTCCCTGGAAGTCCATAGAGAACAGTGAACGTACCGGATAACCTTCCAGAGCAAAACCTGTACCTGCAATCAGGTCGATAACACGTGAGTTAGCATCCAGTTCGGTAACTTCGTTCTTCGCGTTAGAGAAGATAAAGTCGGTATTCCATTTGAAGTCGCGTGTTACAATGTTTCTTGTAGACAATGTAAATTCCACACCGTGTGACTTCATGCTGGCAACATTGGCATATTTTGAAATCTGTCCACCTACACCCATTGTGTTGATGATACCGATCAAGTCGTAGTTGTTACGCTTGTACCAGTCCATAGCCAGATTGATGCGGTTATCCAGGAAACCGATTTCAGCACCGACATTCAACTCATGTTTCTTTTCGTAAGTCAGCTCACTGTTTTCCAGTTCTGTAATCTGAAGTCCGGATTCACTTACACTGGCAAACGGGCGGTAAGAGTTATAACTGTTGACGATTACACGTGAGTTAGAAACCTCAGCCGGACCACGGTCGGCAGTCAGTGAGTAAGAAGCCTTCAGAGTCAGGTTAGACAAGGCCGGTCTCAGGTTTTCAAACCAGCTTTCTTCGTGTACGTTCCATGCACCCGAAACGTTCCATGTAGGAAGCCAGCGTGCCGAACGGCTCTTACCCAGCTTGTTAGAACCTTCATAACGGACTGTACCGTTTATTGTATATTTACCTTTCCATGAATAAGTAGCTGTACTGAAGAAAGCCACGTCACGAGAGCGGGTTGTAGACACACCGTAGTAAGCAGCATTTTCCTCATTACCCTGTTTGAAGTACAGATAGTCGTAAGAAGGAAGCATACCCATATCATACTGCAAACCTACACCCTGGAACCAAGTCTGTGTACGGTCGGTAGCGTTCAACTCCATACCACCGAAGAAGTTGAAGATATGGTTTTCATTAAATACATCATTGTAGCTGGCAGTAGCACGGAAGTCGTAGCTGTTCATGCCATATTTAGTTTCACGGTAGAAACCTCCCACCGGAAGAACCGATACCGGCAATGCGTTCGATACATCCGGGTCAGTATACAACCACGGGTTAGCGTCACGGATAGTAGCATCATCCATTGCACGGTAAGCCCATGCCTGATTAGAATAGTCAGTAATCTTGTGAGCCTGAGTAGTAGTAGAATACTTGTAAGCGCCCAGCACACTCAGTTCTACCTTATTGATAGGTTTGTATTTAAACTCACCCTGGAATTTCATATCTACTACATCCAGGTCCATATAGTTATTGTCCAGTTCATGCAAGATATTGAACGGCGCATAGTTACGTACGTAGTATTCATTCGGGTCGAGTGCACGTGAAGTATTCAGCGCGTAAGAATACGGGTTGATATCGAAGTCACGTTTTACTTCACCACTTATAGGGTCCAGATTCGAGCTTAACGAACCCGGTGCACGCTGTTTACGGTAAGAAGCGTTACCGATCAGGTTCAATGAAATTTTCTTGGTAATGTTATACAAAGCGTTCAGGTTGGCAGTGTAACGCTGTACCTTGCTCTGTTTGGTCCATCCCGGGTCGTTCATCACACTCAGTGAAGTATAGTACGAAGCCTTTTCAGTACCACTTGTCATACTGATTGCATGGTTCTGCGAAATGCTGTTGTTGAACAAAACATCAAACCAGTCTGTATTTCTGTATTCAGCCTCACGCAGATAAGCATTTCTTGCTTCCGGAGTGTTTGGCATGCCAAATCCTGTGTTTGCGTCGTAACTGTTGATCAAATGATACATCTTACCATATACACCACTGTTAGAAGCACGGTATACATCGGCAAATGTCAGGTAACCGTTGCTTTCCAGTGTCTTGTATACGTCCATCTGCTCCTGAGAGTTCATGATGTTGAAGTTACGGTAGTTCGGTTTCATACGCATGGTGAATTCACCTGTATAGCTGATCTTGTTAGAACCTGCCTTACCTTTCTTGGTAGTAACGACAATCACACCTGCCATGGCACGAGCACCATAGATAGAAGTAGCCGAACCATCCTTCAGGATCTGGAAGTTTTCGATATCGTCAGCATTCAAACCAGAGATAGCCGAACTGATCAGTGTAACGGCATCACCCGAAGACAAATCGTCAGCGCCTACTTCCGTTACATCCTCCATGATGACACCATCTACTACCCACAACGGTTTAGAGCTACCGTAGATAGATGTGGCACCACGTACACGGATTTTCGGAGCTGTACCGAAAGTACCTGATACGTTCTGAACCGATACACCGGCCGCACGTCCTTCCAGGGCACGGCTGATTTCCGGCACACCGTCAAGTTTAGAGTCTTCGGCAGATATTTTTGTTGACGCACCTGTAAATAATCGCTTGTCCATACGCTGCATACCGGTAACTACGACTTCATCCAGTACCTCTGTATCCGATTCCAGCACCACCTTCATATTATTTTTGGCAGCTACTGTCTGCGATTTCATACCGATATAGCTGATTTCAAGCTTATCCCCCTTGTTAACTTTCAGTATAAACTTTCCGTCGATATCCGTAATTGTACCATTAGAAGTTCCCTTAACCAAAATAGAAGCTCCCACGACAGGCATGTCATCCTCCGCAGACATCACGACACCTGTCACTTGTACAGCCTGAGCTATCGCCAGACTTATGCCTATTAACAAAAAGGCACAAAAAAGTGTAATTCGCTTTTTCATATTCTAATAAAATTTTAATAACGGACGCAAATATACATATCATTTCATTAAAAAACAAAAAATTAAAGCAAAATACATAAATATTCTTGCATATTCTATAAATTATCAAATAGACAGTTTTAGCTTTATTTTTTACCATAAACACCAATATCCTGCTAACACATTGAACACTTTTATACCCTTTTCGAGAATTTATGGATAAAACCATATAAAAACAAACAATAACAAATATTTAAAAAATAAGGGACTCCTCAAAAGAGTCCCTTAATACAAATTACTATAAACCAAAGATTTATATAAGTGTTAAAATTTAATAATGCACATATTTATTTTACATATTACATTTTGACAGCTTTTTAACATAAAAACATATCATTATAACACTGTACATAAATTTTCTTATAATTCCGTCCCAACATCAAAGCAGGGACACACCTTTGTCCACTCTTCCGGTTCTATCACACCGTCACCGTCCAGGTCCGGACTCAGGTCGCGATGTCCTACTATCCGGCGTGTCTGGAAGTCCATGGCAAGCACTCTCACCAGCACCCTGAGCGAACGCTTCTGAAGTTCCGTACGTGTGTCGGCAGGACGTCCCTGCTCGTCCAGTCCTCCTTCGTAGCACACACCGATACTGTGCCGGTTATATCCTTTGGCGTGCGCTCCGGGACGGTCTACCGGACGCATCGTACATATTTCTCCGTCGCGCCTTACATAATAATGATACCCGCATCCGTCGAACCCGCGCTGCCGGTGCATTTCCTCCAATTGACGGGGCGAGAGCGGAACATCCGCTCTCGTTGCCGAACAATGAATGACAATCATGTCAATCTTTCTCATCACACCCTCCTTTCTTTCCGGTCAGTATGCAATACAGACACTTGATTATCCTGATCAGAATCCATTTTACCTTTCCAGTCATACATTCCTCCTTGTTTTTTATATTTCACATCTGTCCGCATCTCCCTTCCGGAGTCTTACTCCTCTTTTTTAGGCTTTACCGGCACACGTTCGTAGCTCAGCGAATTCAGAATGTCCGACAAATCGGCTCCCGGACGGAAGTTGATATGCGCCTTCTTTATCAGTCCGGTGTGATATTCTTCCTCCGTGACACTACCCTCACCGTTCAGACCGATCTGAAACGAACCCAGGTCGCCCAGACGCACGATTTCTCCGGCACACAGACCGTCACGCATCACCGTACCCAGCGAAATCAGCACCGCCATCGTATCGGCACGTGTCACCGTACACATCTGCTGAATACGGTCCGCCATTTCACGGATTCCCATCTCGCCGCGTGCCTGTGCCAGGGCATAATATTTGGCACTACCTTCCAGATCATTAGGTTTCTTTCTTGCTACTACCGAATAAGTCACTGCTCTTTCCATAATCTTTTTACTTTTTAAATGATTAAAACGAATACCTGTTGAAAGCTTTCAATCTCTTTTCTGTATCACAAAGATACATAGCCAGTTCCGGGCAGTGTCCGTCACCGTCCGCCTACAGGATTGCATTGTTACGATAAAAATAAAAAAACCACAGGCCGTACAGCTCGACGCCTGCCGGTGGAAAACCGTCTGCGTAAATGCTGTACAGCCTGTGGAACCTCTCTGCTACCGCACCTGTCAGTTGGCGCGGCTCAGTTTGATATTGTCGATAAACCAGCGGCGATAGACACTGCTGCCCGAAGTAGCGGCAGTTCCACACCGTCGGTCAGCATGTTCAGTGTGTTGCGCACATATCCGTCTACGGTAATGTTCAGGCGGTTCTTCAGCATGGTCAGGTCGAAACCGAAGTCCCACTGCTGGCTGGTTTCCCAAGTCAGGTCCGATGCCACCGGCGCACCCAGTGTAGCATATTTCGCCATCGAGCTGCCCTCGCCGAACGTGAAACCGGCAAAGTCGCTTACCGAAATCAGACGCATGTATGTATAGTAAGAAGAAACATTCTGGTTACCCAGGCTACCGAACGAAGCACGCAGCTTCAGGTTGTCTACATATCCGCTCAGCGGCTTGAAGAACGGTTCTTCCGAGATACGCCATCCCACCGAACCCGAAGGGAAGAATCCCCAGCGGCTTCCGGCAGCAAAACGCGATGTACCGTCGTAGCGTCCGCTCGCCTCAAACAGGTAGCGTCCCTTGTAGTCGTAGTTCACACGGCCGAAGAAACCAGCCAGCGCATATTCGCTCTGTCCGCCGCCCACTTCGGTCAGCACTTCACCCTCGGCATTCTGTCCCACCAGGTCGAGGTCGTCCAGCGAAGTAGAAGTCAGGTTCTGTCCCGCAGCCGAAACATTCTTCAGATACATGCGTTCGTAGTTGAAACCGACCACTCCCGTCACGTGATGTGCTTCGCCGAATGTATCTTCGTAGTTGGCAAAAACGTTTGCCGAATAATAGTTGCGTGTGTTCACCGATTCACTCAGCTTGTTCAGACCGGCTCCGGTAGCATACGACAGCAGCGGTCCGTCCGGATATTCGCGGTAGAACAGGTTGTTCGAACGGTGTGTATTGCGTGTCTGGTACAGACGGTAGGTAAAGTCACCCGTCAGACTCAGCTGTTTGATCGGTGTGATGACCAGTCGTGTAGTATTCGAGAAGTCGTTCGTGCGGTTCACGTTGCGGTGCGATCCCTCACCCGGCATGATATGACGTCCGTTGCCCACCTTATAGTTCAGGTAAGGAGTACCGTACAGCCATGAGCCGTCGGGGTTCTTCATCGGGAAGCATGCCAGCGCGTGACGTCCGCTGTAACCGATGGTATCGTCGATGCTTCCGTTACCCTGGAAAGTATACTGCGAGCCATAGAACGAAGTATTGTTGCTCAGCGTAGCATAGCGGTTGATGGTAAAGTCAATCTTCGAACGCAGGTTATACTTGCGGTAGATATCCGGATTCATGTTCAGGATACCTTTCTGATAATCGTATGCCCCGCTCACCAGGTATTTCACATCCTTCGTACCCCCGCTCAGCGAGATGCTGTGCTGCTGGGTAGGACGACGGTCGTTGTACATCATGTGCCACCAGTCGTAGTTGCCGTAGTACACCCACTGACGGCGACCGTTTCTTGTATCTTCCACTACCCACGGGCGGTCGGGGTTCTCCGTCTTGTCGTTCACACGGGCCAGCAGCTGCTGCATGTCGTAGTCGGTATAGTCCACGTAGTTCGTACCGTTCTTCGCACGCCAGAAGGTATTCACCGTATACACCGACCAGTAACCGGTTGTTTCGTAATCGGTAGTCGTGGTAGGAGCCTGCCATCCCAGACGGCCGCTGTAACGCACGGTAGCCTTTCCGTCCTGTGCCGAGCCCGACTTGGTTGTGATCAGAATCACACCGAATGCCGCACGCGCACCGTATACTGCCGCAGCCGACGCATCCTTGATGACCGAGATAGACTCCACGTCGTTCGGGTTCACACGGTCCAGTTCACCCACCGCACCGTCTATCAGCACCAGCGGACCGGCACTGTTGATAGAAGTCGTACCACGCACGTTGATGCTGGGCGAGCTGCCCGGCACACCCGACGAGGTAGTGACATTCAGACCGGCTACCGAACCTTGCAGCATGTTTGCCAGCGACTGCGTCGCACGGTTCTCCAGCTTCTCGCTGCCCACCGTAGCCACGGCTCCCGTCAGGTTCACCTTCTTCTGCGTACCGTAACCGATAACCACCGCCTCATCCAGCATGATGGCATCTTCCTGCATATATACCACAATATTTTTCTGTCCCGGTTTCACCTTCACCTTTTCGGTAAGATAACCCACATAAGAGAAATTCAGAGTAGCCCCGCCGGCAGGTATCTGAAGCTCGAAGGCTCCGTCTACATCAGTAATGCTTCCCTGAGTAGTTCCATCGATGACGATAGACACCCCGATAAGCGGTTCCTGCAAGGCATCCAGTACCTTACCCGATACTGTTCTGCGCCGACAGCGTAGAAACACTGCCCGTCAGCAACAGCAACAGCAAAAAAACATACGAATTGAAAACTTTCATAAATAAATATTTAGTAAAACATTAAGTAGCTTGTCGGTACACCGGCCGGCATCTGCGGCACATCCGCCATCGAGAAATGCACATTGTTCAGGTCGTAGCTGCGGAACTGGTAATCCTCCGTCCATCCCGTAGCCTTGTATATCCATTCGATGTCCGTTCCGTTCACATCCCATACCGAGTATCCGCCCGGTGTTCCGTCGGGACTGATGTGCACACCCGGAGTAAGGTAGCCCGACCACCACCACGAAGCGCATATCGCACCCGCGTTATGTTCGTACACCTCGCGTCCGCCCGTTACGTCATCCTCCGGAGTCACGTTGAAACTCAGGTGCGTATGTCCGGTCACGAAATGCACCTTGTAGCCGTCCAGCACGTCCAGCAGCTGCGTAGTGTTCAGCACGTCATGGTCTATCTTGAAACCTTCCGTCTGCGACGGGTAGAACAGCTGTGCGTGCATCACCACTACCAGCGGTGTCGACTTGTCGACATATGCCAGATCCTTCGACAGCCAGCTCAGCTGTTCGGCCGACACACGCTTCTCGTAGTCGCGCGAGGTAGTGCCGTCGTAGTTGCTGCAATCGATGTCATCCAGCACCACGTAGTGCACCTTTCCGATGTTGAACGAATAATATGTCGGAGCGATATAATCCATGAAACGGCTTCCCGCCTCCTCATCGCTCGTAGCCTTGTAGTCGTAGTCATGATTTCCGATAGTATGGAAAATCTGAAGTCCCTTCACCTGATTGTTGATGGTATTCAGGTACTCAGGCAGCGCATAACTGTTCGAATACCAGTACAGGTCCCAGGTCATGTCGCCCAGCGTAATGGCATACATCTTTTCGTGCTGATGCAAGGCACGGTAGCTGTTCAGATCCTCGGTAAAGTCCATAAACTGTCCCAGGTCGCCCGTGCGGTTGGCCAGATGCATATCGCCCAGCATAAACACCTTATAGCTATCCTGTCCTTCCACCTCAGTCAGCGAGAAGTCCACACGCTCCGTTGTAGCGGCATCCCCCTTCATCATCTGGTAGAACCGAGGCAAGACTTCCTCGGCAGGAACTTCATATCCCGAAGGAACGGAGATAAACACATACCCCCATTTCTTTTCCGACTGAAGCTGGTAGATACCCCGTTCGTCGGTCACGCTCACCTCTACACCGTCCGATACCACAACACCCTGCACCGGACCGTCGGCTGTCGATACCACCCCGTACACCGTCGTTCCGGCATCCGGTGTGAAATCAATTCCCTCTACAATATTAATATAGGTAGTACCAATCTGTTTCTTGCGGTCACCACGCTTGACGAACACCCGGTACGTACCGCTTTCGCATCCGTCGGCAAGCTTTATGGTAAAACTGTTTTCCGAAACACTCACCAGCACACACGTATACGAGATTCCCCCTGTCGATTCCAGAATAATCACATCCGATTCCGCCGGCTTGTTACTCCCGGTCACCTGGAACGTATATTCCCCTCCCTTGCCACTTCTATCAGCGAAGGGCATTCAAACTGTACATCAAAGCTGCCTGCCACAGCTTCCGTCATTCCATCGTTGCTGCACGCCATCAGCGGCAAGACAGCAATCAGCAAAAAGCAAAGTAAATACGCTGCAAATTTTTTCATTTTATTTTTAAATTGTAAATTTTCCCAACCTGTTCCTTACCTTTTCATTACCAGCTATCTACATGACAACCAGCGTTTTTCAAGCAATCAAAAATCCTTAATTTTCATTGCGCAAAATTAAAGGCAGCGTATTTCAAAACAGAAACGCGCATGTGGCAATCCTGTTTCAAAACGGTTAAGTTTCCGATGCAGCATACACACAAAAAACGGGGCGTGAATACCTGGCTATGTCTTTGTACGGCACAGCATATTGCCGGCAGATAAAATCAAAGCGCAGATGAAGCTAAAAAAGTTGTGGCACAGACTTCTAAACTCGAATGTTGAACAGCCCTACTGTTTGGCGGAATAAAAAATAATGCTTACCTTTGCAATACGAAAGTGCCCGTGCGAGCTTAGTCGTCGCATCTGCACTATAAAAAGGAATTAGAGAAGTCTCAGTCATTACGACTGGGACTTCTTGCTTTTAACAGTCAATCATCCTCAGAAAGTTTCTTTCAATCTATTTTTTCCTCATCCGATTCTGAAAAAGCGTCCAGGCCTCCGCCGTTAAGTTTCCGATGCAGCATACACCCCGTGTCAGTTAAAATAAAATCCTTATCCGACCTTTCCTGTTAACAGTTCTTCTTCCAAAAAAGCAAAAACATACTTAGGACTCTGATAATAAAATGCAGCCTCCTCATTCATTACTTTCTGATACGTATCCGAGTTAAAAACAAATGAAAGCGCCTGTTCCATTGTTAATTTCCTGTTCTTCTCCATCAGTAACAGTGCAAGGTTCTTTACCATATCTGCCATCATTTCCTTTTTCTCATTCATATTCGCTTCAAGTATTTTATAGCACGTTCCGTACCGAAAAAATATTGTATTGTTACTCCTTTCATATATTGCAAATTACGGACAAGTGTAGGCAAATCAATTGAATGATTTTCATACTTCCATAACTGTACTCCCACTCTATCGTCAGCAATAGGTCCTATTACCACATCATAATCATGAACAGGCTGATCAGACGGATTATTACGGTTTAAAAGTATAAATTCAGCCCATTCTTCAGAGTAATTTTCAAACCTTAATACGCGCAAACTGTCCCATGCATCTTCGCTTATTTCATATTCCAACACAACAGGGCTTCCGGATTCCAGCTGTTCCATTTTCACATGCGCCATATTTAAAGCCTGATTGTAATCTGCTGAAAGATAAAAACCTCTCCCAAAATCCTTATTAGGTTTAGACTTCAGCAAATCAATTTCCAGAAACTCCTTATTCGTCCCATGATACAGCCTCATACCAGCGCCCCTCCGTGACGGTGACAATACTCAGCTATATCGTCCACCATCGAAGCAAACGACTGAGTATGCACATAATCATAATGGCGATCGATAAAATCAATCCCTTTGAAACGACTCAGGTAATTGAATGCCTGCTTCATCGAAAGTCCGTATTTACGTCCGAACTCCCTGATGAAAATAATCGTCCACTCCATTTTATCCTTTATATCATAATCCATATCTACAGCTGTTGATGATACATATGCAAATATAATGATTTTACTCATTCTTTCCTCATCCGATTCTGAAAAAGCGTCCAAACCTCTAGTGTTAAGTTTCCGATGCAGCATACACACAAAAAACGGGGTGTGAACCACGCCGCGATGCCGCAAACGTGAGGTTCACACCCCGTGCAAGTATATATCATAGTTTCTTAATCTTACGGCTCCCCCAGTCCCCGCACGATCACCTCCACCTCCGGCTTGAGGAAAAACTTGCGGTGTATAAGCAACAAACCAGCAAGAACAAAAAATACCCCCAAAATGCTAACTATAGTATGTTGAATTTCAATCTAAGCCTACATATTTTTGTAAAAAAACATACTATGAGTAGCAATTCCATTCTAGAAATATTCGGCAGAAATGTCCAGAAGTACCGAAAAGAGCAACACCTTTCGCAAGAAAAACTTGCGGAATATGCCGGACTTCACCGTACCTATATAGGAATGATAGAGCGTGCAGAAAAAAACATAACTCTTGTCAATATAGAAAAAATAGCAAAAGCATTAAATATTAATCTAACTAAACTACTGGAAAACAATGAATAAAAAACAAGAAGAAGGTATTGACAGAAACTGGCATCCCGAATTTCAAAAATACACAGAAGCCATTGTTTCAGCTTCCGAATATGAAGGGCTTTATTTTGAAAGAAAAAAAGACACGCAGATTAAATGGGTTGCCACCAAGAAATCTTCCGCCGGACAGAAACGTCTGGCATGGTGGAACAAGAAATGCGAGGAACTGGGTATTCCCGTAAAATCCGGAAACTATGCCGTTGCAGTCAGGGAGATACATCCTACAAAAAAACATGTATGCCAGATCTGTGGAAAGGCGCTCAGCATATATTATGAATACCCCACTAAGCAAACGCTTTCCAGAATCAACCAGAAACTCGGCACCAAGCTGAAGCAGACAGATTATACCATAAAGGAAATAATAGAACAGTTTTGCAAGAATACCAATGACCTGCAAAACATAGCCCACATATTCAAGGTAAAATCTTTTACAGATACAGCCGACCTGATCCGGCAAATATATGATACACATGTAGCCAAGTGTTCAGGCAAACTCTCTCCGGGAGCCATGTCAAATTGTCCGGACCGTTTCGACGGCTACCATTCCGACGGACTGTGCTGCCGGCAGTTTACCGACAAGGGCAGACATACAGACAACATGAAAACCTATGTGCAGGACCGGCGTGCTTATGAAGAATGGTCCGACGGCAACTATAACCTGGCCAACAGACTGATGGGAGAATACCAGAAAGCTCCAAAGTGCACATGTCCGGTCTGCGGAGAAACAGCTAAAATGACGGCCGACCATATAGGTCCGATTTCGCTCGGATTCTGCCACAGTACGAACTTTGCCCCTAAGTGCAAAGCGTGCAACAGTGCGAAGAACAATCGCCTTTCCCTGTCGGATGTCCGTAAGCTGCTGACACTGGAGGCAGACGGCAATCAGGTGGTAAGCTGGCATTCCCAATATATCTGGGACAAGTACAAAAATACTATCACTTCCGACAAAGATGCCCGGAAACTCAGTTCCCTCATGCTTAAATGCCACCAGAACGTATTGAAACTGTTCTCCCTTATTTACAAAAAAGGAGGGAAAGAATTTCTCCAGACTTATCTGCATCCCGAATACTCCATGTACGACTACCGTTTTTCGGATTTCAACCCGCTGGAACCCGACAAACTGAAGATACACGAAAGTCCTCTCGACAGTGAAAACAAGCGGAAAAATCAGAAAAGATACCTGCGCATTGCTTTCGAAAGTCTGAAAGAATTCGACATGAAGGAAAACCGTAAAGTAACATTTTACACAGACCAGTTTCCCCAAGAAACGGCTGCCGTCATACAGAGCATCAAAGCCAGAAATTTCACACAAGCCGACCAGGAAGTCAGGAAACTCATCACACTTCTGTGCGACAAGATTATTACTTCCGAGTCAGAGTAGATTATAAAACTCTTCGAAAGTCAACTCTCCATACATGAGCCTGTCGTAAGCCGATGCCTGCACAGGCTCATAATCCATTTCCAGACTTCCTCCCCCGTTTTCCAGTTCCGGCAGCGAACCGATAGCATCTCTCACCGTAATGGCTACGGGCAAGTTCCACATATTCGGTGTCTTGACAGATGGCATGTAAAACAAAGGCGACGGCTGAGGTATGGAAATCTCTTCCAGTGAACCGATGATGAAAACCCGCTTTCTACGCTGCGGCACACCAAATTCCTCGGCATTCAACTTGATGGGTACATTTACACGATAACCGATTTCAGTAAAAGCCTCAATAATTTCTTTAATGGCATCCCCCTTACGCATAGTCAGAATACCTGGCACATTCTCCATAACGAAAAATTCCGGCCTCAGCCGGTTTACCATTTCAACAAAATCCTTGAACAACTGGTTTCTCTTGTCGTTCGGATCTCTCCAGCCCGCATACGAAAATCCCTGACAGGGCGGACCACCGACAACCACATTAACCGGTGTATTTCCGCAAGCTTCCATAATGCGCGCCTTGGTTTCCTCCTGGGTAATATCTCCCAAAATAAAATTCTCAGCCGGTGCATACTGCGAGTGATTATATCGGTTGGTAGCCATAATGCTCTTGTCTATTTCATTTGCGGCTATCAGCTGGAATCCGCTCATAATGAATCCTTCCGACATACCTCCGCATCCGGCAAACAAATCCACAAAATTCATTCCTCTTAAATGAGGCATGATCAGTGAAGCGACGAACCTGGCCAGCAAAGGAGGCACAGCGTTTCCTATCTGCTTGTACTGTGAAGCATTAGAGCCCTGAAAGATAAAACTGTCGGGAAACGACTGAAGCCTTGCCGCCTCCCTGTTGGAAAGCACACGACATTGCGAAGGGTGCAGATTGCACCCGTTCCCTACCCGATTGAAATAAGTGGCGATCGTATAGCTTGGCTTGTCCCAGCACAACCTGCCGTAATAAGTAGTCCGTCCTCCGGTTTCCCTTATTTTATCCAGACGAGTATCCGATATGCTCAGAGGAATATCCTGCCAGTTTCCACCTTCAGGAATGTGAGGGGCTATTTCCGCCTCATGTTTCCCCATCTTAAACACAACATGATTATATAATTTCATCGTACTATCCAGTTTATCTCTTCCGGTGTCAAACCATACAGTTCGCCTACATACCTGTCCAGTTCCTCCTGCGAAGAATAAGTAAAGTTTTCATCCACTCTGTTCAGATCAACTACCGGCAAATCGTCTATTTCGTAGTTATTTATATGATTATTAGAGCTGGTCACCTTAAATCTCCAGTTCAACAAGCTGCTGTTCAGCAAAATATACATCTTCTTCAAGACTGTTTCTTCGGCCGATATATAATTGCAACTATTTCCCAGTATATCATTTTCCTCACAATACACAAACCTCAGCCTCCGCGATATTCCCATATTGGAAACCTGCTGACAGACCAGCCTCCTTCTGCCAAAATCACATTTCAGAAATTCAGCCGAACGAGTTCCGAGAAACTCGCCCTTCACATATTCGTGATTGATATCCTCAATATCGTTGTCAGCAATCATATTTCCCCGTACCAACCGGTAGGGAGTCTGCTCTTGTGTTATAAACCGCTTATATAAAGTGAGATCCAGTTCCCCCCTTCTGTTCCGTATTTCAGGATATTCCTTCAGCTTCCGTACCTGTGACAGCTTCTCCAGAATCTTCCACCCCCTATCCGACATCAGAGGTATCTCCATATTTTCCCCGAAAATCTTCCGCACACTTCCGATTTCTACTCCAAAACATCTCCCGTCCACTTCCACATTTATCCTGCCGGTAATACCGTATCGCTGCAGGTAAAATATATTAGTCGACTGCGTTACATTGTCAAACAGCGGGATGCTTTCTCTAAAGTATTTTATTTCACAGACCTTGTTCTTTTCCAACAAAAATTTCCGCAATTTTGTTGTTGACAAATCCGCGAATAATGTAGAAGGGCATATTACTCCCAAATAACCATTCCGCTTAAGCATCCGTATCATCTTTTCAATGGAGAGCTGATACAGATTCAACATTCCCTCCAGCGCATAATGATAAGCCCCCGAAGTTCTGAACCAGGACACCCACATTAAAATCCGGTCAGCTTTATTTCCCGAAATCTTCTTCTTGTCCGGTTTCAGAACCAGATAAGGAGGATTTGAAACAATCACATCAAATCCTCCGTTTACCTTTCCCTCAAAATCAGAGTTTTTCAACGGACATTCATCAGAAAACATTATATTCTCCTGTATCAGTGCATTTCTCCGAATAATATTTCCACATATTTTTTCTATGTCCGAAACAGAAGGTTCTTTCAGCCTTGCCAAGGCCTTCATACGAGTAATCGCTACAGCTACAGGGTCTATATCCACAGCAAAAATATTATTCAAAATACTTTTTTCCGGCGGTATAGCATATTCTTTATCCAATATATCGACAATGCAATCATAAAAGCGTCCTGTACCACAGGCAAAATCAAGCACAGACACGTCAGCCCCTGCATCACACCGCGACAAGGTATTTTTCACTATTTCATAAGCGACATAAGATCTGGTATAAACCGCTCCCTTATCAATAAGATTATGCTTCGATTTTTTTCTGTAAACAAGGCCGTTCTTCCGCTCTATCACAGCATTCAGAAATACGATATGCAGTTCTTCACATAAAGAAGGGATTACTTCTGCCGGAAACTGAGTATAAAGAGAATATTCTCCATCAGGCAAAAATCCATAGCTGCCTGAGATTTCCACCGAGTCCAAAAGTTTTTTTTGGTAGAGAAAAGTATATATAAGGCTGTTTATCAGAAAGGAATGCACATTTTCTGCCAATGCAGCAACTGTTTCCGTGTTCAAATCTTGTTCCGAAATCCGATTTGACGACTTATATTTTTCGCATTCTTCCGCTATCAGATCGTTTTCCAATTCAATAAGTCCGTCAATCATTATTCCTTGCTTGATTTAATTATTACTGAGACAAAATCCTGTATTTTCGTGCAAAGATAATGTTTTTTGTTTCACCAGCCCCGTTCCCGTTCCGAAAAAACAGCCTCTCTTAATCTTACGGCTCCCCCAGTCCCCGCACGATCACCTCCACCTCCGGCTTGAGGAAAAACTTGCGGTGCTTGTCGTGGCCCAGTGCCGCCAGCCCTTCGCGGATGGACGGACAGCGGTACATCCACCGGTACAGATTGCGCCGTGCCGTTTCCGGCGAACGGTCGGGAAAATACAGACAAGCCAGCTCCGACTTGCCGTAGATACGCAGACGGAATTCCCCGTCGCCGTGTTCATTTTCTTTCATACCGCATCCCCTTTCCGGCACGTCCGGCTTCCTTGCGCGGCGAAACCCGTTCGAAAGCCGCCCCGTCCAGCATCCCTTTCAGCACCATGCCCGGACGGAAACGCACCCATATCTTGTTTATCATCGATTCGTGGAAGTCAGCCTCCAGCCGCACTCCCTCGCTTTTCACTCCCACCTGAAGCGAACCCAGCTCACCCAGACGGACAATCTCGCCGTTGCACAGCCCGCGGCAGACCTCCTCTTCCAGCGCTACAAGCACCGCCAGCGTATCGGCACGTGTCACCGTACACCGCCGCTGAATACGGCGCGCCATGTCGCCCAGCGTCACCTCTCCCCGCGCCTGTGCACGGGCATAATACGTCATCTCTGCCGAGATATCACGCGGATCAACCCGCGGAACCACCGAATAAGTCACTGCTCTTTCCTTCATCATTCTTCCGTTTTAAATTGTTTGCCGGCGCAGTCACAGGCGTACCCGCGAACTCGCCGATTTTCGTCATGCTGGGATTATACCCGTAATATACCTTTCCCGTCGCCCCGTTGCGGTGCTTGGCTACCGTGGCGATGCCCATGCCCCGCGTAGACCACCCCGTATCGGGATCCA
Source organism: Phocaeicola coprocola DSM 17136 (assembly GCF_000154845.1). GTDB lineage: Bacteria > Bacteroidota > Bacteroidia > Bacteroidales > Bacteroidaceae > Phocaeicola > Phocaeicola coprocola. The sequence continues at coordinate 19,896 of NZ_DS981465.1, read as the reverse complement.
CCCGGATGTGATAACGCTCCGGACGGTGCAGCAGAATCACCAGATCGGCATCCTGCTCGATGGCCCCGCTCTCGCGCAGGTGACGCAGCTCCGGACTCCCCGCCCGGTCTTCCGCCTGACGGTTGAGCTGGCTCGACACGATGACCGGACAGCCCAGCGAGCGCGCCAGCCCCTTCAGCTTGCGGCTGCACTCCGCCACCTCCTGTTCACGCGTACGCCCCGGATTCACCGTGGCAAGCAGTTGCAGATAGTCGACGATAAGCAAGCCCAGCAGCCCCTTTGCCCGCAGCGACTTGGCGATGACACACAACTGGTCGACGTTGATGTACGGCGTATCGTCGACATGTACCGGCAGCGCGCTCATCCGTTCCGCCGTACGGTGCACATCCTCCACCTCCTCCGGCGAGAGCCTGCCCTGACGGATACGCAACGGATCGGCCGAACTCTCCGCCAGTACCATGCGCTCGCCCAGTTCCGAAGCCGTCATCTCCAGCGTGAAGAACACCACCGGCACACCCGCCATCGCCGCCTGACGCGCAAAGAACAGGTCGAGTGCCGTCTTCCCGTCGGCCGGACGCGCCGCCGTAAAAATCAGGTTGCCCGGCTGCCATCCCCCTGTCATCTCGTTCAGCCGCTGCAAGCCCGTAGGCACACCCGTCAGCCCGTTCACAGCCAGTTCCTGCCGGCGGTCCACCAGCGCCACCGTATCATCCATCACCTCCGGCATGGGGTGCAAGTGATTCTCCAGCGGCGAGTCCTCGAGCAGCGCCCCCAGTTCCCGCTGCGTATCAATCAGCACATCATACACATCACACGTCATATCGTTTGCCGCCGCCAGCTCCCGTGTCAGCGCCTCCACCAGCTTCCGCCGCAGGTAATACTGAAACAGGATGCCGCAATGATACTCCAGGTGAGCCGACGTAGCCACCCCCGCCGCCAGTTTCGCCACGGCAAACGGACCGCCCGCATCGTCCAGCCGTCCCAGAGCACGCAGCTCCTCGGTCACCGTCAGCATATCCACCGCCGCTCCCCGTGCATACAGCGCGTTTATCGCCTCAAACACCACCCGGTGCGCCGTCAGGTAAAACATCTCGGCACGCAGACTTTTCAGCACCACCGCCTGAGCCGAACGTTCCAGCAGGCACGCCCCCAGTACCGCCCCTTCTATTTCTTCCGCATAAACCATCCCCATAATCCTAAAAATATGACTGCTGTCAGATACTGCTTTTCACATTACTGAAAATCCGATTGCCTTTACGGATAATCCCTCCTGTTAAAATTATTGCTTAATTCTTATATATCAACAAGTTAGTGAGGGTTTGAAAAGTTTTATCGGACAGCAATGATTGACAATTTAAAAAGTTTCATCAGACAACACAGATAAAAATATAATCAATTGAGTACAAAACTCTTCATCTGCAAATACTTCAGCGCCGTACGAGCCCGGTCGATAGACGGCAGCATACAGAGATACATCTCGATGTTTCCCACCGCCTCCTCTCGCTCGGCCAGCGTCAGCTTCCCCCACGCCTTGCGCGCCGCCTCGATGTCGAGGGCAGGCTGCCGCGTCATGTCGTGATACTGTTCCCAGAACACCTCGAACATCTCGTCGCCCGCGCTCCTGCGCCTTCCGTCCGCACCGTTTTTCACCCGCATGCGGCACAGCGTATCGTAGTGCAGCAGACGCAGCTTCGAACAGTTCTGCACCTTCATCACCTCCACCACACCGTTCTGCTCCAGCTCTCCGATAAAGTGGTTCACATGCCTCCGGCTCCAGGCGAAGCGCAGACTCAGCTCCCTTCCTGAGAAAAACAGCTCGCCCCGTTTCAGGCATCCAGGGGTATCACCCTGATCGGTAAAGCACGCCGCCATGAGCAGATACACATACGCCTGCGAGTCGGAATGCCACTTTCCATACATTTCGGCAAACATCTGGGTAAGCAGTCGCCTCGAAAGTACCAGAAAGCCCAGATTGCCAGGATTTTTCATAGTTGTTATCACCTCCATAATTCTTCATTTTTTTACGCAACCCGAAAGGGCGGGCCACCACCGTCACCAAAGTGTAGCATAGCAAACCCGCAGAGTTACAAGTTATTACAATGTCCGGCGGACCACAAGAGCACCACCAGGGTTGCCACCCTTTCCTATTATATATTAAAAGAAAGAGTAAAAGCAAGGGAAGTTTTTCTCGCAAAGAAAAACGTTCAGCCACGATTTTTCCGTTATCTTTGTGTCATCAACAGAACCTGACAGGTAAACTTCCGTTCTTGTCTTTCACCGGTAAAAATACCGATTGGCAGAGTATTAATTACTGCCCTATACGGCAGAGATAACCCCCGAGAGACAAGACTAATGAAATATTTCGAAAAATTATACGCTTCGTGCGAGCCTACGAAGCAACAGACAGACGAGTGGCTCAAAGAATTAAGAAAGTTCATCGATACACTTTGCGCCCTGTCGCACGTATCGAAGTCGGAAATCCAGCGCATCACGGGCATCGGCACGCATACGTGTTTCGACACCGTCCGCAACTTCCGTTTCAAGACGCTGGCCACCTTCTTCAAGGCAGCCGAACAGGTGTGCGAGATAGATTTCGACGTAACTACCCTGAGGCTGATCATAGAGAGCTGCATCATGCACAAGACGAACCTGATAGTACGCGAGGCCGATCCCGACGAGGAGCCGGGAGAAAACGAGTTCAGGATTCTGAAGCAGCTTTCCGTGGGCACGGACTCCCGAAAAGGCAGCCCGACGGAAAAAAAAGCTGAAAAGTTGAAGTAAACATCAGGAAGTTTACCCGGATATTCGTACAAAAGCTCCGGCTTTTCGTACGAATATCCAAAAAAATCTCCGGACATTGCCTGCACATGATGCCGGCATCCGGAGATTTTTTTTGTACCAATCGACAAAAAAACGGATAAATTGACAAGCCAGCCCGTTTGCGTCCACATTCGGAAAAAGACGGCAGTCCTTGTGTAAAAATAAAAAAATTGAACAATCATATCTAAAAAAAGGGTTAAAATAAACCTTTCTGCATATAAATTTGTTATCTTTGCGCCGAAGAACGACTTCCTATGCGGCTGTGGGAGCGGATCCTAGACAGAAGCACGATGTGCGTCATCTTCCGTTTTTGGAGATAGCAAACTGATTCATAGTGTTTTTCAGACGCTAGGAAGGAGAGAGAGGTGCATCCGTACCTCAACAAACATTCAATCAAGAAAAAAGGGAACAAAAAACCAGAAGGACAAACATCCACAGACATGGAAAAAGAACAGGTATGGCTTCCCCTGCAGACGGTGTACAACAAAGAACTTACAGTAGCCGCCTATCTCAAAGAGCAGGGCATCGAGCATTACATCCCCATGACATACGAGCTCCGCGACACCGGACGCGAGGGTGAATGCAGCCATGTACTGGTACCGGCCATCCATAACCTGATTTTCATCCACTGTCCTTATGACGCCAACTGGTGCCGGCAGTTCGCCTCCGAAGCCCCGCTGCCCGTCTATTTCCTGAAGAAGGAACGCAACGGCAATGACTACTGCACGGTGAGCGAACGCGACATGCAGAACTTCATGCATGCCACCAACCCCGACATCCAGGGCACGCGGTTCATCGATTCCGAAAAGCTTCGCGGCAAGCGCAGCGTCCCCGTCCGGGTAGTACGCCGCGGTCCGCTCTACGGTGTGACCGGCAAGTTCCTCCGCTACGGAGGCCGCCACTACATCGCCATCGAAATGCCCCAAAGCACCGCCCTGCTCAAAGTGAGCTACACCTGGTGCGAAACCATCGAAGAGTAAATTCAGAAAAACAATATAAAATCACTAACAGACAAGCATGAAACTAAAAGCTTTATCACTTGTTATTTTTATGGCATGTTCGCCCCTGCTCATGGCGCAGTCGGGCATGACCGACCAGCAAGTGCTGGAATATGCTAAAGATGGAGTAAAACAAGGCAAAGACCAGCGTACCATAGCTACCGAGCTGGCACGCCGAGGCGTAACCCGCGAACAGGCGGAACGCGTGAAGAAAATGTACGAACAGCAGACAGGTACCGCTGCCGGCGACATGACCGGAACCGCCAAAGCCGAAGCACGCCTGCGCGAGCAGACACAGGAAGACAATTCCACCATGCTCGACGAACAGCCACAGGCACAGGAAGTGGCACAGCAGGACGCCGTATTCGGCCGCAACATCTTCAACACCCGCAACCTTACGTTCGAACCGAACGTCAACATAGCCACCCCGCCCAACTACCGTCTCGGTCCGGGCGATGAAGTGGTAATCGATATCTGGGGAGCCAGCCAGAACACCATCCGCCAGCAGATCTCGCCCGACGGAACCATCAACCTCGAACAGCTCGGTCCTGTATTCCTGAGCGGCATGAGCATCGAGCGCGCACAGCAGTACCTCACCAGCGAACTCCGCAAGATCTATTCCGACCAAAGCAACCAGATACGCGTCACGCTGGGCAACACCCGCACCATCCAGATCAACGTGATGGGCGAAGTGGTACAGCCGGGAACCTACGCCCTCTCGGCCTTCTCTACCGTATTCCACGCCCTCTACCGTGCAGGCGGTGTGAGCGACATCGGTAGCCTCCGTAACGTGAAAGTATCGCGCGGCGGACAGATCGTAGCTACGGTAGACGTTTACCAGTTCATCATGCAGGGCAAGACCCGCGACGACATCCGCCTGGAAGAAGGCGACGTGATCATCGTTCCTGCCTACGAAGAACTGGTACAGATTACAGGCAACGTGAAACGCCCCATGCGCTACGAAATGAAAAAAGGCGAAACCCTTTCTACCCTGCTGAAATATGCCGGCGGATTTACCAGCGACGCCTATACCAAGAGCCTGCGCATCGTGCGCCAGAACGGTAAGGAATATCAGGTAAACACCGTGGATGACACCGACTACAGCGTATGCCAGCTGCACGACGGCGACGTAATCACCGCCGAAGCCATTCTGGACCGCTTCACCAACAAGCTGGAAGTGCGCGGCGCCGTATACCGTCCGGGCATCTACGAGCTGGGCGGCAAGCTGAACACCGTACGCGAACTGGTAGAGAAAGCCGACGGACTGATGGCAGACGCCTTTACCGGCCGTGCCGTACTGTACCGCGAGCGTGAGAACAAGACCCGCGAAGTGAAGCAGATAGACATCCGCGCCATCATGGACGGCAGCCAGCCCGACATCCCGTTGCAGAAAAACGACGTACTCTACATCCCCAGCATCCACGACCTGGAAGACCTGGGCAACGTACAGATATTCGGCGAAGTAGCTCATCCGGGCGACTATCCGTATGCCGACAACATGACCCTCGAAGACCTCGTGATCACCGCAGGCGGTCTGCGTGAATCGGCTTCCGTAGTACGCGTCGACGTGGCACGCCGCGTAAAAGATCCGAAGAGCACCGAAAGCCCCGCTACCATCGGACAGAACTTCTCTTTCGGCCTGAAAGACGGCTTTGTGGTAGACGGCGAACCGGGATTCACCCTCCAGCCTTACGACCAGATATTCGTACGCCGCAGCCCGGGCTACAGCGCACAGCAGAACGTGGTAGTAGACGGTGAAGTGCTTTACGGCGGAACCTACGCCCTGAGCAGCAAGAACGAACGCATCAGCAGCATCATCGCCAAGGCAGGAGGCGCCACTCAGTTTGCCTACGTCAAGGGAGCCAAGCTTACCCGTGTGGCAAACGAAGAAGAAATCCGCCGCATGCAGGACGTAGTGAACCTGCTCCGCCGCCAGGTAGGCGACGCCATGATCGACTCCCTGGGCATCAACGTACAAAGCACCTTTACGGTAGGCATCGACCTGGAAGCCGCCCTTGCCAACCCCGGCAGCGATGCCGACATCGTGTTGCGTGCAGGCGACGTGATCAGCGTGCCCGAATACAACAACACCGTGAAGATAGACGGCGCCGTGATGATGCCGAACACCGTATCCTATCAGGAAGGCGAAGGCGTGAAATACTACATCAACCAGGCAGGCGGCTACGGCCAGAACGCCAAGAAGAGCAAGAAATTCATCATCTACATGAACGGCCAGATAGCCCAGGTGAAAGGCAGCGGCAAGAAACAGATGGAACCCGGGTGCGAAATCATCGTGCCCAGCAAACGCAAGAAGCAGTTCAACATCGGCAACGTTGTCGGCCTGACAAGCTCTATTGCCTCACTGGCGACCATGACAGCTGCCATTACGGCATTGATTAAGTAAACTACTGATTATAAACAGCTACAGGAAGCGCGGTAAGGAAGATTTTACTGCAACTTTTCTCACCCACCGAGCCGTGCCGACTGTAGCCTTTTCCCTATAAGCATCTATGAGCGAAAACAAAAACTATCAGCATCCGGACGTACAGGAAGCGGAAAACGATGAACTCGAAATAGACTGGATGGAGATACTGCGTAAAATCATCGCCATCCGCAAAACCCTCTACAAGGCTGCCGGCGTAGGCGTGGTGCTGGGCATTATCATTGCCCTGAGCATCCCCAAGCAATATACCGTAACAGTCACTCTTTCTCCTGAAATGGGTGGAGATAAAGCAAGTGGAGGACTTGCTAGCCTGGCTTCCTCTTTCTTAGGCGGAGGAAGTAATAATAATTCTGATGCCTTGAATGTAACATTAGCGCCGGATATTGTATCTTCTACTCCGTTCATTTTGGAGTTATTCAATACTCGTGTACAGACACTTGATGGAGAAATTGATACTACATTAGTAACATACCTAGATGAACAGAAAGGTCCTTGGTGGGGATATATAAAATCGGCTCCTAGTATGGCTATCAAAGCTATTAAATCATTATTAACGGACAGAACTGATACAATATCTATCTTAAATCCATTTCAACTAACCTATCAAGAAAAGAGTAAAGTAGAATATTTAAAAAAGCAGATAGTTGCAGAGATAGATACAAGAACAGGTATGACAACTATTAATGCAACCTTACAAGATCCCAAGGTTGCTGCTATTATTGCAGACAGTGTGGTCGCCAAACTCCAACAGTATATTATCGACTACCGCATCAAGAAAGCTAAAGAAGACTGCACTTATCTAGAAGAACTTTACCACGAACGTCAGCAAGAGTATTATAAGGCACAAAGCAAATATGCCCATTACTTCGACTCTAACCGTAACATCGCTTTCCAAAGTGTACGTGCTGAACAAGAACGCTTGCAAAACGATATGAATCTTGCCTATCAGGTGTATAGTCAGGTTGCACAACAACTTCAGGTAGCACGTGCTAAAATACAAGAAGAAAAACCTGTTTTTGCTGTAGTTGAACCTGCAACTATTCCACTATTTCCCTCAAATACAAGCAGAAAAGTTATTTTACTTGGTGTCACAATATTAACTATATGCATTACTGGAATATGGCAACTTATAGGTAAACATTATTTCAGAAAAATAAAGTCAATAATATCAAATAAAATTTTATAGACAAAATTTCACCTTATGAATAATTCATCAGAAAACAATAAGCGGATTGCTAAAAATACATTATTATTATATTTCCGCATGTTGTTTATGATGGCTGTAAGCCTATATACTTCACGTATAGTTTTAAATGCATTAGGAGTAGAAGATTTTGGAATTTATAATGTAGTAGGTGGAGTAGTCGCAATGTTTTCTTTACTATCAGGTTCTCTATCTACTGCTATAAGCCGGTTTATTACATATGAGTTAGGAAAAGAAGAACAAGGAAATCTTAATAAAATTTTTTCATCGGCTGTAACTATACAAATAACCTTAGCTGCTATTATTATATTGTTTGCAGAACTCATAGGAGTGTGGTTTCTTAATACTCAAATGACAATACCTGTATCACGTATAACTGCTTCTAATTGGGTTTTTCAAATATCACTATTAACTTTCGTCATAAATCTAATCAGTATTCCTTACAATGCTAGTATTATTGCACATGAAAAGATGTCTGCGTTTGCTTACATCAGCATTTTAGAAGCTATTGGTAAATTAATAACTGCCTACTTCATTAGTATATCTCCCATAGACAAACTGATATTTTATTCTTTTCTAATGTGCGTAATTGCCTTAATAATCAGATTTACTTATGGATATTATTGCAGAAAGCATTTTGACGAATGTACATATAGTTTTATATGGGATAAACAGCTGTTAAAACAAATGTTTAGCTTCGCGGGCTGGAATTTTATTGGTACAGCCTCTGCTGTATTAAGAGATCAAGGAGGAAATATTCTCATAAATTTATTCAATGGCCCAATAGTTAACGCTGCACGAGGCATTGCATTTCAAGTAAATAATGCTATACAGGGATTTGTAAATAATTTCATGATAGCTCTAAACCCTCAAATAACTAAATCGTATGCAGCTAACAATCACAAATATATGATGACCTTAATTTTTCAAGGGGCAAGATTATCTTTTTACATGCTGCTAATTTTATCTTTACCAATTTTACTTAATACTCAATATATCCTAGAAATTTGGCTAAAAACTGTGCCAGAACATTCTACCTTATTTGTGCAGTTAGTACTAATCTTAGCTATGAGTGAGTCCATATCGTATCCTCTCATTACTGCCATACAAGCTACAGGAAAAATCAGAAATTATCAACTCTTGGTAGGAGGCCTTCAACTATTGAACTTCCCCATATCATACTGCTTACTACATATAGGTTTTTTTCCAGAAATCATAATGATAGTAGCCATCATTTTAACTCAAGTATGTTTAGGAGCAAGACTATATATGCTGCAAAAAATCATAAAACTTCCGACAAAAGTTTTTTTAAAGAAAGTATATCTTAATATCATAATTGTCAGCACTTTATCTTCCATTACACCCGTTCTTTTATTCAGAAATACACCAGATACACTAAGTAAGTTTATCTTAAGTAGTTCTATTTCTGTTACATGCTGTATAATAATCATATACTATATAGGCTGCAACTCAACAGAACGAAATTTTATTTCAACAAAAACAAAACAAATTTTAAGAAAAATATTTACCCTATAATAAAGAGGTTATACAATGACTATTGTTCTAAACATTTGTATTTATATTTTTTCCTTTATAAACTTTATAAAAATTGGAGACGTCAACAACCCTCCTTCCGAAAATGGTTATGGAAAGGTAACATACGAATATAGTATTAGCGAAACAGAATTAACAAACGAATGTTACTGCTTTTTCCTCAATTCCGTAGCAAAAACATACGATCCTTATAATTTATATAATCCAATAATGGGAGAATATTTTTGGGGGGGAATTGTACGAAAGACAGATTCAAACGGTAACTTTGTTTATTATGTAAAGCCAGGTTTTGAAAAATATCCTGCAATAGGTATAACTTGGAACAGTGCAATAAGATTCATTAATTGGCTGAATTACAATTGGGAAAATATTAAAAACAAAAAAGATATTACTTATTATATATCTGAGACAGAAGGAGATGATAACCATGGAGCTTACAATACTCAAAAATATCTTAATAGTTCACTACATATAAAACGCAATAAAGGTGCACGATTTTATCTCCCCAATAAAAATGAATGGATCAAAGCCTGTTTCTATAATGGAAAGGAATACATAACAACCAATCAAAATTTACAAATAGCCAATTGTTATACAGAAGATGGGTGGAAATATCCCTACCCTCATCTATTATCTTCAGAAAAAGGTACTGTTAGTCATTATGGTACGATTAATCAAAATGGAAATTTAGGAGAATGGATTGAAGATCCATTTGGTACAGATGGAAGAAACTGGAAACAGTTCTTGGGAGGAAGCTTAATTAGACCAAAATATTCTTTAGATATAAATTATACTGAAGGAGATGCTCCCGATAAATCAATAGCTTCAGTAGGTATTAGAATTATTCAATTAACAGCATCAACAACCAAGCAAACTCCTCCAACTATTTCTTATACCCCAAAACATAATACACGCTTAAGCCAACAACAAGACGAGAAATGGATTAAAATTGGGGATATACAAAATGAAGGTGACCTATATAATCAATTTATAGGAAATGTAAATTATGAATATGAAATATCCAAATATGAATTAACGAATGAAGAATATGCTCAATTTCTATCAGCTGTTTGCAGATATGAAGACCCTTATCATCTATATAATAAAAATATGGAGATAGGAGCTATTGGCGGCATAAATAAAATAAAACAAAATAATGGAGAATATAAATATCAAGCTAAGCAAGGCTGGGAAAGAAAACCAGTTGTCTATATCAGTTTCTACGATTTATGCAGATATGCCAATTGGATGCACTATGGATGCCCCAATACTGGGAAATGTACAATCGGAACAACTGAAGGAACAGCTACTCAAGGGGCTTATGATACTGGCAAATTTGGTACTAAAAGTAAAAAATCAATAAGAAGGAATAAAGGAGCTAAATATTTTATACCAAACAGAAACGAATGGTATAAAGCAGCTTATTATGACCCAACAATACAAAGTAAAAATAAATATCATATATATCCGACTCAATCTTCAACACCTCCCAGTTTCCAAGAAGCAAATTACATGATTGACAATCAATTATGTATAGGGCCTCCATTTTACGTCTGTAATGTAGACTCATTCCAAAATGCTCCAAGCCATTATGGTACACTTCAACAGGGGGGAAATGTATGGGAATGGATTGAAGACTGGCAATTTAATAAATACGGTCATATTGCGCTAAGAGGAGGTTCTTTTTCGTACACAGAATACGGATTATCTTCAATAAATGAAGATCCGGGAGGAATCAATGATATTTCTTATGTATTTGGAGGACGTTTAGCAAGAATCAGTCAAGATACAGGCTATATTTATATTCCGATGAATGGAAAGAACTACTATTATTATATAATTTCTCAATTTTATCAATCACCCAAAAAGAGTTTATTAATTCTTTGTTGCATATTAATCATTTTATCCCTTATAATATTTACTATTATGTTGAAATTTAAATCTGTTATAAAGAACATTATTTATACACTTCAATATCTAACAAACATCATTATATGGATCTTTTTAAAAAAGAAAAAAGCGTTATTACCAACCAATGAATCCAGAATATTATACATCCCCTGCGACCCATGGAGCGTATGGGGCTCAAGAGGAGATGAAGCTATGATATATGCTTCGATGAAATTACTTAAAGAAAAGCATAAAACAGAACAATTTTATTTTATAACAAGCACAGATAAGGGTATTACAGAAACCCAAAATAGAGGTTATAAAGCTATAAAAGCATGGAAAGGGAAAAGTCCTATCTATCACATATCACAAGCACTAAGAGAACTTAACCCAACTCAGGTCATTATTATTGGCGCAGATTGTATGGATGGTTATTACAGTCCAGATGTCAGTTTTACCCTTATGGCAACAGCAGATCTTTGCTCAAGCTATAATATACCCTATCACATATTAGGATTCAGTTTTAATGAAAATCCGTCATGGAAAGTTAAACTCGCCTATTTATTCTGCTCCTCGGCTGTAAGATTTAACCTGAGAGATTATTTCTCACAGCAACGATTTGAGCATTTTACACATAAAAAATCAACACTTGTAGCAGATATGGCTTTCCTATTAGAGCCCAATCCTAATTTTTATGATTTTAAAGAATATCAACAATGGTGTCAGCAAGAAAAAAATAAACAACAAACAATTGTTGGATTTAATTTTCATCCAATGCTGAAAAAGAATCAAAGCATAGAAGAGATACATGAAGCTTGCTCTTCACTTGCAGATATGATAATACATCTATTAAACCAACACAGTGAACTATCGTTTTTATTTATTCCTCATGATAATCGAGGCAAATTATCTGATACAATAGTATTACCAATTATAGCGAATAAAATAAGAGAAAAAGGATATGCACAACGTATTAAAGAAATAAAGGAAGTGTATCACGCAGATGAAATAAAGGCAATAGCAAGTTTATGTGATATTATGATTTGTAGTAGAATGCACTTAGCTATAGGTTCATTAAGTTCAGGTGTACCTGTTATGGCAGCGACATATCAAGGTAAATTCCACGGATTATTTAAACATTACGGTTTACCAGAAGATTTACTATTATCACCTGCTACTTTTATTACAAAAGAATTCATTTCAACTTTTGAAAGACTACTTAAAGAGAAAAAAAGTTTAGCAAAAACTCTACAAGAAAAACAACCTGAAATAAATATTTTATCTGCAAAAAATATAGAAGAATGAAAAAGGTCTTAATTATCTCAGATACCCCAACTCACCCAACAAATACAGGAAACAAAATGTGCATATTATCATATGCTACATTGTTACAAGATATGGGATATGATGTATATTTCCTTTATTTTACACGAGAAAGAAATAGCAATACATTTACTCAAAATAAAGACTATTGGAGTGATCATTTCCTTTCTTATCAAATGTCTATAATACAAAAAGCTGTAATAAAAATAGTTAGGCATTTACCTTTTCGATGTTTTTCAGACATTTGGCTACACGAACCATGGTTTATAAAATCATATATAAAACAAATTCAGAAAAAATATAAATTTGATAGCGTTATACTAAATTATATTTGGCTTTCAAAAATTGCAAATTATTTTCAGGGAAATACTGTATTATTCACCCATGATGTTTTTTCATATAGAAATCTCCGGCTTAAAGGAAATTACTGGGTATCATGTACACCCAATGAAGAAGCAAAATGCATAAATCGAGTAAAAACTGTATTAGCAATACAAGAACAAGAAGCATATTACTACAAATACCTATCATACAAAGCAAACGTATATTGCATGTATAGCCCTTTTACTTTCCATAAGCAAGAAATACTCAACAACAAAAAATTACTATTTTTCTCCGGAAGCAATATATTAAATATTGAAGGCATAAACCATTTTATAAAAAATATATTTCCAGAACTTATAAAAAAGTTCCCTGATTTAGAGTTAATTATAGGAGGTGGAATCTGTAAACATTTAGAAAAAGATTTACGTACCACACAGATTATCTTAAAAGGAGGCTTTGATAATCCCGCAGACTTCTATGCTTTAGGAGATATTGTCATAAACCCTGTATTTAATGGTACTGGATTAAAAATAAAAACATTTGAAGCACTATCATATGGGAAAACAGTATTATCTTCAACTCATAGCATGGAAGGAATATTTTCACCTCAATCATGTCCCATTTATAAAGCTGACACAATAGATGAATATATCAGTCATTTAACCAATATATTGTCAACACCACATATTCTAAAAAACAACAGAGAACAAGCTGAGAGTTACATTGTTTCATTAGACTCCTACATTAAAAATATATTACATAATATTTTGTAAGTTATTATACAAAATAAAAATATGATTTATTATATATTATTTATATCCTTATTTTTAACCTCTCTATTAGATTTTACAAAAATAAACAAAGCATTTAAAAATAGACTTTTTATATTATGGATAATTATTTTCATTTTATTTAAAGGGTTAAGATGGGATACAGGTACTGACTTCAATCAATTTTATGCTTGTTTTAAGTATTCAGATTGGAGTAATATTTTTTCATATTGGAGATATGGTCCTGATACAACAAAAATGGAACCAGGATATATGTTATTAAATATCCTAATCAAGACAATATGTCCATATTACACAGGTTTTTTACTAATCACAGACACATTCATACTTTGCTCTTTCGGATATCTTATAAAAAAATATGTTCCAAATCAATCTTTAATAGCACTATCAATAATGATAGTTTCCACAGAAATATTTCCAGTAAGACAAACATTAACAACAGCTATACTATGCTATTCTATAATATTTATAGAAAAAAGACAGTTAAAATTATACTTATTAAGCATATTTGTTTGTTTTACAATTCATAGGTCATCATTAATCATGCTGCCTTTATATTGGCTATGCCAATATAAAGTTAAATTCAGACATTACATAATTATTTATATTGGATTGATACTCAGTCGTGCAATTCTCACAAATATATTAGCTAATATATTTAATCTATCAATCTTATCAATTATCTCAGCAGGATTAACAGACACATATATGGTTAATAGTAATGAAGTGTCTTCTTTTTCTATTTCTACAATTTTGAATTCCATTCTTCATTTATATCTCTTTGAATTTACCAAAAAGCAATATAAAGAAGAAAGTGAAAAGCAATATAATATTTTTACCAACATATATTTTATCTATTTATGTATTAATGTAATAGGAAGTATACCTGGTTTAACAATGCTTTACCGCATAAGTAACAATCTAATCATCGTATACCCACTCTGCCTAACATTATCATTTATAAAACTAAAAAAATATCATTTTTTAATACCTATATTTTTATATTTGGGATTATGGTTCATCAAATTAAAAGCCAATCCATGTATAGATAGCAATGGTCCTTTTTATCGAACATGCTATGAGCCTTATTATAGTATATTTGATAAGAATGATCATAAAGAATTTATTCGTACAAACAATTGGAGATATCCACATAAATAAATCTATCATGAAAATAATATTAATCACTGATTATACTCCAACAGAAGATAATTTCAACGGTCCATCAGCTATTACTTACCACATATTAAAAGAACTCAAAGATATACATGACATTTATATCTATACAACAAATGCCAATAAAGTATCATATTCTATGATACAAAAAAGTATCAAAACTTTTAATGGCAAATTGAAAGTTACTCCAAGAAATTTATGGATGAAATTATTAATTTCAAGAAAAACCCATTTCTTATTTAACTTTTTATATAAAAACAACAACATATCTCCTGTTTCTCGATATAAATTACCGAAGAATATTTTAGCTGAAATCACACAACTAAATCCTGATTTAATTTTAGTATATCCTTATTTTTTACTAAACGTACAAAAGCAATTATGTAATTTCAACATTGCAGCTATAGGGCCAGATTGTTACACTCTACATACATTGCGTGCATTTCAAGACTCTTATCTATATAGTTCTAAAAATGAAAAAAAAGAAATAAAACATCTTTTACAGCAAATTACATTAGAACAAAAGATAGCCCAATATACGAATAAAATATTCCTTGTTGGCATAGAGGATAATATTCAATACCAAACAATTATACAAAATAAAAATAAATCTTTTTTTCTTCCTCACCCTCATTACAACTTAAAAGAAAAAGATATCAATTTTATAAATAAGAAAAATTTTAGTGTTATTATAACAGGAAAATATGATTTATATACCTATTCAGATATCAATGCACTAACAAAAACTTTACAAGAACACCAATTACTATTATCTAACTTTCAGTTTACCTTTTTAGGGAAAACATGGAAGCCGATAGTTGAACAACTTTCCAAACAGATAAATGTAAGTCTTATAGAATGGGTAGAAGACTACACGAAAGAAATTATGAAACATGACATTCAGATTTGCCCTATCAGTTTAGGAACTGGAACAAAAGGAAAAGTATTAGATGCACTAGCCAATGGATTACTATGCATAGGAAGTAAATATGCTTTTGAAAATATCGCAGTGAAACACAACATATCCTGCATCCAATATAAAAATGTCAATGAAATACCTCATATACTATTATCTATTACACAATTTCCGCAAAAATATGCCGAAATAGCCCAAAATGGTAGACAACAAATCCGTACATACCATTCTCCTAAACTCATAGCAGATCTATTATTAAAACTAGCTATTAATAATGACAATCAGATTAATATAAATAACTATTTACAATAGAAATGAGCCCCAAAGTAAGTATTATAGTTCCAGTATACAATGTAGAAAAATACATACATCGATGTGTAGAATCTCTTATAAATCAAACATTAAAAGATATTGAAATTATATTAGTAGATGATGAATCACCTGATTCATGCCCATCCATATGTGATGAATACGCCCAAAAAGATGCACGAATAAAAGTTATCCATAAAAAGAACGAAGGACTTGGATTAACAAGAAATGCAGGACTAGAAATTGCTAGTGGAGAATTTATTGCATTTATTGATTCAGATGATTGGGTAGACCTGACGATGTACGAAACATTATATAATACAGCTAAAAATAATCAATGTGATACTGTATATTGCAGCCTACAATATTACTATTCTCCCAATAAAATAATTCCATTTAAAGAAGTTAATGAAGAAACATTCTTTCAAGGTAGAAAAGAAATAGATACTTTCCTACTAGATATGTTAGCTCCATTACCAACCTATCATTCTGATGTAAAATATATGGTATCTGTATGCAAAGCAATATATTCTAGAAACATAATTAGAAATCACCATTTAAAATTTGTTTCAGAAAGAATTATTGCATCAGAAGATATGGTATTCCACACTCAATATCTAAAACTTTCTGAAAAAATAGGATTTATACCTAAATATTTCTATAACTACTTCCAAAATGAGAACTCTATTACCCACACTTATACAGAAACTAAAATTGAAAGATTAAAGAAGTTCATTCAAGAAATGGATGTCACATTTTCCCAATATTTTAACCAATCTGAGTATTACATAAGATTACAGAGAAAAGCCTTGCATTATTTAAGAACCTCTCTTTACATTAAATATCAAATAACTAAATCACATCCATTTATAGAACAAATTAAAGAGTTTAAAGAGTTATGTGATGATGAAATATTTTCTAAAACATTAGTAGATTATCCATATCATTTATTACCTCTAAAACATAGACTCTTTTATTTTTTTATAAAATTTAAAATCACTTCTTTATTGATATTAATGTATAAACTCCATAAAGTATGAAACCGATCGGATTAGTAACTTGTTATTTTCATCATAATTATGGAAGCATGCTTCAAGCATATGCAACCGAAATGATTATGCAGCAAATGAAATTGCCATATCAAACGATAGCATGTAAAGCTCCTATCCTTTACATGAAAGAAAACAAAATACTTTATATTATCAAAAAACTATTAATAGCTGACTGGAAAATGAAAGTTGGAAAATTGAAAATAAAGTATTATAAAAGAAAATATCCTGAAACATTTGGAAAAAATGTCACATTAAGAGATTCATATTTTGATAGATTTGCTCAAAAATATTTCCATATATCTCCCTATTGTAAAAATAGAGAAGAACTAACTAAAATGGCTAATAACTATTCTGCTCTTCTAGTCGGAAGCGATCAATTATGGCGAACAGACAGTGTTGAACACGGATACTATACACTAGAATGGGTCCCCGATAATATAAAAAAGATAGCATATGCAACGAGCATAGGTGTTAAGGAAGTTCCATGGTTTCAAAAGAAAAAAAATAGAACATTTATGAATCGTTTTGACCATATTGCCTTACGAGAAAAAAGTGCTTGCGACTTAGTTTATAAGCTAACTGGCAAAAATGTGCAAGTTGTACTTGATCCAACTTTACTCTTTACAGGAGAACAATGGATGCATATTCAACACAAAGAACCACTAACTAATGGAAAATATATTTTTTGCTATCTACTTGGAAACAATCCAGAACAACGTCTATTCATCAAGAGTATACAAAAAAAAACTAATCTAAAAATTGTTGCATTTCAACAATTAGATGAATATATCCCTTCAGATGAAGGATTTGCAGACGAAGCTCCTTATAATGTAGGACCAGCTGAGTTTTTAAATTACATAAGAAATGCAGAATATGTTTTTACAGATTCATTCCATTGTTCTGTATTCAGTATTTTATATAAAAAGAATTTTTTTACATTCAGTCGATTTAGTGAAAATGCCAAACAAAGTACAAACACCAGAATTGATAATCTTCTAAACTTAACAGGATTACCCCAAAGAAGAATTTCCGTTTCAAGCAGTATAGAAGATATCTTAACTATGCCTTTAGATTATACTGGAGTAGACGAAAGGCTGAATATTTTGAGAGTTTCCTCATTAGACTATTTACAAAATGCATTGAAAGATATAGCAGTATGATAACTATCAAAGATAAATCACAATGCTGTGGATGTTGGGCCTGTGAAAATATATGTCCCAAAAATTGCATATCCATGAAAGAAGATAATGAAGGATTTAGATATCCTGAAGTAAATACAAAAATATGCATAGAATGTGGACTTTGTGAAAAAATTTGTCCTATCCAGAACACTCCTCACAACAATAATGAAATTACAGATAGCTATGTAATTCAACATAAAAATAACGAAATAAGAAGAGATAGTACATCTGGAGGTTTTTTCAGTGCTATATGCGATTATGTAATAGCACAAAACGGTTATGTCTTTGGAGCTGTTTATAATGAAAAAATGGAAGTTGTACATTATGGAACTAATCAAAAAGAAGAAATAAAACGATTTAGAGGTTCCAAATATGTACAAAGTCAAATAGGTAACACATATCAAGAAACTAAATCATTATTACTAAAAGGATATCTAGTTTGCTTCAGTGGAACCCCTTGTCAAATAGCAGGATTAAAAAACTTTCTTCGAAAAGAATACACAAATCTTATAACAGTTGACTTAGTTTGTAGAGGAAACCCCTCACCTCTTTTATTAAAAAAATATTTAGCATATCAAGAGAAATACTATAACAGTAAAATTACTAAAGTTAAATTTAGAGATAAATATTATGGCTATGATTTTTCAACTATGACTCTTGAATTTCAAAATGAAAAGATTCAATATCACTATGGAATGGAAGGAGATCCCATGCTCAAATTCTTTTTTTTAGACTTATGTTCAAAACCTGCTTGCCATCAATGTAAATTTAAAACTATTGAAAGAGTCAGTGATTTCACAATCTTTGATTGTTGGAATGCTAAATCATTTACCAAGAAAATGGATAAAAAAGGAGCAACTCATGTATTTATTCATTCTTCTAAAGGTCACGAAGTTTTCGAACAGTTAAAATCATATTTCCATTATCAAAAGACAGATATACAACAAGCTGTACGTCAAGATGGTTGTATGATTCTAAGCTCCACAACTCCTAGCAAAAATAGAGAGCAATTTTTCAATGATTTAAATAGTTTACCATTTGATAAAGTTCAAAAAAAATATTTCCCACTTACATTAAAAAGAAAGCTCATTATCAAGTTAAAACCTTTTCTCTATTATATAGGAGTTTTCAAATTCTACATGAGGCTAAAAAATAAAAAGCATGCTTAAATTTATAATAGTTCGTTAAAAATTCGCCAAGCCTAAGCGGCTCTGGCAGTAAATAAAATGAGTTCTTTGAAAAGTTTGTCAATAACTTGCATGTCTGGGTTAATCCCGAACACGCAAATAAATCGTTCAAGCATATAAGCATTGTGTATGAATGACTTGCAAGAGGATATGGAATAGGCTATTCCGAGCCTCTTACATGCCGCTTTGGCCAAGTTGACAGCTGCGAGCGATGCATTGAAGTGAAAATCCAACTTCCTGAAGTCGGTTGACTGGCAGTTGGTGATTCCTGCATGCTGCTTGCCATCTCTAAAGCAAAATTCCAGTTGGAACCTGGTTCTGTAATAATCCAGCACCTCACGTCCATCCATGGAATCGTCTGTAGAGAAGTAAAGCTGCCACTTGTCTGTCCTCCCGTCCATCGGATACCAGACGGCTAAGGAAACATACCTTTTGAGAGCTTTTGCATATACCCTCAATCCGTATAGCTTTCCTTTGTTCACCTCGTATTCCTTGCACCGGGTCAAATCCAGATTGGCAAAGTCAATCCTGCCGTCAAACCACTTGGGATGACCACGTTTTCCTGTTTTCTGCTCCAATGTCGGATAGTACAGGATTACGTCATTCCGAAAGCGGCTGATGACATGGAAATCGTTCTCACACATAGGTGTTATGAATGTTTCCTTGGAAAAGAATGCGTCTGCAACCACCCTTTTGGACAGGCTCTGTAGCTTGTCTTTTCTACTGAT
>NZ_DS981466.1 GCF_000154845.1 Phocaeicola coprocola DSM 17136 | reverse complement strand
ACAGAAGGATAAAAAAAAGAACAGCATATTTTGTGTCATTCATGCCCATAAATCTCTGAACACTTCGGTAAAATACTAATTCCGTCCCTCTTCTTCAACCAAAATCATCAGAGAATGAATGAGTTCAGGCTCTCCGGAATTAAATTTCATTTCAGTTTCACCCTCAAGGTATCATTCCACAGCTTTTTTCTCTCCAAACAAAATATCATAATCTCTTTTCGATGCAGGTACAGTCCAGTCTTCCGGAATAAATTTCCACTGATTCAGCGGCTTCGGATCGAGAACTTTTACTTCTTCTATCCGTTTCATCAGATAAAAACGTAAATCTTTATCCGTGGAGTATACGATACGTTTTGCCAGTTCTGCCTTGGGAATACCAGCACCTTTTGTCAGCAAATCTCCCCCACCATTTCCACGATACGAATTAACAGCTACCTGATATGTTTTATTCATATCAAACGGCTCTCCGTTTGCCATCCTTTCTATCTTGATTTTTTCACCCTGAGGTTTCGTTACATCCACTGTATAAATAATGCCTGCTGCCGAATCGAAATTGAAACTTGGATTTTTGAAACGGCCGAACCCTTTATCTTCTTCATTAAACAACATTAAATGGTCGTCGGGTGATTTCATCTGGTTAGTCCATAAAGCATACGACATTTCCAGAAAATCCTTGATTTCTTTACCTGTCAGCTTCATCGTATAAAGCAGGTTCTCGTATTTATACAAGTTAAACATATCACTCATATAAATATCACCTTTCTTGATTTCTGCTGAGAACGAGAGAGGAGCACAGAAAGATATATCGGCACCCGTAATATCAAGCTGCAACTGATGAAGCAAATCGATAAATGCAGAAGGACCCAAATAGGCATCTTTGGTTGTAATGGTTTCTTCGATACGTCCAATCTTACGAGATACAAAGTCGACTGTTGCCTGATATTGTCCGGCAAACTCCCGCATGAAATCCTCATCAGCAGCATAGCGGGAAACATCTGCCAAAGCACCCTCTACAGATTTTCGCACAAGCTTACCTCCAGCTTTAGTCACTTTGACTGTAACATCCGAAACATATCTGGCCGCATTGGCAGGATCGACGAGTAAAACAGAATCTCCTGCCACATTGACAATCTTCTCACACCGGCGCACATGATCGTGACCCATAAATACTACATCGAAGCCCGGAACATTTTTTGCTACATCGCCCGAACCATTCTCTACAACATTATCCAGTTTATTACCTTCAGGTCCGGCATGAAATAATCCGATCAAAACGTCCGGATTCTCTTTTTCCTTGATAATCTTTACCCATTTACGTGCGCAATCCTCCATGTCTTCAAAATGCAGCCCGTTCCACAGCTGTTCGGGAAGCCATGAAGGAATGGCAGGAGTTATCATACCTAAAACTGCTATTTTTACTCCTTTCCGTTCGATTATTTTATAGGGAGTAAGATAAGGTTCTCCCGTTTTATTGTCCACAATATTTGCCCCAAGTACAGGAAAAGCACACTGTTTCACCCAACGGTCGTACACGGCATGTCCAGTCTCCACATCATGATTTCCCATAGTACCTACATCGTATTTCATATAGTTCAGCATCGCTGAAGTTACATGAACAGAAGTTGTATCGATGTAATTGTAATAATAAGCAATGGGCTGTCCTTGTAAAATATCTCCATTATCCATCAGAACAACTCCATCTCCATACTGCTCACGCTGTTCTTTTACAAATGAACTGACACAAGCCAGCCCTCCTTTGCGAGGCTTCATACTTATAAAGTCATAGGAGAAATAGCATCCGTGCACATCACTCGTTTCAATAAGTTTCAAAGTTACTTCACCGTCTTGCGAAGCATAAGCAGGACTTGTAACGCCTAAGGCAAGAACAAGCATCAAACTGGAAAATAGTTTCATCATAAATCTAGCGGGTTAAGTGATATATAAACGACAAAATGTCACATTTTCATAGTATATCCAATAAGTAACTACAAAGATAATGGAACTTTACCACCTGCAAAACCCACAAAAAGATAAATACCTTTCAATATGGTTAAAAGTCTGTTAACAAACGGACTATCTGGCACATTCTTTGCCTCATTCTCAAATAAAAAAACAGACTGTATGGCTTACATAGACTATTACAAAGTTCTTGGAGTTGACAAAACGGCAACTCAAGACGAAATCAAGAAAGCGTACCGTAAGCTGGCTCGCAAATACCACCCGGACTTAAATCCGAATGACCCAACGGTCAAGGACAAGTTTCAGGAGATAAACGAAGCTAACGAGGTACTGAGCGACCCTGAAAAGCGTAAGAAATACGATGCTTACGGGGAGAATTGGAAACACGCCGACGAGTTCGAAGCTCAACAGCAAGCATATCGTGCTCAAGGCGGTACAGGTAACGGCGGTGAATATTGGTATTCTACCGACGGACAACATTTTACAAGTGGATTCGGAGGAGAAGGTATGCATGGATTTGGTGGAAATGCCAGTGGATTCTCTGATTTCTTCGAAGAACTGTTCGGGCATGGAGCCGGCAGAGGACGTAATGCAAGAGGCGGATTCAGAGGGCAAGATATTGAGGCTTCTCTACAGTTGTCTCTACGTGAGGCTGCAACCACTCATAAACAAACATTCAGCATCAACGGTGAAACATTACGTATTACAGTTCCAGCCGGAGTAGCAGACGGTCAGGTTATCAAACTGAAGGGACATGGAGGTAAAGGAACAAACGGAGGACCCGACGGAGATTTGTATATCACTTTCGTTATTCCTGACGACCCTGTCTTTAAACGGAAAGAAAATGACTTGTACACAGATGTAACAATCGACTTATACACTGCCGTACTGGGAGGTGAAGTTACAGTCAACACATTAGACGGACAAGTAAAACTGAAAGTTCGTCCGGGTACTCAGAATGACGCTAAAGTTCGTCTGAAAGGAAAAGGATTTCCTGTATACAAGCAGGAAGGCGTCACAGGCGATTTGATTGTAACTTATCATGTAACAATTCCTACTACACTGACGGAAAAGCAGAAAGACCTGTTCCGACAGTTGCAGCAAGGATAATTTAAAACCGTACGACTATGCAGAACGATTTAATCATCATAAACGACTATTGCACACATTGCAATATCGAACCCGACTTCATCCTCATGCTGGGTGAAGACGGTCTGATAGATATCGAAGTAATAGATGATACCAGTTATTTTCCGGCTTCTCAGCTGAATGAACTGGAAAGGTATACTCATTTATATTATGACTTGTCCATCAATATAGAAGGAATCGATGCTATCCGCCATTTGCTGACAAAAATAGACAATTTACAAAATAAAGTAAGAAGTCTGGAAAATGAGTTGCGTTTCTACCGCAGATAATTCCCATAATGTATAATTTACCCCCGCTATAAAAATTTATGGCGGGGGTATTTTTATAAAAAGGGGTTATGAGGTCCTGTTTTCTTCAATATGTATCAGAAATCGTAGGTCAGCCCGATAAAGAAAGTTCCTGCCTGCTTTTTTCGAGGTAATTCTATTTTTTGTCCTTCGACTATCATATTACGGCTTCCTCCGTATAAATCATAATCGGAGGTCGTATACCCAAGCAATACCGATACACGTTCCACTTCCAAAGCCATAGCAAATTTCACATGATAATAACATGCCTTCGCATGCGAATTACTGACTTCTCCTGAAGTGGCGGGTACATGGATAATCGCATCCTTCGGAACATAATCTACACTAGTACTTAAATTGGGAGGCAAAGGAATGGTAACTCCAGGAGACACACGAAACGATAATGCCACATCATGGTCATGATTCAGATAAACAGGAGGCGAATACAGATAAACTCCCGACCGGAACGCAAACAAATACATCAAACGGTTTTCCTCAATCTGCCAGCGCAAGTTTTTATCTCTTGCTTCTCCAGAATAAGTCTTATTTCCATCTATTGGAGGAGTAAAAAAAAGCCTGCTCCAACTCCAATAAAACGCCAAGGTTTATATACGACATCCGTTTCTATTTCCCATGTCATATAATTGTTCGCGCCACCATAGAGTTCCCATACCCAATGCCGGTCTTTCTCTGACTTCTGCGCCATTGCTACCGATGTGCCTAAAAAAGAAAAAAGGATTATGCACCATAATCTTGTTTTTTTTATTCATAAGTCATAGCGTTAGTTTAAGTTATCATATAATATTTCCGGAATAATATCTTATATTAACAAGTAACAAATGGTTTTGGAAAAAGGTTCATTGTATCTATTTCCGCTTTCAAAGCTTTAGCCAGCAAATATTCTTCGGGTCCCTCTTTCTGTGCATCCACCTGTTTGAACTTTCCTATACGTAATGTCAGTTGCTATTCACGCCTTCTTTAGCGAACATTTTCAATCCTCGAAAACGTCTTTCAAATCCGAATAAAGCTTAAAACCATCTCTTAAATTATTTTCAAAATGAGTCCTCTCCTCCCTCGAATCCTTTTTTTAATTACATTTGTGCCACATTATTAGAAAAACATATACATGGAACAATTCAGTCAAATGATTGCCACAGCCCTGAAGCTACCTGTCCATCGGGTAGAAAACACATTGAAACTGCTTCAGGGAGGTGCTACAATACCTTTTATAAGCCGTTACCGAAAAGAAGCAACCGGAGGCCTCGACGAAGTACAGATAGGAGATATCCATACGCGTTACGAAAAGCTCTGTGAACTTGCCAAACGAAAGGAAACGGTTCTTTCTACCATCGAAGAACAAGGAAAACTGACAGACACTTTACGAGAACGCATTTCCAATTGTTGGGATGCGACAGAACTGGAAGATATTTACCTGCCTTTTAAGCCCAAACGAAAAACTCGTGCCGAGGCTGCACGCCAGAAGGGACTGGAACCGCTTGCCATGCTACTATTGATGCAGCGGGAAAACAACTTATCTGCCCGGGTACGCCAGTTTGTCAAGGGAGATGTCAAGGACGAAGAGGATGCTCTGAAAGGAGCACGCGACATCATTGCCGAACAAGTGAATGAGGATGAACGTGCCCGTAATCTGATACGAAACCAGTTTAGCCGTCAGGCTATGATTACATCGAAAGTAGTCAAGGGCAAAGAAAAAGAAGAAGCAGCCTTAAAATACCGCGACTACTTCGACTTCAGTGAACCGTTGAAGAAGTGTACCTCTCACCGTCTGCTCGCCATCCGCCGTGGAGAAGCCGAAGGTATCCTGAAAGTATCCATCACTCCCGACGATGAATCAGCATGTACCGAACGATTGGAAAGACAGTATGTACATGGAAACGGAGAATGTTCCGCACAAGTAACAGAAGCCGTGAACGACGCATACAAACGTCTGTTGAAACCCGCTATAGAAACAGAATTTTCCGCACTCAGCAAGGAAAAGGCAGACGAAGAGGCTATCCGTGTCTTTGCTGAAAATCTCCGGCAACTGTTGCTTGCTCCTCCTCTGGGACAAAAGCGCACAATGGGTATCGATCCGGGATATCGTACCGGTTGCAAAGTTGTCTGTCTGGACGCCCAAGGTACATTGCTGCACAATGAAGCAATTTATCCGCATCCACCCAAATCGGAAACAGCTCTGGCCGGACGCAAGCTTGTCAAACTCGTCGAACAATATAAGATAGAAGCCATCGCCATCGGAAATGGTACGGCAAGCCGTGAAACCGAACGTTTCGTCACTTCTCAACGATACGACCGCGAAGTGCAGGTGTTTGTTGTCAGCGAAGACGGCGCCTCCATCTATTCTGCATCCAAAATCGCACGAGATGAGTTTCCTGAATATGACGTAACTGTGCGAGGAGCTGTGTCAATCGGTCGCCGACTGATGGACCCCCTTGCCGAACTAGTCAAGATAGATGCCAAATCTATCGGTGTAGGACAATATCAGCACGATGTAGATCAAAGTAAACTGAAGGCATCGCTCGACCAGACAGTAGAGAGTTGCGTGAACCTTGTCGGAGTGAATGTCAATACGGCCAGCAAACATCTGTTGACATATGTATCGGGACTGGGACCGACGCTGGCTCAAAACATTGTAGATTACCGTACGGAAAACGGAGCATTCCATTCGCGTAAAGAACTGCTGAAGGTACCGCGTATGGGAGCAAAGGCGTTTGAACAGTGTGCCGGATTCTTGCGTATTCCGCAAGCAGACAATCCGCTCGACAATTCGGCTGTACATCCGGAAAGTTATGCCATAGTAGAAAAGATGGCAAAGGACTTGAAATGCTCCGTTGCCGACCTGATAAAAAACAAGGAATTACGTAGCCAAATAGACATAAAAAACTATGTAACTGATACCGTAGGACTGCCTACACTGACTGATATTCTACAAGAGCTGGATAAACCGGGACGTGACCCGCGCCAAAAGATTCAGGTCTTCGAATTTGACAAGAACGTGCAGACTATCGACGACCTGCGGGAGGGCATGGAATTGCCGGGCATCATCAACAACATTACCAATTTCGGATGCTTCGTAGATATAGGGATTAAAGAAAACGGACTGGTACATATCTCCCAGCTTGCCGATAAGTTTGTCAGCGACCCGACAACAGTAGTCAGTATGCACCAGCATGTACGCGTACGTGTACTCAGTATTGACCATGAACGCAAGCGCATCCAGCTTACAATGAAAGGACTTAATTGATGGAAACAGAAAAACAAACATGCGGATGGTTCGTCTTCAACAGCGGACAGGTTTTGATAGAAAAAAAAGAAGACGGATATCATATTCCTTACGGACCTGAACCTCCGGTTGAGGTTCCCGTCGGAAGTACCATTCATACCATCGGAGAGATAAACGGTTATCCTGCCAAGACGTATGCTATTCACATTCCAGTAAGTGGAGATGAAAACAGTCCACGCATGATGAAGGACTTGCGTGCTTCTTTCGATGTACTTCCTCTGGAAGAATACAAGCGTGGCGGAAAAGCTTCACAAATATTGAACTGGGACAAGAACAGCCGTTATTGCCCCATGTGTGGTGTACCTACGGTACAGGTTTCCCCCATAGCCAAACGATGTCCGGAATGCCGGCAGGAGTTTTATCCGCGTATTTCTCCGGCGGTCATTGTACTTATTAAAAAGGAAGACAGTATCTTGCTCGTACATGCCCGCAACTTCCGGGGGACGTTTAAAGGATTGGTAGCCGGTTTTCTCGAACCAGGAGAAACGTTGGAAGAGTGTGTTCACCGCGAAGTCATGGAAGAAACAGGACTGACCATAAAAAACCTGAAATATTTCGGCAGTCAACCGTGGCCCTACCCCAGCGGAATCATGGTAGGATATTATGCCGAATACGAAAGCGGAACCATCAAGTTGCAGGATGAAGAACTGAGTGCAGGAGCCTTTTACAACCGAAATAACCTGCCGGAAATACCGAAAAAGCTCAGCATTGCCCGCCAACTGATTGATGCCTGGCTGGACAATAAAATTTAAAGATCAGATAAAAACATACCGGTATGAGTGACAGAAATCTATAATACCTGACAATTCATACCGGCATGCTTATTTATTTTATAAATGCAGGAACTGGCAAATGCATACCTGCTATAACCAGTCCATTCTCGCGAGCATACTGCAATAAGTTTTTACGAGTCTTTATTGCTTCCTGCTTATCCATATCATAGGTAGCACAAATCTCCGGATGTTCCAATTGCAGAGCTGCTCCATGAATCAAATCTCCAATTATCAATAATTTACCTGCCTGAAAAACAGTATGTCCGGGAGTATGTCCAACAGCTTCCATTGCTACCACTTTTCCCGGCAACGTATCACCAAAAGCAAACAGGTGCAAACGGTCCTTATATGCATTCATGGCTCTCACAACTTGTCCGTTCTTTTCGGCTTCCATTTTCATCCAACTATCATACTCAGCCTTAGAAGCATAAATTTCAGCATGAGGAAACACTACACTATCGTTTTTCATCAGTCCTCCGATATGATCACCATGAAAATGAGTAAGATATATATATTTAATGTCGGCAGGAGTAATCCCTAAAGCATGTAACCCAGCCAATAAGCGACTATCGGATGCCCCCATTCCCGTATCAAAAAGAATTTGTATACCATTGCTTTCTATCAAAAACGTACTAATGGAAGAAGGTATTCCGTTTTCGAGCGAAAGTTTTTTCATCAAGTCCTCACCAGCATCCGGAAAGAGTGAAGGAGGCATCAGTTTCGCAGAAGCGTTATCACGAATCCATGTAGCTTTTACTCCGTCGAGTACCAACGTCGACAAAGCACTATCTTCCTGCAAACCAACTTGATTACTTATTACACTCATACTATCTGCATTCATTTTTTCATTAACCTGTTTCTTGGCACTATTACCGCAACCAGCAAGTGACAACACCATAGTCACACCGAAAGCATAGCTCCATATCTTAGTCCTTTTCATCGTTATGTAGTTTAAATATCTGATTATACTAGCTCTTCCACTTGCCAAAACCTTTCTAAAATAACAGATTTTTTCAGATTATCCAAAGATATTCTCACATGATTACGATTTTAACTTACTGCCAAGTCATTTCTTCATGAATAAGTCCTGATCAAGATCATATAAAAACAAGCGAGGAGAAAGAATCTTTCCATCTGCTGATTCTCTCTCCTCGCTTCTAACCGGCACACAAAACAGACCCATCTGCTTCCGTACCAGAGAGGGTAAAAAATATTTTATTTCTTTTTCATTTTCTGCATCATGCCTGCCATCTTGCTGCCGGTAACCATCTTCATCATCTTGCGAGTCTGGTCAAACTGTTTCAGCAAACGGTTTACTTCCTGAATGCTTGTACCACTACCCTTAGCAATACGTGTACGGCGAGTTCCGTTCAGGATTTCAGGATGAGTACGTTCTTCCGGAGTCATTGAATAAATAATAGCCTCAATACTCTTGAATGCATTATCATCGATATCAATATCTTTAATGGCTTTTCCTACACCCGGAATCATAGAAGCAAGTTCCTTCAAATTACCCATCTTCTTAATCTGATGAATCTGAGTCAGGAAGTCATTAAAGTCGAACTGGTTTTTCTGAATTTTTTTCTGAAGACGTTTTGCTTCTTCTTCGTCGTATTGTTCCTGTGCACGTTCTACCAATGAAACGATATCACCCATACCAAGGATACGGTCTGCCATACGGGCCGGATGGAACTGATCGATTGCATCAAGCTTTTCACCTGTTCCCACAAACTTGATAGGCTTGTTCACAACGGTACGGATAGACAGAGCAGCACCACCACGAGTATCACCATCCAACTTAGTAAGAACTACACCGTTGAAGTCCAGACGTTCGTTAAATTCGCGAGCTGTATTTACTGCATCCTGACCAGTCATTGAGTCAACAACAAACAACGTTTCATCCGGATTGATTGCATTTTTAATTGCTTCAATCTCGTTCATCATCTGTTCGTCTACAGCAAGACGTCCCGCTGTATCGACAATAACCAAGTCATAACCTTTTGCCTTTGCTTCCTGAATAGCATTCAGTGCAATCTGAACAGGATCTTTGCTATCCAATTCGCAATATACAGGCACTTCGATCTGCTGTCCCAATACTTTCAGCTGTTCGATAGCAGCAGGACGATATACGTCGCAGGCAACCAGCAACGGCTTACGGTTTTTCTTGGTTTTCAGCATGCGTGCCAGCTTTCCTGAGAAAGTTGTCTTACCAGAACCTTGCAAACCTGACATCAGGATTACGGCAGGACGACCTTTCAATTCGATTTCGGCAGTATCGCCACCCATCAGTTTGGTCAGCTCATCATGCACAATCTTAACCATCAACTGGCTAGGCTTAACAGCAGTCAACACGTTTTGTCCTAAAGCTTTTTCCTTTACAGTGTCGGTAAAGCTCTTTGCTACCTTATAGTTCACATCGGCATCCAGCAATGCACGACGTACGTCTTTCAACGTTTCGGCCACATTGATTTCGGTGATTTTACCTTCACCTTTCAATATTTTAAACGACCGTTCTAGTCTTTCACTTAAATTATCGAACATATATTTTTCTTGTTTTTTTATTCTTCCAATTTGTCAGGGCGCAAAATTACAAAAATAATCGGATGCATCAAATCTTTTTATTCTGCCATTTCGCCTTTTTCAAGTAAATAACACTGAATGTCAGCATTAACGAATAATAGATGACTTCGGTAGTAAAACAAACATCTACCGGAGCACGAAGCATCATTCCTACTACAATAATATACAATGCATAAAAGATCTGTACTCCGACTTCCAGTCCCAAAGCAGCCTGTGTATTACCCGTACCCGAAATTCCATTGAAATAAATATTTGCAAGAGCAGCTATCAACATTGCACCGCAAACGACATATAATGCCGGAACCGATTCAAGAAGCAGTGCTTCCTCATTGGTATAAACCGACAAAATAGCCTGAGGGAAGATAACACAAAGGGCCACACATACTACCATAATAAGGAATGACATCCGGGCTATTTTATGCAGTAATCTGACAACTCCTGCTACTCCTCCCGAACCAATCAGATTGCTGACCAGTGTATTTGCCGTAGTAGAAAGCGACTGGACAGGTATTAACAGCACAACATATACGCTACGCACAATGTTGGCAATGGCAAGCTGCCGTTGTCCGAGTCGTTCAAGTGCCATGAAAAATACAAACCAGATGGCCATGGAAAGAAAATACTGCACCATGGTGAAGCAGGAAATGCGCAAGATACGCATCACCATATCCCAGTCAAAATGTCCGAAACGATTCAGCCCATATTTCTTCAAGTCAATTTTACCATACGTATACACAATAAAAAACAGCATAGAAGATGCTTCTGCTATAACCGATGCCAATGCCGCTCCACGTATTCCCATTTCAGGGAATCCACACTTTCCGAATATCATCGCATAGTCGAGGAATACATTCACCAAGGCCATGACGACAGCATTCATGGTCAGTACCTTTGTCTTGGTTATACCTATATAAAGCGCACGGAACATGACATTGACAAAGGCAAAAAGAAATCCCCAGATACGCCATGTAAAAAACTCGTATGTAGCATAAAAAATCGTATCCGAAGTAATCAGCAGACGAATCAATGGTTCGGCACATACCAGCAATATGGCAAGTAAAGCTACTCCCATCCCCAAACTGAATGCTGTACCCTGCCACATAACCGGTCCTATGGCATGAAAATTCCCTTCCCCATTACGACGGGCTATCAAAATCTGCGAACCGACACTGAACCCGAATGCTACGGTATATACACAGATATATAGCAGTCCTCCCATTGCGGCTGCACCCAAAGCTACCTCACCCACATGTCCTAAAAAAGCCGTGTCGGTGACATTGATAACATTTTGCGCAAGCAACCCCAAGAATATCGGGTAAGTGACATTCCATATTTCTTTATTCGTATACATAAAATCTGATTGTTTTTATTTTGAGACGAAAGATGTACAAAGATACGTTTTTTATGCACTTTCAACAAATGCGCATCTGTTTTTCAGCTTATTTTAATGAAAACATCTTCATCTTTTCCTGAAAGTTCGTACATAAAAATTAAAAAGATGAGGACATTTTCTCCGATTCGATATCATGAATCGGAGAGAACATCTTCATCTTTGTTTAACAACCTATATATCAATTATAAAGACTTATTTTTCCAGTCCTTCTTTTCTTAAAATTTCCATCATTCTTATTTCTCCCTCATCCGTATCTTTCACCTCTTCGCGCAAGCGCATCATTTCTTTTTTCATTTCACGAATTACCGATTCATATTCTTTCTCCCCGTAAGCATTATGGTTTTCTTTCGGATCTTTCTGTAAATCGTAAAACTCCCAAGATGGAGTTGATTTGTAGTCTGAAGACCCTGTCATATTCAATCGGTCACCATACAAAAACATCAACTTATAACGCTCATTACGTACACCGATGTGGGCCGGACGGATATCATGTTGAGTCCAATAACGGTAATAAAAACTCTTCCGCCAGTCCTTAGGAGTTTTTCCTGCCAGAACATCTTTAAAACTTCTGCCCTGTGTACCTTCCGGAGATTTTACTCCGGCAAAATCACACAATGTAGAAGCAAAATCTACATTCAAAACAAGTTCGTTCACACGCTTGCCAGCCGGAATACATTTGGGATAACGGATAACAAATGGCATACGTGCCGATTCTTCATAAAACATCCGTTTGTCATAAAATCCATGCTCTCCTAAAAAGTATCCCTGATCGGCAACATAGACAACAATAGTATTATCTGCAATCCCCATTTCGTCTAGAGCATCCAACAGTTTTCCAATATTATCATCTACCGTAGCAGCGCAGCGTAAATAATCTCGGATCAGTTTTTGATAAATAGCTTTTCTTGCAGCAATCCGGCTCATTCCTTTTGTCGTAAAAGGAAGTTCCAGATAACGACACCACCATTTATCTGGATCAGCCGAAGCCACCTCCCAATTGTGTCCGATAGTTTCCAGTTTTTGTCCGACGAAAGTACGTCCGTTGGTTTCAGGCCCCCAGTCTAACAAATTCTCCGGTTCAGGAAACACTACGCCATCATATAAATGTCGCATACGTTCCGGAAAATCATAAGGCTCATGTGTGGCCTTAAAATGACAACACATCAAAAAAGGCTGACTTTTATCCTGAGCTTTCATCCATCTGATAGCTTTTTCTGTTACAATATCAGTGGAAAAACCATGTATACGCTCTCCAAAATTACGCTGTCCCGGCCAAGGATCATCACTATTCTTGAAAGTAGGATCACGATATTCTCCCTGATCATGAAATACAGAATAATAATCAAAACCCTGAGGTTGTGATTTCAAATGCCACTTTCCTACCAGTCCGGTGTGATATCCAGCCTTCTGTAATTCTTTCGCAAAAGTAGGCAAGGAAACATCCAAGGTATCATCTAATGTATATACCCCATTGCAATGACTATACCTTCCTGTCAATATAGCAGCACGACTCGGTGTAGATATAGAGTTTGTACAGAAACAATTATCCAAGACTGCCCCTTCATCAGCAAGCCGACGAATATTCTCTGTCTGGGCATATTCTGATAAAATACCACCATAAATACCCCAAGTTTGAGAAGTATGGTCGTCACTTAAAATAAATAATATATTCGGACATTCATCTTTTGCTTCGCCAGCAGCCCGTAAGACTAATGTACTACCAGCCAACACACCTGTCAGTAAATATTTCCAGTTCATCATATCTAACAGCTTTAACTTATCACAGCAAATTCTCACTCAAAAACATATAAGTTAATTAACTCATCCCAAGTAAGTTTATGTCCATCTTTCCACCACAATGGTTGAGTCAAGTCACAAAAATCATGATTCTCTACCATTTGATTCATCAACAAATCATGAAGTTCATTCTTCTTTTCAGTTAACTCAACAGCCAGATTTACCAGTTCTCCCGGATCCTTCTGCAAATTGAACAACTGTTCGGTTATCTTACCTTCCACATTATAAATAATATACTTATAATCACCAGAAACTAAAGCTCGCTGCTGATTGGAATAAGCAAGAAAAAACTGTTCACGTATCTGTTCCTGTTTTCCTTCCATAACCGGTTTCAACGACTTGCCAGTAACGGATACAGGTACGTCCAATCCCATCAAATCACACAAGGTAGGATAAAGATCATACAAATAGCACAAAGCATCTGAACGTTTACCTGACGACAAACCATCCGGAGTGATGATAGCCATCGGTACTCCAACGCTATGCTCATACAGACTTTGTTTACCGATTAGTCCATTCTGCCCCATAGCCAGTCCATTATCTGATGCAAATACAATAATCGTATTATCCATATTTCCACTTTCTTCCAAAGCATCGACAACTCTTCCAATCTGTAAATCAACCTCACTTACCATTCCATAATATAAAGACAATTCTTTCTTCAACAGCTCAGGAGTACGGGGGACAGGTAACAATTGTTCATCCCGAATATTTAATTCTCCATTATCAAACGGATGCTCTGGCAAAAAATTATCTGGAACAGAAAGTTCCGCCGGACAATATTTCTTTCCATAATCAGGCAGAATATTTCGCGGATCATGAGGAGAAGTGAAAGAAACAAATGCCATAAACGGCTGATTATTATGTTCCGTAGTCTTCAGAAAATTTATGGCTGCATCAGCATACATTTTCGAAGAAAAGTTTTGTCCTACAAAAGGCGGCTCATCATATTTTCCAGTCGGGTCAAAATGATGTAAGCGAGGAGCACAATGTCCATTTTCTTCATAAGGATGCATTCCTCCGAAAAAGATATTATCTCCTTCGGTAAAGGAACGAGCAAACGAAGCATGGTCTGAATGCCATTTCCCCGTAGCAAATGTCCGGTAACCATTGTTTTTCAAATGCTCAGGCAATGTGATTTGCGAAACAGGTATCTTCATTCCATCACTCTGCACTTCGAACACTCCCCTTCCGGTAAGTAACATAGCACGACTAGGCATGGATAAAGCTCCACACAAAGCTCCATCGGAGTATAGGTATCTCTGTTCCCCAATGCAGCAATGGCATCAGCCTGCATATCATCGACTAAAATAAACAACACATTTGGTTTTACAGCCTCTCTCTGGCATCCGCTTAACGCTACAGCAACCATGGAAGCAGAAATAAGTTTCTTAATATTCATCATAATATTTCTGTCTTTAATAAATGCCTATTTCATCTATAGCAGTTCAAAGTCATCTCCATCATCTAAAACAGGAAAACGTTTTCTGAAGCTGTCCAACGGTTCACGGGCAAGCAATGCTCCTGCTACCTCTTCTTTACCGTCAGTGCACGCAACCAATATCTTACCATAAGGACTGATTATCATACTTCCACCATCGTACAGACATTGCGGATCATTTCCTACCCGATTCACTCCTATTACATAACACTGGTTTTCAAGTGCCCGAGCTTTCAGCAATATATTCCATACTTCCCGGCGACTGGCAGGCCAGTTGGCTACATATATAACCGCATCATAATCATTCCGGCAACGCGACCATACAGGAAAGCGTAAATCGTAACATATTTGTAAAAGAAAGCGAAAACCTTTATAAGAAACAATCACTCTTTCATCTCCCGAAGTGTATTGCTTATCTTCACCCCCAAAACCAAACAAATGCCGCTTATCATAATGATACACCGTACCGTCAGGACATACAAAATAGAAACGGTTGTAAAATTTCCCTGCCTCTCTAACCGAAAGACTTCCGGCTATAGCACACTGACGCAAAGCAGCAATCCGGCACATCCATTGCAAAGTTTCTCCTCCTTCATCCTCGGCTATTTCCATCGGATTCATACTGAAGCCGGTAGAAAACATTTCTGGTAAAACAAATAAATCCGTATCACAATGCTTTTCTATCAGCTGTTCTACAGCCATACGGTTTACTTTCGCCTCCTCCCAAACTATATCTGTCTGTAAGACTGTCACCTTTATAAATGATGTTTGTTTATTCATTTCCATATCCGTTTCCATAAATTCAGTACGCCCAAAGGTAATAAAAGTAGCCTGATTTAGATGTTGTTTACAAAAACTTTGTTATTTTTGTAGCGAAATTGAGTTAATGTATCAACAAATGAACGTATTAGAACTAAGTGAACAGGAGATTATCAGACGTAACAGTCTGAATGAAATGAGAGCGATGGGCATCGATCCGTACCCTGCTGCCGAGTATGTAACCAATGCATTTTCGACTGATATAAAAGCCGAATTTAAGGATGACGAGGCAGAACCGCGCAAAGTATCTGTTGCAGGACGTATCATGTCACGCCGTGTTATGGGTAAGGCTTCTTTCGTTGAGTTACAAGACTCTAAAGGTCGTATTCAGATATACATTACCCGCGATGATATATGCCCTGATGAAAACAAGGATTTATACAATGTAGTATTCAAACGTCTGCTCGACCTGGGTGATTTTATCGGCATTGAAGGTTTCGTATTCCGTACTCAGATGGGTGAAATTTCTATCCATGCACAGAAACTGACTGTTTTGTCAAAATCTATCCGCCCGCTTCCTATCGTAAAATATAAAGATGGTGTAGCTTACGATAAATTCGATGATCCAGAACTCCGTTACCGCCAGCGCTACGTAGACCTGGTAGTAAACGATGGAGTAAAAGATATATTCCTGAAACGCAATAAGGTATATAACTCTATGCGTGAGTATTTCAATTCGAAAGGATACATCGAAGTTGAAACTCCTATCCTGCAATCTATCGCCGGAGGAGCTGCGGCACGTCCGTTCATTACTCACCATAATGCACTTGATATTCCTTTGTATATGCGTATTGCCAGCGAACTTTACCTGAAACGTCTGATCGTAGGTGGATTTGAAGGTGTATACGAAATCGGAAAGAACTTCCGTAATGAAGGTATGGACCGTACTCATAACCCAGAATTCACTTGTATGGAAATTTACGTAGCCTACAAGGATTACAACTGGATGATGAAGTTTACTGAAAATATGATCGAAAAGATCTGTATGGATGTAAACGGTACAACAGAAGTTAAGGTAGGTGATAACATAATCAACTTCAAGGCTCCGTTCAAGCGTGTTACCATGCTCGATTCAATCAAAGAATTTACAGGATACGACCTCACCGGAATGAATGAAGAACAGATCCGCGAAGTCTGCCAGAAACTGAACATGGAGATAGACGATACAATGGGAAAAGGCAAGCTGATAGACGAAATCTTCGGCGAATTCTGCGAAGGAAATTATATCCAGCCTACTTTCATCACTGATTACCCTATCGAAATGTCACCGCTGACTAAACGTCATCGCAACAATCCGGATCTGACTGAACGTTTCGAGTTGATGGTTAACGGAAAAGAACTTTGTAACGCATATTCAGAACTTAACGACCCGATCGACCAGCTTGAACGTTTCGAAGAGCAGATGCGTCTGAGCGAAAAGGGTGACGACGAGGCTATGATTATCGACAAAGACTTTGTTCGCGCACTGGAATACGGTATGCCTCCTACTTCTGGTATGGGAATCGGTATGGACCGTCTGGTCATGCTGATGACAGGACAAAGCACCATTCAGGAAGTATTGTTCTTCCCGCAGATGCGTCCGGAAAAGGTTATCCCGAAAGACGCTCCTGCTAAGTTCATGGAACTGGGTATTGCCGAAGAATGGGTTCCGGTGATTCAGAAAGCCGGTTACAACTTGGTTTCAGACATGAAAGATGTTAATCCGCAAAAATTACATCAGGACATCTGCGGAGTGAATAAAAAATATAAATTAGAATTGAAGAATCCTAGCGTCGACGAAGTAGCTGGCTGGATACAGAAAATAGGCTAAAATGAAACTCCCCGGGAAAATAGCAATCATGGGTGGAGGAAGCTGGGCAACGGCAATAGCCAAAATTATATTGTCCCAGGCCGACTCGATAAACTGGTATATGCGCCGCGACGACCGAATTGAAGAATTTCGGCGTCTGGGGCATAATCCGGCTTACCTGACTAGTGTGCGCTTCGACATGAGGTGCATCAACTTTTCATCAGATATAAATAAGGTAGTAAAGGAATCGGATACACTAATATTCGTAACTCCTTCGCCATATCTGAAAAGCCACCTTAAAAAGCTAAAGACAAAACTCAAGGATAAATTCATTGTGACGGCAATCAAGGGAATTGTTCCCGATGAAAACTTGATTGTGTCCGACTACTTTCATAAAATGTACGATGTTCCAGAAGAGAACATTGCTGTACTGGCTGGTCCATGTCATGCAGAAGAAGTGGCATTGGAACGCTTGTCTTATCTGACCGTCGGATGTAAAGACATTGAAAAAGCGAAGATGTTTGCCCGACAGCTTTCGGGACACTATATCAAGACATCGGTCAATACCGATGTAGCAGGTATAGAATATGCATCTGTTTTGAAGAATGTGTATGCCATAGCTGCCGGAATATGCAGCGGCCTGAAATACGGAGACAACTTTCAGGCAGTACTGGTTTCGAATGCTCTTCAGGAAATGAACCGTTTTCTCGATACAGTACATCCGGTAGACCGGTGTACAAACGATTCGGCCTACTTGGGCGACCTGTTGGTTACATCATATTCCAACTTCAGCCGTAACCGTGTATTCGGAACAATGATAGGAAAAGGATATTCGGTAAAAAGCGCACAGATAGAAATGGAAATGATAGCCGAAGGCTATTACGGCACCAAATGTATCAAGGAACTGAACAAGCATCTGCACGTCAATATGCCGATAGTAGACGCCGTTTACAACATTTTGTATGAACGGATTTCTCCAATGATTGAAATCAAATTACTGACTGATTCATTCAGATAATAAAGAAGAATATTTATGGAAAATATTAAACTTGAAATCAACAAGTCTTTAGGTTTTATTTCCAAAGACAAACTAGCTGCTTACGAACCTAAGGTAAGAGCATGTATGGAAACATTGGAAAAAGGTACAGGACTGGGAAACGACTTCCTGGGCTGGTTACATTTGCCTTCTTCCATTACTAAAGAACATCTGGACGACTTAAAAGCTACAGCACAGGTTCTGCACGAAAACTGTGAAGTTGTAGTTGTTGCTGGTATCGGCGGAAGCTATCTGGGTGCCCGCGCCGTTATCGAAGCTATGTCCAACAGCTTCTTGTGGTTGCAAGAAAAGAAAGCAGGACAGCCTACTATCATCTTTGCCGGACACAACATTGGTGAAGATTACTTGTACGAGCTGACTTCTTTCCTGAAAGACAAGAAATTCGGTGTAATCAATATCTCTAAATCAGGTACTACTACTGAAACAGCTTTGGCTTTCCGCCTGCTGAAAAAACAATGCGAAGACCAGCGCGGCAAAGAAATGGCACGTAAGGTTATCGTTGCCGTAACTGATGCAAAGAAAGGTGCTGCTCGCGTAACTGCTGACAAAGAAGGCTACAAATCATTCATTATTCCTGATAATGTAGGTGGTCGTTTCTCTGTTCTGACTCCAGTAGGATTATTGCCTATCGCTGTAGCAGGTATCGATATCGACCAGTTGGTAGAAGGTGCGCGCAAGATGGAAGAAGTTTGTGCTAACCAGAATATGATGGAAAATCCTGCCGCTCTTTATGCAGCAACTCGTAACGAACTGTATCAGAACGGAAAGAAGATTGAAATTCTGGTAAACTTCCAGCCTAAGTTGCATTATTTCATGGAATGGTGGAAACAGCTTTACGGAGAATCTGAAGGTAAAGATCACAAAGGTATCTATCCTAGCTCTGTAGACTTCTCTACTGACCTGCACTCTATGGGACAATGGATTCAGGAAGGCGAACGTACCATCTATGAAACAGTGATTTCTGTTGAAACTCCTAACCACGAACTTCATGTACCTTCAGACGAAGAAAATCTGGACGGCTTGAACTTCCTGGCAGGAAAACGCGTAGATGAAGTCAATAAAATGGCAGAACTTGGAACTCAGCTGGCACACGTTGACGGTGGAGTACCTAACATGCGCGTAAGTGTTCCAAAACTGAACGAATACTATTTGGGACAATTGATT
This sequence comes from Phocaeicola coprocola DSM 17136, assembly GCF_000154845.1. Lineage (GTDB taxonomy): Bacteria > Bacteroidota > Bacteroidia > Bacteroidales > Bacteroidaceae > Phocaeicola > Phocaeicola coprocola. The sequence goes on along the minus strand of NZ_DS981466.1, from coordinate 13,195 downwards.
TATTTCTTCGAAAAAGCTTGCGGTATCAGCGGCTATCTGCTTGAAATTAATCCGTTCAACCAGCCAGGTGTAGAAGCTTACAAGAAAAACATGTTTGCTTTGTTGAATAAACCTGGATATGAAGAAGAAACTAAGGCTATTCAAGCTCGTTTAAAATAAAAATTAAACAATAAAAAATGAATAATGATAAGTGGAAAGCGGTAACCAGTATCAATACCGCTCTTCATTTATCATTATTCATTTTTTCATTATTTACACATATGTAGTTTATTCTTAAACTGAAAAAGATGTTCCAACAAGCAATAGAAAATTATCTCACAACCCATCATTTTGATAAACTGAACCTGAAAGCTGTACTGTTTGATATGGACGGTGTATTATTCGATTCCATGAAAAATCATGCAGCAGCCTGGCACGAAGCCATGAAGCAGTACGGTATGCATCTGAGTCCGGAAGAAGCATATATGCACGAAGGACGTACAGGGGCATCAACAATCAATATAGTAAGTACCCGACAGCGTCATAGAGAAGCAACCGAAGAGGAAATAAAAAAAATCTATCAGACTAAAAGCGATATTTTCAATTCCCTTCCTAAGGCCGAACGAATGCCGGGAGCACTCGAACTGCTCAATCAGATAAAGGAAGACAATTTGATTCCAGTGGTAGTAACAGGCTCAGGACAGAAATCATTGCTGGAACGCTTGAACAGAAATTTTCCAAATATTTTCAAAGGCGAGCTTATGGTAACAGCTTTCGATGTAAAATATGGAAAGCCAAATCCGGAACCTTATCTGATGGGACTTCAGAAAGCCGGTGTCAAAGCCAATGAAGCTATCGTTGTAGAAAATGCTCCTCTCGGAGTACGTGCTGGTGTAGCTGCTGGTATCTTTACAGTAGCTGTAAATACTGGTCCTCTGCCCGATAAAGTCTTACTGGACGAAGGAGCTAATTATCTTTTCCATTCTATGTCAGATTTCAGCAAGAATTGGAAAGATTTTTATCAAGCAATCAAATAAAATCGTATATTTGCAATTGAGCATTTACAAATGCTTATACTAACCCTAACAAATTCAATTGGATATTCGGGAAGGCTGCCTCGTGATGAAGCAGCCTTTTCTATTTTTACTATTGTCAGCTGACAAATTAGTATCTGATATAGTCTCAGAAATATGGAAAATATATCTAATTTTGCGCATATTTACAGCAGCAAGTATTACATAAATTAATATGACAAGTTCATTAAAGGCAAAATATCACATTCTGGCTATTCTCACCGTAGCGGTATGGGGAACCACATTCATATCTACAAAAATTCTGATAAACAACGGATTGTCACCTCAGGAAATATTTCTTCTCCGCTTCATTATTGCATATATCGGAATATGGTTTATCTCTCCTCGCAAGATTTTTTCAGACAGCATCAAAGACGAACTTACTATGTTTGCTGCCGGACTAACTGGAGGTACATTGTATTTCCTGACCGAAAATACTGCCTTAAAATTTACCCAGACTACTAATGTAGCCTTTATAATATGTGCTACTCCTCTGCTAACTACGGGACTATCACTTCTGACAGATAGAAATAATAAAGTCAGCCACAACTGGCTTCTGGGATCTATAGCAGCACTCATTGGCGTAGCTATACTTATATTCAATGGCAGCGTGATTCTGAAACTCTCCCCCATCGGAGACTTTCTGACACTGGCAGCTGCATTATCCTGGGCCTTTTACAGTCTTATAATCAATAAACTCTCGAAGAAATACCGCTCTATATTCATTACCCGCAAAATATTTTTCTATGGAACTTTAGGAATACTTCCAGCTTTCATCATCCATTCTTTTTCTTTTCCACTGGAGGGATTTCTCCGTCCTGAAGTATTCATCAACCTTCTATTCCTTAGTCTTCTAGCTTCATTGGTCTGCTTTGTTGTATGGAATATGGTATTGATGCATCTCGGTACGATAATGTCATCAAACTATTTATATCTCAATCCATTGTTTACTACCTTAGCAGCCTTTGTCGTATTAAACGAGACGTTGACTATTTATGCCTTCATCGGTGTATTACTGGTTATGCTGGGAGTATTTTTATCTACAAGGAACAAATAAAAGAGAAGCTTTTACAGATATTTCCAACAGAAATCTGTTTGTCACTTAATTGCGGAAAATAAATTCATTCAGAAAATTTCCTGAATTCCCCAAATGGACAATCCATTATAATTTAAGAAAAGATTGCTTTCTCTGACAGAAAGTAAGCGTCGTAATCGAGTAGGAGGAAAACGAAGTAGTTTTCTTCCTACTTTCGTTTTCCGACCTCTCACACCACCGTACGTGCCGTTCGGCATACGGCGGTTCTTTACTATGGATGCCTTTCGTATTCTTCGAAAGACACTTCCACGACATCTTCTTCAACCATCCATTTGTAGGTCTGCGCTCCTTTATACCCTTCGGATTCCGTCCTATCTCTTTAAAGGTAGCCCAATACTTCTGTTTTGGTTTTATGCATTCGTTCCAACAAACGGTAGTTTTCAGTTATGCCGTTTAAATAAAGTTTGGTCCTTCCCTATAGGCATACATGCCTTGGGTACTACGACCTCTGCTGACTTCTCACGGCAAGCTTTACTCCATCATGGTACTTCGAATCATTCATCCTCACCATATGTCCGTGAGACATCCTCGGATAAGGGTATTAACTTTCAATCTTATGTCTGCTCCATTTACACTAACCGTCCCGAATAGCTATAGGGCTTTAGTTTGTTTCGCAACCTTACCCACGGTCATATGCCTTATATGAAGTTTCTGTTCGTCAGACCAGATGTTTGCCGCCAGCTTCTTTCAGATTCCAACTCGCGATGGACACCCTTGCTTTTGGCTGTATGATTCCCGCTATTAGGGCTCATTGGGGACTTGCACCCGTTAGCTAATACTCATGCCGAGCATACAAAAAAGAAAAGATTCTGATAATCAGAATCTTTTCAAACTACATTAGTACACCCATGGGGAGTCGAACCCCAATCGATGGAACCGGAATCCATTATTCTATCCATTGAACTATGGGTGCATATTTTCTAAAACCATGGCAAAAATACAATTATTCTGTATTTCGTCCTAATATTCGAGAAAAAAAATAAGAGAGGAATAAAACTTTTACACACAACAAATTACCATTTTATCAATAAAAACAAAGATAATCATCACACAATGATAATATTTCAAACAAATACATTGCATTTTTACAAAATATAATTATCTTTGCCTACATATTTAAATACAGAAAATTAAAAAGACATGAGTTACCTAATAAAACCTACCAACTATCAACCTTTGCTTGACATGAAGCAAACCGAGTTGGGTATAAAACAAATAAAAGAATTTTTCCAGCAAAACCTGTCTTCTGAACTGCGTTTACGCCGTGTTACGGCACCGCTTTTTGTTCTGACCGGTATGGGAATGAATGATGATTTGAATGGAGTAGAGCGCCCTGTAACCTTCCCTATAAAGGATTTGGGAGAACAACGTGCCGAAGTGGTACACTCGCTGGCCAAATGGAAACGGGTAACTCTTGCCGACTATAATATAGAACCAGGATATGGCATTTATACCGATATGAATGCAATCCGTGCCGACGAAGAACTGGGAAACCTGCATTCGCTTTATGTAGACCAATGGGACTGGGAGCGTGTCATCACTCCAGAACAGCGAACCGTAGATTTCCTGAAGAGTATCGTTACCCGTATTTATTCGGCCATGCGCCGCACTGAATATATGATTTGTGAAGTATATCCTCAAATCAGTTCATTCTTGCCTCACGATGTCCATTTTATTCATTCGCAGGATTTGCTTGATATGTATCCGGACAAAACCCCTAAAGAACGTGAGGATTTGATTACCGAACGATACGGAGCCGTATTTATCATCGGTATCGGTGGCAAACTGAGTGACGGAAATCCACACGACAAACGTGCCCCGGACTACGATGACTATACAACTATTGATCCGAAAACAGGACTTCCGGGACTGAATGGTGACCTGCTCATCTGGAACAGTGTACTTGGAAGAGCAATCGAGCTTTCATCAATGGGTATTCGTGTTGACAAAGCAGCTTTACTAAAACAGCTGGAACTGGCAGGAAAGGAAGAAAGAACTAAACTTTACTTCCACAAACGTTTGTTGGAAGGTTCTCTTCCGCTTAGTATCGGAGGGGGTATCGGACAGTCGCGCCTCTGTATGCTGTATTTACGAAAAGCGCATATCGGTGAAATACAAGCTAGCATATGGCCCGAAGAGATGCGTCGGGAATGTGCTGAGCTGGGCATGCAACTTATTTGATGCGAAATACAAATACACTGAATGATTTTCTACCGGCAAATATTTCTTTATAAGGTAAAATATTACGACATAAGAAATATTTGCCGTTTTTTTAGTTACACCTCCTGCCAACCCTCATAGAAGAATAAAAATTCACTCTTAAAATCCTGAAAAGAATTTGTACAGATTTTCAAAAAATATCGAGAAGAATCAGGTAAAAGAAGGTGATGTTTTTTGCATAATAACATATTTCATTGATTAAAAATCTTTATCCCCTCCACAGATACCTGTAAAGGGAATCAGGCTTCCTGAAAAAGTTCTTCCACACAATACTGTATTTATATCTTTTTTACTACATTTGTCTGATTTAGCAGCAACAAAGCAACGCATTTTCACTTATATACAATAAAATTTTCAGACAATATGAATGTACAGATAGAAGAATCATGGAAGCAAGTGCTGACTCCTGAATTTGATAAAGACTATTTTATCCGCCTGACGGAATTTGTTCGCCGGGAGTATCAGACTACGACCGTATATCCTCCGGGAAAATTGATATTCAATGCTTTCAATCTCTGCCCTTACAACAAAGTAAAAGTAGTTATCATCGGTCAGGACCCATACCACGGTCCCGGACAAGCACATGGCCTCTGTTTCTCCGTAAACGACGGTATTCCTTTTCCTCCGTCGCTGCAAAATATTTTCAAGGAAATACATGATGACTTAGGTACTCCCATACCAACAACTGGAAATCTTACCCGCTGGGCAGAACAAGGTGTCTTGCTGCTCAATGCCACACTGACTGTCCGTGCTCATCAGGCAGGCTCACACCAACGTCAAGGTTGGGAGGAATTTACGGATGCAGCAATCCGAGCTTTAGCCGAAAACCGGGAGCATCTGGTATTTATTTTATGGGGAGCGTATGCACAAAAGAAAGGGGCTTTTATAGACCGCAACAAGCATTTGGTTCTGACATCTGTACACCCTTCGCCGCTTTCTGCCTACCACGGCTTTTTCGGAAACAAACATTTCAGCCGCGCAAACGAATATCTGATTCAGCATGGCGAAGAACCAATCAAATGGTGAAACTTACCTATAGATATGAAAAGAGCCGCAGAATTGTTTTCCGCGGCTCTTTTCATATTATCGCTCAACAAATGTATATTAATACCAGGTAACCTGACTCCCCGTATTACTACGCTGATCCCATTTCAAGGCATCGGTCAACATAGCCGAGTTAGCTCGAATCGAGAAGTTATATGATGTATACGGACCGAAAACCAAACCGCAACTCATATTGAAACAGTGCAAGTCACGAGTTATGTTTACTGTAGTCATAGACATTTCCTTCGAAGTAAAATCATAACCACTAGAATAAGTTACATTCCATCGGCTACCCATCTTTATATTACCTGAAATATTCAGCGAATGAGTCAGAGAATATGGGTAACGCATGGTTTTGATATTAATCTGCTTGCTTCTGTCTTCACGGATACTGTAACTATAACTCAAGCTCAAACTCCATGGAAGCTTAAATGCAAGATAACCATCCGGATCGAGTGTTGCATTTTCTGTCTTACGGGTACCAGAATTCAATTGTTTATCAGTTTCTTCTTCTAAATCTTCATCATCTTCTTCCGTATCCGTATCTTTCTTGTCTTTTTCCTTATCTTTATCATCACCCTTACCAAACAGTTTCTTAAACGTATCGTTGTTCAAGGTATACGAAAATGATCCGCTATATCCCTGGAATCGTCCGAAACGTCCGTAAGACCATTCGGTACGATCGCTCTCTACAACCTTACCATTTTCGTCGAACTTATAAGCATAAGTGGCAAACGTTGCATTCATGTTGAAGGTATAGCTCTTGGTCAGTTTCAAGCGGGCAGTCAACGAAAGGTTACTCCACCGCTTCTGGGCAATATCGTATGACAAACTTCCACTCAAATCATCAATCAAGCTGATTTTCTTATATCCGGTAGTATCCTTGTCGGAAGCCATTTTCATCTCCAGATTATTTTTCAGCGAAAAGCTGACGTTTTGAGAAACACCTTTTCCCGGATAACTGTATGGAGAGCCTTCGTATGGTGAATATTCAGCCATACGTACTTCACCGTTTTCGTCGGTATATGTATAAGTTTCGTAATAACCATAACGCGATTTTCCGAAATCAGGCGTATAGGTATAACTTACAGAAGGAGTAATGACATGACGCAATACAATTTCTTTGCTCTTCATGAACAGGGGCTTATACATACCATACAGTTTCGTATTCATGGAAACTGACATGTTATAATCGTACACACGATTGAAGCCGTTGACCGTATCCTTCACTACCTCCTGAGCTCGCTGATCGTAGCTCTGCATGACCTTACGTGTATACCAGCGTTCGGTATAGTTAAACGAAGGAGTAATATTGATGTACTTGAACAGATTGAAGGTAGCCTCCACCGGAATGGTATGCTTCATACCGGTTTTCCACTGAGAGAAAGGAGTCTTGAAAAGCAGATTATCTTTTGTGTCTACACTGTTTGTCAAAGCACCCGTGTACTGGAATGAAATCTTCTCATACCAACGTTCGTCACCCGCTGCCTTCTTACGCTTGAACGGATAAATACGACTCAACGAAATATTCAAGTCGGGCAAGGTCATATTAACAGAAGAGACCCTTGTATTCTGAGTAATATTGAATGTACTCGAAATATTCAATCCGATTTCAGGAAAGTTACGTGAATAGCTGATACTTGACGCCTTGGTATTGTTACTATATGCCGAAGGGTCGTACAATGAACTTAAACTTGAACGGTCGTAGCTACTGGTTGCAAAGTTTACACTTGCCGAGAATGAGCTGTTCGGGCTAGCTTTTGAGTCCTGACGGTGACTCCACTGAATACGGAAGTCCTTTGATACAGCATAATCGGGCATATTCTTTTCGCCTGTCTTCGTTACCAGATAACTTGCATTAAAGTAACCGCTATACTTATAACGCTTATTATAATTGGATGCGGCAGACAGTCCCCAAGAACCTTTGGTATATATTTCTCCCAAAACCTTAAGGTCTACTTTATCATTAATGGCAAAATAATATCCACCGTCACGCAAGTAGAAACCACGGTTCATTTCATCACCATAGGTAGGCATAATGAAACCAGAAGAATAACTGCTGCTGAATGGGAAGAAACCGAAAGGAACAGCTATCGGAAGAGGTACATCTTCAACCACAAGTTGTGCAGGACCAAAAACGACATCCTTTTTAGGACGTACCTTTGCCATAGACAATTTAAGATAAAAATGCGGATGTTCCTTATTATCACAGGTGGTATATTTACCCTGAGTCATATAGATCTCATCGTCTGCTCCTTTTTTGGCATTCTCACTGGTGACATATCCTTCTCCCTGCTGCGTTACAATGCTATTGATGAATCCTTTTTTCGTTTTGAAGTTATAACGCATGATCTTCGACTCGTAAGGTGTTTCTCCGTCTTTAAAAATAGGAGTACCCTGCTCTACACCAGTAGTATCTGCCACACCACGGGCATACACCGTACTACTGTCCATATTCATTGTAATCAACTCGGAAGTCAATTCAATGTTCTGGTAATTCACCTTTCCATCACCATACAAATGAGCGAAACCTCCTTTAGTAAACACGATAGAATCGGCTGCTTCGTAAATAACCGGAGCATCCAGAGGTTCTTTTTTAGGAGTTGTATCAAGAGCCAGTGAATCTGCTCCAATAGAATCAAGTCCTAATGAATCTACTGTCAATGAATCATTTTTTAAAGAATCGGCAGCAAGCGAATCCGTACGAAGTTCTGTTCTGTTACCTCGCGATCTTTTCCCTCTCACACGCTGAGTCTCAGCATACAAAGAGAAAAAAAATCCTACAAAGAACAGAAACAACAGCAGATATGTAGTTTTTTTAAATGACGCCATTCATTAATCTTTTACACAATGCAGTGCAAAAGTAAGCATTCTCTCTCAAATAAACACAAGAGCTACTGTTTTTAATTTATTTTTAAGACTATAAAAAGAGTTCGCACCAATAGTCAAAACGTTTACCACCCTCTTCGCCATATCGTGCAACACTTTTTCGGGCTTTTTCAATTCCTTTTTCATGATCCAGTTTGGACTTTGAAAAAAATTTGTCTGCAAAACAAATTATTTGCTCCTCAAGGCTGACCGGAGTCATTTCGCGATGTGGAACAGGCAAATCTTGCTGTATGATATTTTGCAGAGATAATCCGGCTCCCGTATGGCGTTCGCATACCAAAGCATGTTTCGGAAATCCTTCTTTACGAACCAGTTCTGCTCCTAAATATCCATGACAAATATAGGGGTACTTTCCAAAGCAACAGATTCCCTCGGCATCGGTTTGAAAGATACCAATATCATGCAACATGGCAGCCTCTTCTATAAATTGCAAATCCAGATTCAACTCAGGGTGCTTCCGTGCCATTGCAAGGGCTTTATCTGCTACCGAACGACTATGCTTCAACAAAATATGCTTTAACTCATTATCTTCTGGATAATATTTGTCTATTAACAACAGTGGATCCATGTAATTATTCTTTTATTATTACCTTTGTGTGAAACAAAGATAGTGAAAAAAAATCATCCGATATGAAATATATTACTTTATTCATTTGCTGGCTGGCAGTTCTGCAAGCAACCGCACAAGTAAAAAACGGAGCCGACAGACTAGAGGAATTATTTCCTCTGCTTGAAAACAAACGTATATCATTGGTTGTAAACCAAACCTCCCTTGTACAGAACGTACACCTTCTGGATACTTTGTATAATAAAGGAGTGCATATTACTCAGGTATTCGCTCCTGAACATGGATTCAGAGGAGATGCCGATGCGGGAGAATTTATAAAAAACGGTAAAGATTACCGGACTCAAGTGCCCATAATCTCTTTATACGGAAAAAATAAAAAGCCTCAACCGGCACAACTACAGCAAACAGACATTGTGATTTTTGACATTCAGGACGTAGGTGCAAGATTTTATACATACATCAGCACAATGTTTTATGTCATGCAAGCTTGCGCCGAAAACAATAAGGAACTGATTATTTTAGACCGTCCCAACCCGTGTGACTATATAGACGGACCTGTACTTGACATGAAATATAAAAGTTTTGTAGGTATGCTCCCCATCCCGGTACTTCATGGCTGTACGATAGGTGAACTGGCACAAATGATAAATGGAGAGGGATGGCTAGGCAATAATCTCCAGTGTCCACTGAAAGTTATTACTATAGAAGACTGGAAGCACGGACAACCTTATTCACTTCCGGTAAAGCCCTCCCCTAACCTGCCAAATGATCAGGCCATTGCGCTCTACCCTTCTCTCTGTCCATTTGAGGGAACATCTGTCAGTGTAGGAAGAGGCACAGATTTTCCGTTCCAAATAATAGGAAGCCCGACAACAAAAAATCTGAAATTTCGTTTTATGCCTCATTCAATGAAAGGCTCCGATAAACATCCGCTACACCAAGATACATATTGTTACGGATTAAATCTCAGCTCGGAAAAGAATATTCCCAAAGGATTTTCTTTGCAGTATGTCATCCAGTTCTATAACTATTTTCAAAATCTCACCAAACATGCGGAAAAAGAATTTTTCACACGACCTCACTGGTTCGATCTTTTAATGGGAACCAATCAAGTACGCCTGGATATTCTAAAAAATAAAACAGAGGAACAAATCCGTTCCGCTTGGCAAAAGAAACTAAATCAATATAAAGAAATAAGAAAAAAGTATCTTCTTTATGAGGATTATCCGGCAATGTAAATACAAAAAAAATCCGGCAGGCTTTTTATAAGCTTGCCGGATTTTTTTTATTTCAGTCAGATATTCTGTTTAGATACCCAAAGATTTCTTTACAGCTTCAACTTTTTCCATTGCATCAGCGTTAGCGCCTGCATAGCACTTAGGACATCCCATTTCACCCTTTATTTCCATATAGAACTTAATCTTCGGTTCAGTACCTGAAGGACGAACAGAGATCTTAGTACCATCAGCTGTGAAGAACTGAAGAACATTCGAAGGTTCTGGCATATCCAAATCAGTTACATTACCATTTGCATCAGTAGCCTTCAAAGTCTTGTAGTCTTTTACAAGAACAACTTCTGATCCACCCAATTCTTTTGGAGGACAAGCACGGAAGTTATCCATCATAGCCTTGATTTCATCTGCACCGCTCTTACCCGGTTTCACAACATTTACTGTCACTTCTTTAGAGAATCCATATTCTACATAGATTTCCATCAAAACGTCATACAATGTCTTGCCCTGATCCTTAGCCCATGCACAAATTTCAGCCAACAAAGAACATGCTGACACAGCATCTTTATCGCGAACGAAATCTTCTGCCAAGAATCCGTAGCTTTCTTCACCACCGCCAATGTATTGTTCTTTACCTTCACGCAAACGGATTTCACGTGCGATCCACTTAAATCCAGTATAGCAATCAAGCATCTTGATGTTATTCTTGTCAGCAACAGACTTGATAAGTTCAGTAGTAACAATTGTTTTTACAATAAATTCGTTACCTTTCATCTTACCCATTGCAATACGATTCTTGATGATGTAATACAAGAATATCAAGCAAGTCTGGTTACCGTTAATCAATACCCATTCGCCCTTGTCATCTTTACAAGCCATACCTACACGGTCAGCATCTGGGTCAGAAGCCATTACAATGTCAGCATCGATTTCCTTAGCCAACTTAATAGCCAAAGTCAAAGCCTCTGCATTTTCTGGATTTGGAGATACAACAGTTGGGAAATCACCACTCTTCACCATCTGTTCGGGTACGCAATGTACATTTTCAAATCCCCAAAGTTTCAATGATTGCGGAATCAGCATCATTCCAGTTCCGTGAATCGGAGTATAAACAATCTTCAAATCTTTCTGGCGCTTGATAACTTCCGGATCGATAGAAATAGTATGAACCTGACGCAAATACTCGTCATCAATATCTTTTCCGATAATCTGAATCAGTTCCTTATTGCCTTCAAACTTGATATCAGCAGCCGAAGCAATTTTGTTTACTTCATCGATAATTCCCTTATCGTGTGGAGCAAGTACCTGAGCGCCATCGTCCCAATATGCTTTATAGCCATTGTATTCTTTGGGATTATGAGAAGCAGTCAAAATAATACCGCTCTGGCATCCCAAGTGACGAATAGCAAATGACATTTCCGGAGTAGGACGCATATCTTCGAACAAATAGACTTTGATACCGTTAGCAGAAAAGATATTAGCAGAAATTTCAGCAAACAAGCGGCTGTTATTTCTACAGTCATGTCCTACGACAACAGAAATATCTTTCTTTCCGGCAAAACATTTATTCAGATAATTAGACAATCCCTGAGTTGCAGCTCCAACAGTATAGATATTCATACGGTTTGAACCTACTCCCATGATACCACGCAAGCCACCTGTTCCGAATTCGAGGTCTTTATAAAAAGCTTCTATCAATTCTGTTTTATCAGGATTTTCCAACATACGCTTTACTTCAGCTTGAGTTTCAGCGTCATAAGCAGGAGTCAACCATTTCTGGGCTTTATCAGAACACAATTTAATCAATTCTTCGTTTTCCATGATTTTATATTCTTTATAGTTATTGATGTTTTTCCTGTATTAGCGAAACAAAAATAAAAGATTCATTCTAATTATCCTAATTATTCTTTGCAAAAAACAAATTGAATCTTGATTTATTACTTTTTCTTATCCCCATTTTCAAAATAAAAATCCATACATCATGAATAATTCATAAACAACAAGAAAATGTTTAAATAATTTAATTGAAGAAATACATATAAATACAGACATGTACCTAGTTGATTTTATAAAAATCAATCACTTACAGATTGTCAAATGGAACAAGAAAATCATTACATTATGAATTTAATGTCATTAAAAAGAAACAATAATTTGTTCAAAAAATATAAAATAGCCATATTTGTAACACAATACTTCGGTAAATTTTTACCGAAAGATTAAAAGTTAAACAACAGAACCGGCAAAAGCTGGTTCGGAAACACTAAAGAGGTCATTGAAATGTTGTCAAAAACGAATGGTTAAGCATGAAGAAATGTGCTGAAAAAGGAGAGCTAACATGCTGATAATAAAGGATGAAAGTATTGCATGATTCGTTATTTCTTAGTAAATTAGAAGTCTCTGAACTCTTCTGATTATGACTAAAGAAACACTCCTTATGCAATACCAATCCGAGTGCCTGTCGGCTCTCAAATCAGTAGCGAATATACAAAAACCTTTTGAAAAAACGTTCATGGACACCATGAAATTATTCATGGCCATCCCGGATCGTATAAACTTCCTCCAATTGGGCAGATATGGCTGTTTCTCAGAACAGACTTATCGTAACCTTTTTGAGCATGAAACTTTCGACTGGTTTGCGTTCAACGGCTCTATCATCAGCAAGCATCTCACAGGCAAAAGAAAAGCCATCGCCATCGATCCTTCCTATATTCCCAAATCAGGCAAGAAGACACCTTGGATAGGTTACTTCTGGTCTGGTTGTGCAGGAGAATACAAGCGTGGACTGGAAATCATGGGCATCGGTGTCATTGACATCGACAATCATGAATGCATGACTTTAGGTTCCATTCAGACGCCGGATTGTAAGACCTTGGATAATATGGACAAGAGCCTCGTTGACTGGTACAGCAGCTATCTTATCAGTAGAAAAGACAAGCTACAGAGCCTGTCCAGAACGGTGGTTGCAGACGCATTCTTTTCCAAGGAAACATTCATAACACCTATGTGTGAGAACGATTTCCATGTCATCAGCCGCTTTCGGAATGACGTAATCCTGTCCTATCCGACATTGGAGCAGAAAACAGGAAAACGT
>NZ_DS981467.1 GCF_000154845.1 Phocaeicola coprocola DSM 17136 | reverse complement strand
AATTTATATCTGCTATCAATACGAATTACACAATATAACGGGTACCACTTTAGGAAATTATTTTCCAACAATTATCGTTCTGTCTTCAAGTACAACAGGATTTTTACTGACATAATTCAATAATTCCACAACTGAAGCCAGCGATTCATTTCGAAATGCCTTAAAATGTAAACGAGTGTTCATACAATCCTTACTTTTAAATATTACACTCACATTATACCAGCGTCCCAGTTCACACAATATTTCAACCAATGTCTGATTATCAAAATAAAAATTACCTTCAGCCCAAGATGTAATATCTTCAGTTTGCGGTATTTTGACTGTACGCAACTCTTGTTGGTTTGTCAAAATAGCCTGTTCACCAGGATGAATAAATACACTATCCGTCTTTTGTTGTGAAGTAATTTTCAAAGAACCTGAGAGCAAAGTAATTTTCATCTCTTCTGTTGAATAGTCTTTTACATTAAAAACGGTACCTAATGCCTTAGTACTCAATTTACCAGATTGGACAATAAACGGACGAAGAGAATCTTTTGCAACATCAAACAGTGCTTCGCCTTGTAGTATAACCTTTCGTTCGTTTTGGCCAAATTGAGAAGTTTCGTAAGTAAGTTGACTCTCTGCATTAAGTGTAACACATGTACCATCAGGAAGTTCAAGTCGTTTTTGCATACCTCGTGGAACATAAACTGTTGTCATTCCATTTACTGTTTCTTCTTTTACAATCTGCACTGTTTGCGTTGCCTCAAAAACCCGCAATCCTCCTTCAACTTCTTTGGATAAACTAAATATAAAAAACAAAGCAATGCAAGAAGCTATCGCTAGACCTATTATTATTGGAATAATTGATGTTTTTTTATGATGACGCTCAAAAGTTCTCCATTCCTTATCAATATCAGGTTGAGGAATCTGTTGTCGAGCCAAAGATTCTTTAGCATATAATATAGTACGTGCATATCGCAAACATTCTTTATCGGAAAACAAACTTTTCAGTTCTTCTTGCGTAAAAGATGACGGATTTTCCAACGCTTCTAAAACATGAGCTAATTTATCTTCTGAATCTTGTTTCATGATACAAGTCTTTATTATAATGAATTATTATATGGTATCAGGATAATATCAAAGTTACTCTATATCAAATTCCCTCCGTATCAAACGTAAAACTTTCATAACATGCTTCTTTATGCCACTACTGCTAATATGATACTCCTGAGCAACTTCTGCATATTTCTTATTCTGAAAATAACATTGGATAAAAATACCTTTCGTGGGTTCTCCTAGTTTTTCAATAATTTTCTCGATACGTGACATCCGATATTCATATAGTTCTGAATCATCAAATTCTTTCTGTGAGATAAGATCGTAAAGATCAGCATACTGCTGTTCTACTTTTTTATGCCGTAAGTAATCAAGACATCTGTTACGAACAAGCGTATAAAGATAGGAAGACAATGTTTCTAATTTCAACTCATGACGCTGAATCCAGATTTTTTCGAAAACATCATTTACTATATCTTTTGAATTTTCCTCGTCTGTAATAAATTGAAAAGTATAGTAGTCAATACTTCGGTAAATTTTTACCGATAAATTAAAATTAAACATAGAATCGGCATAATCCGGTTCAAAAATATATTCAAGAGATCATTGAAATACTGTCAAGAATGAATCGTCAAGGAGTAAGAAAAGGGATGAAAAAGATATGCTAAACAGCTGAAAACCAACAGAAAAAGTATTGCATAATTTGTTGATTATTAGTAAATTAGAAGTATTCCACCACTTTTAATTATGACTAAAGAATCACTCCTTATGCAATACCAATCCGAGTGCAGAAACGCTCTCGAATCAGTTGTAAATATAAGCAAATCTTTTCAGAAAGTATTCATGGATGCAATGAAATTGTTCATGGCTATACCTAACCGCATCAATTTCCTTCAAATGGGACGATATGGATGTTTCTCGGAACAGACATACCGGAACAATTTTGAGAATGATGACTTTGACTGGTTTTCCTTCAATGAAGCCATCATCAGGGAACACCTTAAAGGTGGTCGCAAGGCGATAGCCGTTGATCCGTCTTTCATTCCAAAATCAGGCAGCAAACGCCGTGGACTGTCTATTTCTGGTCCTGTTGTGCTATTGATTGCAAACGTGTATGTGTTTTATCCGGTATTGCAGATTTTCGTTGACACTTATGCCTGCAGACTTTTGGTCTCCTGCCCTATACTTGATACGGCTCGTTGTATCTGTTACTCGTAAGAATCTGTAAATCCTGAATTCTTTACTTTATCAGTATGAAACCCATCCTGAATGTCTCTAGAGAAAAGTCTGATGGATTCTCATATCGCCATCACACTTTCGTCCTTTTTGTGATGTACTCTGCTCTTTTTTTTCTCTCTTTTCTGGATTTCTTGGGGTTTCTGTTATCAGCTATATATTGTTAGACTCTGTGTTATCATTTGTTGCCTGACTACTCTACTACCACTCTTCTCCACGATCCTTTCTGCTATTTTGCTTATTAGTCTTA
>NZ_DS981468.1 GCF_000154845.1 Phocaeicola coprocola DSM 17136 | reverse complement strand
GATCCTTCCTATATTCCCAAATCAGGCAAGAAGACACCTTGGATAGGTTACTTCTGGTCTGGTTGTGCAGGAGAATACAAGCGTGGACTGGAAATCATGGGCATCGGTGTCATTGACATCGACAATCATGAATGCATGACTTTAGGTTCCATTCAGACGCCGGATTGTAAGACCTTGGATAATATGGACAAGAGCCTCGTTGACTGGTACAGCAGCTATCTTATCAGTAGAAAAGACAAGCTACAGAGCCTGTCCAGAACGGTGGTTGCAGACGCATTCTTTTCCAAGGAAACATTCATAACACCTATGTGTGAGAACGATTTCCATGTCATCAGCCGCTTTCGGAATGACGTAATCCTGTACTATCCGACATTGGAGCAGAAAACAGGAAAACGTGGTCATCCCAAGTGGTTTGACGGCAGGATTGACTTTGCCAATCTGGATTTGACCCGGTGCAAGGAATACGAGGTGAACAAAGGAAAGCTATACGGATTGAGGGTATATGCAAAAGCTCTCAAAAGGTATGTTTCCTTAGCCGTCTGGTATCCGATGGACGGGAGGACAGACAAGTGGCAGCTTTACTTCTCTACAGACGATTCCATGGATGGACGTGAGGTGCTGGATTATTACAGAACCAGGTTCCAACTGGAATTTTGCTTTAGAGATGGCAAGCAGCATGCAGGAATCACCAACTGCCAGTCAACCGACTTCAGGAAGTTGGATTTTCACTTCAATGCATCGCTCGCAGCTGTCAACTTGGCCAAAGCGGCATGTAAGAGGCTCGGAATAGCCTATTCCATATCCTCTTGCAAGTCATTCATACACAATGCTTATATGCTTGAACGATTTATTTGCGTGTTCGGGATTAACCCAGACATGCAAGTTATTGACAAACTTTTCAAAGAACTCATTTTATTTACTGCCAGAGCCGCTTAGGCTTGGCGAATTTTTAACGAACTATTACGCTGATAAATAGCATAATAAAAAAGCAGGAGTTTTTCGCTTGAAAAAAGCGAAAAACTCCATTATTTTTCAAGAAAATTCGTACGAACTCTTCTAAACATTGTACAAAAAAAATAAAAAATTCAGGATATTTTGTCTAAAAGATGCTGAAGTTTTTATTTCATTTACAAGATACTTCATTATTCCTGAGCCAAACCATATCCATTCGTTATTTTACCTTTAGACATTGTCAAAGTTTCGAATGGCATAGGCCAATAAAATCTAGGAGCAACATTGCCAGCTTTTACGCCCGGTAAAAGATTTGTATCAGTATAATGATCCTTATACTTCACCAAATCTACACCCCAATTAACCTTTTCATATCCCTCTGCAATCAGTGCAGCTGCTTCAGCACTATTAGGATCAATATATTTAAATAACCCTTTAATAGCTAGATTATGCGCTGTTCCTTTCAGCCTCAGTTGCAATTTTGTTATATCTTCTATCGATATATCCTTTGTTAACAGCTTTGGCTACAGCGTACATAAACATAGCAGAAGCCGTAGCTTCCTGATAGTTTCCTTCACGCTCTTCCAAATTTACAATCTGATACCAAAGTCCGTCGTGCTGAAATTCTGGTAAGGTACGAGCCAGCTCGTCTGCAATAACCAGCAGCTTGTCTCGCAACGGATGATTTTCGGGTACAAAATCGAGAACATCAACCAATGCCATATACCACCAGCCTATACTTCTTCCCCAAAAATGATGAGAAAGTCCGGTAACCGGATCACACCACTTCTGTACTTTCTTTTCATCCCACGCATGGAAATACAATCCTGTGACCGGATCACGCATAAATTTCTCAACAATAAGGAACTGCATGATAACATCGTTCAGCAACTCAGGTTTATTGTTAACCTGAGCATATTGTGCCAGATAAGGAGAAGCCATATAAAGTCCGTCGAGCCACATCTGCCACGGATACACCTCTTTATGCCAGAAGCCACCCAACGAATTTCGAGGATGATCCATCATCGCATTGTAAAGTAAATCCATTGCTTTCTTATATTTGGGATTTCCTGTCTGCTCATACACATCGAACAGAATCTTCCCGGCATTAATCATATCGACATTACGTCTCCCGTTTATATAATCATAATTCAAGATGGTACCATCTTCTTTCACCATCTTATCGGCATATTCTTCTACATCAATGTTGTCCTAAACGATTTATAGGTACGATGAATATGAGGTTGTTATAGATAACAACCGCTTCAAAGCTTTTTTTGCCCCCATTTATATCACTCCAGCTGGCTCTGGCGGAGGTGTAAATGGCTCATTCAACCACTTTTCGAGCTCTATTTTCGTGAATGTGTTCAATCTAAGTGATACGACAAGATTGGCGAGCCCCCATTTGTACTTTGCAATGTGCTTTAGCCAGCAGAGTAGCAGCATCGTTGACAAAGCAGTCCATATCTGCGTCTCAACAGCATTGCGTGATGTACCAATGAAACTCTTTATTTTCAACAGCTGCTTGATGTTTCTGAAGAATTTCAATCATCCACCTTGCCTTGTAGAGTTGCGCTATTGTGGAAGCAGTCAGCTTGAAGTTGTTGGTGAGCAATTGTACCACATAGCCATGTTCGTCATTCCAGACAGCTATGCGTCTGAGCGGTCTGGTGTATTTTTTCTTTGTCTGCTCACCTGTCAGCTCAATAATCTCGTCGATGAGTACATTTTGCGCCCTCGTTTCGGGCAATAAACGTTCTTCAATTTGTGAGTAAAGCAGGTTGTCCCTGTGCCTGACAACAAAAAACACATTCCTGCTGTCCCAATAGTCAAGAAGGGAGAAATCGCAATAGCCACGATCTGCAACGACTACAGAATGAGGTGGAACGGGGATATCCAAATCACCCCTGTTGTCACCGCATTTACCTTCGGTAATGTTTACGAATTCAGGAAGAAGGCTGTCATAATCAAGCAATGTATGCATCTTCACCGCCCCCTTTCCTTGTTGTGTAATGTGCCCATTCGTAGAGCGACATGGTCAGCGTGATGGTAGATGAATCCAGCAATTTGATTGGCATCTTGAAACGGTACCTGGTGCGTTGCCATACCGCCTGCTGTCCAAAATGAGCAAGCAGTGCATAGAATATCCGTCGGAACACGCCACTGTCCCTTTTGGCATTCTGATAAGCGACTGTTGATTTAGAGGGAGCGCGACAGATTCCGAGGTGATTCAAATTGCCATTGGCTGAATTCAGTCCATTGGAGATATCACGTACAGAATCGCATCCAGAGAACTGGCAGAACATCATGCTTATGAACTGGCTCCATGTGTCGTAGCCTTTGCTGTGCTTGTCCGTTTTTTCTTCACGAATAATTTTCCTTATACATTCTTTCGGAAGTCTACCGATTGCTTGTGCGAAAAGTGTTATATTTGCCATAGGAAGTAAAAGAGGTGGTGCTCTTTGCTAAGGTAGTTCATTCTACCTTAGCTTTACTTCCTTTTTTTGTTTTTATCGAAAAACGTTTAGGACAACATTGACCTAAAACAAAAAACAAAAAAGAAAACGAAACTATATTAACGTAATTTATATTTTAAGACATAAATAGTACAAAGTATTTTCTTTAAAAAAAATCAAAACCAAATAGTTCTTTCAGAAAAATAATTACCTTTGCAAATAATACGAATTTTAACAATATAATAAGGTATGCTAAGTTCAGTAGAAGAAGGTCTGGAAGATATCCGTCAAGGAAAAATCATTATTGTCATTGACGATGAAAATAGAGAGAACGAAGGAGATTTTATCATTGCAGGAGAAAAAATAACTCCTGAAAAAGTCAATTTTATGATTACGCATGGGAAAGGACTATTATGTGTTCCTATTCCTAAGGCACGATGTGCGGAGCTTAAACTAGCCCCAATGGCAACGGATAACACTTCACTTTTAGGAACACCTTTTACTATGTCTGTAGATTTAAAAGGATACGGATGTACAACTGGAGTTTCTGCATTTGACCGAGCTAAGACTATCCATGCTCTTGTATGCGGCAATATTGCTCCAGAAGAACTCGCACGCCCAGGACACATATTCCCATTATATGGTGCAACAAATGGAGTTTTAGAAAGAGATGGACATACAGAAGCTCTGTTAGACTTGACAAGACTGGCAGGTCTAAAACCTGGAGGAGCACTCATTGAAATTCTAAATGAAGATGGAACAATGGCACGTCTGCCACAACTGGAGAAAATTGCACAAAAATTCCAACTCAAAATTATTTCAATTAAAAGTATTCAGGAATATCGTATCAAGAATAACCTATAACTACGAGTATCATGGCACTAAATCAAAGAAGACTGAAAATATTGAATCTTATCCGAGAAGACGGACATGCAAAAGTACAGGACTTGAGCAAGATATTTAAAGTAACTGATGTCACTATCAGACAGGATTTAGAAGAATTAGAGAAAATGGGATACATAGAAAGAGAGCATGGAGGTGCTCTCTTAAAAGACGTAAGCTCATTTGCCAGAACTGGTCAGTTATTAAACCAGAAAAATATCGAAGAAAAAAGAGAAATTGCTAAGAAAGCAATTAATTTTATAAATGAAGGCGATTGTATCATCCTTGATTCAGGTTCAACAACAACTGAGATAGCCAAACTGCTGGTTTCGTTTAAAAACCTGACAATAATAACTAATGCACTTAATATTGCTCTGATATTAGGTGAGAACCCAAATATCAGTCTGATAGTTACAGGTGGAGAATTTAAAGCTCCCACATTGTCATTAACAGGGGAAATGGCTGCACAACCATTCAATAATTTACATGCCAACAAATTATTCTTAGCTACAGCTGGAATCTCTGCTAAAATGCAACTTACATACCCAAGCTTAAGCGACTTAGTTGTAAAATCGGCTATGATAAAATCATCCGATGAAGTGTTCCTTGTAGCAGATTCTTCGAAAATAGGAAATACATCTTTTGCAAGTTTAGGTAGTATTTCTTTAATAAAGGCATTAATTACAGATAACAAAATATCATACGAAGATATTAAAAAGATAGAAGAACAAAACGTAAAAATTATCTTCTAAAAACAAAATATAAAAAGAAGTTCTTAATAATGGGAACTGGTGTAATTAAATAAAAAGAAGTGGAGCATACAGGACTCGAACCTGCCACCTTTTGACTGCCAGTCAAACGCTCTAGCCAGATGAGCTAATGCCCCTTATTATTTGAAGACAAAGATATAACAAGATTTCGGAAACTAAAATATTTTATGCCCCTTATATTATAAAAAACTATTTTCAGTTAACTATAAAGGCACCACCATGAAAATAAAAATACGTTTGGCGACACTTTCCGATTTAAATAAACTTATGGGTATTTTTGATACCGCGCGACGCTTTATGCAATCTACTGGAAATGCCAACCAGTGGATCAATGGATATCCACAACGTGAATTAATAATGCACGAAATCAACTCAGGGCATTGCTACGTTTGCATAAACGAACAAGAATCTGTCGCAGGAACATTCTGTTTTATCCAAGGACCCGATCCGACATACTCCCGCATAGACGAAGGAGATTGGCTGGATAATGATCCTTATTGGGTTATCCACCGTATTGCTTCAGATGGTAGCTGTCGAGGTATATTCGAAGCATGCATAAACTGGTGTGAGAAACAAACTCCCAATCTTAGAGTTGACACGCATGCGGATAATAAAATAATGCAAAACCTTTTAGAGAAGCATGGTTTCATACGCTGCGGGATAATCTATGTAGCAAACGGAACACCCCGTATTGCCTATCAAAGACACAACACCTCCCACTCCTGATCAAGCTATCTTATAACAGTTTTCTTTCGGCGAACAACTTCCATAATGGTGCAGCCATAAGTGCCTGACGAATCTCATCATTCAGCAGTAATGCACGGACTTCATCTGTAGAAAGTAAATGAATGCTTATATCTTCAGTGGGCTCAAGGTGCTGAGTCGAAATACGTTCAACTCCTTCAGCCAAAAAACAATGGCAAACATTATTCATTGTACTAGTATTGGCAGAGAGTATCATAAAATGCTTCCATTCACCTCCTGCGTACCCCGTTTCTTCATATAACTCCCTTTTTGCTGATTCCAAAGGTTCTTCTCCCTTCTCACACACGCCAGCGCAAATTTCATATCCGGTCCATTGAAGCCCATGCCGGTACTGACGTTCCATTAAAAACTTACCTTCTGCCGTAATGGCAATCACATTCACCCAATCAGGATATTCCAATACATAATACTCATCATTTTCTACTCCGTTAGGCAATCGGACACAATCACGACGTGCCGTCAACCACGGACGTTGAATGAGATATTCGCTATGGAGAACTTCCCATTTTCTATCATTATTTTCCATACTATTTCATTTCTAAATGCAAAACTGGATATGGCTTCCCTGCTGCATCAAATGCATCACGAGAAACAATCTTAAAACCCTTATGTTGATAAAATCTAGAAGCTATTGTATTTTGCTCGTTTACATCAATTTTATAAATACCTTTTTCTTTTATGGCAAAATCAATTAACCGACTTCCCAATCCCTTCCCTTGTTCTTGTGGAGCAACAAAAAGCATCTCAATCATCTCATTACTTAACCCCATAAAAGCCGTTATTCTCCTTTCCCGATTACGAAAACAATATAAATCTACTCCCGGAAGATAAATTATCCGAACTAAAGGTTTATAATACTGTATATCCTCTTCGGAAAGAAAATGATGTGTACTTCGGACAGCTTCCTCCCAAACACATAGCAATTCGTCATAATCTGTCTCAGAAGGCTGACATATCAAGGGTTTCCTCATTAGAAAATTTGACATCTTTACTCCATTTACCACCACAGTCTGTTCCCGTTCTATAGAAAATCCCTGAGATAAGAAGAAAGGTAATGCAGTAATGCTAACATCCGAATAGATATCAGAAGCCTGAAAACGCATTACCCAATCCTCCAAGGCATGAAGCATGAAGGAAGCAATGCCTTTCTTCTGATATCTGGGGCGCACAAACATACTATGCAGATATCCGTCAGGATTAATCGATGCAAAACCTGCCAATTCACCTGAAGTTTGATTAACTGCTGCTATAAAATGTAAATCTCCCGATAGAAGTTGCTGCCAACGTGCAGGAGTTGCACGTGCTATCCATGCATCTATTTGAACAGCTGAATAATCCTTAGCACAAGTTTCACGCACGGATTCTTCAAATATGCCAAACAGCTTTTCTGCGGTAACTGAAGTTATAAGAATATAATCGGTCATAATTGTAATTCAATTTACTTCTACAAATGCAAAAATAAAAGCTTTTTAAAATAGAAACGCTATTGCCACAAAATCCTTAAATCCGCAACTCCATTCCCGAAGTGCTACCTACATAAAGAGAAATGGACTTTTGATTCGTAAGATAACCATTAAGTCCTCGCGTCCGTTTCAATGCGCATACCATCCCCTTACCCCATAAAGCGACTTGAGGCAATACGCAATCAGTGGCCATCAAGTGATGTAAATCATCCGGAAGAAGTTTTGAAGGCTTCTGCATATGCATGGTTGTCGGTGTAGATATTCAGCACACATTGCCTTGCGGTCTTAATCCACTTGGCAGGTACTGAAATGAATTTGAAGACAAACGTCTTGATACGGCTGGTTTCCTTGAGCCCGAACTTCTTCACTTCAATCCTTTGCATGATGGCCTTGTAGAAATTGCGTATCAGTGCCGTCAGGAGCAGGAACACGGTATTTTCCGCCATGAAGGATTTAGGCAGTCTGTCCCATCCAAACCCATTGTTCATGTCATCAAAGACGCGTTCCTTGCCACCGCGCATGTTATAGAACTCCACGATGTCCCTCATGGATGATTCGTAATCGTTGGTCAGGATGCAGCGGTATGTATATTCCCCCTCCCACAGGTCCGGTCCACTGCCCATGCGTCTCTGTCTCTGGATTACCAGGCGATACGGTTTGCCCTTCCACTTCTCAACGAGAATGGAGTTCAACTCAAACACGATGCCGTTTATCTCTTCCTTCTTCCACCCTCTGAGCGCGAAGATGTCATCATAGAGCGAGCAGCAGCGGTTGGCGCGTATGTAGAATGTCCTGCAATGCTTCCTGACCTCATCCACAATGTCTTCAGAGCATGAGCCGCAGTCGGCCCTGAAGCGTTTGACTGTCAGCTTCTTCTCTTCAAGTCTCTCCAAAATCCTCTTTAGCGTGTCCTTCTGGTGAAAGCGTACATTGGTGTTGCCGTCGCTGTTCTCTATGCCGACAATCATGTCGCCGATAACGGCCACACCGGACCTGTAACCAAGAAATTTCTTGTACGTGGGCTTTGCATCGTACTTCTCCGCCTCAATGAACTGGTGGTCAAAGTCAACGTCATACTCCCCGCCCTCTTTCAACTGCCCTGTGGACAACAGGCAATTCAGGAGCAATGTGTTGAGTGTGTCTGCCGTATTGAAATCATAGGACTTTCCGGCATCAGACGTGTATGAGATGTTTTCCCGGGTCAGTTCGTTTATTGCCCTAAGGATGGTGTCGGCGCTACAGGTGCGGAGTGTGGGGTGAAGGGAAAGATGACTCATTAAGTGGGCGGTGACATCCTCAACGCAAGAACCGCCGCAGAAGTAAACGCATAGGAGGGAGCGGATGATTTCGCTGTATTGATAACCATAGAGTTTGCATCTCAACCCAAGTGTTGAGTCAATTGTAGAGGAGAGAAGGGAGGTAAATTGCTCCATGATTGGAAATATGCCTCCAAAAGGAGTGAGTCTTTCGGATTTTATTGCTACCTTTGCCATGCCTGTTGCGGTTTTCTTTGTCTTTGGATTCGCAACACTAAGGTAAGTGAAAACGCTGACATGGCAAAAACCTGGGCAACAAAATGTTGCTCAGGAACTTATAAAAATAATTATCAATTATGTTGCGGAATTAAGGAAAATATCTTATCTTTGTATCCAACATTTATCATATACCAATTATGCGTTTTTTAATATTATTCCTTTTCATATTATCTACCTCTCTGATACAGGCACAAGAAGTTTTATTAGAATCAAAAATCAAAAAATCGATTGAAAACGTCCCTGCACAGGTTGGAGTAGCAATAATCATTAACGGGAAAGATACCATAACTGTAAATAATGAGTGTCATTATCCATTGATGAGTGTCATGAAATATCCTCAAGCTTTAGCTGTACTCCATTATCTGCACCAACATAACCAACCGCTTTCCACCAAGATATTTATACCTAAAGAAGCACTGCTTGATGATACTTACAGCCCTTTACGCGATAAATATCCGGGAGGAAACATTTACATGCCCATAGATCAGTTATTAGATTATACCATTCAAAAGAGTGATAATAATGCTTGCGATATATTATTCAATTATACCGGCGGCGTATTGTATACGGATTCCTATATACGTTCTTTGGGGATTAATAATTTTTCCATATCAAAGACAGAAGATGACATGCATAAGGATTTGGCAGCTTGTTATGAGAACTGGAGTACCCCTTTGGAAATAGCTTCCCTAACCGATATGTTATTTTCAAAAGAATTATTTCCAACCGAATATCAAAACTTCCTCAAAGAAACAATGCTTAATTGTCAAACCGGTACTAACAGGTTACCAGCTCCTTTGTTGGATACTACAGCACGAATAGGTCACAAAACAGGAACTTCCGACCGGAACGTGCAGGGAGAATTAATTGGTATCAATGATGTTGGTTTTATTCTTCTTCCAGACGGAAAACGCTACACAATAGCAGTATTGGTCAAAGATTCAAAAGAAAGTATGGCTGATACTGAAAAAATCATAGCAAAAATTTCGGAAATTGTATATCACCATCTAGCTTCAGAAAAGAACATCTCCAACAAATAAACTTAATTCACATACAAAAGTAAAATCAACACCTACCACTTTTAGCCAATTCAGCACGAATACGGCTCAACGATTGTGGGGTTATATATAAATATGAAGCTATATATTTTAATGGGACATGACGGAGAAGCTCCGGGTTATCTTCAAGTAATGCCAAATAACGTTCCCTAGCCTGGGAAGCCCCACCATTAATAAGCCATGTTTCTACATTAAGAAATTCACGCTCAAAAAGTTTTCTTCCTAAATTGGCAAAATCAACTGATGAAGCAAACAACTTTTCCAATTTCTGCTTTGGCATACAATACAATGCAGCTTCACTCATTGCCTCAATAGTTATTCTCGAAACAGCATTATCGACATATCCCCATGTAGAAAATAAAGCTTCTCCTTCAGAAGCAAACCAGACAGATACCTCCTGCCCATCACGTAAATAATGCCCTCGCCAAATACCACGAGCAATTATATAGAAAGACGTGTCACGTTCTCCCTCACGTACCAGACAATCACCTTTACGATAAGTCTTATATTCCATACCCTCAATCAATTGTCTTCCTTCAGCATAAGGAAAATAATATTTTGCACAAAATCTTTCTATAAATGAATCCATATCTTTTATATTTTCTTTGTACAAATGTAACAATCCTCACTAATTTCTCCGATTCTCCAACCAATAAATCACCAAAACCAATAAGAAAGTCAATAACTCCGACATCGGAACAGCCAGCCAAATTCCCCAGGATCCCCAAATAATCGGCAGAATCCAGAAACACAAAAGGATTAAAACAAAACCACGTAACAATGTTATGATCATCGCCGGACAATCACGTTCTAGGCTCTGAAAATACCCAATAGAAACAATATTTATTCCAAAGAATACAAATCCCGAAGCAAATAAGGGCAAACCTTTCACTGCTATATTATATGCCGGATAAGAACTATCAAGAAACATGCCAACAATCTGATGAGAAAAGATCCATGTAAGCAAAAAAACACCAGCTCCGCACAATATCGCAGTAGTCAGTGCCAAACGAAACGTTTCACGAACACGAGCTGTGCATTTTGCTCCATAATTATAGCTCAATATAGGTTGTGCAGACTGGGCAATGGCATTATAAACCATAAAAACAATAGGGAAAAAATAACACGCAATACTATATGCAGCTACACCATCTTCTCCTAAATAACGGATAAAAACATAATTTCCAACAAACATCATAGTCGCAATAGCTGTTTCACATAAAAAAGAAGAAAACCCCAAGCGACACATATATCCTACATTTCTTATGGTAAGATACAAACTCTTTTTACTCAATTTTACTCGACATACATGCAGTATCCTTTCAGGATGAAACAAATAAGCCAAGATCATAACAGCACCAACTATATAGCCCAAACTAGTAGCAAGAGCGGCACCAAACATTCCCCATTTAAGAATAAAGATAAACACATAATCCAGCACAATATTTATTATAGCAGGAATGATATTACACACCATTGCATAATTAGGTGCCCCATCCAAACGGACAAAAAACATACCAGAACAGAGTAAAGCACTAAAGACCAAAAAAGGAACAAACCAGTACATATACTCCACAGCCAAAGGCAATAAACGTTCAGAACTTCCCAACCAGACAGCAACTCGCTCTACATTCGAAACGATTCCTATTGCATAAATCAATAATAAAACAGATGATACAATAATCGCCTGAGTCACATTAATACGTGCAACCTTTGCTTTTCCTTGTGATAAATGGACAGAAGCAACAACTGAAGCACCTATTCCAAACATTAAAGCAACTCCTGTATTAATCAGAAACAAGGGAGCCGTAATATTAACAGCAGCCAGCGCATCACTTCCGATACCTTTACCTACAAATATACCATCTGTTATAATAAATATCGCATTAAATATCATTCCTAATACAGTAGGAATAAGAAGTTTCCGAAAAAGCTTCGGTATATTCATCGTTTTAAAATCAATGCTATCTCTCATATATTATTTTATATTTGAATCCGGATGCAAAAGTACGACAATGGCATGACAGAAAGATTAACATATGGTAATTTCTCACACCTTATTCCAGCTTTTGAATGGAAAATTGTAACTTTGCAAAAGTTTACGAATATAAGACTTATGCAAACGAGCGAAAAGAAATGTTATGAACTTCCGGAGTCATTAGCAAAAAATCTCGGAATTCAACTTATCTCCGTTGAAGAAGGTTATGTAAAAGCAACAATGCCTGTCGACGAACGCACTTCACGCCCATGTGAGCCTGTAGACATTTTAAATGGAGGAGCCTCTCTTGCATTAGCAGAAACTGTTGCAGGATACGGTTCAATCCCTTTATGTGAACCTGGACAAATGCCTTGCGGCATACAGATAAGTGCTAACCATGTACACATGGTTCCAATAGGTACTTACGTCGAAGCTGTGGGAAAACTTGTACACAGAGGACGTACTTCACACGTATGGAATGTCGATATAACCACTCCTGAAGGTAAATTAGTTTCTACTGCACGCATTGTTAATTTAATAGTAAAAAAACGATTATGAATCTTCCCGGAACAACAATTCACAAGCTGATAGATAATCTTACACGTAGTCCTTTCAGTTTTGCTCTATATCGTCTGCCTTGGACAGATGAGCCAATATTGGTTTTACAGGAAGAAGAAGATGTAGAAGTACTAAACAGCCCGGCAGCTTTAAACGGTAAAAGAGGATTTGTCATGACTCCTTTTCATCAAACAGAAGAGTATCCGGCAGTCCTTATACGCCCGGATAAAGTTGCACACGAATGGGAAAATATCAGTCAGTCTCTCGAAGCATTTGCCTCATCAATATCATTTGAATTTTCCTCATCCTTCAATTCAAAAGAAAAAAGAAGTACTAATGCTCAGGAAGCAAAAGAAAAATATGAACAGGTTTTCTCCCGTTTCATTTCATCACTAGAAGATAATACTTTCAAAAAGTTAGTCCTGTCACGCAATTATACTCAAGCATTAGAAGGAGATTTTTCTCCTCTTACGGCATTTATACGTGCATGTAATAACTATCCACGTATGATGATTTCTTTATGTCACACTCCACAGACTGGAACCTGGATAGGGAGTACTCCTGAAATTATTTTAAGCGGACAAGATACAGAATGGCATACAGTAGCTCTTGCAGGCACTATGCCTATGCAAGGTGAAATAATGCCTACGGAATGGAGTGAAAAGAATCAGAACGAACAGGCATTTGTCAGTGAATACATCCGGCAAACTGTAAAACGCTTCGGAAACAAATTAAAAGAAAAAGGTCCTTATACGGCACGAGCCGGACAATTAGTACATTTAAAAACTGATTTTCATTTTGAACTAAAAGATACAGCTCATTTAGGTGACATTTTACAGGAGCTTCACCCCACTCCAGCAGTATGCGGCCTTCCCAAAGAAGAAGCATACCACTTCATTTTGAACAACGAAGGATATAACCGAGCTTATTATACAGGAATTATCGGATGGCTAGATCCTCAAGGTGAAACAACACTTTATGTCAATCTACGCTGTATGAATATTACTGATAAAACCGCAACATTCTATGCCGGAGGCGGAATACTTCCCTCCTCTACCGTTGAAACAGAATGGGAAGAGACACAGCAGAAAATGAATACCATGAGGAATATTTTATAAAAATAAAGCTATGTATACTGATAAAAAAAGCATATTACAACTAGCCTCTTTGCTTCGATCATTTGGAATAAAGCGCATCGTTTTGTGTCCAGGAAGTAGAAACATTCCAATAGTTCAAACGTTTGCCAATATACCAGACTTTACATGTTATCCGATGACAGACGAACGAAGTGCTGGTTTCTTTGCACTTGGACTCGCCTTGCATGGGGGAACTCCTGTTGCTGTGTGTTGTACATCAGGTACAGCATTATTAAATTTACACCCAGCTGTAGCAGAAGCCTTTTACCAGCAAGTTCCATTAGTAATAGTTTCAGCAGATCGCCCAGCAGCCTGGATTGGACAAATGGATGGGCAGACATTACCACAACCGGGAGTATTCGGTACATTAGTAAAAAAATCGGTAAATTTACCCGAAGTAACAAACGAAGAAAGTGAATGGTTCTGCAACCGACTTATCAATGAAGCCCTGCTGGAACTCAACCATCACGGTAAGGGGCCAGTACATATCAACGTTCCGATCAGTGAGCCGTTCTTTTTACTTCCTGAAAAAGAGTTACCTAGTGCACGAGTAATTACACGTTACCAGGGACTAAATATTTATGATAAAGATTACCAACCGCTCATTGAACGATTAAACAAATACCAGCGACGCATGATCGTGGTCGGACAAATGAATCTGATTTATCTGTTCGACAAAAAATATACCAAAATGCTGTACAAGCATTTCGCATGGTTCACCGAAAATATAAGTAATCGTACCATCCCCGGAATGCCTATACGAAATATGGAGCCTCTACTTTGCTCGATGAACAATGAAGAACAAGAAAAAATGCGTCCTGAATTACTCATCACATACGGAGGACATATTATCTCAAAACGCTTAAAAAAATTTCTGCGTAAGCATCCCCCGATGGAGCATTGGCATGTATCTGTTGATGGAGAAGTCGTCGATTTGTTTGGTTCACTGAGCACTATCATAGAAATGGATCCTTTCGAATTTTTGGAGAAGATAGCCCCAATGTTAGATAGCCGTACACCAGAGTACCCAAAGATTTGGGAAACACGGTCAAAAGCTATCCCACAGGCTAGTTTTGCATATTCGGAAATGAGTGCCATTGGTGAAGTCATCCGACATCTTCCTGTTCCATGTTCTTTACATCTGGCCAATAGCTCCGTAGTACGCTATGCACAACTGTTCGATTTGCCTGAAGAAGTGGAAATTTTGTCCAACAGAGGTACTAATGGTATAGAAGGATCACTGTCTACCGCACTAGGATATGCAACAGCTTCTGATAAACTGAACTTTATCTTCATAGGCGATTTAAGCTTCTTCTATGATATGAATGCCCTTTGGAATTCTAATTATGGCACAAACATACGTATTCTGCTTCTAAACAATGCAGGAGGAGAAATTTTTCATGCACTTCCAGGCTTGGAATTACATGAAAATGCACGACGCTTTGTCACCGCTACCCATACAACATCTGCACGTGCATGGGCAGAAGACAGAGGATTCGAATATCTTTCAGCACATAATGGAAATGAACTACATACTGCCATAAATGCATTTACCCAACCTGATGTAACTACCCATCCGATTCTTCTGGAAGTATTTACAGACAAAGCATTAGATATCGAATTACTCAAAGAATATTACCATAACCTAAAACAAAAATAAATCCACTATGTCACAAAAGAGAGAATGGAAAACGATAAAAGAGTATCAAGATATTCTTTTTGAATTTTATAACGGAATTGCCAAAATTACAATTAACCGTCCACGTTACCGCAATGCATTTACTCCGACAACTACATCCGAAATAAGTGATGCGCTATATTATTGCCGTGAGTGTCAAGATATAAACGTCATTGTTCTGACTGGAGCTGGAGATAAAGCATTCTGTTCTGGCGGAGATATGCATGTGAAAGGTCATGGAGGATATATCGGTACAGATGGAGTTCCTCGACTGAATGTGCTAGATGTGCAAAAACAAATTCGTTCCATACCTAAGCCGGTAATTGCTATGGTAAATGGTTACGCCATTGGAGGAGGACATGTCCTGCACGTAGTCTGCGATTTGACAATAGCTTCCGAAAATGCTATATTCGGACAGACAGGACCAAGAGTAGGTAGTTTTGATGCAGGGTTCGGCTCTTCTTATCTGGCACGTATCGTCGGTCAAAAGAAAGCTAGAGAAATCTGGTTCCTCTGCCGTCAGTATTCAGCACAAGAAGCTCTTGAAATGGGATTAGTAAACAAGGTAGTTCCATTCGATTCATTGGAGGATGAAGTAGTAGAATGGGCGGAAACCATGATGCAACATAGCCCTCTTGCTCTACGTATGATTAAGGCCGGACTGAATGCAGAATTAGATGGACAAGCCGGCATACAAGAACTTGCCGGAGATGCCACTATGCTTTATTATATGACAGAAGAGGCACAAGAAGGAGGACGAGCATTTTTGGAAAAACGCAAACCAGACTGGAGCAAATTCCCTAAAATGCCATAAACAATATCGAAAAAACTTTCTGCACATATCGTCAGAAAGTTTTTTCTTTCTAAGTACCTTTTTAAATCAGATCAAGATCAAACGCCTATGTATACAATAAAAATCATCCCCAAAACATTACACTTCAAGCAGCCTGCCGGAACATCTAGAGGAGTTTATCATACACGTAAAGTATGGTATGTACTACTCACTGATACCCAAACAGGAAAATATGGCGTAGGAGAATGTGCACCACTTCCAGCATTAAGTTGTGACGACTTACCAGACTATAGTGAAGTTCTGGCTTATCACTGCCATCAGACAGAGTTAAATGGCTATCTTGATTACGAAGCCCTTCGCCCTTATCCATCTATGCTGTTTGGATTAGAGACTGCATTTGCTCACCTGAAAGCTGGCAATTTACAGTTTTGGGACACTCCTTTTTCAAAGGGAGAAAAAGGAATACCCATCAATGGACTCATATGGATGGGAAATTTCGATGAAATGTATTCCCGCATAGAAGAAAAAATGAAATTAGGCTTCAGATGTATTAAAGTCAAAATCGGCGCAATCGATTTCAATAAAGAACTTGAACTACTGGAGCATATAAGACAGCATTTCTCTCCCGAGCAGATAGAACTACGTGTGGATGCCAATGGGGCGTTCTCTCCCGCTGATGCCCCTTTCAAATTGGAAAGCTTACATGCATTCCACATACACTCCATCGAACAACCTATTCGTGCAGGTCAATGGAAAGAAATGGCGACACTATGCCAACAATCTCCTTTTCCAATAGCTCTGGACGAAGAACTTATAGGCATAAACACTATTGCACGCAAAATAGAATTACTCGAAACAATCCGACCACAATATATCATATTAAAACCCTCTCTTCATGGAGGAATACAGGGGGCTACTGAATGGATAAAACTAGCCAAGGAACGGGGAATTGGTTCATGGGTTACTTCAGCACTTGAATCTAACATCGGACTAAATGCCATCGCACAATGGTGTGCAACATTAAGTCCGGATATACCTCAAGGATTAGGAACTGGTATGCTTTTCACTGATAATATCGATTATCCGCTTCATATACAAGGAGATTGCTTATGGTTTCATCCAGAAGAAAAAGAACCAGACTTCAACAAATTCCTATTATGACATTGCCCATGACAACATTTATCACTCAAAGAGCTCAACAAACTATTACCATTAATGGTGAACGTTATACCGCTTCGGAAGCAAAGATTTCTGCTTCTGACGGAAAAAGCCTTCTACAGAAAAAATTCTATGACCTATATGGAAAGGATAGTTTCTATTCTTCCCTTGCTGATTTTCTGGCAGAATGGTTTGACGACAGCAACACGCTAAAAGTTCATACATCTGGTTCAACAGGACAGCCTAAAGAACTTTGGGTAGAGAAAAGAAAAATGATGAATAGTGCCATACTAACAATTTCTTTCCTCAAACTACATCAAGGCGATAGTGCTATGCTCTGCATGCCTTTACAATACATAGCAGGGAAAATGGTTGTGGTACGTTCACTCGTAGCGGGATTAAATCTCATTCCCATTCCTCCATGCGGTCATCCGATGCAAAACATAGAAACTCCTCCGGTATTTTCTGCCATGATTCCTATGCAAGTATTCAATTCGCTACAAGTTCCGTCTGAACGAAAGTTACTCATGCAGATACAACATCTTATTATTGGTGGAGGAGCTATAGATGATGCACTTGGAAAAGCTCTGCAAGAGTTTCCTCATGCAGTATGGAGCACATACGGAATGACAGAAACACTTTCACACATTGCCCTACGCCGACTGAATGGAAGTGACTATTCAGATTGGTACACTCCATTTGATAATGTCAGCCTCAGCTTATCAGAAGAAAATACGTTGATAATTCATGCACCTTCAGTATGTTCAGAACTTTTGAGAACCAATGATATTGCAGAATTTAATCAACACGGACAATTTCGTATTTTAGGAAGAAAAGATAACACAATCAATACAGGAGGAGTTAAAGTACAAATCGAGCAAGTAGAAAAAGAACTCAAGTCCTTACTCAATTGTCCATTTATGATAACCTCAGTACCTGATCCTAAATTTGGAGAGCGGATAGTTTTATTAATAGAAGCGGTTCATATAAACCACGAACAAATAAACGAATCCATAAAAAAACTTCCTCCTTATTGGCGTCCAAAGCAAATCATACGAATAGATACACTCCCGCTAACTGATACAGGTAAGCCTAGTAGAGCTGTTGCACGACAAATAGCCTCAAATTATATAGATAAAACATAGGAGAAGAATATTTAAATGGTTACCTTTGCTTAAAAAGAAATACCCTAACAACTAATATTTATGGAAGACACTTCATTTTTGGCACCACTGTTATTAACTATTGGTGGACTTGTTATCGGAGCTTTACTAAAGTCATTATTACGGCACACACGTATTCCATATACAGTAGGACTATTTGCCGTCGGACTGTTAGTAGGTTTATTAAATCGTTATGGAATTTTTAATTTTTGGAGTGATCTGTCAGAAGGTGTAAACTCTGTAGCCAATATCAATCCTGATTTAATACTCTACTTATTTCTCCCCATTTTAATCTTTGATGCAGCTTATGAACTCAACCTGCATATATTCAAAAAGACATTAGCAAATGCAACTCTACTTGCCGTCCCGGGGCTGATCATTTGTATGCTTCTTACCGGTACACTATTAATAGGAATCGCCCATATTGTTCCTGGATTTGAATCGTGGACATGGGGACTTGCGCTTATGTTCGGAGCTTTAATTAGTGCTACCGACCCGGTTGCAGTCGTTGCTTTACTTCATGAATTAAAGACCAGTAAACGATTCTCTACACTTGTTGACGCAGAATCACTTCTAAATGATGGCACAGGTATCGTATGTTTCATGCTGTTTTTCGGAACTTATGCAGCAACGGGAGGAAGTTCCTCCTCACCAGTAATGGAATTTATACAAGTAGTAAGTATTAGTACACTATTGGGATTCCTACTGGCACGCCTTGTTATTTGGTTTATTACCCGAATCAACTCAGAAGAAATGATCCAAAACAGTGCTGTGATCCTCTCAGCTTATCTCACCTTTATTGTTTCTCAATATTATTTGGGAGTTTCAGGAGTCATAGCCCTGCTGGTTTTTGGATTAACTGTCACTTACGTAGGTAAGCCAAGATTAAAACCCCAAGTTAATAATTTCATGGAACATTTCTGGGAGCTCCTTACCTATATCGCAAACACACTGATTTTTATTTTGGTAGGAATCGTAATTGCCCAGAAAGTCAATTTTACATGGGGAGCACTAGGAATTCTAATACTGATTTACATTTGCCTCAACTTATTCCGCTTCGCCATGATAATGTTACTATATCCACTTATGAAAAGAATGGGATATGGATTAAGTAAACGTGAGTCCGTTATATTGACATGGGGAGGATTACGTGGAGCATTAGGTATGACACTGGCTTTAATGGTATCTTATACCCCTGCTATACCTGAAGATGTACGCAGCCAAGTATTATTTTTCACAGCCGGAATAGTCACATTAACACTTTGCGTAAATGCTACTACGACACGATGGTTGCTGAATAAATTAGGATTAATCAATATACCCTCGGCACGCATTATATTAGAAAATAAAATCCAGCAAACCATTCGTGAAAATTCAGAAAAATATCTGGAACGTTTAGAAAAGCGTGATGCTTTGGAGGGTACCAATTGGGAAAAAGTCAGACACTATATTTTTCCAAAGCCGCAGGAAGTTACTCATACAGCAGAAACTCATGCCATGCTTACAGAAGTTCGCTTACGTGTACTAGATAGAGAAAAGGCTCTCTGCCATCAACTCTATGATGAAGGCATTATATCGCAAAGTACTTTCCGCAGATTAATGAACTCATTAGACGAACTATACGATCATGACGGAACATATCCATTAGACAATCGCCTTTCAGTATTTCGTTTCTGCAACCGGACTGCTTTACTGAACAGTTTAAGAAAAGAGCCCTACCTACACAACCTGATGAGCTTCTATTTCCGTAAACGCATCGCACTAATTTACGATTTGGGAAGAGGATTTATCATTCTACAGAAAGAAGATTTGAAATTCTTGGAAATTAAAGAACTCTGATTTACTCAATGAACAATCGATTGTAAACACGCTAAAAGAAGAAATAAACCAGAACATAAAAGCTATGAGTGAACTTATAGACAGTTTAGCTATAAACTTCCCCAGAGCTTACAAACATGCCTTAACGTTAAAATCGATTCGCATGTTATTAAGTAACGAGCGCAGAACAATCAAGCAAATGGAATCAAATGGTGTCATTTCAGAGAAAGATGCTGAAGGATTATTGGAAAAAGTAGACGAACGAACAGACGAGCTGAATACTTTCAGATATACCATACCTGGAACTATCTTACGGAGGCTGTTCAGAAAGTCTTCAAAAGAATTATAATATCAGAACCAAATGAAAACAGTCAGGCTTATCACTTGCGACAGCTCGTTTCAAGCAAGGCTTATTTTAGGAGCTTTAGAAAACGAAGGTATTGCTGGCATATTACATAATGAAAATAGCTCAAACATACTAAAAGGCTATATCAATAATATTGGCGTAGATATTTTTGTGTATGAAGATGAATACGAAAAAGCTCTGAAAGTACTTGAACAAAATGAGATAATAGCAAAACAAATGAAATATTGTCCATATTGCCACTCCGACAATATTGAATATGCCCTGAAAAAAGAGAAAAAAATACGTGCACTCTTTGCGACATTTTTATCTCTGCTTACAGCAACTCCCCTTAAAACAGAACATTGGGAATATACTTGTAAGCAATGTGGAAAACATTTTGAAAATCCAGTTGCATAAAAATGAATGCTTCCTGATGATTTTTATAAAAGCCATCAAGAAGCATTTATTCACTATAGTGCACACGAGTTTCCTTCACAATAGTCCTTACTTATTTCCCCTTGATACTCCGGATGACGCTGCAACCATATTACAGCGTACGAACAAGTAGCTATGGGCTTCAGGGCATTTTCAAAGGCAAAATCATAAGCGGCTTTCACCAAAGCAGATGCAATTCCTCTCCCCCCTATCTCTGACGGAACAATGGTATGACGAATATCCAAACCATTATCATGAATACTATAAGCTACATGAGCTTTATATCCATCAACTTCTATCTCAAATCTTCTTTGTTCTGCATTATGTTTTATATCCATATTACTAAAGTTTAAAGATTTATATATCTGAAGCAAGATACAAAATTAAAGAATATTAAAAAAAGAATCAATGAATCTTATTTCAAAAAAATACATGAAATTTGCAGAAATAAAATTCATATAACGATATGGAAAAAGAAAGTCTTATAAAAAGATATTTAGTATTCATCGCAGGTCTGTATTTTTTAGCAATGGGTATATCATTAATTGTTCATTCCAGCTTAGGAACTACACCCATTTCAAGTATGAACTATGTATTAAGCATCAACACATCATTATCCCTCGGTACATGGACATTTATTGTAAATCTGCTCATGATTATCATCCAACTATGGCTGGCAAGCGGCAAATATGGGACACGTAAGGATACCATAGAAATTTTATTGCAGATACCTTTTTCTTTTATATTTTCTGCTTTTATCGATTTAAACATGATACTCATCCGCAATCTTGTTCCAAGTAACTATGGTATGGCTGTAGGAATTCTACTGGCAGGATGCATCATTCAATCCATAGGCGTAGTGTTAGAAATCAAACCTAAAGCAGCAATGATGAGCGCTGAAGGACTTGTGAAATATATAGCCCGACGCTGTAATAAAAAATTCGGTAATGTAAAAGTTTATGTAGATATTACACTGGTTAGTCTGGCCATTCTTATATCACTGGCTTTCACCATGCGCATAGAAGGAGTTCGAGAAGGCTCAGTCATAGCAGCTTGTATCACCGGATATATTGTTAACTTTCTGAATTATAAAGTCATGACAAGAAAAACATTATACCGCATCATACCCATAAAACATGAATAAAAGCTCAAAAGAAAAAATTTTAATCAATAATCTCCATTAACTAGAATTCTTATCCATGAACTATCAATTTGAAATCTGTGCCAACTCTGTAGAAAGTTGTCTTGCTGCCCAAGCAGGAGGAGCACATCGAGTAGAATTATGTGCTGGCATCCCCGAAGGAGGTACTACTCCTTCATTAGGTGAAATCCTAACTGCCCGTCGTATGCTTCAAATCAAACTACATGTCATTATACGTCCACGCGGAGGAGATTTTTTATATTCTCCCCTCGAACTGGAAATTATGGAAGAAGATATAAAATTAGCCAGAAAAGCGGGCGTGGATGGCATAGTAATAGGATGTCTTACCCCTGAAGGTGAGATTGATTTACCAGCCATGAAACGCCTCAGAACAGCAGCAGGTGATTGTTCCGTAACATTTCATCGAGCTTTCGACAGATGCAAAGATCCTTTTAAAGCACTTGATGAAATAGCTGAATTGGACATCCATCGTATTTTGACTTCAGGACAGCAACCTACTGCCCCTGAAGGAAGTGGTTTAATAAGAAAACTTGTAGACTATTCAAACGGTAGAATCAGCCTGATGGCAGGATGTGGAGTAAATGAAAACAATATCCGTCAATTAGCAGCAGAAAGCGGTGCCAGTGAATTCCACTTTTCTGCACGGGAAAAGATAAAAAGTGCCATGCGCTTTTCGAATCCGGAAGTAAAGATGGGAAGTGATTCTATTAATGAATACACACGCGAAATTACAACAGCTCAACGAGTAAAACGAACAATTGATGCACTTACCAGTCTATAATAAAAAATCCTCGGCTTTTAAATGAACCGAGGATTTTTTATTATACAGATTCTTTCATTTATTCATCCCATACCAAATAAGCAGAAACCAACCAATGATTCAGTTCTTCTCCATTTCCTGGTTGTGCATCGGGTATACTTACAGTAAAAGTATGTTTACCAGCCTGTAGTTCCTTCAAAGGAATTTCCTCTGGAACAACGTCCGACCCAGGACACCAGTTCGAACGAGATAAATCAGAAGATGCTAAAGGTTCCTCTACCATTTTTGTCTTATATCCATCTTCACTAATATAAGCAGCAAGACGTTCTATAAGCCATACTCCCGTAGCTGGGTTAAAACGACGGAATGAAGCACAATCATCTCTCCATGGGATAAAACTATATACTTCTTTTCCATCTACCGAAAGAATATTCTTCTTTTGGACAAACTCATCACCCCCGCTATGACCGCCATGACCAGTTACAATATATTTCAGACGTACATTCTTCGCATTTTTAGGAAGAACAAAATCAGCAGAAACAGATTTACGTGCAAAAATATCCGGATACGACTGTCCAATATAATATACCGTATTCATCAACGGTTCTACATGACGACGTATTAGTTTTTCACATGCAATCGGAGTTTCCTTAATATTCAGTTCCATACTGGCAATATAGCCTTCTGCTGTCCAAGTATCAATAAAAATACCAACATACACTTCACCTTTAAGCGCAGCATACAAGTCGGTAATATCCTGTTCCCACTGTACGCACTTCTCCCATTTAGGGATATATACAGGACGACGTTTGCTAGATAAAGAATCATCATTTTCACTATAATGTCCTACTCCAAATGGTGTCATAAAGCGCATCAATTCGATGGTAGGCAAATAGTTTTTTCCAGGTATTATACCAACCATATTTTCTAATTTCAGACTATCAACCTCAGGAAATTTATTTTTCCCTTGCGCTATACTCAACAAATTGACAGCCGAATTCTTAGGTAAAACAAAACAAGATCCTGACTTATCCCATCTGTCCCCATTCGATGCTACCGTAACCTTCAAACTAACTGTCACGTCTCTTTGATAATCAGGTATCTGGATTTTCTTCAAAATAATACGCCCATTCACTAAATGAATAATGCCATCACTATCTGCTTCCGAAAAGCTTGGATATGTATTAGGCAAAAAACGCACATTCGCATTATCAAATACCTGTAGGCTTAAGTTACCTTTAGCTGGCAGCTCCTTATGACTGGCAGCATTTACTGTTAATGTAAACAGCAGAGAAAAAAGAATAAAGATTGTTCTCATGTCTATGTTAAATTCTAATGCTTTCAGATTAATAAAATTCGAGTTCTTATAAATCAAAGAACTCGAATTTTTTATTTATTCTTGTACGGTAATTGGTTCGCAAGTAAATTTGCTAAGATTGTCTACTACATAGCGTACATTTTCTTCCGGCACACTGATAGCGATACGAAAACTATGAGTAGTAGCCTCTACTGAAATATCTGTACCTGCCGGTAGACTATTCAGTTCAGCAGCTGTCAGGCAGAAGCTTTCTTTTTCGCGCAAGTATCTTTTTTCTTTTGAATAAAAATCTTGCTGTGCATAAAACATTGCCCACAATAATTTGTATGCGGCCATATTATAAGGATATTTAAACGTATCAGTACCCTGTCCTATAACTTTATCTGAAAGATACAAGAATCCCCATCTGTCAGGCATATGCATATCAATTTTACCAGTTGGCATCCATACCCAGTTTTCTTCACGCTGTCCCGGTTTCAGCCACTGCACACGTGAAAAATTAATACGCCAATATTTTCCAGCTTCTCCAGGATTAGAGAAATTTACAGTCAATGCTTTATGAGGAATAGCCATCTCTACAGTCCATTGTTTGTCTTTATCTTTCGAGTTATTCAATGTCCCGTCACGATGTACAGCCAGTTGAAGTCCCGGACAATCCCACTGAATCATGAAATTTCCTCCAGAACGATAAGGCTTATCCAACATCAAATCAAATATAACAGCTTTTGCATTAGTTTCTATTTCAAAGTAATTCTGCCCGTCACAATCCGGATCGAGAAAAACTTCAAAATCATTATCATGGTAAATAATTGTATCTCGCTGATTCAGCTTCGCCTTAATATCATCTTCCTGCAACATAGCAGCAACATAAAGATACTTATCATCCCACAGCATTTTAGCAGACGTATTATAACACGGCTTAGCAAATCCTTCTCCACTTATATCTACAAAAGAAGAAGTGGGCTGTGCCTTCTGCCAGTCAGCTTCATTCAGTTTTCCATCTACCTTAATTTTCCCATCTACGCGATAGCATACATACCCTGCGGGCAAAGTTAGCATACGCTCATACTTCGAATACAAATTTTGCGCCAGAAGTTGTCCTCCCATAGCCAACGCAAGCACACTACATACTAGTTGTTTTCTCATGGTTATTTTTATTAATTACTTTCAATTACTTGACCTGCTCCTCGATATAACTTAACCGGACCATCCAACAATACAGCAATTACCGTTATCTGTGGATCCAGTACGTGTTCTGGTACATCAATATATAAATTGCCAGGAACCTCGCTCCAGTAATTTTTGTTATACACTTTATAAGACAACATGGAGCCATTACCGACAACCCACACTCTATTAACTTTATTCATCAATCCCTTTACTTCGATAGGTCCATTAGGTTTATATGGTAAATAAAGATACAAGATATCTCCACCTTTATTTAAAGTTGTATATCCTTGGAAGTGCTCTGTCGGAATACCAACACGAGTATCGTAGATAGCTTCTTTATGTTTTTTAGTCCAACGACCAAATTCTTTTAAAATAGCAACCTGCTCTTCAGGAATTGTACCATCTTCCTTCGGTCCAATATCAAGCAGCAGATTTCCACCCATACTCAGACAATCGACAAATGTACGCAATAGGATAAAAGGTGACTTATAGTTTGTATCTGTATGCTGATATCCCCAAGAATCATTCATAGTCATACAGAGCTCCCAATACTTATCTTCAGGACGAACAATAGGAACTCCCTGCTCGGGTGTAGCATAATCACCATATCCCTGAATACGTGAATTTATAATTACATTCTTATTATCAGATCTCAACAAATCAACGATACCTTTAGAGTTCCAAGCTTCTGCTGTTTGTTCCCAATCTCCATCAAACCAATACAAATCAGGCTTCCAGGTTTTATTCAATTCACTCAGCTGTGCCATATTGAAATCTACAAAACGCTGCCACCTTACAGAATCATCTTTATAACGAACCTCTGTACGTGTCATATTTGGATAATCAGGATGCGACCAATCCAGCAATGAATAGTAAAATCCCAGCTTCAATCCCTGCTTACGAACTTCCTTCACAAAAGGACTTATTAAATCACGTTTAGCTGGTGTACACTTTACAGTACTGAGTTCTCCCGCCTTTGTATCCCACAAAGCCATCCCATCATGATGCTTGGTTGTAATAACTGTATAGCGTGCACCACTCTCTTTTATTAAGTCAACCCATGCTTTAGGATCATATTTAGAAGCAGTAAATCCATCTTTCTGACTCATGTACTCCTCATAAGGCAGATACTTATTGAAGAAAGACCAACTTTCAGAAACTCCTTTTACAGAATAAATACCCCAATGGATGAAAATACCTAACTTGGCATTTGCAAACCACTCCATTCTTTTTTCTTTCTGTGTATCCTGTTGGTCCTTAGGTTGTGTTTGACTCATCACAGGAGCAACAATTACACTAATAGAAAATAGTGCTGCAAATAATCGTTTACTCATTCTTATATATGATTAAAATTCATTATAGCTAATGTGACATACTCACTCCAACGAAGAAAGTACATCTCATACATTATAAAAACTTATTTCCTTAAATAAACAAAAATAGCCCAACAACCATTCTAGGGCAGACAAAGTATCTGCTAACAGGCTGTCAGGCTATTTTATTAATTATAATTATTTCTGATTACTTCCTAATGACCACCACAATGGAGTAATAATGACATCACTACCTCCCAACAATTCCACTGCTTTTTGATAATTTTCTGGATCAGCATTATCAAGAGTAGTAGGATATCTCATACGTTGAGGATAGAAATCCCACTGTTGACCATTTTTCCAAGAATCTTTTTTCAGGACATTAACCATATCAGAACCTATCAGATCACTTTCATTTGCAGGAATTTCAAAGAAAGGTAATCCCAAACGACGATGGTCATTCCATATTTCAAGTACTTGATATGGCATTTGTGCAATATATTTCTGAGTAATAATCTTAGTCAAATGGTCATTCATAGCTTTACCATATAAGGTCTTAGAAGCTGTCGGATAATTATAAACAACTTCTTGTATCTGATCTGTATTAGTATAACCATCCCTATAAGTCATCACCTCACTTGTTGGTTCTACTGTATCATCAAATGCTACACTTGTACCTAAACGATTACGAGTTGTAGAATTGATATATTGATCAGCATACTCACTTACACCAAAATATTCAAAGCTGGAACGAATTCCTAACTCATAAGCTTCTTTTGGTGTAATATTTGAAATCCAACCATATTCAGCAGCTTCAGCCAACAAGAAATAACTTTCCCATGGAGCAAAATAAATACGAGCTTTTCCACTGCAATAATCACTACCTAACATAGGAAGAGTACAACCCGGACCATAACCGTTACTTACTAACTCATTATAAGAAACAGTTGAAGACCATGTAGCACGAGTACCTGCAGGATAACCATTCCAGCATTTTGTTGCATCAATAGCAATTCGATCTTGTTTTTCGGCACTTGGTATGGGTTTTCCACTTTCATCCACGGCTAACAAAGCAAAATCTTTAGCCGATTTATCCAAGTATTTATCAATATAATTTTCAGCTTCTGCATCATCAGGTAAACAGAAAATCTTCAAGGCACGAGGATCCAAATTTTCAGGAATACCATCCATCCAATATTGTTTAGTTGGATTATCTGTATTTGCTACATAATGACGATTGTAACGGATTCCTAAATAATTAGCAGGCTTTACGTTAGAAGCCAGACGAGGATACATATCTGCAACTTTAACTCCACCAAGATTTGTTAACAAGTTAGCAACTGTAGAAGACAACACTTGATCATCAAAAGAACGCGTAAATACACCTGTCAAATTGTCCCAACCATTATTTTCAGGAACAGCAAAAATCTCATCCTGAGTCGTAATAACATTCAAGCCCTCAGCAGCAGCACTAAATTCACTTCTT
This sequence comes from Phocaeicola coprocola DSM 17136, assembly GCF_000154845.1. Lineage (GTDB taxonomy): Bacteria > Bacteroidota > Bacteroidia > Bacteroidales > Bacteroidaceae > Phocaeicola > Phocaeicola coprocola. Next base: position 10,574 of record NZ_DS981468.1, on the reverse strand, counting down.
GCGGTAGCTGGATCAACTACAGATAAACGCATAGCATAACGCATTCTTAATGAATTTGCTAACTTTTTCCACTTTGTAGCATTAAAGTTATTACCAAAAGTATCACAAGAGCCTTCATCTCCTTCGGCTTCCACAGATGTATCAATCGCTTCCGAAGCCTCTTTCAATTCTTTCAAAATAAATGCGTATACTTCCTTTTCCGAATTGAAAACAGGGTTTTCACCCATAAATCCTTCTATAGCATAAGGACCAAAATTATCTGTAAATTCACTAATTAAATAAGCACGCCAAATACGCGCAAATTGTTTCACATTTGGGAAAAACTTTTGTTCATGTGCTGTAGCAGTACCAGATGCAAGCTGTTGATCCGCTGTATTAATAGCTAATGTAGCATTCTTAATACTATTACAGATACATGGATAATAATAGCTACTAGTATAATCATCAGAATAACGACCAACATTTAAGAAACTCATCTCACCAATAACACGAGCTGCACTACCCCAGTTGTACACAACAATACGTTCAGAAACCCCTGGATCCATTTTTGCTTGTGCAATAGAATTATTCAAAGCAAATTGAGGCTTTACATATTCTATAGTCGCTGTAATAGGACTTGTATTAACCTCATCAAAATCGGAGCATGAAAACAAAGCTGTACAAGCTCCCAATCCTAATATAATAGTTTTTATATCTTTCATAATAATCATTTCCTTTAATCCCTTAGAAACCAAGAGTTACATTAAACAAATAAGTACGTGACGTTGGCGCAGAAGCATTTTCCATACCTGTAGCATTTGTACTAGTTGCGTAAACAGATTCTGGGTCAATACCATCTAAGTTACTCTTTATCATCCATACATTATTAACAGATACGCCTAACTTCAAACGCTGAATAGGAGTTTTCTTTAACATTGAAGACGGGAAAGAATAAGTCAGTGAAACATTACGCAAACGAATATTAGTAGCATCATAAACATAAGCTTCAGATATACCAGCACGACCAGTTCCTAAAGCCTGATAATATTGTTGTAATGATACTGGAGTTTGGTTTGGAGCATAAGTACCATCAGCTTGTTTTACAACACCTGGAACAACAATATCTTCTCGTTTTCCACCGGGAGCCGTTACTTCTGCAATACCAGAACGTTGCAATTCCAAATTTGTAAACGAGAAAATATCACCACCAAAACGTCCATCAATCAAGAAACTAAAGCCAAAATTCTTATAAGTGAAACTGTTAGTCCATCCAGCCATCATATCCGGTTGCTGTTCACCAATTTTATAACGTTCACTTGTAGCCTGTGGCAAACCAGAATCACTCAATAATAACTGTCCGTAATATGGGCTGTTAGGATCTTCTACTCGTTGATATTTTGTACCCCAAATTTCTCCATATACACCACCTGCAACTGCATAAATTTGTAATGCATCAGAGCCTCCCAAAGAGTATCTCATTCCAGGCTGTCCAGGAAGCAATTCAATAATTTTACTATTATTCTTCGAAATATTTAATTGAGTATCCCAAGAAAAATCACTCGTTTCTACAGGACGCGCATTTAACATAAGCTCAATACCAGTATTCTGAATATTACCGGCATTAATCTTCATACTTTCATAGCCAGAAAGATTATTCATTGGAATATTCATCAACTGACGTTTAGCGTTTGTTTTATACCAAGCAAAATCAACACCTAAACGGTTATTAAAGAACTTCAATTCTGTTCCGACTTCCCACGAAGTGATTAACTCACTGCGAACATCTGCATCATATTTAATTTTACCTTGATCTGCAGTAGGCTGACCGCCAATAGAAGATATAGTATATGAATCATATAACTGATATGGATCCATGTCATTACCTACTTGGGCAAAAGAAGCACGAACTTTTGCATAAGTAAACCACTCAGGCATAACCTTACCAATCTTATTCACCATATCACTAATCACCCATGATACAGAAACAGAGGGATAAAAGAATGAGCGATTTTTCTTTGCTAAAGCAGAAGACCAGTCATTACGGAATGTTGCATCTAAGAATGCCCATCCATCATAATTTATACCTAATGTACCATACAATGAATTAATCTTTTTATGAGTATAAGTTTCTGTAATGCCTAATTGATCCTTAGGACCATTATTCAAAGAGAACAAATCAGGAGCGGTCAGCTTGCCCATGCTTACTTCAACACCTGTCGATTTACGCTCCATGAGGTTACCTCCAAAAGAGAAATTACCACCCCAATTTCCAAAAATACGATCTTTATGTCCGCTTATCAAGAAGCTAAAGTTATTTTCATAGAATTTCTGTTCTCCCATTGTATAACGACTATCACCATCGTTAATGGTACTTCCAGCATACAGTTTATCATCGCGTTCTGTGAAATACATATCACTACCAGCTCTGATTTCCGCATCCAACCATTCTGTAAATTTATACTTTAAAGACCCATTCATTAAAAAACGATTACGAGAGTCCTTATTTGGATTATACTCATTCAACCAATAGGGATTCACCCCACTTCTATACCACCAAGTCATATTACCAAATTCATCTTTTAATGGATTAGAAAAGTCTCGGATGTCAATAGTGGTAGGCAGATTAAACACTGTATAAAAAGCATTAGCATCACGAGAACCACCTTGAGGACGATTTTCTGCTAGAGAATTAATATATTGAACCTTTGCATCAATACTCCAACGATCGTCTTTTCCAAAAGAAGAAGCAGCACGCAAAGTTAAATTTGTACGATGTAATTTAGATCCCGGTATTTTACTAGCATCATCCATACGATTTAAAGACGTATAAATAGATGTTTTTCCAAACATTTGTGAAAATGATACACTTTCAGTAAAATTAATACCTGTGTCAAAATAATTTTTCACATTATCATAGGCTTGCATTCTTCCAGTTGTTCCATCCCACTTAGTGTACTCCTGTCCCGTAATAGCAGGTCCCCAACTATTACCATTTGTCGCATCATACACTCCATTTTCACCTTGTCCGAAAGCAGTCTGACGTTTAGGCAACATAAACAATGTTTCCGCAGAAACAGAAGCAGAAATCGTAACACCTAATCCTGGATTTTCTTTACCTTTTTTAGTAGTAATCAAAATAACGCCATTACCTGCACGAGATCCATAGAGGGCAGCTGCAGAAGCTCCTTTCAATACAGACATAGATTCAATATCTTCTGGATTGATATCAGAAAGACCGTTACCCATATCCATTGACGGATTATCAATATCATTATTAGTTGCTCCTGTAAAGTTATCCATCGGAACACCATCAACAACAATCAACGGCTGATTGGACCCAGTTACAGAATTCGCACCACGCAACTGGATCTTAGAAGATCCACCAGGACCATTACTAGAACGAATAATTTGCACACCAGAAATTTTACCAGACAATGCATTAGCAAGATTTGTTTCACGTGCTTCAACCAAAGATTCACCCTTTACTTCCTGCATTGCATAACCCAAAGCTTTCTTTTCACGCTTAATACCCAAAGCAGTTACCACAACCTCCTGAAGAACTTCCGTATCATCAGACATTTTTATAGTCCCGAAATCCGGAGTAGCAGGCAACTGTTGAGTTTTATAACCGATATAAGAAATCTCCAATGTAGCGCCAGAAGCTACCTGAAGAGTAAATTTACCATCTATATCGGTTATCGTACCATTAGTTGTACCAACTTCAAGAATACTTACACCAATCAACGGCTCACCTTGAGCATCGACAATTGTACCTTGAGTGGTAATTTTAGCTGATTGCTGTGAAATAGATGCATCCAATGATTTTTCTGGAGCAGCCCATACAGTTCCCCAGCCGGAAACCATCAGCAATAAAAACATTTGTGAAAACCTACTAATTCTCATAGATTTAACATTTAATAATTATATAATTAGAAACTTGTAGTTAAAAGGTCATTCATAAAGAATAAATAAAAAACAAACAAAACATATCATTTTTTCAATTAAAATGACAATAAAAATTTCATAATATTAGATTCCTTTTTATATATAGTAACATTCTTGTGGACAAAGATAATTATATTTTAAAAATTTTTATTAGCAACTATATAAAATATTTAACCACTTAAACATTATTAACAATACCAACTAATTTCCTAATACCACTATCATTATCAGTTATTTTACAAGAAGATAATCATAGTATTTATATATACTTCACTACTTATTTAGTTTCCATAGAGATACAAAATTTCACATAGCAATATTATGGCGAAAAAATTATTACAGAATATAAGTGTGCCACATTCCATGTCACTTATATATAATATAAAAGAATTTCAAAAAACAGAAAGCCGATATAAGTATTATCTTATACCGGCTTTCTATAAAAATATTTTTAAATACTAATCTTACTCTGTTTCATCCAGGCTATCAATAATTTTCAGCAAACGCTCACCTAATCCAATTGTGTAGCCATGTGATGTAAATACAATTCTATTAAAAGTATCACCTATTATAAATATAGGTAATTGAGTATTTGCTTCAAGTTCTAATGCTTCAAGGAGTTTTTTCTGAATAGAGCTATCTGGATCAATACCAAACACAACATGTTCAGGAAGTCCTGGAGCAGGTGCAGTCTGATACTTTTCATAAGCAGCACGAGTTGGGAACAAAAGAATCATTTTTCGTCCACAAGCATCAAATTCCTTTGCCTTGACAGCAATATCCTTCAATGTATGATCTGTAGGTTCCTGTCCTACACCCAAGATAGCAAGTACAAATAATCCACGTCCTGAAGTTTTCAGCACTGTAGTTTCTTGACCTGTGGCAGCATCTATAAACTTAGATTCAGAGTCAAAGTTACCAATCACCTTCACAGCTTCAGTATTATCACGCACAAGCAATTTTTCATTTGTCACCTCACCTTTGCGAACATTGAAAAAAGAAACCTGCCCTAATACACCACCATCTGCCAGACGGCTTCCAGAAACCATTATATAATATCCTTCATCCAAAGAAGATGGTTCTTTAAACAAAGCACTCCATTTTGCAAAATCAGGATAATTCAATAATGTAAATCCTACTCCATCAAATTTTGAGAGAGTAAAGTGACGAAGGTATTCCGGATCATTCAGCTGCGGTATAGGTGAATATGCTAATTGCAATTTACCTGTTTCAGAGACTCCAGATACTCCACTTTCAAAATCCAGCTGGATATCTGAACCATTATTTCTATAGAATACATTTCCTGTAACTCCATCTATCCATGCTGGAATGCCTAACGAGCGTGCAACTGCAACAAAGAATATATCACGTGACACACGGTCGGCAATACGACTACGCCAAACTCCTTCGGGTGAAATAAAAGTTCCAACACAACACAACTCATCTCGAAGTGTAATATTCTTACGACACCATTCTGCCAAATTATTCGGATTTGCACGGAACATTTTGGCATCTTTTTTCGAAATCTCTTTCTGGAAGAAAGAACGATATGGAGTCAACATTTCGCCTGCTATACGCGGAGCTAATACTTTATCCGCATCCAAAGCCAGATCTGTATTATATAAGTGATCATCCAATATACTCTTAGGAGTATCACGTAAATCCTTATCTGAAAGCGTTGCTAACAATTGAAGTGCACGTGTTGCATAATTTTTTTTGGCAGCCTCACGCAAAAAAGCCATTATATCACCATAATTACCTCTTGAAGCAACAATATATTTATTGACATCCGCAGCCTTATACCCTGTTTCTGATGCAAATTGTTCGATAGCTGAAGCATTTGGGAAAGATGCAACATAAGCATTTCTAATAGAATCTTCCCGATTGAAACGAATATCATTTTTAGCGCGTTGCTCAGGAGTAACTTCCGGTATGTTCGGTTTTACGGGAGGAGGTACTAGATCTACAGGAAACGAAAACTCTTCACCTATACGGTGACTAAGTTCTATAGCGACCTCACGTTCTTTTCCAAATGTTACTTTCTTAATACCAAACTGGTCACCTTTCGTTACGAGCACCATCATGTCTCCCAGACCAGCAGACAAGCTAGCCTTACCATCCTTCTCTGTTGTACGAGTATGAACAGTAAAGAATTCTGCATAATTATAGACCTTAAACTGTACACATGCACCTTCTACAGGTTTCTGTTGGCTATCAACAACCGTCACAGTAAGAGGAGCAAACTTAGCATAATTTCCTATAATATTAATCTCCGTATAATTCGCTGTACGGCGCATAACATCTTCTGGACCCTGATAATAGCCAAATACTTTTGTATGCATTAGCATACCACGACTGGCAGGAGCATTAAACCATCCCAAATCGAGAACGGGCTCAGGTTCGCAAGCTCCCAAGAAATGCCATTCACCATCAACCCATGCTTCTACCCATGCATGATTATCATCCGTATGAGCCCAGCGAGGAGTATAAACCTGACGGGCAGGAATGCCTACAGAACGAAGAGCAGCAACAAGAAAAGTAGATTCCTCACCACAACGTCCGTAAGCTGTCTTCACTGTAGCCAATGGTGCACTGGTACGAGCATCAGCCGGTTGGTAATTTACTTTTTCATGACACCAATGATTTACTTCAAGCACAGCATCGTGCATAGAAAGCCCTTTTAAACGGGGCATCAGTTCATCATGAAAAATCATGCGTGCACGATCCAGATTTTCATTATTTATTCGTACCGGCAAGACAAAGTGCGAAAAGATATCATCGGGTATTGTTTTACCCCATGTCGTTTCTTTTCGCGTAGACAATGAGCTACGTACATTTTCCAAATAAAAACCACCGGAATAATCTGTTATATCTCCGACTGACATATAAGCATAAAAGAAAGTAAGTGCATCACGTTCTTCTTGTGTAAGCTGTTGTCGGAAAACACTAAACAAATCACCAGTCGGCAGTGCTTCTTTCTTTTTTTGGAAATCGGCATTCACGCGATCCATTGAAAGATTTTGCGCAGTAATGGAACAGACTGACAAAAACAGCCCTGCAATCATCATTAGAGATCTCTTCATAGTATAAAATAATTAATAATATTATGCTACAAAGATATATTTTTAAAAATTAACACACAATATAAACCAAAATATTTCTAATTCTTAATGAATCCAATCTTAATTATATAAATATCTATCTAACTAGATATGAAACAAAAAAATCGGCATAATCCATTGAAGGATTATACCGATTTCATTTATTATTTAGTCAATATATTGCTTAACTTCCTCAAAATCAACGTGATATATCTATCAGCGACTTGCGTACATGTGTTGCAAATATAACGCAAACCCGAAAATAAGCATCCATAAGCAACCACAGCTCTTGCTTGCAAAATTACGATTTTTATTCATAAATAAAGAGATGTAAACGCATAAAAATCAAAAGAAAGCGATGTTTTTAACAGATTCTTCGGTTTTATCCTTACCTTTGTGTATGATATTGGGATGTTATACCCAAACAACAATAAGAAAACGATGCAGATACATAACAATACATTGATAGCGGAATGCTCGGCTTACGATTTCAAGGAAATGTTGGAGCGTAAGAAAGTAAAGTCATGGCTTAAATCCGTGTCGGCATTTGCCAATACGGACGGTGGCAGTTTGTTCTATGGAGTGAATGATGACGGCGTAATTGTAGGGTTGGAGAATCCACAAGCCGATGCTGATTTTATCAGTGAAATGATAAAGGCACGACTTGACCCTGTGCCGGAAGTTCAACTTATTCCGATAGAACATGAAGGACATACCCTGCTTGAAGTGAAAGTAAAGGCAGGAACGCTTACACCTTATTACTATTATCAGGACGGAACACGTACTGCATATGTACGGGTTGGCAATGAAAGCGTGGAGTGTAATTCACAACAACTTCTTTCGTTGGTATTGAAAGGTACACACATGACATGGGATTCTCTTCCTACACAAGTGGATGCCAGCAAGCACTCATTTATTATTCTCGCCAATACTTTCCGTGAGCAAACCCATCAGGAATGGAACGATAAGTATTTGGAATCATTCGGACTTGTCACATCTGACGGGAAACTGACCAATGCCGGATTGTTGTTTGTGGACAATTGCACCGTATTCCAATCACGTATTTTCTGCACCCGTTGGACGGGGCTCTATAAAGACGATGCCATCAGTTCCGTAGAGCATCGGGCAAATCTCGTATTGCTTCTGAAATATGGCATGGACTTCATCAAGAACTATACCATGAGCGGGTGGGTCAAGATGCCGAACTATCGCCTGAATCTCCCCGACTATTCCGACCGTGCTATTTTTGAAGGATTGGTAAACCATCTTATCCATAGAGATTACACAGTAATGGGTGGTGAAGTACATATTGACATCTATGATGACCGAGTAGAATTGGTATCACCAGGAGCAATGCTTGATGGCACACAAATTCAAGACCGAGACATATACAAAGTGCCGTCCATGCGCCGTAATCCAGTTATTGCGGATATGTTTACTCAATTGGACTATATGGAGAAACGCGGTTCGGGCTTAAGGAAAATGCGGGAACTTACGGAGAAACTGCCTAATTTCCTGCCGGGCAAAGAGCCACAATATCAAACGGAAGCAATTTCTTTCTATACCACATTCTATAATTTGAATTGGGGAGAGAACGGAAGGATACCTATAGAAGAAGTTGCCAACAGAGTAAATAGTAGCTTCGAAAAGTACTCTATCGATGAAGAATCTTCGGTGAAAACTTTCGGTGATTTACAGAAATCTTCGGTGAAAACCTTCGGTGATTTGCAAAATTCTTCGGTGAAACAAAAACGATTGGGACGGACTGCACAAAGCATTCTTGACCTTGTAATATCAGATGGCTCTATATCTCAAGATAAGATGGCGGAAAAAATAGGAGTCAGTAAACGAGCCATTGAAATGCAGATTGCAAATCTAAAAGCCAAAGGATTGCTTGTCAGAGAGGGAGCAGATCATGGTGGCTATTGGCGTATTGTAATTAATCCTAAAGCAGAAGAATAGACCTATGGGAATATATCTTATACCACTCTGTGTTATAGTTGCCATTTTGGTAATCGCTTTTTTGTTTGCTTCTTTACAGCAAGTAAAACATAAAACTCGATATATAGTGCTTTATGTAATAGCCATCATCATGCTATTTGCCGTTATTCCTATCAATGAATATTTGACTAAGTTTACGCAAATTTCAAGTGAAGAATACCTGCTTATTTTAATATTCGATATTGCGGTGGGATATTTTTGTATGTACATTGCAGGTTTGCTGAAATTCAATCTTCTTAAACAAAAAAATCAAGCATTAGAAAATGCCTTGACAGAAAAGCAACAAAAAAATGTAAATGCTCTATTAAAACATCAAAATGAAAAGCAAAAATCACTTCTCAAAGGAGAACTTGAATGGTTAACAGAAAAAATCAAAGTATTTACTGAGGAAGAGCAGAAAGCTATTCTTGCCTGTGCCTGCGCATTTGCAGAACATGACTTGATAATCGCTCCATCAATATCTATTCAGCAAAAAGATACATGTAGTCAGCAAGACCTTATGTATTTTGTTTGTTCTGCTTTTTTCAACATGGGTAAGAAGCGTAATGATATTGTAAGTTTCTTGTATAAAGTTTTTCCTATATATTTTCCTGCAGGAGGAAGTGTGTTGGCTAAAAAAATGCCAGGACAGGAAAGGGTAAAAGAAAGAAGAGATAAAGAAAAACAATCCACATGAACCAAAAGTATTATTGAAGTATATTCCAATATAAAGTCGTTTTTCGACATATATTTGTCAGATAATCATTATAATCAGAATAGATTTTCGATTATAATGATTATCTTTGTTTTTGAAAACATATTATGTAATGTATGAACAAAGATATTAATCGCTTGAAAGTGGTTCTAGCAGAAAAGAAACGCACCAATAAATGGTTGGCAGAACAACTGGGTAAAGATCCGGGAACTGTTTCGAAATGGTGTACCAACACTATGCAGCCCAATCTAGAGACATTAGCGAAAATTGCAAAAATTCTTGAAGTAGATATCAGGGATTTGTTATGGCCTATAAAAGACTAGAGTAACACTAAAATCAAAAATGATTTATAATAGTATACAATAGTTCGTTAAAAATTCGCCAAGCCTAAGCGGCTCTGGCAGTAAATAAAATGAGTTCTTTGAAAAGTTTGTCAATAACTTGCGGGTCTGGGCTAATCCCAAACACGCAAATAAATCGTTCAAGCATATAAGCATTGTGTATGAAAGACTTGCAGGAGGATATGGAATAGGTTATTCCGAGCCTCTTACATGCCGCTTTGGCCAAGTTGACAGCAGCAAGCGATGCATTGAAGTGAAAATCCAATTTCCTGAAGTCGGTAGACTGGCAGCTGGTGATTCCTGCATGCTGCTTGCCATCTCTAAAGCAAAATTCCAGTTGGAACCTGGTTGGGTAATAATCCAGCACCTCTCGTCCATCCATGGAATCGTCTGTAGAGAAGTAAAGCTGCCACTTGTCTGTCCTCCCGTCCATCGGATACCAGATGGCTAAGGAAACATACCTTTTGAGAGCTTTTGCATATACCCTCAATCCGTATAGCTTTCCCTTGTTCA